>CAZEUL010000004.1:0-201701 GCA_964514725.1 uncultured Rikenellaceae bacterium
AAAGAACTAGAAAATAAACAATTAATAATCAGTGGGTTTTAATTGCCCACTAATGTTGAAAATTCTTTAATATGTTTATTACGAGATTTGAAAGCATTCAAAATAAAACCGCTTAATTTTTTACCAACTATTTGCTTATAAAGAAATAACTTTAAGAAATCAATTCCTTTTTTAGTGAAAAAAATGTAGCTTTTATGAGAAGAAACGCATGGCCCAAGCTTTTGTCGATCCTTGTCTGCATATTTATATTGTTTTCATGCAAGGATGGAAAGAAGCAGACTATCACTATACTTGTAACCACCGACGTTCACGGTTATATTCTTCCATATGATTTCATTGAAAAAAAGAATCTTGATGTTTCTCAAGCTAATGCTTATACTTGTATTAGTAAGATAAGAAACAGTTTCCCTAATACCATACTTCTTGATAATGGGGACAATCTGCAGGGTCAGCCTCTGGTGTATTATTACAATTATATTGACACACTATCACCTCACATAAATGCTGAAGTAATGAATTTCATGAGGTATGACGCTGCAACTGTAGGGAATCATGATATTGAAGCCGGACATAGAGTGTACGACAGACTTGCTGCTGATTATGGGTTCCCCCTTCTGGCTGCAAACGCTGTTGAAAAGGCAACAGGTAAACCATATTTCAATCCCTTTGTAATAATACAACGCAACGGATTCAGAATAGCTGTTTTAGGACTTGTTACTTCTGCTATTCCAGACTGGCTTCCTCCAGAGCTTTATGCCGGCATTGAGTTCAAGGATATGGTTGAGACAGCGAAACAATGGATGCCGTTGATTAAACAGGAGAATCCTGATCTCATAATAGGCTTGTTCCACTCTGGTTGGGATAACCGGGGTAGTAATGAGGAAAACGGAGACAATTATGAAGAAAACGGATCGGTAGCAGTTGCCAGAGAAGTTCCTGGCTTTGACATTGTTTTCATTGGACATGACCATAGAATTGTAAATGAAAAAACTGTTAATTCAGAAGGCGATACAATTCTGATACTCGACAGTGGAAGCAGATCTGAAAAAATTGCAAGGGCAGATATAGTATTAAAGTATGCCAATTCAGAAAAGAAGATTAGGAAGCTGATTAAAGGAGAAATTATTGATGTAGACAAATACACTGCACATCCTGATTTCATGAAAAAATTCGGAGATAAGCAACCTGTTATTGAGAATTTTGTAAATGAGGTTATATGTACTTCTGAAGCCACCATAACATCAAGGGAATCATACTTCGGATCCTCCCCATTTGTTGATATGATCCATTTAATCCAGCTAAAAATCACAGACGCTGATATTTCGTTTGCTGCACCACTTTCGTTTGACGCGAGTATTAAAGCTGGTCCTGTAACTATAGGAGATATGTTTAAATTGTACAGATTTGAAAATATGCTGTACACAATGAATATGACCGGTCAAGAAATTAAGAATTATCTTGAGTTTTCCTACGCTGGCTGGTACAAAACAATGAAGGGGCCAAATGACAATCTTCTCAATTTCCGTCTTAATAAGGATGGTAAACCTGCCTTAAACAAAGGTTTAGCCTGGTTAAAAAACCAGCCATATAATTTTGATTCAGCAGCAGGAATAGAATATATAGTAGATGTAAGCAAACCGGAAGGAGAAAGAGTAACAATTAAAGCACTTTCCGACGGGACTGCTTTTCACTTGGATAAAATGTATACGGTAGCTGTTAATTCCTACAGAGGAAATGGAGGTGGGGGTCATTTTTTAAATGGTGCAGGAATATCAAAGAAAGATCTCCGTCAGAGACTGATTTCCTCAACGGAAAGAGATCTGAGATACTATATTATTGAATATTTAAAATTGTCTGGGACAATCAAACCAAAGGCAATTAATAACTGGAAAGTCATTCCTTCAGACTGGGTAAAAAAAGCAGCAAGGAAGGATTATCAACTTCTTTTTGGAAAATAAAATTCATGTTAATTACGTTTTGATGCATGGGAAAGAGAATTTTAAAAAGCCCTGAGTGCAGGTTGCTTCCATTGGTTGAAGAGTTTTTCACTATTCAGGGCGAAGGATATCATGCCGGTAAGGCAGCCTGGTTTATACGACTGGGAGGTTGTGATGTTGGTTGTAACTGGTGTGATTCAAGGTTTTCGTGGGATCCTGGTCTTCATCCTATGGTTGATACTGATACAATTGTGAAAAATGCTGTCTCTTCAGGAATTAAATCTGTGGTAGTTACGGGAGGTGAGCCTCTCATATGGAATCTGGATCATTTATGTTTAGCTCTCAAAAAACACTCTTTTTCAACATTTCTGGAAACCTCCGGAGCTTACCCCCTGAGCGGAATTTGGGATTGGATATGTCTTTCTCCAAAAAAGAATATGCCTCCTTCAAAGAATATTTGTAAAAAAGCTGATGAGCTTAAAGTGATTATTGAAGATGTTAGAGACTTTGAGTGGGCTGAAAAATACCAAAATATGGTTAAAAAAGAAACACATCTTTTCATGCAACCGGAATGGAGCAGATTTGAAACTGTTATTCCTCATATTGTCGAATTTGTGAAAGCGCACCCCATTTGGAGGATATCATTGCAAATTCACAAATACATGCATATACCTTGACAGAAATGAGAAATTATCTTTTACCGATATTTTTTATCATAATTTTCTTCATGAATTCTGACAGCATTTTCTGCCAGCAGAAATATCATACTGCCTCAAACAAAGCGCTTAAAGCATATAAGGATGGCCAGAGAGCATTTGATTTCCTTGATTTTAATTCTGCTGAAGTTTTCTTCAAGCAGGCTATAGCAGCAGATAGCAAATTCTACGAGGCCTATATGATGCTTGGAGAATTAATGTCAAAACAAAGAAGGTTCAAAGAGGCAGCAGCAAATTATAGGATGGCGGTTAAAATTGATTCTACATTTTATATGCCTGTTTATTACAGTCTTGCCACAGCAGAGATATCGTCAGGTGACTATGAAAATGCTCTCAGGAATTTTAAAATATACCTTAAGCAGGAAAAAATATCAGAGAAAAACAGGGAATCAGCAAAAAGGAATTTGAAGAATTGTGAATTTGCCATTGAAGCTCTAAAACACCCGGTACCTTTTAGTCCTGTAAGCGTCGGAGATGGAATTAATACTGCAGATGATGAATATTGGCCATCAATAACGGCAGACGGGCAAATGCTTACATTTACCAGACAGAGAAGACCCTCCGATCAGCTTCAGGTCGGAGAGATATCCCAGGAAGATTTTTATATTAGCTATTTGGTTGATAACAAATGGCAAAAAGCTCAGAATGCAGGAGCACCACTTAATACAAGGCAGAATGAGGGTGCACAAAGCCTGTCATCTGATGGCAGCTATATGTATTTCACTGCCTGTGACCGGACTGGAGGGTTGGGAAGCTGTGATATTTTCTTCTCAGCTTTCAACAATGGGAAATGGTCAATCCCAATCAATCTTGGCAGTCCGGTAAATACTCAATACTGGGAATCTCAACCATCCATATCAGCTGATGGTAAAATACTGTTCTTTTCAAGCAGCAGACCAGGTGGATACGGCGGTAAAGATATCTGGTTTTCCAAATTGGGAGAAAATAGCAGATGGGGTGTTCCTAAAAACCTGGGGGAAATAATTAATACATCAGGAGATGAAATGTCACCTTTCATCCATTTTGATGGAAAAACCCTCTATTTTTCCTCAGACGGACTTCCCGGAATGGGTGGATTTGATATTTACCTTTCGAGGCTTAATTCGGATAGTAGCTGGACAACACCTAAGAACCTTGGATACCCTATAAATACTTTCAGTGATGAAACCGGACTTGTGATTGAATCTGGAGGATTGAAAGCATACTTTTCTTCAAAAAGAGATGATAAAAATGGTAAGAATATTTTCTGGTTCAATCTTCCCGAGTCATCTCGTCCAAATCCGGTAGCTTATCTTAAAGGGAAGGTATCAGACAAAGAGAGCGGACAAAATCTTGTTGCTGACTATGAACTAATAAACCTTTCAACGGGAAAGGTCGTACTAATTAATACGTCAGATTCAAATGGCAATTTTCTTGTATGTCTGCCATCAGGTTACAATTATGGGCTGAATGTCCGCAAGAAGGGTTATTTGTTTTACTCAGAGAATTTTATGCTGGAAGGGACCCACTCTGTAATGACTCCTTATTTAAAGCATATTAAGCTTAGTCCTCTTAAAATAGGAGAGAGCATGATTCTGGCCAACGTATTTTTTGAAGTAGACTCCTGGACATTAAAGAATGAGTCTATGAAAGAACTGAATAATCTTCTTTCACTTTTAAAAGAGAACAAGGACATTATTGTGGAAATAGGCGGTTATACCGATTCCACTGGTACCGATGCACATAATCAGGTATTATCAGAAAAAAGAGCAATTGCTGTTGTTGACTTCCTGAAAGAAAAGGGCATTTCTTCTGACAGACTTAATTTTAAGGGTTATGGGAACTCTTCTCCTAAAGCGGATAATATAACATCCGAAGGAAGAAAACTAAACCGGCGTACTGAAGTACAAATAATTGGTATGAAAGGCAAAACACAAGATCCTGTTAAGAAGTAATTCTACAGCAGATAGTTAATTAATTCAAGGCTTTATAACTTAACTCGTTAAATAAAGAAGGTGCCTTATCATATAAGACACCCTCCTGGCTTCACGCTTTGGGTCAGGCAGACATTGACAGTAAACAGCCAACCCTTTTTCAGACAGTAATCATAGAAACCTGGTATAATCTGAAATTCCGATTCACATGTATTTATCAATACTGCAGATACGAGAATATTAAGACAAGTATTATTTCAATCTTTTTAATATTTGCCTGGCATTCTTTTTATAAATACTCCCTGACTTATCAATTGCAATGAACTGCTCTTTTGCTTTCAATATATCATTGGTTTTTAGATAGCATAATGCCAGATACCATTGAGCATGATCTATGAAAAGATTGTTATTATCATCAATAATTCTGGTAAAAGAGTTTTCAGCCTCAGGGTAATTACTGATTTCATAGTTTGAAATGCCGTTCAACAATGTTGAATGCATGTTACCCGGTTCAGCCTGTATTACTTTGCTGAAATATACCGCGGCATTCCTGTAATCACGTACTTTGTAATATTCAAGGGCAAGGTTGAAATCCTGATTATCGGTCTTAAAATCAGATCTTATATTACTTGTAGGTTCATAGGCCTTGTAGTAGCGCTCAAGGATCTCCTCATTACTAAGTTTTCCACGATAAATGAATGCAATGCCACCAATAATTATAAGTAATGCAATTAGAGCAGCATACTTCATTCTGCCAGGTTTTTCACCGGTTGGTTTGTTTATTCTCGTATTTTCAATATTGGTTAACTTTCTGCGAAGATCCAGAATATCCTTCTTAACAAGGATATTGTCAGTCTTTCTCCGCAGCTCAACCTCGTGTTTAAGCTCCGGATTTCCTTCCATTTCCTTAAGAAACCAAAGTTCCTCCTTTTTATCCATTTCACCGGCTATGTAACGCTCAATGAAATAAGAAAAATCAATTGTTTTCATAAATTATACTGTATTTAACTTCATAAAATTCCGTACCTATATATCAGACCATACATTTTAGTATCTGCCCTCAATGTAAATTAATAAGTGCAAATAATAAATCTGCAATATACTCAAAAACAATAGTTTGCTTTTCAACAATAACCTTAGCTAATGGCAATCAACGACAATGCAGGGAATATCGATATTGCCTGTAAAAGCAAATATTGCAAGTTGTTTTAACCTGTTCAGAAGTATCTTAAAACAAATAAAATCTGAAATTTCAGATTTTGATGGGAGGAGGTGTCGGAATAACTATAGGATCCCCGTCACCACCCCTTACACGTATCATTTCATCAAACGTAAGTACATATTCATCAAGAACTCCTTTGATTTTTTCTAAACTCAGGTTTTCCATTTTGTTAAACTTTTAATGTTATTTGTATAATGTTGTTAATTAATTCCTCATGGTTCTATTGTAACATGTCAAAAAGCAGTGTTTTGTGACATTCAAAATCAAAATATTTTTTTGATTTTTATCAATTGATCTGTATATCAGCACATTGTAATTCCAAATAAAATCTGTGATAAGTCTGATTTTGACATTTTCATTAATCTTTTGATATTTACATGGGGAAAACTGATTAAATAAGAACCAAATCCGATGCAAGGAGAACCAAACAAATGGGGAAATCTGTGCTTTTTGATTATATCATTTTGTCTTTACCTTGTTTTCAGCTCTTACATATCACCGGAACATTTTCAAGAAGAACAGCATTTTCCGGAGGATTCATTGAGAAAATCAATCAGAACTTCGAATCTTGCGAACCTTAATAAACAGTTTTACAGGTCTATAAAAGAAAGAGATACTTCAAGATCAAGGATTATTTTAAAACAGCTGTCGGACCTGATTGTAAATAAAGAAACTGACAGTCTTATACTTTCTGACATTTTATATCATACTGGTGTTTATTATTATCTGGAAGGGAAATATGTTCAATCCGCTGGTAATTTTGAAAGCTCATCAATTATACGTGAAAAGAAGGGGCTTTATGATTCCATTTACTTCAAGACAATTTATAACCTTGGCGTAATTGCTAATGCTCTTGGCGATTTCAGAAAGATGGAGCTATATGCACTTAAGTATATTGAATATGAAAAGAAACAACATGGGGAGTCGAGTCAGCAGCTGACAGATGGGTATTCAAGCCTTGTAATTGCTTACCTGGGTCTCAAAGAATATGATAGAGCAATAAATATAGGATTGACAGCACTGAAGTTGATTGAAGGTAAGCCTGAAAAAAATATTAATAGTCTTGCAACCCTGTACACAAATATGGGAGTCTGTTATATAAAGCTTTCAAATTATTCAAAAGCAGTCTTATATCTTGAAAAAGCTGAAGAGATTTATTTGAAGTACAATATCATAAAAGATGATGGGTATATTAATCTTATTAATACTCTTGCTGCTTCCTACTTTTTCCTTGGTGAATATGAAAAATCTGATTCCTATTATACCAAAGGTATCAAGTTAGCAGATGCTTATAATTCTTTGCTCTCCCAGAACTTTGTAATTAGTTTTGCAAAAGTCATTGGTTCGGCAGGAAAAATTGCAAAAGGTGAAGAGATGATGCTAACCGCTCTTAGAAAAGCGGAAAAAAGATATGGGGCAAATTCATCTCTATATATTTATGTTTTGAAAAATTATGCCGATTATATAAGCGAATTTAAAAAAGAGCCCTTAAAATCAATGGTTCTTTATGAAAAATGTCTTGATTATATTGAAAGAAACAGGGAAGATCTATCATTAAAACCACAAATAATGCTTGGTTATGCCCTTTCTCTGTCTGAAAATGGCTATAATGAAAAAGCTCTTAAAATTGTTCAGGATCTTATTTATTACGGCATCTCAGGAACTAACAAAGCTGCAGAAATCGATAATCCGGAGACAGGGAAAATCTATCCTGACCAGTGGTCAATGGCACTTTTAAAATCAAAGCATAAAATTCTTTGGAATCTTTATAAAGAATCGGCTGACTTGAGGTTTCTGCTATCCGCTTCATCCACTTCAGAGCTATTAATATCTATCCTTGAAAAGGTCAGAATCAACATTGATGAAGAGACCAGCAGGATTGTCCTGGGTGACAGATCTAGGGATTTTTATCTTTCAGCCATAATGGATAAGGAGCTTTGTTTTAGAAAAACAGGGAAAAGGGAATTTATTGAAAAGGCATTTGAATTATCAGAAAAAAGCAAGGTTGCTGCATTGCTTGCTTCAACAAGGGAATTGAAAGCTACTCAGTTTCATATTCCTTCAACTGTTGCAAATTATGAAAAACAACTTCAGAATGAAATAAGCTTTTATAGTGCCAGAATTGCAGATAAAAGTCCAGTCTCGGTTCCTGATTCGTTAGTTATATCAGAATGGAAAAACAGGATCTTCAGTGCAACACTAAAAAGAGATTCCCTGATCGACATGCTTGAAAAGGAATATCCCGGCTATTATATGATAAAATATAATACCAGAGTAATAAAACCTGAAGAAATTCTCAAAACAGCAGGGAGAAACATCAATTACATAAGTTACCTGACCGGAGATACCTGTCTTTTTATTTTTATTTCGAACAGAAAATTAACCGAAATGGTCACTGTTGACATTGATTCTGTTTTTTACAGAAATCTGAGAGAATTCAGAAAACTTCTAATATCTCCACCATTCGACGATGCAGCAACAGATTATAGTAATTATCAGAGACTTGGAAGTTACTTATATTCATTGATCTTCAAACCTGTTGAAAAATTTCTCGTTTCAGACAGAC
This sequence comes from uncultured Rikenellaceae bacterium, assembly GCA_964514725.1. Classification (GTDB taxonomy): domain Bacteria; phylum Bacteroidota; class Bacteroidia; order Bacteroidales; family VadinHA17; genus LD21. The sequence goes on from CAZEUL010000004.1 coordinate 8,355, forward strand.
TTCTGATTTCTCCCGACAACATCCTTTCATATCTTCCTTTTGAAGCAATTCCTCAATTCCAGGTTCACTCTGACAGGATTCTTTATAATAAGCTGCCGTTTATGATAAAGAAGTTCAATATTTCTTATGCATATTCTGCAACTTTTCTGGCAGAATCTGTAAAATCAGGTTTCAGTTTGTCGGGAAAGCTTATTGCTTTTGCACCTGTATACAGCGGATCCCTTCATACAGATTCGATTATTAATACGAGGCAGCATGTATTAGATGATCTTGTTGAGTTACCTTATGCCAGGCAGGAAGCAGAATTTGCCTGCAGGTATATCGGAGGGAAACTGTATTCCGGAGTTAATGCATTGGAGTCAGTTTTTAAATCACAAGCCGGTAATTATGATATTATTCATATGGCAATGCATACAGTTATTAATGATAAGGATCCAATGCATTCGAAGATGATATTTACTCAGATTGCTGATGATCCTGAAGATGGGCTCCTCAACACATACGAGGTGTACGGTATTCCACTCAGAGCAAAAATGGTAATTCTAAGTTCATGCAATACTGGAACAGGAGTGTTGCATAGGGGAGAAGGAATACTTAGTCTTGCAAGAGGCTTTATGTATTCGGGAAGTGAGTCCGTTGTCATGTCTCTATGGGAGATAGATGACAGATCAGGAATTGATATTTTGAAAGGTTTTTATAAATTTATAAGGAAGGGGACCAATAAAAGTATTGCACTCAGAAAGGCGAAGATAAAATATTTGGAAAAGTCAGACATGCTGAAATCCCATCCTTATTTCTGGTCATCATTTGTTGAATATGGAAATGATGAAAGACTTTATTTCGGGCGGCACATAATTCTTCTTGCAGGTTTTATTTTCATTCTAGGGATGATAATTTCTGCCATTTATTACTTTAAGTCGAGATAATCCTTGTATTCATGATCTTCTTTGATCAACTCAATTAGAGCTTCCTTGGAAAGATATTTTTTCCGCCTTGCATAGGTTTCATTCTTAAGATTCATTATGGAAGTTATCTCTTCATAAGTTTTGCCTTCAGCATATAATTTCAGTATTGTTTGGGCGTCAGGTTTAAGTTTCTGAAAAACCCTGCTAATTATTTTTTCAAGTATAATGATTTTTGAATCCTCATTTTCATTATCATCCGGAAGGTCAGTATCTAGTATGATATTTCGTCTTTTTCTTCTGAGCTGAACATTCCAGATATTTCTTGCAACACTGAAAAAATATCCCTTCAAATCTGTTGTGAGGTTCAATTTTCCTTCTGTAATCTGCCTATAAAGAGTAATTATTGTCTCCTGGAAAACATCAGAAACATCATCTTCTGATCCACTGTTCTTAAGTACATGATGTCTTACCGTTTGGTGATAATCGCTGTAAATCCATGAAAGAATTTTGTCGTCCTGCTGACGAATTCCCTCAATTATCGCACTATCCGGATGTTTCCTGAACAAATGTTTATTCTTTTATTCTCTGGATTGACAAAGATAACATTTCCTTATTGTTTAGATTAGACTCACATTCTGATTTGACAGGCCCGGCTTGAATTTTATCAAATATTAATATATTTACCTCCACTAAAATGGCTACTCAGAAAAATGTTCTTCCCTTTTTTCCGGCAATATGATGGTATGGACTGCGGACCTGCATGTCTGAAAATGATTGCTGGCCACTATAAAAAGAACTTTGATCTGGATTATCTCAGAAAAAAATGCCATATAACAAAAGAAGGAGTCTCTTTCCTGGGTCTGTCAGAAGCAGCAGATTCAATTGGATTCAGAACCCTTGGACTAAAAATTCCATTTGACCTTTTCAGGGAGAAGGTTCCCCTTCCATGCATAGTGCATTGGCGTCAGAAACATTTCGTTGTTGTTTACAAAATAAAAGACAACAAAATATGGATTGCAGATCCTGCAAACGGGAAGCTGAGCATGACAATTGATGAATTTGAAAGAAACTGGGCCAGTACTCTTGTTGAAGGCAAAAAAGCAGGACTGGTTCTTATAATGGAACCCACACCCGCACTCATGGAAAGCCATGAAAGAGATGAAAAGAATATGGGATTCAGGTTTCTCTCAAGGTATTTCAGATTATATAAGCGATATATTGGTCAGCTTATGCTGGGCCTTTTAATCGGAAGCCTGATTCAGCTGATCATCCCTTTCCTTACTCAGGCAATTATAGATATCGGATTAAACAACAATGATATAGGATTCATTTATTTAATTCTTTTTGCCCAGCTTGCACTTGTAATCGGCAGAATGTCAGTAGAATTTATCAGAAGCTGGCTTCTGCTTCACATCGGATCAAGAGTAAATGTCGCAGTAATTTCCGGATTCCTTCAAAAACTTATGGCTTTACCGATAGCTTTTTTTGATTCAAGACTCACCGGAGACATTCTTCAGAGAATTGAAGATAACAACAGAATTGAGGATTTTCTCACATCCACCAGCCTTAGTATGCTTTTTTCATTCTTTAATCTGATAATTTTCGGGATTGTTCTGATTATTTACAGCATTAAAATATTCCTTATTTTTCTTGCAGGCACCTTAATTTACCTGCTCTGGATATCTCTTTTCATGAAGGAAAGGGGCAGGCTTGACCATTCCAGGTTCAGGGAAATGGCGGTATCAAATTCCAAGCTAATAAATATCATAAATGGAATGCAGGAGATAAAGTTGACACAGAGCGAGATTAATAAGAGATGGGATTGGGAAAAACACCAGGCAACGCTTTTCGGACTTAAAGTTAAAGGTCTTGGACTGATTCAGTATCAGGCGGCAGGTGCTGTTTTTATTAACGAAATTACAAATATTCTTATCACTATTGTATCAGCAAGCGCTGTTCTGAACGGACGGATGACACTTGGTATGATGCTGGCAGTTCAGTTCATTACCGGCCAGCTGAATGTACCCGTCAATCAGATCATTGGATTCTTCAGAATGTCACAGGATGCCAGGATGAGTCTTGACAGACTGGCTGAGGTCCATAACATGGAAGATGAAGAGACAGATAGTGAAAATAAAATAACAAAAATACCTGAAGAAAGAAATATCCAATTTAAAAGAGTTTCATACCAGTATGAAGGACCAAGATCTCCATTTGCATTGAAAGACGTGGATCTGCTGATAGAAAGGAATAAGATTACAGCAATTGTTGGAGTAAGCGGGAGTGGAAAAACAACACTTCTTAAAATGATTCTCGGCTTTTACGCTCCTGTTTCAGGAGAAATACTTGTCGGTGATACGCCAATACAAAAGATAAATCTGCATGTTTGGCGAAAAAAAACAGGGGCTGTAATGCAGGACGGATTTATCTTCCCTGATACAATTTCAGGCAATATTGCACCGGGTCCTGAAGAAATTGATGAGCCAAGAATGATAAGAGCTGCTGAACTTGCTAATATTAAAGAATTCGTTGATTCTCTGCCTTTAGGTTATAATACGAAAATTGGCGCCAATGGACACGGATTAAGTGAGGGACAGAAGCAAAGGCTGTTAATCGCAAGAGTTATTTATAAGGATCCTGAGATATTGTTATTTGATGAAGCGACTAACTCCCTCGATGCAGGTACTGAAAAGGTGATTGTTGAAAACCTGTCAGAATTCTTTTCCGGAAAAACTGTCGTAATAGTTGCCCATCGTTTGAGCACAGTCAGATATGCTGACAAAATAGTGGTTATGGAAAATGGCTGTATTTCAGAATATGGTAATCATGATTCACTGATAAGCAAAAAGGGAGCATACTATAACCTGATTAAAAACCAGCTCGAACTCGGAAACTGATAATATTAATATGACAAATAGATTAAAAGATAAAGAAATTACATATTCCGAACCTGTCAGGGAAGTAATGGGACAGGTGCCTTCATGGATTTTAAGGTGGGGGAATACGTTAATATTCATTGTCTTTATTATTCTTATCCTATTTTCCTGGTTAATAAAATATCCTGACAGGATTCCGGCTCCGGTTGAAATAACAACCGTCAATCCTCCAGTAACAATGGTCTCTAAAATTACAGGCAGGATAAAAGATTTATATGTAAACGACAAAGAAATTGTCGATGCCGGAAAACTGATTGCTGTGATGGAAACAGCAGCTTCAATAGAAGAAATAAGGCTTCTTGAAGAAATTACCGACACAGTTTCAAATCCGGACAAAATTTCTTTGGATGCTCTCCCTCGCTTCAGCGAACTTGGTGAGATCCAAAGTTTCTGGAGTAAATTCCTTACCAGTTTATCAGATTATAATAATTACCTAATAAACGATTACTACGGTAATAAGATCGTTTCTGTAAAGTATGAAATAGAGAGTATTCAGAACTTTATTAACAGATTGAAGGTTAAGGAACAACTTTATCTTGAAAATCAAATCCTTGAATCAAGAAAATTCATCAGAGACTCTTTATTACGCATAAACGGTGTTTTTTCTGAAAGTGAACTTGAAAAGTCAAAACAATCTCTTATTAAAATGAAAATTGACCTTCAGCAGGTTCGCCTTGATCATTCTGAAAAAAGCATCGAGCTTGCAGAAAAAAACCAGATGTTACAAGATTTTAAAATAAAAAAACAAGAAGAAAAAGAAAGATATCTTACATCCCTCAATGAATCGTTCCTTAATTTAAAAGCTCAGATAAATATCTGGAAAAACACCTACCTTATCGTTTCCCCTGTCACTGGCACTGTGAGTTTTACAAAATTCTGGAGCGAAAATCAGACTGTGACTAAGGATGAGCCGGTTATCAGCATCATTCCCGTTGAATCGGGGGATTTTATCGGCAGGATATTCCTTAAGATGAACCGTTCCGGTAAGGTCAGGATAGGGCAAACTGTAAACATAAAATTTAGCGGATACCCTTTTCTAGAATTCGGAATGGTTCGCGGAATAGTAAAATCAAAATCATTAGTTCCATCAGGAGATGCTTATGTTATTGAATTAACACTTCCTGATGGTCTTGTTACGCTTTATGGGAAAAAACTTGATTTTAACCAGAATATGCAGGGAACTGCCGAAATTATAACTGATAATTTGCGTCTTTTAGAAAAAATAATCAATCCATTCCGTTATCTTATCTCAAGAAATAAATCTTAATATTTTTTCGCATAGGGTTCATAATCATCAATATCCTTGTTTGACATTTTTGATGAATATTCTGCATCCTGTTTTTTAAAACTATTCTGCCCGACTTTTTTCTTCATATACCTGCGATACAAACTGATTCCACCTATCGTGATAACTAAAACCATTGCCAAAATATATTTGGTCTCAATAATGAATGAGTCGATAATTTAAAATTATACTACAGAGAATTCAAACTGACACCTGCTGAAGATATCAATAATCGTTGTGACTAATTATCTGAAGCAGTATTAATTTGTATAAATCTTTGAGTTTTAACAAATATTTTCAATATTTTCGTACTCTGAAAAATTCCCAACCAACATGGATTGTTCAGACTCGTAAGACATTGAACCTTAATGGATTGATTATGATAAAAGAAGATCCGGATGAACTTGTTCGTAAGGAACATAACGGAGCAAATGATGAAGCTTCCGGTACAGAAGAGACTAAAATTGCTGACAGAGCAGAAAAAAGTTTAAATACTGAATCAGAGGAATTGGCAGAAAAGGATAAAGAGGCAACTGTCGAAAATCAGGTTTCACAAACTAAAAATTATCCTGAAATGGAATCTGAGGAATATTCTGACCCTCATGATGAATTCCGGGACCTTGATGATATTGAACTGCCTCCTGTAGATTATTCAGGTTATTCAAAAAGTGAACTTGTTGAAACACTTGGGTTGATAATAGATAACAGACCTCCGGCTGAAATTAAAGATGATGTTGAGAGGATAAAGACTCTCTTTTACAAAAAGCTTAAAATTGAATCTGAGGAGAGAAAAAACAAATTTCTTGAGGGAGGAGGTAAAATAGAGGACTACAAAGTATGGGTAGATCCGCTCGATTTCCGGGTAAAAGAACTTCTTGACAGATACAGGGAAAAGAAAAATGACTATAATAAGATCCAGGAAGCAGAAAAACTCGAGAACCTCAAGAAGAAATATGATATTATAGACAAGATAAAGGATCTTGTTAACAGGGAGGAATCAATAAATAAAACTTTTCATGAATTCCGGACACTTCAGAATGAATGGCATTCAATAGGTGTTGTTCCCCAAGCCTCACTGAAAGATCTGTGGGAAAATTATCACCATAGTGTAGAAGTTTTTTATGATTATATAAAAATCAATAAGGAGCTCAGGGACCTGGATCTTAAAAAGAACCTTGAAGCTAAAGTGCTTATTTGTGAGAAAGCAGAAGAACTTCTGCTGGAACCAAATCCTGTGAATGCATTCCGAATCCTGCAGGATCTGCATAATCAATGGAGGGAAATTGGTCCTGTTCCCCAGGAATCCAAAAATGAAATATGGGAAAGATTCAGGGAGGCTACTTCACAGATTAATAAAAGGCATCATGAATATTTTGAAAAGCAGAAAGATGAGCAGAGAAAGAATCTTGAAGCTAAAATTGCCATTTGTGAAGAAGTTGAAGCAATAAATCTTCAGGAAATAAATAGCTTCAAGGATTTTGACGAACGTGCTGATAAGATCGTTTCTCTTCAAAAAATGTGGAGGACACTGGGCTTTGCTCCAAAAAAGCAAAACAATAAGGTGTACCAGAGGTTCAGGGAAGCCTGTGATGCTTTTTTTGAAAAGAAAAGGAGCTTTTACGCCGACAACAAGGAAATCCAGCTCAATAACCTCCAGTTAAAGAATGAACTTTGCATCCAGGCTGAGGCACTTCAGGAAAGCACGGATTGGAAAACCACTTCTGATGCTCTTATCAGGCTTCAGAAAGAATGGAAAGAGATTGGCCCTGTTCCCAGGAAACAGTCAGAAAGGATATGGAAAAGATTCAGAAAAGCATGTGACCATTTCTTTAACAGAAAAGCGGAATACTTTGCCAGTCTTGATACTTCTTATGAAGACAACCTCAAAGCCAAAACAGCAATAATCGAAGAACTTGAGAAATTTGAACCCGGGGCTGATGTTCATGCTGCTTTTGAAAGACTCAAGGAATTGCAAAGAAGGTGGACAGAAATCGGATTCGTTCCATTCAATAAGAAAGAAGAGATTACGAACAGATATCGTAATGCTCTGAACAAGCAATTCGACAAGCTGAAAATCGCTGATGAAGATAAAAGTATCCTTAAATATAAAACTAAACTAGATAACCTGAAGTCAAATCCTAAGGCCTCAAGAAAATTAAGGAATGAAAGGGACAAATTCTTTGCCAAGATAAAACAGCTTGAAAACGATATCGTACTCTGGGAAAATAATATTGGTTTTTTTGCAAAATCTTCAAATGCTGACACTATGATAAAGGAAGTAAGGGAGAAAATTGATAATGCGAGGAAGATGATAAAAACCCTTGAGGAAAAAGTAAAAATGATAGATCTATCAGGCCTCGATGATTAATTAATATAATTCAATTAAACAACTTAAAATTTCCCGTAATTGGCTGATGTTAAATATGTATTTGTAACTGGTGGGGTAACATCCTCTCTTGGTAAAGGTATTATTTCGGCATCCTTGGCAAAGCTTCTTCAGTCGAGAGGGTACTCAGTAACTATTCAAAAACTCGACCCATATATAAATGTGGATCCCGGAACCCTTAATCCATATGAACATGGAGAGTGCTATGTCACGCTTGACGGAGCGGAGACCGATTTGGACCTGGGACATTATGAAAGGTTCCTTAACGTTCCAACCAGTCATGCTAACAATGTGACGACAGGCCAAATATACCAGACAGTCATAAACAAGGAGAGAAAAGGTGATTATCTTGGAAAAACCGTTCAGGTTATTCCGCATATAACCGACGAAATTAAGAGAAGGATAAAACTCGTCGGATCGGGCAATAAATTTGATATTGTTATTACAGAAATAGGAGGGACAGTTGGTGATATTGAATCTCTTCCCTACATCGAATCAGTAAGACAGCTGAAATGGGAAATGGGTCCACAGAACTGCCTTGTAGTTCATCTTACACTCGTTCCATATCTATCTGCCTCAGGAGAATTGAAAACAAAACCAACTCAGCATTCCGTCAAAGTTCTTCTCGAAAATGGAATTCAACCTGATGTTCTCGTATTGAGAGCAGAAAAATGTCTGACAGCTGATCTGAAAAAAAAAGTTGCACTTTTCTGTAATGTTGAAGAAGCTGCTGTTGTACAATCAGTAGATTTATCAACTATATATGAAGTACCAATAAAAATGCTAGAGGAAAAGCTCGATCAGACAGTCCTTAGGAAACTTTCGTTACCCCTTCAAAATGAACCCGCTCTCACAGAATGGAGAGAATTTCTCTCAAAGTTAAAAAATCCAAAGCATTCAATAAGGATAGGTCTCGTAGGCAAGTATGTGGAATTACCGGATGCTTATAAATCAATTTCAGAATCTTTCATCCACTCAGGAGCTTTAAATGAGTGTATGGTTAATGTGGATCTTATTCATTCGGAAGAAATAAACGAAAAAAACGTTAATGAACGTCTGAAAGGACTGAAAGGTATACTTGTGGCTCCTGGATTTGGGTCTCGTGGTATAGAGGGTAAAATACTTACAGCCAGATATGCAAGAGAAAACAATATACCTTTTTTCGGAATCTGTCTTGGTATGCAATGTGCAGTAATTGAGTTTGCAAGGAATGTTCTCCACCTTGAAGGGGCGCATTCAACAGAGATAAACCACAAAACAAAATACCCGGTAATTGACCTGATGGAGGAACAGAAAAGTATAATTGACAAAGGAGGAACTATGAGGCTCGGAGGTTATAAATGCATTTTAAATAAAGATTCAAAGGCTTATGAGGCCTATGGCAAGTCGGAAATTATTGAAAGGCACAGGCACAGATATGAATTCAACAATAAATTTTATGATGAGTTTCTCAATAATGGAATGATACCTGCAGGCGTAAATCCTGAGTCCAATTTAATAGAAATAGTGGAAATACCTTCGCATAAATGGTTTATCGGGGTTCAGTTCCACCCAGAATACAGCAGTACTGTAGTTAATCCTCATCCTCTTTTTGTAAGTTTCGTAAAAGCATGTATAGGTTAAACTAATAAATATAGAATTATTCAATATAAAAAAGAATGGATAAGAACACAATAATTGGTATTATTCTGATATTTGCAATATTCATTGGCTTCAGTGTTTATAACAGCAGCCGTCTAAACAAATCCTATAAAAAAATTATCGAGGTTGCTGATTCGCTTTATGCTGAAGGTGATATGGAAAATGCAAGGGCTGAATACATTAATGCGTTGAGATTTAAACCAAATGAGCCTTTTGCAGTGTCGAAAGTCAATGAAATAAACCAGATTCTTGGATTCACAAATAACAAAACAAAGGAGGATACCCTCAGACCAGCTTCACAGCCGGAAGGTGCAAAGGCTAAAATTAACCAAGAATCTAAACCTGATTCAAGTCAGTTTGGAGCATTTGGAGGTGCTTCATCGGGAGATACAAGCATGATAATTCTTGAAAATAACAGGATAAAGCTTAAAATATCTCAGAAGGGTGGTCGTATCTACTCAGCTCTCATAAAAGATTATTTCACCTATGATTCCCTTCCTCTCATACTGTTCTCGGGTGATTCGACCATTTTCGGGTTTAATTTTTACACTATCGATAACAAAGCGGTACAGACAAATAACCTGTATTTCAGACCTGATTCCGAAAAGCGTTATTTTCTTGCCGATAAAGACACCCAGAGTGTGGTTTTAAAACTATTTGCTGGAGAGAATAGATATATTGAATATAGATATACCCTTGCCCCGGACAAATACATAGTTGCCTTTAACGTGAAATTCAAATCGATGAACGGCATAATTGCATCAAACCAGAATAGTATCACACTAGACTGGAGGATGTATATCCCTCAGCAGGAAAAGGGTCGTCAAAATGAGGAAAATTATTCGACAATTAAATATAAATACTACCAGGATGATGTCGACCAGCTCAGATTCAGGTCAAACAAGGAGGTCGACAAGGCTGACATAACAACCAAACTGAGCTGGATTGCTTATCAGGACCAGTTTTTTTCTTCAGTTCTGATAACAAATGATTTCTTTCTAAACGGTTCTGTTACATCGACAAAAATCACATCACCAAGATTTATTAAGTATTTTGCATCTGAAGTAGGAGTCCCTTTTAGTCCTGGGGAAGAGTCTCAGATTTCAATGAAACTTTATTACGGTCCTAACCATATTTCAACATTGCGAAAGGAAGGCTTGCAATTGGAAAAAATAGTTTTTCTTGGAAAGAACATTATCGGATGGATCAACAGATTTATTATAATTCCCGTTTTCAACTGGCTTGAAAAGTATATAGCAAGCTATGGCATTATAATTCTTATTCTTACTATTCTCATTAAAATAGTCCTTCTTCCACTTACTTTTAAATCATACCAGTCTCAGGCAAAGATGCAGGTTCTTAAACCTTTGGTTGATGAACTAGGGAAAAAATTCCCAAAAAAGGAAGATGCAATGAAAAAGCAACAGGCAACAATGGATCTTTATAAAAGAGCTGGTGTCAATCCTATGGGAGGCTGCCTGCCGATGCTTCTTCAGATGCCTATTTTGTTTGCCATGTTCAGATTTTTCCCGGTTTCGATCGAATTACGTCAGGAACCGTTCTTGTGGGCAACCGATCTTTCAACATATGACTCTATCCTGAATCTTCCCTTTAAAATCCCGATATATGGTAGTCACGTGAGCCTTTTTACCTTACTGATGACTGCATCCACTTTGCTAACAATGAAAATGTCAGGATCGACAGCAGGTCAGGATCAGCCTGGCATGAAATTGATGATGTACATGATGCCTGTAATGTTTATGTTGATGCTGAATAATTTCTCATCCGGTTTAACATATTATTACTTTCTGGCAAACGTTCTGACCTATTTCCAAAACCTTGTTTTTAAACGCTTCATCGATGCTGATAAAGTACTTGCCACTCTTGAAGAGAACCGGAAAAAACCATTGAAAAAATCAAAATGGCAGCAAAGACTTGAGGCAGCTGCCAAGCAAAGAGGAATTCAACCTCCTAAAAGGTAGGATTTGAAAATGGTGAATTATTTTCATCTAAAAAAACTGAAATTATTTTTTACTATCAATATTGTTTGAAATAGTATTTGATTTTCAAAAAAATACTATTTTAGGTATTCCAAATTCATGGGATAATGGGGAAAAAAGTAAAGAATAAGGAAATCGCTGAAAGACTCGGTGTGTCCAGCACTTTGGTTTCGCTTGTACTTAATAACAAAGCTGACCAGCATGGAATAAGAAAAGATACGCAGGAAAGGGTTCTCACTCTTGCCAGACAAATGGGATACTTCGATCTGGTAAAAGACAGAATGGAGAGTTCTCCGGTTGAGGAAAAACCTGGTGTAATTGGAATGATTATACCATATGCTCAGGATCCATTTATTTACGACCTTTTCCCATTTTTGCAAAAAGCATTTGCCAGTATTGGACTGGGATTCTCAATTATGACAAGAGATACTGATGAAGAAAGGTATAAAAGGTTAATAAATTCATACAAAAAATTTTACACCGGGCTGATTTTAGTCGGTGATGCAGCTGATGAGACTACCATCCGATCACTCAAAGCATCAGGTTATCCCTTTGTTCTGCTTGAGAAATCAATGAGCCAGTTGCGACTGAATACAGTATGCTCTGATATGACGGAAGGGGTCAGGAAAGTGATTAATTACGTTGAAAAATTAGGCTATAAGAATGTGCTTATTATTTCTGAACGGAATTCCTCAGGCACCGATGAAAATGTTATTGAGGTCATAAAAGATACAATATCAAGAAAAGAGGGAATGAATAAACCTGTGCTTCTTGAACTTGACCAGTTTAACTCTGGAAATGAAATTGATTTTCCTAAAATTGAAAAATTTCTGCGCCCTCCCTACAGCAGCGAAGTTATGCTTGTACTGCGGTGTAATACCGTTTATAAGGTAATGACCACACTGAGAAGAAGAAAGGTTAGGATTCCTCAGGATATAGCACTTATCTCAATGGAAGAAGGGATTGGCTTTGACGTTTTGTATTCACCTGTGACATGTCTGAGGAAACCACTTACCGGAATGGCTCTCAAAGTGGCAAACATGATCTGGTCTGAAGTTAAAAATGCTGGAAAAAGCAAGTACAAGCGTCAGGTCAACATATCTCCTGAACTGGTCATAAGGAATTCCTGCGGTACAATTAATTGAAATTATTCATGAAAAAATCAGCATTCCTGATCTTAGTACTGATAACAATAATTTTTTCAGGTTGCTCAGGAAAACACTTAATTTACGATAAAGCATACAGAGCAAAAGTTGATAGCATCTTCAGAATAAGAAAGAACCTTGCGTCAGGCAGAAATCAGATACTTTTTGATGTTTTTAATAAAAAGCTTTCAGTCAGCCAGACAGAAGCTCTGAAATTTCTTTTTGCCTTCATGCCTTTGAATGATCTGGCTGATTACTCTGGAGAATTCTTTCTTGCCAATGCTGACATAGCATTGAACACGAGAATGAAATCAAGCTGGGGGAAAACGATACCTGACAATATTTTTTTACATTATATTCTTCCATGCAGGGTAAATAACGAAAATCTTGATTCTTTCAGGATTATTTATCATGATGAACTGTCCGAAAGGATAAAGGGATACGGCTTAAAAGAGGCTGCACTCGAAATAAACCATTGGTGTCATGAAAAAGTTACCTATCAACCATCCGACATAAGGACATCCGGACCGATGAGCACAATCTTATCAGCAAGGGGAAGGTGCGGAGAGGAGTCTACATTAACTGTCAATGCTTTAAGGGCAGTTGGTATCCCTGCCCGTCAGGTTTACACACCAAGGTGGGCCCATTCGGATGATAACCATGCATGGGTCGAAATCTGGAACGATGGAAGCTGGTATTATATGGGTGCCTGTGAACCCGAACCCGGACTCGACCAGGGTTGGTTCACAGAACCCGCACGGAGAGCTATGCTTATCCATACAAAATCTTTTGGTGCATACTATGGTAATGAAAACTATATAAACCGGCATAATTATTATTCAGAAATCAATAACCTGTCAAAATATGCTGTAACTAAAAAAATATTTGTGAAGGTCACTGACATAGACAATCTGCCTGTTGATAATGCACTAGTGGAATTTCAACTCTATAATTATGCCGAATTCTATCCTCTGGCAATTGTACCTACCGACATATCAGGAATTTGCAGCTTTGAGACAGGGCTTGGCGATTTGCTGATCTGGGCCAGGAAAAATAATGATTTTAATTTCAGTAAAATATCAGTTGCCGAAACCGATACCTTGCTGTTAAAAATTGACCGAAAGCCGGCTGGCTCTTATAGTGTTGATTATGACCTTGCCCCCCCTGTGCAAAGAACACCACTGGAAGGTCCTTCTGAAGAGAAAGTAAAAATAAATGCAGAAAGGCTGCTAAAAGAAAATGCCATTCGTGAAGCATATATTAAATCATGGATAACCAAAGAAAACGCTGCATCGTTTGCCAGAAAGATGAATCTCAATGAAGAATCTGTAACAAAATGCCTCTCTCAAAGCATGGGTAATTACAGATCAATAATTGCATTTCTGTCGGAGATAAAACCTCAAGATAAGGACAATGCAATTGAACTCCTAAAAATTATTTCAGAAAAAGATCTCAGGGATACAAAAGACTACATACTTAAAGATCACCTTAATAATGTGTTGAACCCTTTTAACATTGATTCTAAGAATGAATTATTTATAAATTACATACTTAATCCGAGGGTTTCAAATGAAATGCTTATACCATACAGGGGGTTTTTAATTTCATCCCTGACACCAGAATTTAAATCAGAGGCAGTCAGAGACCCATCATCAATAATTAAGTATATTGATGATTCAATAAGAATTCTGAATGACGAAAACTACTATAATGTTGCTCTTACCCCAAAAGGAGTCCATGAGTTGAAACTTTCAGACTCCAAATCCCGGGCTGTCTACTTCGTGGCATTATGCAGGTCACTGGGCATACCATCCAGACTTGAGCCGGGAAGCAATATACCCCAATACTGGTTTAATTCAAAATGGAATGATGTTTATTTTTCCGATCAGTCAAAACCAACAGGTGAAAAAGGATTTCTAAAACTATCCTCCGAAGATAACAACCCGGTTCCTGAGTATTACATACATTTTACATTGGCACGCTTTGAAAACGGCAGATACAATACTCTTGAATACGATTACAACAAAAGGATAACTGAGTTCAGGGATGAACTTGCACTTACTCCGGGACACTATATGATTGTTACAGGGAACAGACTGGATGACAGCAACATACTGACAAATATTTCTTTTCTGGATATTTTTGAAAACCAACATGTAAATTACTGTATAAAACTTAGGAAAAAATCATCAGTGAATAAATACCTTGGTAGTATCGATATTGAAAAGCTTTTAAATGAAATTCCTGGAAAAATAACTTCAAGAGATTTTGATAAGGGACTCGTACTTATATGGCTGGAACCTGAAAAGGAACCTTCCAAACATGTTATCAATGATTTACCTCTTTTAAAAAAGGAATTTGACAACATTGGCATAAATTTCTACTTTTTTTCTATCAACCCACAGTTCAATCATTCTATTCTCAATAATATTGATGGATTACCTTCTCATTCCCAGGTTTTAACAGATCAGGGTTCTGGGATCTTAAAAAAGATCGGTATTAATACAGATCTGAAAGAAATAACATACCCATTCCTAATATTATCAGATAAAGATGGTCGAATCCTTTACAAATCATCTGGTTACAGAATTGGAATAGGTGAACAAATACTAAAGAGACTTAGGGAGCAGGTTTGATTTCGTTGGTTAAATTGCAAATCACACCAGAGTTTTCAACAATTGTTTATATCTGATTCTTGCCTTCTGTCAAAATATGATTATATTTGTCTTTGCATGGTGTCGTGATAAAATGTCTTTATCACGATGAAAAGGGAAAGCGGTCAGAATCCGCTACAGTACCCGCTGCTGTGATGCCTCATTACGATTTTCGTAATGTTGGTCTTAAAAAAAACCTGCCACTGTCCGCCAGCCTGTGGATGGGAAGGCTTTTTAAGACCGGGACAAGTCAGAAGACCTGCCATAAGCATTAAAATGTTCAAGGCTTTCGGGAAATAAAGCATAGAATCATTTCAGATTCCAGACCAATTTTCCCGGCAGTTCAAATAATGAAATGAATTTGAGAAATGCCTGTTTATATTGTATCATGTTTATTACCATGACTATTCATGGCCAGGTATCCATTAACAGGGATACATTTAAGATCAGTGAAGTGATAATCAAAGGCAGAAATGAAGAAATGCTACTGTCCGGATACAAGTCCACAATAATTGACTCCTCATTGATTGTGATTAATAACAATCAGTCAATCTCAGATCTGATATCAGAAAATACCTCAATTTACATAAAGTCTTATGGCCCGGGCGGTATAGCCACTTCCTCTTTCAGAGGCTCTTCAGCAGGACATACAATGATTACATGGAATAATGTCAATCTTAATAATCCTATGCCAGGACAGTTTGATCTTTCTTTGGTACCTGCCGGCCTAATCGACAAATTACAGATATATTACGGCAGCAGTTCAATGGAAGTCAATAATGGCGGTCTGGGAGGAGCAATCAATCTGGAAACAGGACCAGACTGGTCAGGCAAAAATCAATTATATGTCAATCCTCGGACAGGTAGTTTTGGCAGCTATTCAGGACTTATAAAAGTAATTACAGGATCACACATAATTAATTCATCCACAAAAGCTTATTTTAACATGTCTGAAAACAACTTCAGATATCTTAACACAGCAAGCAGTTCTGAACCTTACTGGGAAAGAAGGGAAAATAATCAGTTAATGCAAAAGGGATTTATTCAGGAAATTTATTTAAGGAACTCAGAAAAAGGTTTGTTTTCAGGACGGTTCTGGTACCAGTCATCTGACAGGAACATGCCGGTTCCTATTACATCCAATGTTTTATATCCACCAGAGAAGCAATATGATGAATCACTAAGAACCATGATTGACTATAGCCATGAAAACGGAAACCTAAAATATAAATTCACTGGCGTTTTATTATCAGATAAGCTCCATTATCTTAATAAAACAGCAAGGATTGATTCGAAAAATCACTCAAGAAGTATCATTCTTAAGACAGAAATGAATGCCCGCCTGGGGTCAAAAACTAAACTGAAAGTTGACATAGCGGATGAAATGAATTTTGTAAATTCAAATAACTACACCAGTTTATGCAGAAGGAATATTGTTACTGCCGGATTGTTATCAGAAATAGAAATCACCCCTCGTCTTATAACAACGACTATTTTTCGGGAAATGGTGGTTGATGATAAATTAAATGCACCGGATTTTTCTGTTTCAGGGGAATACAGGCTTATTCCTTCTCAGAACTACTTCCTAAAAGCAAGTTTTGCACACAACTCACGGATCCCCACACTTAATGATAGGTATTGGTCTCCTGGAGGAAATCCAGACCTAAAAATTGAAAATAGCTATATGACAGAGGTTTCTCTCGAAATGGACCGGAACCTTTCCACTTTTCTAAACTTTAAATCAGAAGTCACATTATTCAGAAACTCATTGAATAACCTTATTCAATGGATGCCCGGTGATTATTCCTATTGGGTTGCAAAAAATGCAGGAAAAGCTCTGACATCTGGAATTGAATCAATTATGTCTCTTTCGTATTCCTCATCAAAGATTAATCTTTTAATTAAAGCAGACTATACATTTAACAGAGCGGTATCAGCAAATTCTTTTAATTCAGTCGAAAATGAAAAATTAAAAAAGAATCAATTGATTTATGTCCCTGCAAATAAGCTAAATACAATGCTCAAAGTGAAATGGGAACAATTCTACTCCACCTTTTCTTCAAATATTGTAAGCAAAAGATACATAACTCCGGACAATTCTCAATATCTGCCCGGCTATACTATAAGCAATCTTGATTTTGGAATGCTGCTTACAAAAAGGATAACTTCTTACGATTTCATTTTTTCTGTTGATAACGTTTTTAATAGTAATTATCAGAACATAGCCTGGTATCCAATGCCAGGCCGCTCATTTTCTTTATCTATAATCTTTAAATTAAGCAAATAGCTAATGCGACAGATCTTTACCTTAACCCCAGGCATCCTTTTTTTATTATTAGCGTCATTCGGTTGTTCAAAAGATCCTGATCCGGTTATACATGGGACAACTGACAGCTATCTGTCAGGCAATGGAGTTTTTGTTATAAATGAGGGTAACTTCCGGGCGGGTAATGGTTCCCTTTCCTTTTTTTCATACGATTCCTTAAAAATGTATAATTATGTTTTCTATGATGTAAATAAGCGACCTTTGGGTGATATTCCCTATTCTCTGAACTTTCTTGGTGAGAGAGCATACCTTGTAGTAAATAACTCTGGTAAAATCGAAGTAATGGAAAGTCAGACAATAAAGTCTGTCAATTCCATTAATAAATTAGTTTCTCCCCGGTATATTTCATTTGTTAATACTGAAAAAGCCTATGTAACAAGCCTTTTTTCAGATTCAATTACTATTATCAACCTTCTGAAAGATCAAATATCCGGCTATATCAATATTAATCATACGTCTGAATCAATTGTAATACACGGAAACAAAGCATTTGTCGCAAATTGGGTTGGTGGAAATAAAATCTTTGTTATTAATACTGATTATGATCAGCTAATTGATTCAATCGAAGTTGGTCAAGAACCTGAAAGTATGGTAATTGATAAAAATGAGACTCTTTGGGTTTTGTGCAACGGAGGCTGGCAGAGAAATACATACGCTGAGCTGATAGGAATTGATACTGAAAACAATTTGATAATCAAACGCTTTGTTTTTCCATCCAAATCTGATTCTCCTGTCTCACTGGTAATTGATGGAAGAGGTGAAAACCTTTTTTACCTTCTCAAAGGAGTCAGAAAAATGCCTGTAAGCGCTTCAGCTTTACCTGAAACATCTCTGATAGAACCTTCAGGATCAAATTTTTACAAGCTCGGGATAAATCCTGAAAACAATGAAATATTTGTGACTGATGTAGTTGATTATCAGTCAAAAGGATTTGTAATGAGATATGACCATAATGGTAATTTGTTATCTAAGCTTAAATCTGAAATAATTCCAGGATCAATTTGTTTCAGACCTAAATTGCATTTACCGGGGAGATGAAAACAGCAACAATAAGAACATCTCTTTTTAATTCCGTTTTTGTATCAGCAATAATATTTATAATCCTTCTTATAATAACTTCCTGCAAAGAAGAGAAAAAACAGGTCACCAGAATTGAAAAAAACTGGCCGAAACATATATTTATTGGTGCGAATAGGTATAAACTGGAATATATGAGGGGGTATTCGCAACTTTCAATATTAAATCCATGGCAGGGAGCAAAGAATGTTTTGCAGCAATGGTACCTTGTTCCAAGAGGAGATAAGCCACCTCCAGGGATTGATACATCAATGGTTATTTATGTTCCCCTTAAAAGAATTATATGCATGTCAACAACCCACGCTGCTATGATTAAATCACTGGATGAGTCAAAGTCGCTCTATGGGTTCTCGGGGACAAAGTTCATTTTTGATACTGTTTTTGTAGGTAGGGTAAATAAGGGAATAATTAGTGAAGTAGGTTATGAGGATAATCTTAACAAAGAAAAGATAATCAGTATTTCTCCTGACCTGGTAATGATATATGGAATTGGCAGCGAATCAGCAGGTTATGTTTCAAAGTTGAAAGAACTGGGTATTAAGACGTTGTTCAATGCTGATTACCTCGAAACCCATCCTCTTGGAAAAGCTGAATGGATAAAGGTATTCGGAGCACTTTACAACAAAAAGGCAATGGCAGATTCAATTTATGAGGGTTTAGAAAAAAAATACCTTGACCTTAAAAAATATATTATGAAGAACATTAAAGACAGGCCAAAGGTATTGCTTGGACTGCCATTCAAAGACGCATGGTTTATATCACCAGGAAACTCATATATCAGTACTCTTATTGAGGATGCTGGGGGAACTTACCTCTGGAAGGAAACTCAATCGTCGGTATCAATGCCGTTTTCAATTGAAAAAGTCTTTGCTGAAGCAGTTCAAGCTGATTTCTGGCTTAACATCGGAAGTGTTTGCAGTAAAGAAGAAATTGTTTCAATAGATTCACGACTCAAGGATCTTCCATGCTACCAGAGTGGAAACCTGTTCAACAACAATAAAAGAGTTAATCAAAATGGAGGAAATGATTACTGGGAAGGAGGGTGTATGAGTCCTGATATTATTCTTAAAGATATAGCTTCTATACTTCATCCGGATCTTTTCAGAGGATACAAAATGGTATACTATCAGAAGATAAATTAGTTACAATTTGGAAACCGAAAACAAAATACAAACCAAAGCTCTAAGGCCCCAAAAGAATGTTTATTTTTTGATTTTCATTTTGTTGGTAACTGGGGTGGTAGTACTTTTTCTTCTTGATATTCTGATGGGATCTGTGAAGGTTTCACCTGTTGAGATTGTCAGAGCTTTGTTTGGAAATTCGGCTGAGAATACAGAGTTAATCGTGTTCAAATTCAGATTACCAAAGGCAATAACTGCAATCATGGTAGGAATAGCTCTGTCAATAAGTGGTTTACAGATGCAAACACTTTTCAGGAATCCGATGGCCGGACCTTATGTTCTGGGTTTAAGCTCCGGGGCAAGTCTCGGAGTTGCATTTGTTATCCTTGGTTTCTCTTCATCAATTTCTCCGGAAGCCATAAAAGGAATAGGCAACTGGACAATAGCAGCTGCATCATGGGCAGGAGCAGGCCTTGTAATGATTTTCATAATGTACATTTCAGCCAGGGTTGAAAATATTATGACTGTACTTATACTTGGAATCATGCTATCTAGTGCTGTCTCTGCCATTGTTAGCATAATGCAATATTTCAGCAATGAAACTATGCTGAAAGCATACTTAATCTGGACTATGGGAAGTCTTGGTAACCTCACAGACTCCCAGCTAACAGTTTTATCAGCCTCAGTGATTGCAGGTATACTGCTTGCAATTTATTCCACAAAAGAACTTAATGCACTACTACTTGGTGAAAATTATGCCAGAACGATCGGAATGAACTCAAAAACAGCAAGATTAATAATCATTATCAGTACAAGTATTCTTACAGGAACTGTAACTGCTTTTTGCGGTCCTATAGGATTTATTGGGATTGCAGTCCCTCACCTGGCTCGTATAATTTTTATGACCTCAAACCATAAGATCATAATTCCGGGAGTAATTCTTCTGGGAGGTTCAGTAATGCTAGCCAGCGACATTATATCTCAGATGCCCTGGTCAGACAATGTATTGCCTGTTAATTCCATAACAGCACTTATTGGTATACCGGTTATTTTCTGGATCATTTTGAAAAACCGCAAAAATCAAGATATATTCTGATGAAGTTTCCAGCAAAAGAAATATTGTCATTCAAAAATCTGGAGATAGGTTATAAATCAGGGAAACAGAGAAAAATCCTTTTGCCGCCGCTTAATGGGAAAGCACTTGTGGGAGAAATGATAGCCGTTATAGGTAAAAATGGCATAGGTAAAAGCACACTGCTAAAGACCATTACCGGCATACAGGAAATTTTAGCAGGCGATTTGTTAATTAAAGGAATTAACTTTTACGATTATGGAAGGAAGCAACTTGCTTCTAATCTTGCTTACATTTCCACTGAAATAATCAGGGTCAGTAATATGACTGTTTTTGATTTGGTTGCACAGGGAAGGTTCCTTCATACAAACTGGTACGGAAGGATTGATTCGGCAAACAGGATTGCAGTTATGAAATCTCTTGCCAGAACAGGCATGACTGAATTCTCCGACCGCCGGGTTAACGAGCTATCGGATGGGGAAAGGCAGAGAGCAATGATTGCAATGATACTTGCGCAGGAGACCGATCTTATTATAATGGATGAACCTACTGCATTTCTTGACATAAACAGCAAATATGAAATCATCCATCTGCTGAAGGAACTGTCACGAAAGGAACAAAAGTCTGTAATTTATTCCACACACGATTTTGAAACTGCCGTCAGTCAGGCTGATAAAATATGGCTTCTCCTTGATAATGAATTTATTGAAGGAGCGCCGGAAGATATAATGCTAAAAGGGGCCTTCGGAAGCTTGTTCAACTCTAAAGTAATAAGCCTGAACGAGAAGAATGGAACCTATTCAATTAAAAGTGACTTAAGAGGCAATATTTTTGTTTCCGGAAAAGGGAAGGAGGAGTATTGGACAAGAAAAGCTCTTATCAGAGCAGGTTATAAGGTTGGAGAAACAAGTACTGGTCCATTGATCGAAATTAATAAAACTTCGACCATAAAATGGATTTTCAAAAACAAAGGATTTTCAGAAGGATTTGAAACGATTTATGACCTTTTATGCTGGTTGGGAAAAAATGAATATCTTATTTTTTGAAGTATTTCCTGTAGTTTTCTATGAACGGTCCAATGTCCTCAACTGCCAGTTTTTTGGCAATAATGGTTTTATTCCTGTCGAGTATATAAATCAATGGAGTTGATTTCACGTTATAATAATAACCATAGTTAGACCTTCTGTCGGGATCCCATCCATTGATCCAGGTAAGTTTGTTTTCTTCTATGTATTTTTCCCATTTCTCTTTTTCAGCTGTAGTACATACAGCAAAGACTTCTATTCCTTCGTTCCTGGCCTTTTCATAAAAGGATTTAAGTTTCGGTGTAGCTTCCTTGCAATGGCCGCAGTCTGGCTCCCAAAAGTATAATATTGTAAAATCTTTTTGAACATCATATAGTGAAACGAATATTCCTTTATAAGAATTCATGACAAGGTCCACTGCTTTTTTACCTATAAGATTTGGTCTTATCATATCAACTTCTTTCCTAAGGTTCTCCTTAAATTCCTTTGTTACCCAATCAGCCTTACCTGACAGATAAATATCATCTGCCAGTTTTACCAAGACAGCATCATGTCCCATTATCTCGCTTTCTCTGAAATGATTGAACAGGTAAACAGCGACAAATTGGAATATTTTGTAATTGCCCTGTACTTTTTTTATGATTTTATCAATTTCCTTATTAATAGTATCAGGCGATTGGATAATGACATTTGTAAAAAATGCATTCAATCTGGCCTGTAAAATAGGTGACCTGAGCAGCCTTTCGTCAGTAAGACTGATATTGTCAAAAAAATGATTCTTATTGTACATGTAAGACTTGACCCATCGTAAGGAATCAGGATTCCTGACACCAAAGGGCACCTGAATATCAGGCATTTCAATAGGGATCATAGCCTTTACGAGCACTGAAAGCAGATTTCCATTGTTCTCCCTGACAACAGAATTCAGATATGATTTCATTGATTCTTCCTGTGCTTTTAACATTGATGACAGTATCCTGAGAGAATCGCCATTCTGTTTGTTAGCTTGAAGTCGTTTGTTAAGATTTGAAGCATATTTCTGTAAGTCAACCCATTTTCTTTGATAGTTAATAAAATTTGTGTTCTCTTCACATCCTGTGAATTTCAAAGTATTGAAATAATCGGGAAATGCACATTCTGCATGAAAAACCTGATCTGTGGATGCAAGTATTTCAAAATATTGCTTCCCAGGTAAAACAATCAGATAAATTCCCTGCGGCAGCTCCTCTTTTCCTTTAAAGACTCCAGATCCGGTACTGTCAAGTTTAAGAGTATCTTTAAGGTATTGTTTATCGCCAAAATGATAAGCCAGGTAAATGGTTGAATCAGACAAACCCTTTATGCTTACAGATATTTCATAACCTTTATTCTGTTGACCTGATGCAACATAATAAGCTAATACCAGGGAAAATAAAAATATGATTCTTCTCATTATTTGATTTTGTAAATTTACTGCGTGCAAAAATAGTCATTGCAATTTCTTTGCCAAAGTATGGACTTCGGAATATTTCGAAATATATTGTACTTTTGGAGAGCTAATCTGATCAGAACATATAATGACTATTTCTATTCTGATTCCTGTTAATAATTATGATCTTGTGGCACTGGTCCATAGTCTTAGGATTGGAATGGAAAATGTTCCTGAGTTTATTGAAATCCTTATAGGTGATGATGGATCGGATGAAGACTATAGAAATAAATATTTAGCACTTATTGATAATAAATTAAGGGTTATAGTCTCAGAGAAGAACATTGGTCGTGCAGCAATAAGAAATCGTCTGATACTCGAAGCAAAAGGAAATTATCTTTTATTTATTGATGCCGATGCCATGCTTCCCGGAACAGCTGAAGCCTATCTGAACGGATGGCTTTCTTCAATCCACCTGGGAAGAGTAATAAGTGGTGGAGTTTTATATAACAATACTCCTCCTGGCGATCCAGACAAAATGCTGAGATGGAAATTTGGAAAAAGCAATGATCAGAAACCGGCAACTGAAAGAAATAAAAATCCATATTCAAGTTTCTCAACATTTAATGTTTTAATTGATAAGACCGTCTTTTCCAAAATAATGTTTTTCGAAGAGTTGAAACAGTATGGTTATGAAGACGTTTTGTTCGGATATCAGTTAAAAAAAGCCGGCATCAGCATACATCATATTGACAATGGATTAATACACGAAGGTCTAGAAACCAACCGTGAATATCTGTTAAAAACTAAGCACAGTATAGAAAATCTGAGCATGATTCTTGACAATATAACTGACAGAAAGACATTTTCATCAACGGTCAGAATACTTAAGGTTTATAACATTATAAGGTTTTTTAAGCTCACAAAAATTCTTGCTGGTATTTTTATCCGTTTCCGCGACAGAATGGAACTAAAACTTGATTCTTCGAAACTGAGCCTGAAATTGTTCTGGTTTTACAAAATAAGCATGTTTTGCACTTACAGGGAAATACATAAAAGGAAAAAATCTTCAGGCTTATTTAAGTTTCCATTCCCCTTCTAAATTTCGATTTTCTCAAGATTGATATTGCCATCAATTCGGCGTGAAGCCCTTAGAACAAAATCAAAACGATTTACTATTGTACAAAGAAAAAAATCGGTAGGAGGTGAAAAGTCTATGTTTTCAGGATTGAAGAATCTCTTTCCAGATGTATATTTTAGATCAGCAATTCTTTTGTCAAACTGAACGTTTTTTTTATTAACAAGAGATTCAATATATTCAGCGCAAAGAAGATCTTCTGCAGCTGATTCAGCAGCACGGTATCCCATTGCTACAAGAGATACTTCCACTGGATCAATTTGTTTTATGTATCTGGCAACAGCTGAAGCATTCACAAAGCTTCCTGTTATTACCTGATCAGCTTTTTCAGAATAAGCAAGTCCATTTGTACCAGCTGTCGTGGTATGAATTACAATTTTTCCTTTAAGGTCCGCTTTGAGAATCTCTGTCGGACTGTTTCCAAAATCAAACCCTAAAACTTTTTTTTCATCTCTTTCCCCTACTAGGACTGAATTGCTGTATTTTAGTTTAAGTTCAAAAGCAGCATCCACACTGTTGGTAGTAATGATTTGCGAAGCTCCACTGTCAATTGCATAACAAGCAACAGAAAATGCTCTGAAAACATCAATAATAACTGTCAGCCCTTTTGCCTGCCTGGCTCCATCAACAAATTCAAGTATATTAAATTTCATCTGTGCATATTGTTTTGAAAAATTATTAAATATAGTATACAAACTATACTAAAACCAATTTATCAAAGTTATTAGAATTGTTGATTCTCAGTTAATTCATTAAAAAAACAAATGGCTGAACAATACCCTCTTCTATTTTGTATATTTGACATGCAGAGTTTCAGTTAATAAAGTCATGGCAAAATCAATACACTGGGTTCTGGATAAAGTTAAGTATTTAAATGACACTATCTGGCATACATCACTGTCGGATATTTCAAAGGGAAAATCATTTATAATTAAACAACTGAGAATTATTGTTCTTGCAGCAAGGGGCTTTATGAATGATAAGGTCCAACTAAGGGCATCATCTCTTACTTTCTACTCCCTTCTTTCAATTATTCCTATTGCGGCCATAGGATTTGCCATAGCAAAGGGATTCGGCCTTGACCAGAATCTTCGTCAGATAATTACAAAAGAATTCCAGACTCAACCTGAGGTGCTTGAATGGATTCTGACAGAAGCCACAAATGCCCTGAACCACGCATCGGGAGGGATAATTGCCGGAATTGGTGTTATAATTCTTTTTTGGTCAGTAATGTCCCTTCTTGATCAGATTGAAGGGTCTTTCAATCATATATGGCAGATAGGTTCAGCACGTCCATGGTACAGGAAGTTCACTGACTACCTTACAATAATGATAATTGCACCAATATTCCTGATTCTTTCAAGCAGTTTAACATTGTTTATTGGAACTAAATTACCTGAGTTTATCACACAATCGACGATGCTCGATTTCTTTAAGCCTCTTGTGAGCTTTTTAGTCAAATTTGCGCCATATCTGCTTACCTGGATTGCGCTTACGGTTCTCTTTATTATTATGCCAAACACAAAGGTAAAATTAGTTCCGGCTCTGATCTCTGGAATAATTGCTGGCACCATTCTGCAACTGCTTCAGTGGTTGTATATTGATCTTCAGTTCGGTATTTCAAAACTGAACGCGATTTATGGAAGCTTTGCAGCAATTCCTTTATTTATCCTTTGGTTGCAGAGCAGCTGGATAATAATACTACTTGGGGCTGAGCTCTCATTTGCAAACCAGAACCTGTCAAGGTATGAATTTGAATCTGAGGCACTTAACGTAAGTAATTATCAAAAAAGAGCTCTTTCACTTATGATAATGCATCTGATTATCAGGAATTTTTCTGAAGCTGGAAAACCTGTAAGTGCTGAAAAGATAGCACGCGACTTGAAAATTCCTGTCAGACTTGTTCGGGATATACTGAATGATTTAAGCAATGTTGATCTTATATCGGTACTTCAAAAAAATGAACACGCTGAAAGATTTTTTCAGCCCGCACTTGATATTCATAAGTTAACTGTAAGCTTTATCCTCAATAAGCTTGACAAAAAAGGTACCGCACATCAGATATTTGTCAAAAGCAAAGAATATGACAAGATCACTACAATGCTAGACAAATTTGATAAACTTATATCAAAATCGGATATGAACATCCTTGTAAAAGACTTGTGAAGCTCTCAGGTTAAAAACCGCATTTTATTCCAGGCAACTCAACTTTTCAACTTCTTTCAATTTATTGGTTTATCGTCATACCTATAGCTTCTGACAAAATCGACGAATTCCTTGAACGAATTCCATTTGTGAAAAAGATAGTGTGGTAATGGTAATATTATTTGATTCGTCTTCACCTGTTTTGTCCAATAGTCGGTGAGATTTTTTACAGGAAAGACCCTGTCGTTACTGCTGATTACTGCATAATCCCAATTGATAACAGATTCCATCTGTTCCATTGTTCGATTATAGAGCCATCTCAATTCATCGCATAGAGATTTATTTGTTCTTTGTGGAAGCCTGTCCTTATATTTAACAAATGTTGTCTTGTCACCGAACATCCTGAAATAGAACTTGTTCATATTTCTTTCACATATATTGTTTAAGGTCCCTTCAAATATTTTCTGCGGTATTCCATATCGGTCGTCAGCAGGCAAAGGTGTTCCATTAACTGCAATAGTAAGGTCGGGATTTATACCCGTTT
Source organism: uncultured Rikenellaceae bacterium (assembly GCA_964514725.1). Classification (GTDB taxonomy): domain Bacteria; phylum Bacteroidota; class Bacteroidia; order Bacteroidales; family VadinHA17; genus LD21. Next base: position 35,163 of record CAZEUL010000004.1, read on the forward strand.
TGGATGAGAGATATTCAGCTGCCCATACTCCAATAGACCATCCAATAAGAATAACTGATTTGTAAGTTTTTGGCTCAGGTAAAACAAGTGCTTCATTGGCTGAATAGTTATAGAAAAGGATTGAGTCAAAGTCATCACTGCATAAAGGTGTGAAAAGATTTTCATCCATTGCCCAGTCACCATAGAACAATATCAGCTGATCATTTTTTTCTCTTCTTCTGATATATGTTTTCATTCTCTGTTGCTAAGAAAAGAGAGGTCTGATTCAGATCCTCAGGAACTCAAAGATACAAGGATTTTTCTATAACCGTAATTCTGGCTAATCAGGTTGACAGGAATTATTCAAAAAGAATCACATACATCTAAATAAAAATGCATTTAGCAAATAATTAAGGCATAAAAATAAGAGGAAGGAAGGGTTGTGGTGAAAATCAGGGAGCGGGTTTTATTAATGAGATAATTCCCGTGTCTACTGTCTGATAAAAGGACGGAACCTTGGTAAACTGGCATTTATCATCAGGTTCCAGATGTGAAAGTCAATGTCTGCAATACAATCCTGATGATTTCCACTTTCAACCCTTACCTGTTTCCTCTTATACCAATAGCATGAGCTTGGAACAAATTTATAATAAAATAGGATAATTTCAAATTAAATTCCAAAATAATTCATGCAGTAAATAGTAACAGACTCCTAAAATATTGTTTATATTTGATTATAAACTTCCACTTCTGATCATTCTTTCTTTATGGTCGCAGTTCTCGATAAGATAGCATTTGATGACAATGGAGGCTTCATGGCTGAGAATATTTCAGAAACAGGTGGATTCTGGCATTTTCATCCAGAATACGAAATTGTTCTTAACACCAGAAGCAACGGCACCCGTATTGTTGGCGACAGTGTGGAGTTGTTCGATTTTTACGATCTGGTAATGATTGGGAGCAATATTCCTCACTGCTGGAATTACTACAGGCAGATATCTTCATCAGGTGAACCTCCAGGCTTTGTTCTTCACTTTAAGCTCTCCTCATTCGGTGAGAATTTTATTTCCCAGCATGAAATGCATGAGGTAAAAAAATTACTTCTCGAATCAGAAAGGGGTATTGCTTTTTCAGTTGATGATGCAAAAAAGGCTGAAATCTTTATGAAAAATATGGTCAGTAAGAAAGGGCTCGATAAGCTGATTGATCTGTTTAATCTGCTAAAGATTCTATGTTCATCTGAAACGAAAAGCAACTTATGCTCTGAAAATTATAAGATTTCTTTCGATGAGCATGGTAACAAAAAAATGACTGATGTCTACAACTATATAAGAGAGAACTTCTCAAAACCAATTTCACTTACTAAAATATCTAAGGTTGCACAAATGAGTCCTTTCTCATTCAGCAGATTCTTTAAGAAAAACAGTGGTTCAGGTTTTGTTGAATATCTGAATAGTGTAAGGATGAATCGAGCGTGTCATCTTCTTCGTGAAACTGATTATCAGATCAAGGATATATCTATCGATTGCGGTTTCACAAGCATTTCGAATTTCAACAAATATTTTCGGAAAATTGAGGGAATTTCTCCTAGCAGCTATAGGACACAATTCAGATAGTCTATATTATTTTTACCTTATATTAATTAACAAATACGTCTGACCATGGCAATGACCTTGATTGAAAAAATATTGGCCTTCCATTCTAAATTTAACATTTTGAAACCTGGGGACATAGCGGATATTGAAATTGATGCACGAGTTGCCCGTGATTTCGGGGGAGCAAATGTGGTCAGACATTTAACCGAAAAAAGTCTCAGCATAAATGATCCGGAAAAAACATATTTTACATTTGACTGTAATCCAACAGGGTCCGATCAGAAATATGCTGTTAACCAGCATATCTGCAGGCTATTTGCAAGGGAAAACAATATTAAGGTATACGATATAAATGCAGGAATCGGAACCCATATCCTGATAGATGAGGGCATTGTGTTCCCTGGTTCAACAGCCGTATCCACCGATTCACATGCAAATATCCTTGGGGCAGTGGGCGCTTTTGGTCAGGGAATGGGTGATATGGATATTGCTGCAGTATGGCATAAAGGGAAAATCTGGTTTAAAATTCCCGAAACTGTCAGAATTAATCTTACTGGAGAACTGCCTTCAAAAATCAGCTCAAAAGACATCATTCTCAATCTTCTCAAGAAATTCGGAGCAAACACACTGCTTGGATACTCAGTTGAAATTTATGGAAAACCATCTGAAAAGCTTACTATTGATGACAGAATAACCATAGCGTCAATGGCTACAGAGATGGGTGCAGTTACAATTCTTTTTCCTCCATCAAAGGAAGTTATTGATTACTGTTCAAGAAGGTCAGTAAGGCAATTCACCCCAGTTTATGCCGATGATGATGCTACTTACAAATATGTTTTTAATATTGATGTAACAGAATTCAGATCAATGATATCCCGCCCGGGAGAGCCGCATGATGCAGTCAATATTGACGAAGTCAGTGGTTTAAAAATTGACTCTGCATTTATAGGAAGTTGCACAAATGGCAGGTTTAGTGATCTTGAAAAAGCTGCCGGCATACTTAAAGGCAAAAAAGTCGCTCCTGGTGTTGTGCTTAAAATAGTTCCGGCAACTGATAACATCTGGAGGGCATGCCTGAAAGCAGGACTTTTTGAGATATTCAAGGAAGCAGGAGCTCTGGTCTCTAATGCTGGATGTGCAGGATGTGCAGCCGGACAAGTTGGACAAAACGGTGCCGATGAAGTTACCATCAGCACAGGTAACAGGAATTTCCCGGGTAAACAGGGAAAAGGAAATGTTTACTTAACCTCTCCTGAGATTGTTGCTGCATCCGCAATAGCAGGCTATATTACAACACCCGACAATATCCCTGGTACACCGGCGTTGTTCAGGCCATCGGGAAAAAACGTTCAAATCCAAGGGCAAAAACACAAATCCGATCGATTGGAAAGTGCCGGATCTGTCCTTGAAGGAAGAATTTGGCTAATTCTGAGAGACAATATTGATACTGATATGATTTTTCATAACAGATATCTGGCAATCACCGATTTAAATGAAATGGGCAAATATGCCTTTGATAACCTTAAGGGATTTGAAGATTTTGGATCGAAAGCACTTCCGGGGGATATAATCATTTCAGGTAAAAATTTCGGTTCGGGAAGTTCACGCCAGCAGGCTGTCGATTGTTTTATTTCTCTTGGGATTCAGGCGATTGTAGCTGAATCTTTTGGTTCAATATATGAAAGAAATGCAATAAATGCCGCGTTCCCGATAATTACCTGCAAAAACATAGGTGAGCTGAACCTTCAGAATGGCGACAGAATAAGGATAGACATAATCTCAGGGGAAATCGAAAATCTCAAAAACGGCTCAAAAACAAGGGGAGAACCATTTTCTGAAATTCAGCTGGAAATATACAGGAATGGAGGGTTATTGTAATTTCCGTAGGAATTTGATGCTAAAATAAAAAACCAGAAAAATGAGATCACTTACATTCGCTGAGAAGATTTTAGGTGCAAGAGCAGGCACAATTGTATTTGCCAAACCTGATATTATACTTAGCCATGATAATACATCGAGCATATTCAGGACCTTCCGGAAAATGGGAGGAATAAAGGTTGCAGACCCCGGGCAGATACTTGTTGTACTTGATCATAATGCTCCTCCTGCAGATGCAAAGCTGGCTGATCAATATCAGGAAATAAGAGATATAGTAAAAGATCAGGCTATTGAAAAATTCTATGATGCAGGAAGGGGTATCTGCCATCAGATAATGTCATATCATGCTTTGCCAGGTATGCTGATCGTTGGCAGCGACAGCCATACCTCAACGGCCGGTGCATTCAATGCGTTTGCTGCAGGTATCGACCGTACCGAGTCTGCCGGAATATGGAAAAGAGGAGAAACATGGTTCAGGGTACCTGAATCTATAAAGATAAAACTTTCAGGATACTTGAAAAGAGGCGTGTCGGCAAAAGACCTGGCCTTATGGATTATAGGAATTACAGGATCTGATGGCGCAAACTATATGTCGGTTGAATATCATGGTGATGGAGTTAAGACACTTTCTGTCTCTGACAGAATGACACTTGCCAACATGGCCTCTGAAATGGGTGCAAAGAATGCTGTTTTTCCCTGTGACGAAATTCTTGCACAATTTCTTTCAGATAAAAAAATTAAACCTGCTGGTGTATGGGCTGACACTGATGCTCATTATGCCAGGGAAATAAGTATTGACCTTGGAAAAATAGTTCCAGTTGTTGCAGCCCCGCATAATGTGGATAATATTAAATCTGTCAGTGAAGTCGAGGGAATAAATGTCGATGAAGGTTTGATAGGCACATGCACAAACGGACGCATTGAGGATTTAAGAATTGCTGCTGAGATCCTTCGCGGTAAGAAAATAAAAGAGGGATTCCAGCTGAATATTATTCCTGCTTCGGATAAAATCTTCCTTCAGGCTATCAGCGAAGGATTGATTACCGACCTGATTGAGGCCGGAGCAAATATTCTTACTCCATCATGTGGCCCATGTCTTGGAACAGGTCAGGGGATCCCGGCAAGCGGTCATACTGTAATTTCAACTGCAAACAGGAATTTTGTTGGCAGAATGGGCAACAAGGAAGCCAGCATCTATCTTGGATCCCCTGAAACTGTTGCTTTATCCGCACTTTCGGGGAAACTGACAAATCCTTTGAAGACAAAGAAAACTTATACATTTCCCTATAAGTCAGACCAGAGCAAAACAGTTGTTATAGACAATGATGAATACAGAAAAACAGGTAATGTATGGAATTATTCTGACGTGGATAACCTGAATACTGACCAGATGTTTGCAGGTAAACATACTTATAATGTGCTTAGTTCTGACCCGGCATCAATTATTCCTCATCTGTTTGAAGATTTTGATCAGGCCTTTGTAAAACAGGCTAAAAAGGGAGATATAATTATTGCAGGCGAAAACTTCGGTTGCGGAAGTTCGAGGGAGCATCCTGCCGTGGGACTGGCATTTCTAGGTATAAGCGCTGTAATAGTTAAATCGGTAAACAGGATATTTTACCGTTCTTCTATAAATCAGGGGCTGACACTGATTGTTCACAGGGAAGCTGTAAATTCCTACAAAAAGGGACTTGATGTAACGGTCAGCCTTGATAAGAGTGAAATAAAGGTGGGAGAGAATACGTTCAGTTTTGAACCTTTGCCGCAAAAGCTTAGACAGATTCTTGAAAAAGGCGGACTTGTAAATTACATGAAATCAGCCTGATTTTATTAGCCCTGATCCTCGCAGTCTATAAGCCAATCAACATTAACATGGTTCTATTCGTTGGAAACCCTAAACCGTTTCTTTGATAGATTGAAAAATATTGTAATTTTGCAGCCTGTTATAGGTTCCGTAGCTCAGCTGGATAGAGCAACAGCCTTCTAAGCTGTGGGTCGCGCGTTCGAATCGCGCCGGAATCACAATATGGCTCCATAAGGAGCCATTGTTAATTTTAATCGCGATCGAACGCGAAGGGAAGGGGTGTTCGAACCGAGGAGCAAAGCGACGAGCTCGTGAGTCCCGATGCGTCGGGACGAACAATCGCGCCGGAATCACAATATGGCTCCATAAGGAGCCATTGTTAATTTTAATCGCGATCGAACGCGAAGGGAAGGGGTGTTCGAACCGAGGAGCAAAGCGACGAGCTCGTGAGTCCCGATGCGTCGGGACGAACAATCGCGCCGGAATCACAATATGGCTCCATAAGGAGCCATTGTTAATTTTAATCGCGATCGAACGCGAAGGGAAGGGGTGTTCGAACCGAGGAGCAAAGCGACGAGCTCGTGAGTCCCGATGCGTCGGGACGAACAATCGCGCCGGAATCACAATATGACATCAAAAAGTAAATAAAAATCAACTCTCCATCCTGCCATGCATAAGAAGGTTCAGTGCCTCTTTAAATGATCCTGCAGGAATGATCTTTCCTGTATTGACGAAAAATATTTCATCAGCGTTTTCGATCGTATTTAGACGATGTGCAATAATAACCTTTGTAGTTGACGAGGGAAGGTTTTTCAGAATTGCTTCGAGCTGTTGCTCTGTCACTGTGTCAATATTGGCTGTCGCCTCATCAAGTATGAGAAGTTCGGGTTTCCTTAGAATAGCCCTCATAAAAGCAATTATCTGCTTCTGTCCAAGACTAATCCCATCTCCAGAGGCCTGAACGGGAGTATCTAAGCCATGGTCGAACCTTTCAAGTAACCGGGTCAGATGTAAATCCTCAATGGCCTTTTCCAACTGATCGATGGTAAGCCCCGAACAATCTGTATTGCCATATAAAATATTTTCACGAACTGTGCCTGAGAAAAGAAGCGGTTCCTGCAGTATAAATCCTATTTTGGAAGCTCTTTCACAAGGAGTGTATGATCGGATATCCTTGCCTTGAAAAAGTATAGTGCCTTTTGTTGTATCATACAGTCTTGCAATAAGGGAAGCAGTTGTTGTCTTTCCTCCTCCGGTTGGTCCCACAAAAGCATAAGTTCTGCCTTTCTGCAGAGCGAAGCTGACATTGTGCAGCACCTCTTTCCCATTCGGATAAGAAAATGAGACATCCCTGAAAATTACATAAGATTTGTTCTTCAAATTAGCCGGCACATTTACAGTTTCAAGGTTATTTTCAAAGGAAAGAAGATATGATATCCTGTCCCATGCAGCGAGAGCAAGTTGGAAGTTTGCCCACAGAGCGGCTATCTGTCTTAAAGGATTATAGAAACTTGAAATATATGAAATGAAACTGATCAGCAAACCTGTTGAAAAATGTCCATTGATAATGAGCCAGATACCCATGACAAGCACTATCAGTTGTCCAATATTGGATGCAAAAGTATACACAGGCGACAGAATTGTATTAGCAATTCCTGCCTCAACAGATCGTTTGTAATTTTCACTGTTGACTTCCGAGAATCGTTTTAGAAAATAATCCCGTCTGTCAAAAGCAATTACTACTTTGAAATTTGCAAGACTCTCCTGAATCTCAGCTGATAAATAACCCAGACTTTTAAGGCTGGATTTGTTCTTTTTTCTAATCCAGGGAGAAACGCTTTTTGTGAATATCCATATTATAATAGCCGGCGAAAGTGCTGCCAGACCAAGTGGCAGGTTTATAATAAGAAGGATTATGCCGGCACCGGCCATGGTAATCAGACTACCGATAAACTGCATCAATGACTGGGAGAAGAACTGGTTTACTTTATCCGTATCGTTGTTGATCCGCGAAATAAGATCTCCTGCTTTATTCTGATTGAAAAAATCAAGCGGAAGCTCCTGGATCTTGCTGAATACAGTATTCCTCAGACCGAAAAGCATCCTCTGGCCAATACCTCCCATAAGGCGCATCTGGACGTAATTAACAACAAATGCCAGTGAATACATTATCAGAAGTATTCCTGCAAAAAGAAGCACACCTTGGTAACTCTTTGTCTGGATATATGTGTCTATGGTATAACCAATAAGATATGGTCCAAGCAGATTCAGTCCTGCATTCAGAAAAATTGCTGCAAAAGCAATTGTAACGTTGCGGCGTTCACTGCTGATAATATTAAACAGCTTCCTTAAAGAAGCTACTACCGGAAGCTTTCCGGTTTCTGTTTCCGGGTACTGATTCAGATCATAATTCATAATGATGAGTACTTCTCTGTGATCCGTATATCTGAATGTATTCAGGTGAACTCTCCAGCAACTCTTTATGTTTACCGGTGGCCAGTATTTCACCTTCCATTATCAGTATTATCTGGTCAAAATGTTTTACTGATGCAATTTTCTGTGTTACCGAAATCAGGGTAATGTCAGGGTAATTGTTCTGAATGTTGCACAGAATTTTATTCTCCGTTTTCCTGTCCACTCTTGACGTAAAATCATCAAGCAGCAGCACTTTAGGATTCAAAGCCAGTGCACGCGCAAGCATAATTCTTTGTTTCTGGCCACCGGAGAGGCTAGAGCCCCGTTCAGCAACAATTGTGTCGAGTTTCTCAGGCAGAGTTTCAATAAAATCTTTGAGTTCGGCCGTCTCAATTGCTTTCATAAGCGATTCTTCAGTTACATTCTCACTGAAAGCAATATTTTCTCTAAGAGTCATGTTAAAGATCGCACTGTCCTGAAATACCAAACCAACTTGCCGGTGAAAAACTTTCTTTGAGTATTTATCTATAGTGATGCCGTCAAATTCGATAGAGCCCGTTTCCGGAGAAATAATGTTTGCAAGAATATACAGCAGCTGGCTTTTCCCTGCAGCAGTCGGTCCGATGATTGCAGTTTTACTTCCTGCTCTAATTGAAAATGATATATTCTTAAGCACCGGTTTATTCCCATAATTCAGTGATACATTATGTAATGAAATTTCTCCGCTGATGACAGAACCGACAGTTCCTGATGAAACCGGCACCGGTTCATTCATAACCGCTATAATGCGGTTATATGATGCTGTTGCGGAAGCAATTATATTGCTCATAAACCCAATCAGCATTATCGGGAAAATAAGCATTGCAAGATAACTGTTGAAAGCTGCAAAATTCCCGAGAGTAAGTGACCCGATCACAACAAAATGTCCTCCAAGCGCTAGGATTGTAACTACAGCAAGGTTCGAAACAAACATTACTATGGGGATAAGGACAGAAAATAGTCTTACTATCGATAATCCAATCTCACGAGATTCTATATTCTTTTCAAGGAATTTCTGATTTTCAGGACCTTGTGCATTAAGCACCCTTATAAGAGCTGCTGCAAGGATACTTTCATTTATGATACGGTTAAGAGAATCTATAATCTCCCTGCTCTTTTTGAAAAATACCCTTAATTTCCGGAAAACAACAAAAAAGGTAATGGCAATAATTGGTACAATTATGAGGATGGCAAGTGCCAGCTTCCAGTTGATCATTATCAAAAGGATTGTTGCACCTATTATAATAAAAAGGGAAGATACTATTGCAACAAAAGCCTGTGCCACAAACATCTTAACCGAATCCATATCAGAGGTCATGTTTGTCAGCAATCTTGCAGGATTTGACCTGACAATATATAAATAGTCCTGGTGCGACAATACCGCCGCCAGCCTGTTGCGAAGATCTTTTGCCACTTTTTCAGCCGTTAAGGTTTGCAATACTCCCTGGAGAAAAGTGATAATGAAAATACCAGCAGCAGCAATGAGAAATTCTTCACCGACTGTTACAGCATTGAATCTGCCTGACGAATAATCATCAATACTCCGTGCAATAATCCTTGGAATTATCAGGTTGATACTGCTGCCTGCAAGGGCCAGTATTATTAATATGGATACCCTTAACATATAAGGTCCAAGAATTCCAAATAACCCAGATTTAAACTTTGCAGCTGCACCTGATATTTTACCCTGATTGTCCATCTTCATTGAACATCCTTTTTTTCATGCTTAAGAAATCTGTGACTTTTATTCTGTTCATATCATATACTGAATTGCCAAATAGTTAAATTGCAGTCACATTGAAATTAATCTTATCTGGCCTTTTTCTGATTTATGAACTAATAAAGTTCCGACAATGATAACCAAAGTTTTCATTGACTGGTGCAAACTGATGAATTTTGTATTGTTCATCAATTGAAAAACCTTTATCACTAATCACCCAATCCTTTAAGCTGAGGAGTGAATCTAGCCTAACGTTAGTTGGAAGGGAAGAAAAACGTACATCTCAAATCTTAATTCTTCATCAAAATTAAGCTTGTGGTATGCTCTAACTTCTAATGTACCGTTTTTTGATAAGCTTCAATGTTTTATGTCAAATCCTGTTAACATAAAAAGAACCTTTTTTGGGTTCTTTGTGTGCCGGAATCATTTTAGTCATTTAAGAATCTTAGCTGCGGAGGGGTATCATCAATGGCCTTGTTCTATTTCTTTCTTTAATTTGCCTAATTTAGTCAGTAACATATTATGATTCACACCCCAGTAGTTCATGAAACCAATCCCTCCCGGTTTCATTTCATATCGTTTTGAAAAGAGCACATCTATATTATTAACACTGAAGAATAAACAGGTAATTGTCTGCAAAGGTTTTGTTTTGCAGCAATTCTCTTCAACCAAAACCATTCCAATATGGTCCTTGTATTTTACCTGATCAACATTCAGTTCCTTTACAATCATGCTTAATTGCTCATCAGGAATAGTGTAATCAATGTTATCTGAATAAACTGTCTGCCAATCTATTTGAGAATTCCGTGTTGTGACATTTGAAAAATCCCATATAATGGTTTTCCTGTCAAGTTCCCTGTTTACAAGGTTTCGCAATGAACCATGATTAACCATATTATTTGCATCCTCAAAAAACCTCAAAATCTCAGGTTTGTTTGTAAACTCATCTGATCGTGTGAATTGCACTTTTGTAAAATCAATTCCGAAAAAAATTATCGGAACCTGAGGGTTGAATATATCCTCCTTTTTTTGGGCTGAGCCGATGACCGGTAAAAGCATTAATAGAATCACTAATTTCTTCATAGCAATGTATTTTTGATTGTCTTATTTAAGCAAAATTTTAATCCAAATACTTCATTGCTTTTTATGATTTTTTTTCTTTCTTCTTCGATCTCCATCTTTTGAGCAATTGAAAAATCGGCTCCGCATTGCGTGCAAGAATAATTCAGAATGAATGCACCTGAAAAATATACTTTTTCAAATTCCGGATGGTCACAATGCTGCTTTCCCCAATCGGCTTTTAGTTGCTCTGATCTATAAAATTGCAAATTGATTATATTTAATATTTAAGCGTCTTAATTTCTTTAGTTATAATCTTTTAAAAGGAACAAAACGGACATATGTAAGCCGGCTCTTAGTGATCTTACCGCCCTTTTTCTCAATAAGAATCAATTCCTGGATCGCTCCGGGAGCTCCAACAGGAACAACAAGCAGACCATTGTCGGCAAGCTGTTCAATAAGTGGCTCAGGTATCTGTTCTACTGCAGCAGTAATCAGGATTATATCAAAAGGTGAATGCTCCGGCCAGCCTTTGTAACCATCGCCGTATTTCACGCTGACGTTATTGTAGCCTAGGTTTTTAAGCCTTTCAGCAGATATTTTGGCAAGTTCAGGAACAATTTCAATACTATATACATTTTTAACTATTTCAGCAAGTATGGCGGCCTGATAACCTGAACCTGTTCCGATTTCCAATGCGATTTTTTTTATTGAAGGATGAACAACTTCAGTCATATATGCAACAATATAAGGCTGCGAAATTGTCTGGCCATATCCTATTGGAAGCGGATAATCTTCATATGCCTCATTTTCATATTCCTTAGGAACAAAAAGATGCCGGGGGACTTTTCTCATAGCCCTGAGAACAGCAGTATCAGTAATTCCGCGATCGACGATCTGAACCCTCACCATCCTTTCCCTGGCACTGGTAAACTTATCAGACTGCTTATTAAACGGATTTTTCATTATATTTTGGAAAGAATGAGAACATAAATCCCGTATCATTCGTTACAAGTTACTAAAAACCCTTAGCATATCAAAGGGCTGAATTACAAATTTTTTAGCCGTAAAATATATGAAGATACTCAGCTGAGAATATTTTCAAAAAGATCAAGAAACCCGTTGCCCAGAAACTTTACTACCGGCCATATAGGCAGAAGATCTAATTTAGTAATAACCATTACAAGTATCAGTAAAAAAAAGAAGTATGAACCATACCTGTGCATATTCTCATAAAGTACAGGGTATTTTCTGAAATAATTAAGCAACAAATGAGAACCATCTAAAGGAGGCAAGGGAATCATATTAAAAACAAAAAGGCCCCAGTTTAAATAAATAGCATAAAGGAAAATATCGTTCAATATTCTGACTCCATGCCCATGACCACCAACAAAAAGGCTGAATAATGCATACAAGAATGAGATGATAATGGCAGTGACCGCATTTGAAAGAGGACCTGCAACCGCTATCTTAATTACATCAGTTTTGGGATTTCTTAGATTTTGTTCATTGAATTGAACAGGTTTGGCCCACCCGAATCCGGCAAACAGGAGCATTGCAAAACCAAGAAGATCAATATGTTTAAAAGGATTCAATGTAACTCTTCCCTGGTCGTGTGATGTGTTGTCCCCACATGTTCGGGCTATGTAAGCATGGCTGAACTCATGTACTGTCAAACCTAGTATTATCCCCGGAAGGAATTTCAAAATTCTCGCCAGATCGAGATGTTCCATAAAATTCTTAACATTTGTAAAAAGTTTTCACTATGTTTTATTGAGAAAAGGATTAACTCCTGTCCTTTTTTTCAGGCAGATAAAAATCTTCCTGTTTCAACCGGCACTCTTTTATCATCTTAATTGCGTATTCTGCACCTGAGAAATTTTCATCCGAATTATTTGTCCCTATTGTAAACTTCGCACCTGCTGCTTTTGCTCGTTTAATGAATTTTGCAGAAGGTATCTTGAATCTGTTGTTGATCTCAATTGCGATATTGTTTTTTACGGCTGCTGAAATAACCTTGTCCATCCTTTCTTCTGTCCAGAATTGATCATACCTGCCAGCCATTTCTGCAGGCAAATAAGTTGAATTTACATAAATATTGATAGGTTCAGTTTCAAGTATCCTGACCAGCGTAGAGACAAGGTAATCCATGTACTCTTCTTCGTCATCTATAAATGTTTCCTCCGGAATCCAAATCCGGTTCCTTCTCCCTTTAGCGTCGGTAAATGTCATAGCATCTGTAAATACATAATCAAATTTACTTATCGACTCTTTTGAAAAAATATCAATCCATTCTCTTCCTTCAGCCTGCATCGCAACATAAAACTGTGGGTAATCTTTGAAGGTAGCCAGCACAGAATCAATCTGGCTGTCGTTATGAATTGGAAAACCCAGTCCACAATTAACTGCAATACCATATTTTATTTTCTCCTGCATCGATTTTGCGGCTGCATCAGCAAGGGTTAACTTGCCTTTTATGTGAACATGAAGATCTGTTATTTGAAAATCATTTGTTTTGCCACATGATGCAAACAACATCACGATTAAAATAGGGGCAAAAGCCTTTTTTATGTTTTTCATAATTTGATTGTTAAATTCTGACTATTGAAAACCAGCTCGTTTTAAGAGCAGTAAATCTAAGTAAAAAGCATGCAAGATTCAAAATTATTAATGATATTACAGTAGATTACAAACATGCAAACGTAATAACAGCTCATTTTTCAATTTTCTTTTCACTAATTTGGAGAAAAAATTTAGGTTTAAATAAACTGATTTATAATGAAAAGACTTTTAGGATGGCTATTTATTTCAATATTTTGTGGGACAAGGATTCTGACTTCTCAGGATTTAATGGATGCTGAAGTATTTCTCCTGACCTGCGGACCGGGAACAGAAACGTATTCAATCTATGGCCATAGTGCTGTGAGGATTGTCATTCCTTCAAAAAACATCGATCAGGTTTATAATTGGGGGGTGTTTGACTTCAGCACACCGAATTTTGCCTGGAAGTTTGCAAAAGGAAGACTCGAATACATGCTTGGTACTTATTCATATGAAAGCTTTCTGAGGGAATATCAGTATGAAAAACGGTGGGTTATCTCACAAAAAATAAATCTTGAAGACAATGAAAAAAATACCCTGTTTAAACTGATATCAGAAAATCTTCGCCCGGAAAACATCAAATACAGATATGATTTTTTTTATGATAATTGTTCCACCAGGATTCGCGATCTTCTTGAAAAAGCAACCGGAGAAAACCTCATTTATCCGGATGATGAAATAAAAAAGAACATGCCGACTTTCAGGGAATTGATTTCAGTATATCAGAAAGGTTATCCATGGCTTAATTTTGGAATTGATCTGCTTTTAGGAGCACCGTGCGACAAAAAGGCTTCATTCAGGGACAGAATGTTTCTTCCTCTTGAGCTCCAGAAAGGACTATCTTCTCTTGTAGTGAGAAGAAATGGTAAAATGATTCCCTTGCTTTCCAATCCCATAACTGAGCTGGCTTATAATGAGCCTTTAATAAAAGAATCTCTTTTTGGATCGCCAATATTTATTTTTTCACTTGTCATAATTGGTTTTATTATTCTTTCCGGCGCAATAAGAGGAAATACCCCTAACAGACTGATAGATATTTTTATATTTTCAATTTTTTCACTTCTGGCAGTTCTGATGATCTTTTCAAATTTCTTTACAGATCATCAACAGCTCCGGTGGAACCTCAACATTATCTGGCTAAATCCTTTTCTGTTCATCTGTCTTTATGCTTTGATTTTCAACAAAAAAAATAAGATAATCTGGTTCAGAATGACGTTCTGGCTGGGAATTTTGTTCCTGGTTCAGGCTGCAATATCTCCCCAGCAATTTAATAATGCCGTTTACCCTTTAACAGGATTGATAATTCTGAGAAGTTCAGTCAGGGCCGGATTCGGCTGGAATCCGCTTTCCCTGACTGATTTAACGTAACTTTAACACTCATTAACTCCAATTTTAAAATTTACGGGCTTTTTTTGTGGAAATTTTTCGTGAAAAAACGATGAAATCACGACTGTCTAATTTTACTATCTTTGCTACTTAAAATTTTTAACCCTATGGAGCAAACACCGGATATTAGAATTCTTAATGAAAAGATCGAAAAAGAGAGTTCGTTTGTTGATATAATCCGAATGGAAATGAATAAAGTGATCGTCGGACAGCGGCACCTGACAGACTCACTTATGATAGGCCTTCTGGCAAACGGACATATTTTGCTGGAGGGAGTCCCTGGCCTCGCCAAAACCCTTGCAATAAAATCGTTAGCTTCAATAATTGATGCCAAGTTCAGCAGGATCCAATTTACTCCCGACCTTCTTCCAGCAGATCTCATTGGAACAATGATATATAGTCAGAAGAAAGAAGAGTTCGTTGTAAAAAAAGGACCTGTTTTTGCCAATTTTATTTTGGCAGATGAAATAAACAGATCACCTGCAAAAGTACAGAGCGCTCTGCTTGAAGCTATGCAGGAACGGCAGATAACTATCGGAGAAAACACTTACAGGCTTGATGAACCTTTCCTTGTGCTGGCAACTCAAAACCCCATTGAGCAGGAAGGAACATATCCACTCCCTGAAGCACAAGTCGACCGCTTTATGATGAAAGTCCTGATAGATTATCCGTCTATTGAAGAAGAGAGGCTGATAATTCGAGAAAACCTTATCAAGGAATTTCCAAAAGTAAGTACTGTACTAAAACCCGCAGATATTGTCAGAGCAAGGGATATTGTCAGGGAAGTCTACATGGACGAGAAAATAGAGAATTATATCCTTAATATTGTTTTTGCAACCCGAAATCCCGAGAAATACGGACTTCCTTCATTCAGGAATATGATATCATACGGTGCTTCACCAAGAGCTTCTATCAATCTTTCTCTTGCATCAAAAGCCTTTGCTTTTATAAGGAGGAGAGGCTATGTCATTCCGGAAGACGTCAGAACAATATGCGCCGATGTGATGCGCCATCGTATTGGACTTACATATGAAGCGGAAGCTGAGAATGTAAATCAGGATAAAATAATCTCCGAAATACTTAATGCTGTGGAGGTTCCTTAATGATCAGTTCTGAATTATCACTGCAGTAAAAACACCTTGGATTTGCCCCTGTATTTTAAACTTGTCTGAAAAGTGGATGCTGTTGAATTACTTAAAAAGGTAAGGCGAATTGAGATCAAAACCCGTGGTCTGACAAGGCATATTTTTGCAGGTGAATACCATAGTGCCTTTAAAGGTCGTGGTATTGCCTTTAATGAAGTAAGAGAATATCAATATGGAGATGATATAAGAAATATAGACTGGAATGTCACTGCCCGCTTCAATCACCCCTATGTTAAAGTCTTTGAAGAAGAAAGAGAACTTACAGTAATGCTCCTTATCGATGTAAGCGGTTCAGGAAATTTTGGGACAAAAACAAATTTTAAAAAAGACATAATGACTGAGGTAGCAGCTGTTTTGTCTTTTTCAGCAATTTTTAACAATGACAAAATAGGTGTGATCTTTTTCTCCGATATTGTCGAAAAATTCATACCTCCACAGAAAGGCAGAAAACATATTTTAAGGATAATTCGGGAATTGCTTGATTTCAGACCTCTAAGCTACAGTACTAATCTAAGTGAACCCTTGCGCTTTCTTACAAATGCTATTAAAAAAAGATGCACAGCATTTATAATTTCTGACTTTATTGCACCTGACTTTGATGAAGCACTTAAAATCGCTGCTAACAAACACGACATGGTAGCTCTTAAAGTATCAGATCCTTTTGAAAGCAAAATCCCTGATTTAGGATTTATAAAAGTTATAGATTCAGAAAATGGATCCGAAAGATGGATTGATACTTCCTCCTTAACAAACAGAAAAGCATATTCAGAGTGGTGGAATGAACACAAGAAGACAATTGATAGCACATTCAGGAAATATGGCATTGATTCTGCTGAATTAATTACAGGGGAAGATTACGTAAGACCTCTAATCAAGTTGTTTGAAAACAGATGATTAAACAGAAACTTAAACGGCTCCTTTTAGTCTGGACTGCTTCTTTATGCTCAGCATTTGTAATGTACGGACAGGAGATCAATATAAATGCCGGATTTGATACTTCAAAAATATTAATAGGTGACCAGATCAACTTTTCCATTTCGGTAGAACAACCTTCTGATTTAAAGCTTGTTTTACCGTCTTTTAAAGATACTCTGGTAAAAAACATTGAAATACTCTCAGGACCTGTAATAGACACCAGTGTAATTTCGGAAAAGACCATAAAAGTCACAGGCAGGTATCTCGTTACATCTTTTGATTCGGGTCTTTACAGAATTAACCCTGTTTATGTTGAAGTTCAAAATAATAACGGGATAAAACGATTCTATTCTGATTATTCAGTACTTGAGGTTACCAGAGTGAAAATGACCCCGCCCGATACATTGACCAAAATATTCGACATTATCGGTCCGTACAGGGCACCCATTACCTTTGGAGAAATTGTCCCATGGATCCTCCTTGCATTGCTGTGCGGAGTAATAATATGGCTATTAATAAGGTTTGGCAGAAAAATAAAATCCAAAAAGAATTTGGTCAAAGAGGAGGTAATTCTTGAACCGGCACATATCATTGCATTTCGTGAACTTGAGCAACTAAAAGCGGAAAAATTATGGCAGAAAGGTGAAACGAAAAAATATTATACAAAATTAACGGAAATAATCCGGAAATATCTTGAGAACAGATTTTCTGTTTACTCTCTGGAGATGACAACTTCCGAAACACTGGAAGCACTGGTAAAAAAGGGATTCAGAAAAGATGAATCATATAATCTCCTGAAGTCGGTCCTCATTGGTGCCGATCTTGTAAAATTTGCAAAATACAGGCCTGAAGCATCAGAAAATGAAATCAATTTTGAAAACTCATGGAACTTTGTATCTGCTACTAAAATAGAGCCATCTGTCGATAACCTGGAGTCAGGTACAGAAAATACAAAAGAATTAAAACCATGAATGGGATAACCTTTGCAGAACCGGCTTTCCTGTATCTGTTGCTAATTGCACCAGCAATGGTTGCGTTTTATATTTTAAAACAACAAAAAGCATCCGCAGCGGTAAACATGCCGGGGTTGCAGCAATTCAATAAAGCCGGTACTACTTTCAGGAATTATCTCAGACACATCCTATTTGGATTCAGAATAATTGCCATTATATTTCTGATAATTGTTCTTGCACGGCCTCAGGCCACAAATAGTTTCCAGGATGTTTCTACTGAGGGAATTGACATTGTTCTTACTCTTGATATCTCAGGCAGCATGCTTGCAAGGGATTTTAAACCCGACAGACTTGAAGCTTCCAAGAATGTAGCAACTGAGTTCATTTCAGGGAGACCTTATGACCGGATAGGCCTTGTTGTTTTCAGCGGTGAAAGTTTTACACAATGCCCGTTAACTACCGACCATGCAGTACTTATAAACCTTATGCGTGACATCCAAAGCGGAATGATAGAAGATGGAACTGCAATAGGCATGGGACTTGCCAATGCCATTAACCGGATAAAAGATTCAGATGCAAAAAGCAAAGTAATTATCCTCCTTACTGATGGCATCAACAACAGGGGGGAAATTGCACCGGAAACAGCTGCTGAAATAGCAAAAAGTTATGGAATAAGAGTATATACGATAGGTGTGGGCACTCAGGGAATGGCACCCTATCCTGTTCAGACACCTTTTGGAATTCAATATCAGAACATGCCGGTTGAAATCGACGAGGCAATTCTTAAAGAAATTGCGCAAACTACCGGAGGGAGGTACTTCCGGGCTACGGATAACGATAAACTTGTACAGGTCTATAATGAGATCGACAAACTTGAGAAATCTATTATTGATGTCAGACAATTCAGCAGGAGGGAAGAAAAATTTCTGATACCCGGAATTTTGGCAGCAATATTTATTGCTCTTGAACTAATTTTGAGATATACTGTCCTCAGAAGCTTAACTTAAAAAAGTAACAAAAATGCAGCTTTTCAGATTTGCAAATCCAGAATATCTGTACCTGTTGCTTCTATTGCCGGCAATGATTATTCTATTCATTTTAAATAATATCAGAAGAAGAAAAGTCCTTAACCATTTTGGCGATTCCTCTTTTATTGAAAAACTTATACCTGAAATGTCAGGAAACAGACCAGTTGTAAAATTCATGTTTTTTCTTTTGGCAGTGGCATCAGCTTCAATAATGCTTGCACGGCCTCAATATGGATCTAAAATTGAGGAAGTTAAGCGACAGGGGGTGGAAGTTATTATTGCTCTGGATGTTAGCAATTCAATGCTTGCGGAGGACATTCAACCGAACAGACTGATAAGGGCAAAACAGGCTATTTCAAGGCTTGTAGATAACCTCAATAATGACAGGATCGGTTTGATTGTTTTTGCAGGAGATGCTTATACTCAAATCCCTGTGACAACAGACTACATCTCAGCTAAAATGTTTCTGTCAACAATAACTCCCGAGATGGTTCCAAAACAAGGAACAGCGATCGGTGCTGCAATAAGTCTTGGTATCAGGTCCTTTAGCCCCGGCGAAGGCAAGAGCAAGGCAATGATAATTATCACTGACGGGGAAAATCATGAAGACGATCCTGTCGCTGCCGCTGAAGAAGCCTCAAAAGCAGGAATTATTATTCATACAATAGGCATTGGATCACCTGAAGGGGTTCCTATTCCCATTGCGTCTGAAGGAAGAAATGATTATCTCAAGGATAAAGACGGTAATACCGTAATTACCAAACTTGACGAAAACATACTAAAAAAAATTGCACTGGGAACAGGAGGTAACTATATAAGGGCCAGCAATTCGAGTATCGGACTCGACGAAATATTCAGAGATATTAGAAAAATGAAGAAAGAGGAACTGGAAGGAACAATGTATACTGAATATAATGATCAGTTCCAGATATTTGCAGGACTTTCAGCTATTTTTCTTGTACTCGAATTTCTGATAATGAACAGGAAAAACAGAAAGCTCGCCAATGTCAGATTATTTAAATTCAAGATCTAAATGGCTTAAATTATGAATTTGAATCTTGGAAATATAATCCCAATTAGAAAGAAATGGTTTATTACCTTCTTCATTATTGGACTTTCATCCGCTGTCCTTAAAGGACAGGGAGAAAAGAAATTTATAAGACAGGGGAATCGTGAATATGAAAAAAAACGTTACCCTGAATCAGAGATCTCATACAGGCGTGCACTTGACAAAAATAAAACTTCCCCTGATGCGGTTTTCAATATTGGGGATGCTCTTTATAAGCAGAAAAAATATGAGGAGGCAGGAAAGCAGTTCAGTGACAATTCATCAATGAATGAGGACAGGGCAAAAAAATCTTCGGCAATGTACAACCTCGGTAATTCTCTTCTCCTCGGTGGAAAACTTCAGGAGAGCATTGAGGCCTACAAGAATTCATTAAAGCTCAGACCTGATAATATGGAAGCAAAATATAATCTTGCATATGCCCAGGATATGCTAAAGAAACAACAGGAGCAGCAAAATAGGAATCAAAACCAGCAAAATAATCAAGATAAGAACAAGAATCAGAATAAAGATAACAAGAACCAGGAAAACAGCAAACAGGATCAGAAGGAAGATAACCGTCAACAACAACAACAACAACAACAACAACAACAACAACAACATGAAATCTCAAGAGAAGATGCTGAAAGGTTGTTAAATTCAATCGCAAATGATGAAAGAAATGTCCAGGAAAAAGTTAAACTTGCAAAAGCAGCCAATGCAAGGGTAAGGTCTTTGAAAAACTGGTAATTTGAAGATATGAGAGCAAGGCACCATTTAATTTTACTGATTTTATTAATAATAACATCAAGCCTGAAAGGTCAGGATATTTCTGTTGTTGCAGATTATCCAACCGTTGTAAGGGTAGGAGAACAGTTCACTATATCATTTACAATTAATTCCGGGGGTGGTGAGTTTTCAGCACCACCATTTGACGGATTTTATAAATTAATGGGGCCTCAGACATCTTATAGCTCCAGTACCCAAATAATCAACGGTAAAATTACGCGGGAGACTAATTACTCATATGTTTACTATCTTCAAGCTGTCAAGACTGGGAAATTCGTCCTGGCTCCCGCTGAATTTGTATACAAGAACAAAACATACAGATCCGATTCAATTTACATTGAAGTAGTCGGATCAGGCACATCCCAGCAACCCGGCAGAACTACAACTCCCGGAACTGGCAAAGTGGAAAATGCTGATGAACCTGTCAGAGAAACTGGTGATGATATTTTCCTTAACCTTATCCTTAATAAAAAGGATGTCTTTGTTGGTGAACATATACTGGCTACAGTAAAACTTTATACGAAAGTTGATATCTCTGGCATTAATGAAATCAAATTTCCCAGATTTGAGGGGTTCTTAAGAACTGATCTTAACACTCCGCCTTTGACTTCACTTAAGCGGGAATATGTGAACGGGACTCTATACGGAACAGGAATAGTTCAGCAATTTATTCTCTATCCCCAAAGAGCAGGAGAAATAGAAATAGATCCCGTTCAGATCACTGCACTTGTTCAGCAAAGAACCAGACAATCAGACCCATTTTTTGGTGATTTCTTCTCTACTTTCACTACAGTTCCAAAAGCTGTTTTCAGTCCTGTAACAAAAGTAAATGTCAGACCACTTCCTGGTAACAAACCACCAGACTTTTCCGGTATTGTCGGGAAAGTGTCACTTAATGCTTCTCTAGATAAAGACTCTGTTAAAGTCAATGATGCTGTTACTTTAAAGATCATATTGTCAGGCACTGGGAATCTTAAGCTGGCTAACCCGCCGGAAATGAAATTGCCTGCAGATATCGAGGTCTATGATCCCAAAATCTCTGATGATCTGAAAAGCGGCTCCGAAGGAACATCAGGGAAAAAAACATTCGAATATCTGCTTATCCCAAGACATTATGGCGATTACACTATCCCTCCTTTAACCTACTCTTATTTCGATATCCAATCGAGGCAATATCAGAAAATAACACTACCTGCACTTAGTTTTCATGCCAGCAAAGGTGATGAACAGAGTACGGGAATTACTGTTTATGGAGGTGTTGCCAAAGAAGATGTAAAATACCTTGGAAAAGATATAAGGTTTATACAACAAAAGCCAGGCAACTTGAAGAAGTCTGGTAACATTCTATTTAAAAAGAGATCATATTATACTTCTTTTTTAATTGCGTTGATTGTATTCCTTGCAATATTGGTTGGAAGAAGGGAGCATATCAGGAGAAATTCTGACATTAGTATGGTCCGCAACAGAAAAGCGGCAAAGGTTGCTGGCAGGAGATTAAAAGAGGCCAGTGCCTGTCTTAATAACGGAATAACTGACAGGTTTTATGATGAGATATTAAAAGCAATATGGGGATACCTAAGCGATAAGCTTGGAATTCCACCTTCAGACCTGACAAGGCAAAACGCTATTTCTGCACTCAATGAACTTGGTATCGGGCAGGAACATATTGACAGACTAAATGCAGTCCTTGATGCATGCGAATTTGCTCGTTATGCACCAGCTTCAACTGATAAAGAAGCAACAGGTATTTACGAGGATGCATCAAAGTTTATAAGTTCGGTTGAAAACTCCATAATTTAAACGTGAATTGTGTGAAAAAAACTCTGATCTTTATAATTACAATGGGTCTTGTGATAAGTAATACTTTTTCACAAAATCTTCCTTCAGAAAAATTCAAAAAAGGTGTGGAACTATACTCTGCATCAAATTATAAGGGAGCTCTTGATGCCTGGCTTGATATTTATAATACAGGTTATCGTTCAGCTGCTTTGAATTACAATATTGGAAATGCTTATTTCAAACTGAATAATATCCCGGGAGCAATACTTTTTTATGAACGTGCCAGATTATTGAAACCGGGGGATGACAATATTAACTATAATCTTCAGATTGCCCGGTCATTGGTGGTTGATAAGTTCAAGGAAATACCTGAACTGTTCTTTGTTAAATGGTTCGACTTTCTGTCACTTCTTCTGGATACCAATAAATGGGCTGTTATCTCTCTTATTTCTTTTATTCTTTTTCTTTTGTCCCTATCTGTTTATCTTTATACCTCAATTTACAAACTCAAGGTTGCAGGTTTCTGGATAGCTTTAATGCTTCTGATCACCTCATCAACAACCCTTACCTTTTCATTGAGGAACAAATCACTTGTTTACGACAGCCGATCAGCTATTATTTTTTCTCCTTCTGTCAATGGCAAAAGTTCACCTGATGAAAGTGGTACTGATCTTTTTGTGCTCCATGAAGGATCAAAAGTGATTATTGAAGACGAAGTGGGAAACTGGTATGAAATAAGACTTTCGGATGGTAACAAGGGATGGGTACCTTCCGATTGTCTAAGCATAATCTGATAATGAAAAAAAGAACTGTTAATACCTCACGTACCCCTGTGTATCGTGATGCGGGATTTGAACTGTATGATCCGGAAACGGCAAAAGCAGCATTTGACAGAGAAACCGGAAACGAAAGGCAACCTGAACTGTATATATACTCTAGATACAGGAATCCGACTGTTGAGGCAGCCGAAGAAGAAATAATGAATCTTGAAAAATGCAGATGGGCACTTCTGACACAATCAGGTATGTCCGCAATAGACATAGCAGTCTCTATTTTCCAACAAGGGCATCATACAAAACCATGGCTCTTCTTCAGTGAGATATATGGAGGAACTCTTTCTTTTACTGATTCTGTCCTTACTAAAAGGAGAGGCCTTGAAATACATAATTTTAAACCTACAGGTGAGAAATACGATCTGGAGTTGCTGTCTGAAATACTCACTTCAATTAAACCAGGGCTTGTTTATGTCGAAACAATTTCCAATCCCATGCTTATCGTTGCAGATCTGGAAAATATTATTAAGAAATCCCATGAGACTGGAGCCAGAGTAATAGTTGATAATACATTTGCAACTCCATTCCTCTGTCATCCCCTTGAACTTGGAGCAGATCTTGTAATTCACAGTGCTACAAAGTATTTCTCAGGACATGGAAATATTACCGCAGGTATTATATGTGGTAACAACCTTGAACTTATGAAGTCGGCCATTGAATACAGGAAATTTGTAGGGCATATGCTATCCCCTGATGATGCCTACAGACTCAATACTCAGATTCGGACATTCGAATTAAGATTCCGCGAGCAATGTAAAAATGCTTCATTGTTAACAGGTACATTGCTAAAGGCAGATTCAATAGAAAAAGTAATGTATCCGGGCTTAAAGAATCATCCCACCTATGATGAAGCGGTCAGGCTGTTCGGCGAAAAAGGCTTTGGAGCAATGATAACTTTTGATTTTAAAGGATCCGAACCTGGGGTTAAAAGAGCAAAAAGGGATCAATTTGTAAGGGCAGTAGGCGAAAAAATTAAACTTATCCCTTCATTGGGAGATCCGAGGACAATCCTTATGCCAGTTGAATCAGTCTGGGGATCCAAATATCCTGAACCCGGAATGATCAGATTATCAATTGGATTTGAAGATTATTCAGAACTTGAATCAATTATAATGAAAGGACTGGGATAAGGGATAGTTCAGCTTATGCCCAGTTAATTGGTTCAATTCCATGTGCCATAAGATATTCATTGCATTTGCTAAAATGCTTGTTTCCGAAAAAACCTTTTGAGGCAGATAAAGGCGAAGGATGAGCTGATTCCAGAACAAGGTGCCTTTTCTTGTCTATTGTCTCGCCTTTTTTCTGTGCATAGGCACCCCATAGAAAAAATACAAGATTGTTTCTTTCACGATTTAATACGCTAATGACATAGTCGGTGAATTCTTCCCACCCTTTTCTCTGATGCGAACCCGCCAGATGTGCTCTTACCGTCAGAGTCGCATTAAGCAGCAGAACTCCCTGCTCAGCCCACCTTTCCAGATTGCCTGAAACAGGCCTGGTAATTCCAAGATCATTCTCAATTTCAGTAAATATATTTACAAGGCTAGGAGGGAATTCTATTCCATCTCTGACAGAAAAGCATAATCCATGAGCTTGCCCGGGACCATGATAAGGATCCTGTCCTATGATAACCGCCTTTACTCTTTCAAAAGGACAAAGATTAAATGCATTGAAAATAAGCGATCCTGGGGGATAAATGGTTGCTTTCCTGTACTCTTCCTTTACGAATTCTGCAAGTTTTATGAAATATTCTTTTTCAAATTCGGTCTGTAGTCTGGTTTTCCAGCTTGACTCTATTCTGACATTCATCCTTTTTAAAGTTTAAATTACTAATATACAAAAAGGGCTGACTTTTTATGTCAGCCCTTAAACTACCGTCTCACCCTTCACAACCTAAAACTAGAAAAAACCTTATGACAGACAGTGAAAATCTAAAATTAAAATGATTTCTGTTAAAAACAACCTGTCAAAAAAGAAATTTTTTCAATTCAGACTACTACTAATCTTATCAAAATTAAGATATTTTTTGAACAATTCCTAATATTTTAAATCAATTTTATAAGCTTCGAAAATAATTTTAAAACAGACTTCTTCGCTTTTAATTAATAAATTTACAGGAAAAAGAATGGCAAGCGAGATAGAACGCAAATTCCTGGTAAAAAGTGATTTTTTAAAATTACCTGCTAAGTCAAAAAACATTGTACAAGGATATCTTTCTGTCGATCCTGAAAAAACTGTCAGAATACGAATCTGTGATAGGAGAGCTTACCTTACAATTAAAAGTCAGGTAACCAAATCATGGCATTTAAGGAAAGAATGGGAGTTTGAAATATCATTGTCTACGGCAAATGAAATAATGGAAATATGTCTACCCGGAAGAATTGTAAAGTCGAGATATGAAGTAAAATACGGGAACCACATATTTGAGGTTGATGTATTTCATGACAAAAATGAGGGCTTGGTTATTGCCGAAATTGAACTCGACAATGAAAATGAGACCTTTGAAAAACCTGAATGGCTAGGTGAGGAAGTCACCGGAAGACCTGAATTCTATAATTCCAACCTGATCTGAACTTTCCTATCACTTTATTGATAAATCATCTAGCACATATTGGTACACAAAACTCTAATTGGGCACAAGGTTTTTGGAATAAATCTGTTTAGGGTCTCCAGGTCCATAAAAGTCCTTAAGGCTGGCCTGTAGTTCATAACCATTCTTTCTGTAGAAAATTTCAGTTGAGGAATAAAGTGGACGTCCGGAGGTTTCTATCCAAAGAATTTTTCCGCCCATTTCCTTTACATCTTTTTCTATAGCATCAAGAAGTATGGATCCGAACTTTTTGTTTCTTGAATTTCTGTGCACTGCTATCCAGTAAAGATCCCAGGAATGTACAGAGAATGCGTTTTTCCCATAGTTTGCAAATGCGACCAGTTTTTCATCATCCAATATTTTCATCCAGAAATAGCCCGATTTTTCGCTCCCTTTGCTTAATGTTTCATCAGCAATTTCAAGTGCGGTTTCGATTTCAAATTCATAAAAGAAATCTGTTGACCTTAGAATCTCTTCAATAGCTTCTTTGTCATTATGTTCAATACCTTTTGCAATAACAGCCATTTTTATCAATTATTTAGATCGCTGATGATCCTCTTAAGCACCTCTGTGATAGGCAGGCCTGCTTCGTTTGTGGCAGCAACAAGCCCGCTGTCAGGCGAAAGGCATGGATTTGCGTTAACCTCAATCACATAAGGAACCCCTTCTTTATCTATTCTCATATCGACCCGAGCGTAACCCTTGAGACCAAAAACTTTCCAGCATTTTAAGACAATATCTTTTATTTTTTGATTAAGCACAGGATCCATCTTTTCGCGTGGAAATTCCCTTATAGTGTTTTCATATTCAAAACTTTCTTCTACCCATTTTGCCTTGAAATCAACAATTTTAGGCCTGTCATCACCAAAATTATGAAATACCATTTCAGCAGGAGGCATCACTTCAGGACCATTAGCCCCATACAGCACACTTATATTGAATTCTCTTCCGTCAATATAATCCTGAATAATCCAATGGGAATCATCATAGTTTTCAAATTTCTTTTCATATCCGGGATTATAGGTAAAAACTGATTCTCCGGTTATGCCCAGTGAACCATCCTCCCATACAGGCTTTATAATGTAACGGGAACCAGGTTTTAGAATCCGATACTGGGAAGGATAATAAGTTGAAGGAGCGTTTATTGATTCCTGCTTAAGGATCTTGTTTGTCAGAGCCTTGCTTGTTGTCAAAAACATAGCTTCCAATGGATTACCAGTATAGGGAATAGAATACATATTAAGAAGAGCCGGAATAAAATAACATAATTCACCCTTGTTGTTAATTGATTCCACAAGGTTGAATACAAAATCTGGTTTTTCAGCAGGAAGGCTGGAAATCTCATTCATAAAATTATTTGTTACGCCCTTCCTGTAGCTATCAATATCAATCTTGACAAGATTATCCTCCATAAAAGCAACCTGATCAAGAACATCAAGTTCATCAGGTTGAGCTCCTTCCCGTGGTTGATTGAAAAGAATACAGCAGGTTTTTCTATTCATAAACTAAATGATGTCTTTTGATAGCAGATTTCATTATCATCTCTATCAGCTGTTGGTAATTTATTCCTATCATGTTAGAAAGTATTGGAAGATCTGAATGGACAGGATGAAGTCCTGCAAGCGGATTCACTTCCATAAAACACATTTTCCCACTTCGGTCAGCTTTAACATCCACCCGGCCTGCATCCAAACCTCCGAGGGCTTTCCAGACATTTAGCGCCACAGTTTTGCATTCGTCTGCAAATTCATTAGCCATAGGAATATACTTGCAAAATATCTGATAGTTTTCTTTGAATTCGACCGAATAGGGAAGATTATCCTTGCATTCGATCTCCATACCTCCGATAGCAATTGCTGAATCGCCTGAACCAATCACGCCAACAGTAAATTCCCTGCCCGGGAGGTATTCTTCCACTAGTGCTGGCTGGTTAAATCTGGATAACAGGTATTCAACCCTTTTTCGAAGTTCAACAGGGGTTTTAACAAGGCTTTGTTCTGTGATTCCCTTTCCTGTACCTTCTGAAACCGGTTTTATAAAAAGAGGGTACTGTAACTGGCACTTATCGGCATCTTCAGGCTCCGTAATAAGCATACCTGGGCTGACTGGAACACCTGCAGCAGAAACAATAAGCCTTGTAAGGTGTTTATTGAGCGAAATACCCATTATTACCGGCCCGCTGAACACGTAGGGAATTTTATACTGATCGAGAATTGCAGGGACCACTGACTCCCGGCCATCACCATATAATCCCTCAGCAATATTAAAAACCAAATCCCATCTTTTCCCTGATGCCAGTGAATCAATAAGCTGAAAACAGTTGCCAATAGGCTCTGTTTCAAATCCCATTTTTCTCAAAGCAGTATCAATGGCATCAACTGTTTCCTGCTTGTCAAATTCTGCAGTATCTTCCATAGAATAACCACGGTCAAGATACCATGACCGCAGGTCATAAGTTAACCCGATTCTCATCTATTTAAGTCTATATCTCTGGGTACTCACACAGATCACCCTTGTAGTTACGGAGTAAAATGTGTTCATTATTGTGCTCAACAACATAGTCAGGCAAAAGTGGTATTTTTCCTCCTCCGCCAGGTGCATCAATAACAAAAGTTGGAACTGCATAACCGCTTGTATAACCTCTAAGGCCTTTTATTATTTCAAGTCCCTTTTTGACCGTCGTCCTGAAATGACCCGAGCCTGGTATGAGATCACATTGATAGAGGTAATAAGGTCTTACTCTTATTTTAAGCAGTTTGTGCATTAACTCTTTCATTACCGGAACATTATCATTAATCCCCTTGAGAAGAACAGTCTGGCTTCCTAAAGGAAAACCGTTATCAGCAAGTTTGATGCAAGCTTCCGCACATTCTTCTGTGATTTCCGCAGGATGTGAAAAATGAAGACTGATAAAAAGTGGATGATATTTTTTCAATACACTTATTAGTCCGTCAGTTATGCGCTGTGGCAAAACAACGGGGATCCGTGTTCCAATACGAACTATTTCAACATGCTCTATTTTCCGTATATTAAAAAGTATATAATCAAGTGTCTCATCGGTCAATGTGAGAGGATCCCCACCACTGATAAGAACATCTCTAATTTCTTTGTGAACAGCTATATATTCAAAAGCTTTTTCAAAATCCTGGCGGCCTAATTTATCCAATTTACCTACTGAATGAGAACGGGTGCAATACCTGCAGTAATTTGAACAAACCTGAGTAACGGTGAAAAGCACCCTGTCAGGATATCGGTGTACAATTCCCTTCACCGGAGAAAAGGATTTTTCATGCAAAGGGTCAGCCTGCTCACTTGGAGTTTCAAAAAGCTCTTCAACTACCGGGACAACGTTCCGTCGCAGTGGATCAGAAGGCTTTGAGTTATAAATAAGTGATGCGAAATAAGGAGTTATACGCAAAGGCAGACGTCCTTTAAGGTTATTAATAGCCAATACCTCTTTCTCAGAAAGTTTCATGATTTTCTTTAGGTCTTCCAAGCTTGTAAAAGCATTACGAAGCTGCCATTTCCAATCATTCCAGGACTCTAAAGTTGTTAGGGGGAAGTAGCGGGTCATAAATTCCGAACTCCGGTTGCTAACTAACTGGTTGGGGATTACATTATGCGAAAATATCATGGTTTTCGCGCCAGGCTCTTCATCAGAAGAGCAACCCACGAGGCGGCCCTCTCCGCGGAGGGCAACAACCTCATTATTGTTAGCGTTCATAACTGTAGATGAAAACTTTCACCTTTTTCTTAATTTTTTCTTGTTTAAATGGTTTTAGTTAAAAATAAATTGTGACGAAAATATATATTCTGTAAATACAGTATACTTTTCGGTCATCATAAATATTAACATGTATTTTATTTTATCAACAGAATATTTCATTTTTTAAGAAGATGTGCTATATATTTAATTGTATATCAAATTATTACAATTAATATTATTAAGTACAATGTGATAAATATCACTGTTTTTTTGCGACTGATTTAATTTTGTTCTTTCAATCATCTTTTCCACTTTTTAATCTATTTAAACTATCATCTAAAAAATTAATGTTATGGCACTTAACAATTATTATGCCAAAACTTTTATTATGGTTTTACCTCTTCGATATAAAAATTCAAATAATTTTAGTCCGCCAAAAAAATTATGGATAATAACGAATCATTTAAATATTAATTATTCCATTTAAAAAAAACAATTAAAAAACTTAAGAAATCAGGACCTGGAGACATAAAATAAAAGAGCTTTTCAGCAGTATTTCAGAAGCTGTATCAGGGACAGAACTTGACTTTACAGAAGTTAAACTCAGCAAGGCAATCATTCTACTTTCGATTCCCGCAGTACTCGAAATGATAATGGAATCGATTTTTGTTATTGTTGATATTTTCTTTGTCTCAAAACTAGGTGCTGATTCAGTGGCGACAGTCGGACTCACAGAATCTATTATAACACTTGTATATGCTATTTCTCTGGGTTTGGCTACAGCAACCACGTCAATGGTTTCACGCAGGATTGGGGAAAAGAATAACAAAACGGCTTCCGATACCGCATTCCAGGCAATTATCACGGGCATTGCTGTTTCACTTCTTATTGCTGTTCCGGGAGCTCTCTTTTCCAGAGAACTTCTTGAAATAATGGGTGCTTCCGATGAGATTACACGTAACCTCTCAGGCTACACCCGTATAATGCTGGGTGGCAATTCAGTTATTATGCTACTTTTTATAATTAACGCGATATTCAGAAGTGCGGGGGATGCCGCAGTTGCAATGAAAGTCCTATGGATTGGAAACTTAATAAACATTATCCTTGATCCATGTTTTATCTTCGGACTTGGACCTTTCCCGGAGCTTGGAGTAAAAGGCGCCGCCATTGCCACAACTACTGGCAGGGGTATTGCGGTATTGTATCAGTTCTGGCTTCTGTTGTTTGGAAATAAACGCATCCGGTTGAAAGCTGTCAATTTTAAAATTAATCCAGGAATAATAGTCAGGCTTATTAAACTCTCCCTTGGAAGTATCGGACAGAACTTGATAGGAACATCAAGCTGGATTGCCCTGGTCAGGATTATCTCCATATTCGGAAGTGAAATTGTTGCCGGATATACAATTGCAATCAGGATCATAAGCTTTACCTTATTGCCATCATGGGGTATCAGCAATGCAGCCTCTACCATTGTTGGACAAAATCTTGGTGCTGGTAAACCTGACCGGGCAGAGAGAGCAGTGATGGTTACAGGCTATATCAATATGATTCTACTTGGTATTGTCGGCTTCATTCTGGTAATTGCACCTGTAACATTTATCAGGGTATTTGTGCATGAACCCAATCTTGTAAAAGCTGGGGCTGAATGTTTAAGAATAATAAGCATAGGATTTATAGCATACGGCTTCGGTATGGTTATGGTAAACTCCTTTAACGGTGCAGGAGATACAACAACTCCATTGAAAATAAACATATTCGCTTTCTGGATGTTTGAAATTCCGCTTGCCTGGATACTTTCAATGAAGTCAGGAATGAATGAACAAGGTGTCTACACTGCTATAGTAATTGCTGAATCGCTCATGACAATAACAGCATGGCTTATTTTCAGACAGGGAAGATGGAAACTCAAAGAAGTATGATCTCCATTGACTTGCAATTGATAAGCAATTATTCATAAGTGTTATTCATCCTCTCCGATTTCAGATATCCTCCTTATTTGTTTTATTTTACCTCTGTTACGTTTTTCTTCGAGCCTTTTTCTTGCTGAGATTTTGGTAGGCTTTGTAGGCCTTCTTTCAGAATCTTCAGTCAATGCCTGAGATAAAAGGTTGAATAACTTTGAAATAGCCTTCTCCTTGTTTCTGATCTGCGACCTTTCAGACTGTGATGAAATAATAAATGTGCCATTTACATTTATTCTGTTTTTAAGTCTATTCATTATCAAATCCTGTTCTCTGTCAGAAAAATAAGGTGACCCCTTTATTAAAAGCCGGATTTCAACTTTTGTACTGACTTTGTTTACATTCTGGCCTCCAGGCCCGCTGCTTCTGGAGGTGATAACAACAAACTCACTCTCACGAATCCTTTCCCTAAGCTCTTCCGGCTTCACGATCATTATTTGATTTCAAAGACATAGCTCCCTGACCCTGCTTCTATTTTTACTCGGGAATCGTCACCGGTGATGACAGATAGGTTCTTGTTTGCCGATAAAGGTGCCCCGTTTTCAGTTACCTGTAAAGCAGACTTTGCAGGTAGCAAAATTGTGGCTTTTGAATTTGCAGGAATTTCGACCTTAACAATTATTGATTCTCCCTTTCTTTCCCATCCGGAATAAATATGTCCATACTGGCTTTCGAAAGAAGCTCTGGCGAAATCGAGTTTATTGGTCGGGTGGGGTTGGATTAGAAGATTTCGGTACCCTGGAGTTAATGTTTCCAGTCCTGCAGATACCCTGTACATCCAGTCACCGATAGCTCCGTACGCATAATGATTGAATGAGTTCATTCCGGCATCCTGAAATGTACTATCAGGTTTCTGGCCATCCCATCGTTCCCATATTGTTGTTGCACCCATTTTTACCGGGTACAGCCAGGAAGGATATTTTTCCTGAACAAGCAGATCATAAGCAACATCTGTATACCCGTTTTGTGTTAGCACGTGGCATAGATATATTGTGCCAAGAAATCCGGTTGAAAGATGATTACCTCTGCTTTTAATATCCTCAACAAGAAACTTAGCCGCTCTTGGTTTGATTCCATCAGATAAAAGTCCAAACATCAAAGGAAGTACATAAGAAGTCTGGGAGTTAGTACCAATCCTTCCGGCTGGTGTTACATATTCATAATTGAATACTTTTTTAATTTTCTCAAAGATTTCAAGGTAGTATTTTTCATCCTCTGCTTTACCAAGTTCTCTGGCTGTTTTGGCCAGGAGATTTGCTGAATATGCAAAATATGCGGTAGCAATAAAATCATGTTCCGTATGACCGTCCGGTTCAGGGTGATTGTTTACCGGAGGATGGTAAAAAAGCCAGTCCCCATAAATGCTGCCCTTTTCCCAGATCATTTTTTCACCAGCCTGCTTCACTATATAATCCACCCAGGCTTTCATGCTTGAATACTGATTTTCCAAAATCTGTTTATCACCATATACCATATACATAGTCCACGGTCCGATTACTGCAACATCGCCCCAGCCGGCTGAGGTTTCCACTGTGGGTGATCCCTGCTTGTTAAGGACATCAGGTATAACTACGGGAACCTCCCCTCCGGGTCTTTGATCAGCAGAAACATCCTTTAACCACTTTAAAAAGAATGAGTAAACATCATAATTAAATGCTGCAGTCCTGCTGAACGCCTGGGCATCACCAGTCCATCCAAGGCGTTCGTCACGCTGAGGACAATCGGTTGGGACATCAACGAAATTACCTTTCTGACCCCATTGTATATTATGCTGCAATTGATTAATAAGCGGATTTGAACACTCATAGTTACCGGTCCGATTCATGTCTGAATGTACAACAACTCCCGTAAGATTGTCAACTGTAAGTTCTCCAGGAAATCCGGAAACTTCTGCATATCTGAACCCCATAAATGTGAAGCGGGGCTCATATACTTCTTCGCCATCCCCCGACAGAATATATGTAAGCTGAGCCTTGGCCGTCCTGTAATTCTCAGTGTAGAATTCCCCATATTTATCGAGGACTTCTGCATGTCTTATAGTAACTACTGTACCCCTGGGTCCTTTAACTTTCATCCTCAACCATCCTACCATATTCTGCCCCATATCAACAACCAGGCTTCCTTTGGGGGTACGGAAGACTCTTAAAGGCTTGATCTCTTCAATCTTTCTGATCGGAACTCCCTCTGAAGAAACTATATTGTTTAAAGCATAATTACCAATGACAACAGGAAACCAGCTTCTATCGTCATAACCAGGCATGTTCCAACCTGTTAGTTTTCTATTAGCATCATAAGTTTCACCATTATAAATGTCATTCATTACTATGGCGCCACCAATTATCCCTTTCCATGAGCCATCAGTAATTATCAGTGATTCTGAGCCATCGTTGTAAATTATCTTAAGTTGCATAAGCAACCCAAGTCTCTTTCCATAAATTCCCCAGTTATTTCGCCATGCAAGTGTTCCTCTGTACCAGCCATCTCCAAGTATCGCTCCGATCGCATTTTTACCGGTTGTAAGCATTGATGTCACATCATACACCTGGTACTGGAGACGTTTGAGGTATGATGTCCAGCCGGGTGTTAAAACCTGGTCTCCGACTTTTTTACCATTAAGATGCAACTCATAAAATCCATGAGATGTTACATAGACCCTGGCTGATTTCACAGGTTTGTTCAGTGTAAATTCCTTTCTCAGGTGTGGTGAAGGAGAGTAACGGTTTGTATCTGAACTGAGTTCAATCCATTGTGCTTTCCACCCTGTTGGAGATAATAATCCAGTTTCCCAGTAAGCAGTTTCACTCCACTTTGATTCCCGTCCTTTATTGTCCCAAACCTTTACCTGCCAATAATATCTTTGCCCGGGTTTAAGTACCTGTCCGTCATACCTGATAAGAACGGATTCATCCGATTTCACTTTTCCAGACTGCCACACCAATTTTGAACCGGCCATTCTCTGATCAGTTCCGACACGGATTGAATATGCTGTTTGCATGACATTATATCCGCTTCCTTTAAGTTTCCATGAGAGACGTGGATTTAAGACATCAATCCCAATGGGATTCTTTTTATGCTCACAGGAAAGATCATACACCGATAGTTCTTTTTGTGAATATACTGGTGCCGAAAAAATAAAGACGAGGGAGATTAATAAGAAAGACTTCATAGTGTAAATATTTTAGTTTAGGAAATTCGAGAATTGAAATTTATCTATTTTTATCCGATTTCTGAAAAGTAAAATAACTAAATTTATACTTTTCATTGAAACATATTAAACAAATAGAACATTAAATGAATCCAATTGCGGGGATATTGTTGATAGCTCTTGGCAGCATAGGTGCTGCAAGTTTCTATGTACCATTCAAAAAGGTAAGGGATTGGGCTTGGGAATCATATTGGCTCGCTCAGGGTATTGCTGCATGGCTCATAGCACCCTGGCTCTTTGCACTGATATTCATACCCAGTGGTGAACTTATACCTATCATTAAAGAAGCTCCGGGGTCTGCTAAATTTATGTCTGTTGTTTTCGGAATCCTATGGGGCTTTGGAGGATTGACATTCGGTTTGACCATGAGATACCTTGGTGTCGCCCTTGGCCAGAGTGTGGCACTTGGACTTTGCGCTGCATTCGGAACATTGATCCCCGCAGTAATCCAAGGTCAAAACCTCTTATCATCCAGACCTGGAATTCTTACACTTATAGGCGTTTCACTTACTGTTGCCGGGATAGCAGTAATAGGTTTTGCCGGAGCCCTCAAAAGCAAGGAGATGAGTGAAGAGGAAAAGAAAGCTGCAGTTAAAGAGTTTGCCCTTAAAAAGGGAATCCTGATTGCTGTTTTTTCAGGTATTATGAGCGCCTGTTTCAATTTTGGATATCAGGCCGGAAAACCTATTGAAGAAATTGCTTTAGCCCATGGTACAAATCCATTATTTCAGAAAAATCCAACTCTTATTTTCATTCTTTTAGGAGGATTTCTGACAAATCTGATATATTGCGGTTATCTTAACATCAAAAACAAAACTTATAAGGATTATTACTCATCATCAGGAAGAATATTTTTGAATAATCTCTTTTTTACTTTTCTTGCAGGCTTCCTGTGGTTCCTTCAGTTCCATTTCTTCGGTATGGGTTCAAGCAAACTGCCCCAGGGAATGGCAGTATTCGGATGGAGCATCTTAATGGCTCTTAATATCGCAATAAGCAATATATGGGGAATAATCCTACATGAATGGAAGGGAGTAAGCAGAAAAACAATTGTTGTTCTTATTATCGGAATTGCTGTGCTTATACTTTCAACTTTTGTAGTAAAACTAGGTTAAACACATTATCATGAAGAGATTTGCTTTTAAAATGAAATTATATCCTGGATTCAAAGAAGAATACATAAAAAGACATAATGAAATATGGCCAGAGTTAGTCAAAATGCTTAAGAATGAGGGCATTGGAAACTATTCAATTTTCTTTGATGAGGAAACAAATATTTTGTTTGCATATCAGGAACAGTCAGGTGAAAGTTCCTCCCAGGATCTTGGTAAAACGGAAATCGTACAAAAATGGTGGGAATATATGTCAGATATAATGGAGACTAATCCTGATAATTCTCCCGTTACTGTGCCACTCGAACAGGTCTTTTTTATGGAATAGACTTATTTAAATAAATTATCTTATAAACTCAACTGATGCTTATGAAAAAGGAACATATTAAAAAATCATATCAGCTGGCAAAAGAACAGTATGCTGAAATGGGTGTAGATACCGACAATGTTCTTACTCAAATGGAGAAGCTCATCATTAGTCTTCACTGCTGGCAGACAGATGATGTGGGAGGATTCGAAAAAGAAGGAGCTGAACTTGGAGGTGGCGGTATACAGGCAACCGGTAAATTCCCCGGTAAAGCAAAGACTATCAAGCAGATGAGGGATGATCTTGATAAAGTTATGTCTTTACTTCCGGGAAAGCAGAGATTAAACCTCCATGCGATATACGGGGAGTTCGGAGGGAAAAAGGTCGACAGGGATCAGATTGAACTCAAACACTTCCAGGGATGGATTGACTGGGCAAAGAAAAGGGGAATTGGTCTCGATTTCAATTGCACATGCTTTTCGCATCCTCTTTCTGACGACGGTTTTACATTATCAAGCAGGAATCCTAAAATCAGGAGATTCTGGATTGAACACACTAAGAGATGTCGCGCCATTGCCGCAGAAATGGGAAAACAGCTTGGAACACCATCCGTTCATAATATTTGGATACCTGACGGATCAAAAGATACACCTGTCGATAGGTACACTCTCAGAAAGCTCCTTAAGAAATCTCTTGATGAAATCTTTGAAGTCAAATTTCCCAAAAAATACCTTAAGGATGCAATTGAAAGCAAACTCTTTGGGATTGGTTCTGAATCGATGGTTGTAGGATCGTACGATTTCTACATTGGTTATGCCGTGCAAAACAACAAAATGATAACTCTGGATAACGGACATTTTCATCCGACAGAACAGGTGGGAGATAAAATATCCTCAATACTTCTGTATATTGATGAAATTCTCCTTCACCTTACACGAGGCGTACGCTGGGACAGTGATCATGTTGTGATCCTGAATGATGAACTTATGCTGATAGCCCAGGAAATAGTTCGTGCACGGGCACTCGAAAGAATTAATGTCGGGCTTGATTTCTTTGATGCAAGTCTCAACAGGATAGGAGCTTACGTAATAGGTACCAGAGCAGCCCAACAGGCTTTTATGAACGCTCTTCTCGAACCCACTGAAACTCTGATAAAATATGAGGAGAAAGGTAAAAACTTTCAAAGACTCTCGTTACTTGAACTTATGAAAACAATGCCCTTTGGAGCAGTGTGGGATTATTACTGCCTGATTAATAATGTCCCCGTGGGTCAGGAATATATTGAAGAAGTAATTAAATATGAAGAAGATGTTTTAAGTAAAAGATAACAATTACTAAATCAAATCAGAAGAAGTTGGCAAAATCATAATATGAAGGAGAAAGTCATAGCGGTATTTGATATTGGAAAAACCAACAAGAAGTTACTTTTATTTAATTACAGCCTCAAACTTGTTTTAGAAAAAGAAACCAGATTCCCAGGTGAGCTTGATGATGATGGCTTCGAATGCGATAATATTGTCCTGATAGAAAAATGGGTTCAGGAAACCATACGTGCATTAGTTCGGTCCGATAAATATGACCTGACTGCTGTAAACTTTGCAACATACGGAGCAACAATTGTTTATCTTAATTCTACAGGGAAGAGGTTCACACCGGTTTATAATTACCTGAAACCGATGGATGAAAGGATACCTGAAAAGATTTACAAAAGGTACGGCGGACAGGATGAATTCTGCAGGAGAACAGCTTCACCAGCACTCGGAATGCTTAATTCAGGAATGCAGATCCTTTGGCTGAAATCAACAAAACCATCAGTTTTCGCACAGGTTACCCATATATTGCATTTTCCTCAGTATATTTCCTATCTTTTTACAGGAAAAATCTGCTCTGAACATACCTCTATCGGCTGTCATACGGGCCTGTGGGATTTTGATAACATGCAATACCATCCCTGGCTTGCTGATCAGAATATATCGCTTCCCTGGCCTGTACCTGTAGAAACCAGTTACGATATTGAAATTGATGGTAAAATCATTAAGGTCGGAATCGGAATCCATGATAGCTCAGCATCACTGGCTCCTTATTTTACCGGTAAAAGGGGAAAATTCCTTCTTGCCTCAACTGGCACCTGGTGCATAAATATGAATCCTTTCAATTCCGAAAAGCTGACCACAATGCAGCTTGATAATGATTGCCTTTGCTATATGAGTGTTAATATGGAGCCGGTTAAATCATCAAGACTCTTCCTCGGTAATATGCATGAGACCGGTGTCAAAATGCTTAATGAACACTTCAGAATTTCAGGAGAATATTATAAGGAAGTAAAATTTGATGCTGATCTGATCAGGATACTTAGGCAAAGATACAGCGGCGATAAAAGGGTATTTTTTAACAGCGGACCCGGTTCAAGGGAATTCAGAGACAGAATAGATCTGTTTGAGTTCCGATCGTTTGAAGAAGGATATCACCAGCTAATGATTGAACTGTCTGAACTTACTTACGAATCAATCAGACTGATACTTGCAGAAAATGATGAAACAGAAAACATTTATATTACAGGCGGATTTGCCAGGAATCCTATATTTTTAAAGCTGATTGCAAAAGCATTTCCTGCAAAAAAGGTATATACTTCCGTAATAAAAAATTCAACCGCCCTTGGAGCAGCTCTGGTGATGTTCAGCTCCCTCGAATCTGAACCTCCTCAACTTAATCTTGGATTGACCGAAATAACAATCTGAACATATATAAGGTACCTGCGGCAAACTGATATGCCGAAAACTTTTTTCATGGTAGAGATATTATAATAATACCTGTATTAAAATAAATCAATGCTTGGTGAAAGAGCTATAAGGTATCTGTTTTTAAATTTTATTTAGAATCGTTAAAATGGATAGATTAACCTGTCAATCAAACAATTTGAAACCCCATGACACGTTACTGATAATAACCTGCCGAAAGCAGAGTAATTGGTTAAAACGATTAAATACATCAACTTGCAGAAATTCATATCCTCATGAATGAGTCTAAAAGCAAATTAATTATGAAAACATCGTATTGCATTTTGTTTCTTGTAATATCGGCTATATGTTTTGCCAGGACACAAGCACAGGAGTCAGTCCGTGACAACAAGGTAAAAAGTATTATAGTATATCAGGAAAAATATGATATGCTTGTCACCAGGAAATACAAAGAACTTGAACAATATTTTGACTCAAAAGGGAATCTGATTGAAGAGATCAATTACAAACAGGGCAAAATCACAAAACATTTTAAGTACCAATATGATGCTGATAACAATAAGATCAGGGAAGAAGAGTTTGATCCTTCAGGCAGAATAGTTGAATCGTCTGAATATAAATATGAAAAAGGACTTCGGATTGAAAAAACAGTTTATGATCAAAACAAGAAAATGAAATCAAAGAAGATTTACCAGTATACAACTTTTTAATTGAAAATGTTCACAGAACTAAACCACTTATTGGATTGCTTTGATCCTCTCGGTCTTGATGATATTGACAGGGTGAGGCTTATGGACAGGATTGACACAAAATACGTCTTTCCGGTAAATAAAGTGGCAGATCTGCTTGATCTTATGAAACCTGACTACAAAATCCTTGAAATTAATGGACTCAGAATCTCTGAATATGAGACCATTTACCTCGACACTCCCGACTATGTGTTTTTCAATCAGCACATAACAGGCAGAACCGGAAGATTAAAGGTAAGGTTCAGACAATATAGTTCAACGGGAATAACTTTTCTTGAGATTAAGAAGAAGACTAAAAAGAACAGGACAATAAAATGGCGCATAGAAAGTAAATTTTCTGATAGAGGAATTGACAATGCAGCATCTGAATTTATCGTTAGACATATACCGGAATATAATGGCAAGCTCAGTCCGGTCCTGAGAAACAACTTTAAAAGAGCAACATTTGTAAACCTTAATGCACCTGAACGTCTGACCCTTGATATTGATTTATCATTTGACAGAAACGGTAATATGAATGTTAATATGCCATACATCGCTATTGCAGAACTGAAAAGTGAAGTATTTGCTTCCAGGTCTTTCTTTTCATTAATAACAAAGCAGCTTGGTATCTATCAGACAGGATTCAGTAAATACTGCATCGGCTCTGCATTTTTGTATGATCTGCCACGAAAGAATATATTAAAACCAAAAATATTGTTTTTAAAAAGAATTGAAAATGAATGCAATGAATCTTTTTTTGCCTAAATCGATAAGTATTGCCGGTATAGATATTATTGACCTCCCCGGATTTTTCGAATTTGTTTTGAGGTTTTTTCTGAACATAGCAGTCATAATGGTACTTGTAAGATGGCTTTACTACTCAACAACACGTCGTAAAGATTACCTTTTTACCTATATCCTGATATCAACTGTGGTATTCCTTTTGTGCTTCCTTCTTGAAAGTGTCAAACTTCAGATAGGATTTGCATTAGGTATGTTTGCAATTTTCGGAATTATCCGATACAGGACCGATGCATTGCCCATAAAGGAAATGACTTACCTTTTTCTTATTATAGGTGTTTCCGTGATTAATGCTCTTACAAATACCGAGACCAGCCTTGTGGATCTGCTATTTACAAACATTGTATTAGTTTTTATCACTTATGGACTTGAAAAACTCTGGCTTCTAAAACACGAATCTTCAAAGCTTATTATTTATGAAAAAATTAATCTCATTAAAGAAGATAAGCATGAAGAGTTGATTAAAGATCTTGAGGAAAGGACAGGCATAAAGAAAATCAACAGAGTGGAAGTCGGCAAGATAAATTTTCTCAGGGATGTATGTGATCTGACAATTTATTATTATGCCGACACTTCTTACAGAGGTAATGTATCAGAGAAAAACCATCAGACAAATGATGATGAGGATGAT
This sequence comes from uncultured Rikenellaceae bacterium, assembly GCA_964514725.1. Classification (GTDB taxonomy): domain Bacteria; phylum Bacteroidota; class Bacteroidia; order Bacteroidales; family VadinHA17; genus LD21. Next base: position 75,908 of record CAZEUL010000004.1, read on the forward strand.
GATTAAAAAGGCAGCTTTATTTCTCTTTCTTCTTGGCAGTTATTGCCTTGCGTATTCCCGCAATGACGATTTTGGCATCTGGTACAATGCTTCAGGTGAAATAAAGATAATGAAGAGACTTGACCTGGAAATAACGGGCTGTGTAAGAACATTTAAAAATGCTTCTAAAGTTGATGAACTCTTTGTTGAAGCAGGACTTGGATATAAACTAAATAAATATATTGCCGTAGGAGGGGCCTACAGGTTTGGAGAATTTTTTGAAGACGATGATTCATACCATCCCAGGCATAAATGGTTTGCAGACGTCACCGGGAAACTGCCTATTGGTGATTTGAAGATTTCGGGCCGATTCAGGTTCCAGCAGCGATTCAAAACATACTTTGAAGATGAAGAGGATAAAATCCCGGTGTCACATGCAAGAATAAAGGTTAAAGCATTGTATAACATTTCGTCCTTTCCTGTAAATCCCTATGTATCTGCAGAGGTATTTTGCCCTATGTTTACCGGGGCTGAAAGAAATATCGACAAGAACAGGTTTTTGTTAGGACTTGAATACAATATCTCAAAGAAGCATTCAATTGATATTGAATATATGTTTCAGAGAGATTTTCTACCTCATATTAAGGATATTAATATTATTTCCGTAGGGTATAAGATTAATTTGTAACCCGGGCCATTATAATTTTATCAGAATCGTCTTATTTCATAATTTTATACAGACCATTAAAAGTTGAATTATGAAAATCATTAGAATACTGGCCATTTTCATTTCATCCTTCACAATTGCAATCAATAGTCCTTCACAGGTTGTCCCTGAAAGACAATGGCCCGGATACAGGGGCTATATGTTATCAGGTGTTCTGGATAATGCCGGACTACCGGAAACATTTGATTTTGAAAAAAATCTGAATATAAAATGGAAGATCAGTATCCCGGGGATGGGATTGTCAAGCCCGTCAATTTGGGGCGACAGATTATTCATCACTTCCGCTGTAAGTGAATCAGATAAATCAGGAATTAAACCAGGAATTTATGGTGAAGTTATCCCTGTTAATGATTCCTCAATACATGAATGGAAGGTCTACTGTATTAATAAATATACGGGAAAGATTATCTGGGAAAGAACAGCCTGCAAGGGAATACCTAAAGTAAAAAGACATCCCAAATCGACACACGCAAATAGTACTGTTGCCACTGACGGGAAACATGTTGTTGCATTTTTTGGATCTGAAGGTCTGTACTGCTATGATACTGATGGTAATCTTAAATGGCAGAAGGATTTCGGTGTCCTGAAATCAGCCTTCTTCATCATGAAGAATGCTGAGTGGGAGTTTGCAAGCTCTCCGATTATTTATCACGGGGTGCTTGTAATCCAGTGTGATGTCTTGGAAAATTCATTTCTTGCCACATTTGATGCTGAGACAGGGAGAGAAATATGGAAAATGAGCAGAGATGAATATCCAGGATGGTGTACTCCAAACATTTACATGTTCAATGGAAAAACATATATAGCAGTGAACGGTTTTAAGCACAGAGGCGGTTACGATTTTCTGACAGGAAGGGAGATATGGAAAATGTCAGGAGGAGGGGATATTCAGATTCCATCTCCAATAACAGGGAATAATCTGATCTTTTTTAATTCTGCACATGGAAAGTATTCTCCCATCATGGCAATAAAGACAAACGCAGCAGGTGATATCACCCTACGGGAAAATGAATTATCGAACTCAGGTGTTCTCTGGTATCTGCCGCGCGGAGGATCCTACCTTCATACATTGCTGCTTTACAGAGATCGTCTCTACAACGTAAATTGGAATGGAACAATCATGTGCCTTGATCCATATTCAGGTAAGGAGATTTATAATGCAAAACTGGGAAAAGCGGGTAGCTTTGTTGCATCACCCGTTGCTTCCGATGGCCGTATATATATTGTAGATGAAATGGGAACAATATATATAATTCAGGATGGTGATAATTTTAAATTGCTTGCAGAAATTCCAATGAATGAGGTATGTCTGACGGCTCCGGCCATAACAGACGGCTTTATTTACTTCAGAACACAAAATCATTTATATGCCGTAGGAAATCAATAAAATGAGTTTGCTATTCCTTTCTGATACCTGCAATCAGCAGTTCACTTTTTATTGATTCAAGCGAGACATACAAAGCCGTAAAACCTGTGACAATTATCAGGCTGATCATCAGCAGAATGGTCATCCATGGAATTTCCGGATTATTCTTTAATGAAGGTAAGGTTGAAATAATTGCTGAAATAAATCCTATAGCAACTCCTGAGATAAGAATCCTTACGTGTTCCCTGAAAACCATATTTCTTATATCTCTTAGTGAAAAACCTGTCGCCATCATTATTCCGAACTCCCTTTTCCTATGAGTGAAGTTCCGGAGAAGAACAAAACCGAGTCCGATAACTCCAAGGATCAGACCTATACCTCCAAGTATCAAAAAAACAGATAGATATGTATTGGTGACAACAAAAAAGGATGCCAGCCTGTCACTCGCCTTTTCAAAATAGACACCATAGCTGGAAAGTCTATCCGTTAATGTATTCTTATAATACTCTGACAATTCTTCTTTTCCATTGACCAGAAAAATCTGATTACCAGAAACTGAAGGGAAGTACTTTTTAAAGTTTTCTCTACTAATTAATACAAACCCCTGAAAGACAGAGGCTTTTAATCCTGCTGCAATAATTATGTTTATAGACTGCCCTGTTTCAGCTCTAAACTTAAGTGTATCACCTGGTTTAAGTTTTAGTCCGTATTGCAAGACTGTCTGGTCGGCAATCCCGTATAAAGTATTATCTCCTGCCGTTTGATGCAGAAAATCCCAAGAATTTTCAACAGATTGATTTTTCAATTTAGTTGAAAAGGAAAATGATCCTCTTGCAATGAATTCTGAAGGATCAACACCCAAAAGGGGAGGAGCAGTAATATGATTCAAATTCAGGCAACTGGCATCATTCCCATAATACTTCAATGCCTGTACAAAGTCAAGATCTTTCAGGCTGTCTTCTTTTAAGCCAAATTCTTTAATACCCTCTTTTCCTTTAAGGTCATAAACAACAGGAACAGCTGTCTCTCCCCAAAGAAGGAATCCTCCCGTCCCACCTGAAGGCTTCAGCATACTGTCGCTGATGGTCATTCTATTTACCCCAGTAATAATGACCGCAAACAGACCTGCCGCAATAAAAACAATCGGTGTGACTGCCTGTGCTGAATTGTAAGTGTAGAACCTTGAAGAAATGTGTTGATTAATTCGTATATCTGATAACTTTTTATTGCCAGACCCTATATATAAGTGTCGGGTAATTAAAACCATTGAAACAAAAAGAAATACACCTCCAGCAAATGACAAAGAAGTTGAATAGGAAGGGAAAAATATAGCGCAAAGGAGGCATGAAACAGTAATTATTGAAAAAATGAGGAGTAAATTACGACTCCTTTCTATTGAGGGTCTTTGCATTTTTTCACTTTTAAGAGTGTTAAGGCTCTTTAAGAATGATCCTGACCTTAACCCGATAATTACCATGATCAAAGCTTCTGAAATGATGAACCCGGCGGTGAGGATACCTGGATCAAAAGCAGCATTAAGCGTGTCCGTCTGAACCGTGCCCTGCCATACAGAATTAAGAGCTTTGATAATAAGCAAGTTAAATAACCATCCCGTAAATGTACCAACAGAAACCCCGATCAGTGATATCAGAAATGTTTCAAGATAGATATATTTCCGGATCCATTTATTTGTAAATCCAAGGTAAAAAAAAGCTGATAAATGATTCGATTTTGACTCGTAATAGGTTCCTGTTACAAGAGTCAATAAAATTAATGCTGACAAGATAAGAAAGAAGCCAAGGCCAAGAAATAAAGTACTGAAATCTACACCTTTACTTGCAGCTCTTAAAGTTTCAGCCCTGAGGTTGGTAATTGAAAATCCCGATTTATATGGGTCAAGCCGACCTGTAAGTTTTGTTCTTATTTCATTTTCTGTGACACCTTCGGGAAATCTGATCGCTGTTGCAGGTCCGAAGTTGCTTCCCCACAGTTTTTTTCCTGTTTCATAATTTATGAAAGCCTTTGGTATTCCTCTGTACTTGTTCCAGTAATCTTCATCTTTTCTACGTATCTGATTAAGGTCGATATTAACTCCGGCATCCCAGTCTGAGCATGACTCTCTTCCTGAGATACCTGGAAATTCTGGCATCAAAAGGGAATCAGACCAGACATCCTGGATCTTTTTTATTTCATAAACAACAAATTTACCGGAAATCTCCTCAAGTTTGTTCAATGGATCAGGTGAATACCACGTTAACGTGAGCGTATCGCCTCTTTCTGCTGACAGATCATTTGCCAGCCAATTGTTTATTATTATACCATTTTTATCAGGGATGGCAGGATATAATGAAGTATCAAGGGCCGCAATAAATGAATATGGAGTTGTCTTGCCTTTATTACTGATCCTGTTGGCGAGATATGTTATTACAGGACTTCCCGATGGAAATATTCCTCTGATTTCATCAATTGTTACCTGGTCAATGAATATTCGTTCTGAAATTATTTCATACTCTTTTGTAGCTGGTATGTACCTTATCTTTAGACCTATATCATCTGGCTTGAGTATCTCAGCAAGACCTTTATGTATCTCTGATTCATCTGAGCCACTTTCTTTGTCAATAATTAGTCTGTTAATTTTAGGAATCTTACCATCTGATGTCAGCAGATCAGATCGGTTAATAAAAACATTCATAGGTTCTATCTGGCTGATTCCAAGGGAAAAATTACCTGCCCGGACCTGGTCAGCAATTTTTGATATTTTAAGAACAACATTGCCGGTATTTGTCCTTTCTGGTGCAAATGGAGCATCGGCAGGCAGGTCGCTTATTCCGTTGAAACGAATCACTATATCGTCTCCTGCTTTCAGGTCAAGATATCTGGCAAGCTTTTCATTAACAACTGCTTCCCCTTTACCGATTTTAAGGTTTTCAATACCATTAAAGTGCATGAAATCATCACCAATTCCAAAAATCCTTACATCAAGGGCAGACTGATTGGTCGTTAGTTTGGTACAAAATCCTGTTAACTCCAGCAATCCGATGCAGGCTATTCCGGTTTTTTGACTTAGTCTGGCCACTAAACCTGGTTCAAAATATCTGTTTGAGGAACTAATGACAATTCCAGCATTGCCAAGCTTTTCCAGTGATGTTCTTTTCAAACTGCTTCTCACTGAAGTTCCTGTCATCAGCGAACCTGTAATTACTGCTGTCAGCAGGATAATAACAAGATTCAGATAAAGGACTCCTCTCTTGTTATATAAAATTGACTTTCTGACTATATGAAACAAATTCAATTTCATTGTCTTTCAGCTATGAACGACCACCAGGTTGCAGCAAGCCATCAGTCAATGTTAATCGTATGGACATCTTTTCGGCAAGGCTTAAAGAGTGGGTAGCCAGAATAAGGGTGATCCCATAATCCTTATTCATTCTTAGGAGAATGTTTCCAAGATTTTCTGAGTTTTTTTTGTCAAGCGATCCGGTTGGTTCATCCGCTAACAGCAATGATGGCTTATTGATCAAAGCTCTTACAAGTGCAACTCTTTGAGCTTCTCCACCTGAAATTGTTGAGGGATATTTGTCAGACAATTCTCCAATTCCGGTATCTTCCATCAATCTGGCAGCATACTCATTTCTTTCCCTGAATTCATTTTCATTCAACCGCGCCGGAATCAGAGGTATCATTATATTTTCCTTTACGGTAAGGTAGGGGAGAAGCAGATGGTCCTGAAAAACAAAGCCTATGTGCCTGTTTCTGTAAGAGGCAGATTCATTGATATCATAGCTGAGAACCGATTTACCTTTAAATAATATTTCACCATTATCAGGTCTGTCAAGAAGTCCAATAATATTGAGCAAAGTTGTTTTGCCGGAGCCTGAAGGTCCGGAAATTGAAATCAGATCTCCCTCTTTAACCTCAAGTGAAAGATTATTAAGGACCAATCCCCTCTGTGGATATGATTTTGTCAGGTTAGTTACCTTTAACATCATTATTATTCATAGTTTTATTATATACCTCTGAAAGTCCTTCAGACATTTTATCCAACGAAAGCTCCTGTTTTACACCTTCGCGTCCACGGTTTCCTAACCTGGAAAGTAATTCCCTGTCTTTTAATAACTTACAAATATTCGAAGAAAGTTCCTCAACCGTATCAGGCATATATACTATTCCTCCTCCAGTTTTTTCAATTATTTCAGGGAATGCTCCAGTTGCAGGTTGTACCACAGGGACCCCAGCGCTGTTTGCTTCAAGAATATATAAACCATAACCGTCATATTTACGAACAGGGACGCTTATGATATCAACGTCCTGAAAGAATTCAATTTTCTTTGTGCCCTGAAACTCAGGATAAATCTTTATTGATTTCTCAAGATGGTGTTCTCTTATTTTCCTGATTTGCTTGGAAATAAATGGTTTGTCGGCTCCCGTATAACCGCCGCACACCTTAAGTGTCAGATCAGGGATCAGTCCTTTGGTTTTTATATCTATGAAGGCATCCACAAGTTTATCAAACCCGTTATGATGATTCACCCGACTGAAATAACCCACTGAAGGATAGTGTAAATCATTTTTAGTAATAGTAAACTGTTCAGGATCAAAACCAAGCGGTACCACTATCAAATTGTCACCTTTAAGCCCGGTTTTGCTTATGAAAAGGTTTTTATAATAGTTGCTGGGAGTGATGAATGTATCGACATATACAGCCTCCCGTGCTATCATCTCCCAGGCTCGGGAACGATAAGGTTCCGCCATATCATCTATCCAGTCATCTTCATTGAGTAGTGAACAGACGATTTTAACCTTTATTCTTTTCCTGAGCTGTCGGGCAATTCCAAGAATCAAAGCATTGGATAAATGTATTATGTCAGGCTTCCCTTCCTTCATCAGGTATTTAACGAGTCTGTCTACTTCTGTTTTTCTAAAGGCATTATCACCTTCAATCATACTGATTGTGAGTTCCTCATAGCCTTCAGTGCTGGTTGTGCCAGCCTGTTTTGCTGCCAGCTTCAGAAAAAGAGATGAATCAAGGAATTTGTCAAAAAACGATGGCATGTTCCTTAGAAGCCTTACCTTTTCACGCAAATACATTGATATAGCTCCAAAAAATAAATTCCTGTCGAAACTATTATCAACAGACGTCCTGTCAGGGGGCAAATAGAGCGGTATTGCTTTTACCACTATTTCGGGAACTTTCCTTATAGCCCTGACATAAAGCATGTCACGGTAACAGTTTCCACAATAGAATGATCCTCCAGAACCAGTAATGAGATATACAATTTTCATATCGATTGAAGCTATTTCCCGAAAGCCAGAAGCCTCCCGTCGTCTGTTAAGAAATAAAACCTGTCTTTTGTTACAGCAGGAGAACTGCTTACAGGCGAACCTGCATTAAAGCTCCAGACCTTTTTCCCATCAACTATCCTTAGCATATACAAATTACCGTCATTGCTTCCAAAAAGCACATGAGCGGATCCCGCCACTGCTGAACCACTTATTCTCCCATTGGTCCTGAATTTCCATTCAGACTTGCCTGTAACTGAATTATAACAATAAAGATACTTATCCTCGTTCCCAATCATAACCCTGTTGCTACCAACAGCGGGTGATGCAACAAATGACCCTGACTCCTCATTTGCAGATACTTTCCATGCAATTTTGCCCCTTGCTATATCGATACAATAAAGATTTCCTTCATAGTCACCAAAATACGCTTTCTTATTAAACAGAGCCGGGGAGGCAGCAATGTAAACACCAATCTCTATGGTGTCTTTCTGCCTTCCTGTCAAAGGATCAGTTAACCTGACAATACCATCACACCCTCCAAAAACAATACTATTATCAGCAATTGCAGGTGTTCCGTTTACATAGTTTTGAGTTTCAAGTTTCCATAGCATCCTGCCTGTAGCGGGATCAACACAATGAAGGAAATAATCGTAACTTCCAAAAACCAGCCCGGCCCTTTTACCTGTAGTCCATACATTTGCTGATCCGGCAATTTGATTTTCAGTTTTATAGGTCCAGACAAGTTTTCCTGTTAATTTATTAACAGCACGCATAATACCATCAGATGAGCCCACAAATACTTTATCATCAAATACCACCGGAGGGGCTTCTATTGAATTACCCGTATCTAATTTCCATTTTATTTTACCATCGGCTGAAACAGCAAAAAGTGTTCCTTTATCATTACCAAAGAATATAAGGTTATCACTTACAACAGGAGAGGATTTTGATCTGGATCCTGAAGAAAGGCTCCAGATAAGCTTTGGCACCGATGGAAACTGTACCGAAGTATTTCCCGACAGATCAGCTTTTCCTCTGAAAAGAGGCCATTCGTTATCATTCACCTGTCCTTCTGCATGAAGAAAAAACAGGATCAACAACAGGATTAATGTGTTTATTCTTTTCAATCTGCAGAGATACAAAATAGATTGTTTTTTGATCTTATAAAAATTCTATTCTCTGAAAAGGCTGGAGTACAATCGGTCCTTTCTCCCACAGGCGATTCTGAAATAAGCTGAAACTCCGGCCCGGCTTTGACAATATGCATGACTCCGCTTCTGTCAAGAAAATATACTTTACCATCAGCTATTATTGGTGATGCATAAAATTGATCTTCAAAATAATGTGACCATAACGTATCTCCTTTTTCAGCATTATAGCAGGCTACATCCCCATTTCCGGTTGAAAGGAACAAAAATTCATCAGTTGCAACCGGACTGGAAACATCCGGAGTAAATGCATTATCTTCCCATACTGTTGATCCTGATTTGCCCGGCTTCAGCGCAATAATCTTATAGTAATCAGTAACAGCATAAACCATTTTGCTATTTACTGCCAGTGATGGCGCCACATCACCGGATACTCCCTGAAGGCTCCATAATTCCTTTCCGGTAACAGGATCAAAAGATGAAACATTCGGATTGCCGTTAATCAGAACCTGCGGCTGACCATCGAAAGCTGCCAGCACAGGTGAGGAATTCACCGGTCGCCCCGACCTTATGGTTTCCCATTTTAAATCTCCGGATTTTAAGTCAAATCCCAAAAGCTTTATAATTTCCTGACTGTCGTACTGGACAAGCAGAATGTTCTCATAAATTAAAAGGGACCCCGAGTAACCGTAGGAACTTTGAGGGACACCAATATTCTTTCCCCAGATCAGCTTGCCATCATGATCAAAACAGACCAGATTGCCATTTCCGAAAATAGCACACACATATTTCTCATTTACTGCTGCTGTTGGTACCGCCATCCCTGCCTCTGCATCAGATTCAGGAACTTCTTTCGACGATCCGGGAAACTCGGATGCGCTTGCAGTCCAGATAATGTTGCCGGCATTCTTATCTATACAATATACTTCACATACTGCTTCATCAGCACCAGTCAGGAATAACTTATCCCCCCAGATTACCGGCGAGTTTTTACCATGGAGTGGAATTGGAAGTTTCCATTTTATATTTTTCCCCTCTGATCCATTCCACTCTGTCGGAAATCCTGATCCCCCTGCAATTCCCCTGCTTCCTTCACCCCTGAAAAAAGGATAATTGACATTTCCCGGCAGTGTGATTCCTGAAACATGAGCTGAAGAAACAATTTCTCCTTTGGCGGATCTTCTTCCTGGTGATGGGAGTTCAGATCTGAGAATAAAAGAGGATATTATTGCAAGAATAGTAACTGCTGATGCAGATATAACAAGATACTTCTGGTTTTTGACTTTCTCTGCTTTAATGTCGGGCCTGCCGGTCAGTAAAGAACGTGGAGGTTTTTCACTGCCTGCAATCAATCTCTGAAAAAGAACGAAAATCAATGCACCTGCCAAAAGAAGATAGGAGCCCGTCTCAATCTGCCATCTGGAAGAAAAGTATGCTCTCCTTGCCATTAAGTCTATTGCCCTTACCTGTTCAGCTTTATCTTTATTATCAGGATCCTTTTCAAATTGTTCCCTGATAGTCTGAAGGGAAGGACTATCGAGTGGTTTAATTGTCTTAAGCTGAATAAGACCAAACAGCATTGTCAATGCTATTAAAATGGTAAATACTCCTGAGACCAGGCTTATTCCCTTAAAAACCTTGATATTTTTCTCAGAGAATTTCATTTTTTGTTTTTTATCGTTACCGGACAGAAGCTGAAACATTTCCCGCAGCTAACACATCTGCTGCGATCTGGCTCATAATCTCTCCGGATATTTCTGATTGTTTTTCTGTAAAAACTTAATCCTAGTGTAACTCCAAGGAATATGCCAACCCAGGGAGAACCCTTCATGAATCTGGCTTTAATCTGCTGTTCTTCAGCAAACAGCTCTTCCTCAGTCTTTCCTGATTCATAGAAGGCAATAGCTGCCTTGGATTTAGCTTTAATACCTTTTTCATTCTCAAGCCTTATTTCCCTTGCCAGTTTTACATTATTATTTACCCGTGAAAGAACCGGTGCCAGATTATTGAAGATCACTGCAAAACCAGCAGCAAGAACCAGAATCAGAAGTATATAAAGGTAGCTTCTTCCCTTTTTGTCATTTGGTTTTTCTTTCACTTCAGGTGGATCGGATTGGAGAATAACATCATACGGACATCCTGACTCACACAGTCTGCAGTTCCTGCATTCGGCAGGAGTAATTGTCAGATGCTTCAGTGAAAACCTTGAAAATATTCCAAGCAGAGCACCATAAGGACATAAATATCGGCAGTAAGGTCTGTTTACAAAAATCCCCACAACTAGAAGGAGAGACCCAAAGATAATCATTGTAAATGGTGCATTGATCCTGAATATTCCGACAAATGGATCATAACGGCAAATAACAAACTGACTTTCTGTGGCTGCAAACAGAACTGCAAGTCCAAGATAAACAAATGGTATTGCGGTCAAAACTTTCTCAACCTTTTCAGGAACTCTAACCTGCCTGAAGCCTGTAAGTTCCTGAATTGCTCCAAGAGGACAGACACCTGCACAAAAAACTCTCCCGAACAACAGGGCAAAAATCAAAGGTGATATAAAGAACAGAAGTACTGACAATGGAATTGCATAGGTGCTGTTGAAAAGTGCAAGGGATACATTCTGAATCGACCCAATTGCACAAATACAACCCTGCCGGTAAAAACCAAAATAAGCAAGTGAAAAAACTGATAACCAGATTAATCCACTACGTGATCTTTTTTTAATGGCCAGCCATGCAGCAACTACCATTGCTGCTACGAGAACAGCTACATCCATATATTCCCACATCGGACCTCTCTGATTTAGGAACTGGTGTGTGGGGAAATTGTATCCGCTTTCAAATTCTGGCCGCGGAAATCTTTGAGGCTGGGCATAAGCTTTCGGCTGCCATATAAAAAGCATAACTATGAGAAGTACCGGCAGATATTTTCTTATCCTTTTCAAATTTTTAACGTTTAAGCTTATCACCCCTCCAACTTTTTTTATTAACCAAATAACTTTTAAATTTTTCAACCCTTTTCAATTTGTCCATCTGGTTTTTTTAAATCCTTTCTTAAGTAAGGCTCGGCAGCCGGAACCCTTACTATCGCGTCAGAAGGACATATTCGTGCTATTGCACACTGGTTGCAATTAACACATAGGTTATGCATGATTTGAAGATATAAAGAGCCGTTCCCAAAATCAAAACATGCTTTTACACATTTCGAACAACCATCACACAGATCCTCATCAATTACGTATTCAAAATACGGTTCTTCAACAAACTTCCTTTTAATGGCTCCTACCGGACACAGCTGGTTTTCAGCCCCAGTGTCATAACGTTTTGCACCCTGTCGCAGATAACCCGGACAAAAATCACAATATCCGCACATTGGGTATGCATTTGTGCACTTTACAGCAGAAGGGGTCATGACACAGGCTGTCTTACATTGTTCACAACTTGTACATTTGTAAGGATCAATCTGCCAGACATATCCTTTTATTTTGCTTCTGCTTGCAAGAATGGCAGGGATAGTTAATACCGGAACTGCCATTGCCAGCCTGCCTGCATTCTTAACAAAATCTCGTCTTGATTTTATCCTGCCTCCCTGATTCTCCATTTTCATTCGGATAAGTAGGTTGAACAATCAGACCTGCCTGAACATATACCTCTTCCGGGGCATGTACCACAATCAGCAGCTTTTGCCGCCCTCCTTCCAAGAAAAATTGCAAGACCTGTAATTAGAGTCAATAACAGGTAGCTGATTATTTTATTCAAGAATTCTGATCGTTTCATGTTTTATTTGAGTATACAATTTTACTTTTATCCTTCTTTTTCATTGTCATTTAAGCCACATATCTAATATTATTTCTTTCTTTCAAATACGTATATTTTTGAATCTGAAGGATTTGCTGCATAAATAAGATTGTTGTTGAGAACTGCTATATCAAGCGGAACGGAGGCGGGAAATTCATTGGCGGAAGAAATCAACTCAACGAATTTTCCACTGTCATCAATTTTCTTTATTCTGTTAATCCCCTTTTCAGCCGTGATAAAACCTCCTGGAATAATTGCAAAGTGAGCAGGATTACAACAGCCACAGAAATTCTCAGGCTCACTTCCGGAATCACCGAAGGAGCTCAACAGTTTTCCATTGATATCCCGTTTTTCAATTTTCTTATAACCTGTATTAGCTACATAAATGAAATTATCACCTGTTAATGCGACATCAAAATAACCACTTGGAATATTGAATGTTTTGTCCGATTTACCGATGATGCTTTTTATAATTCCATCTTTATCAAGGACATATAATGCTTTATTCGCAGCATCAGCAAATACTATATAGGAAGTGCAGGAGGCAACTGATGTTATCAGCGCATTTTCTTCATAAGGACCCCAATCATCAACTTTTTTCCCATTTATATCATAAACCATAATGTATGTACCCGTGGCTGCATATACATTGCCAACTGATGATGCCAATGCAGAAACAGGCTTTTCTGTATTGATTTCCCATCTCATCCTGAAATCATTATCATAACATATTATTCCGGTCTCTCCACCGGCAATGATTAAAGAATCCTCCGAAACAGCTATGGCATAGAGACTTCCAATTGAAGGTTTGAATGTTTTAATTACATTCCATGCAGGTGAGAGAGTATCATAGATGTCAGATGAGGTCTCTGTCTTTTTCAAGGTCTTTTTTAATGCCGAATCAACCACAATATATGCGGCAAATACCATAATTAAGACAATAATAGTTATAGTTGCCCACCTTTTATCCATAACTTAATTATTTTTACCAATATCCAGACAAAGCATATTATGCGCATCTCTCAGAATCAGATATCTTCCTGCCAGGGCCATTGGACTCCATGCTTCAACAGCCTGCATGACCTTATGACTTGCAACCTGAACCGCCGTTGAATTCTCGATCCTGAAAAGGTAAAGTGTTCCTTCATCGTCAAGAAGAAAAAGCTTATTCCCTCTTACAATATACGGTCCCATTCCTTTGCCGTATCTGTTTTCTTTACCACTCGACCATACAGGTGTAATAAGGTCAGATGTCTTGTAACATGCGAGTTGTCTTTTCAAAGGACCTGCATTTTCAGGTAACACGATCCAGAGATTGCCGTTAAGAAGTATGGGAGTCTGCTGTTCACTTGCGATCCCGGCCGACGACTTGTGCTGCTCAGTTACTGTTGCTTTAAAACCTTGTCCTTCTTGAGTTATCTTAATTCTGGCTGCCCCTGCTCCGTAACTTCCGAATACCGCTATTTCACCATTGCCAAGATAAACAGGAGATGCTACGGTAATGGCCGGATTCCATTCATTAGTCGTCCATAGTATTCTGCCAGTATCGTCACCTTCAGCCGACACACCAATAACTCCTCCCAGCGCAGCATATACATACATCTTCTTTCCGTAGATAGTCATTGGCATTATAGATGTATGGGACATTCTCAGTGAATCAGGATTAGGCGCCTTCCATAGAACTTCACCGGATGCGCAGTCAACCCCAATCATAATAGATTTTCCGCCTGGCGCAAATATTGCCACATTATTATCGATCAATGGACACTGGCCGCAATAGAATTCAGGGGTTATTTTGCCCTTTATTGTTCCCGGTATCCCGTATTCTTTTTCGAGATCAATTGACCAAAGAAGCTTTCCATCAAGTGGATCTGCACACATAACATGTGAACGTGGTCCGATAGTAATAATATACTTATCGGTTATGGCAGGAATGGTCCGTGAGTACCCGTGATTTCTCTTAAATTCCACAGTATACCATTTTCTCCAGAGCTCATTACCTGACTTAAGTGAAAAACATCTAAGCATATCTGCTTTTCTTTTCTCATTATAGTCAAGAATATAAACCCTTCCATTCCTTACAGCAGGACCGGCATAACCCTCTCCAAGCGTTATCTTCCATAAAACCGGCGGCCCGGATGTATCCCAGCCTTCAGTTAATGGCGTCCTGTCCTTGCTTATATTGTCAAAATCCTCTCCTCTGAAACGCGGCCAGTCACCAGGCAAAATGTCCATCTCAATCGTACCAAGTGAATCAAAGTATTCACCAATGATAACTGAATCTGATAATTGTTTTTGGGGAGGACGATCATCCATCCCCGGGACACGTTCAACAACTTTATAAGACGGAGTTGCAAAAATCCACCATAGAAATGCTGCTATGAACAGAAAAGCCGTTACACTTAAGATCAATATGTTATTCTGCTTTAATGTCGGCATAGTGGTTTATCACTAACGTCCAAATTTATTATTTAAAACAGGACTAAAGCAAGAGTAATAATCATTTGGCTTTTATATTATATACCGCCATATAATCTCCGTGTCTGAGAAACAATCTTCCTTTGTTAATTACCGGATGTGACCAGTATGGCCCTGAACCTTTTGTAATTCTGAAAGAGCTTATTATGTCAAGCTTTTCGCTGTTTGGTCTAACCAGCGCGACATTACCGTTCTTTTCCTCATATATGTATATTAAACCATCAGCTGAGACAATTGATCCCTTATTGTTCCAGTCGGTGATCCACATTGTTTTTCCTGTGGTCCAGTCAGCACAAACCCATCTCCCCTTAGAGTTATTGTCATGCGTAGAGCTGTAAATGTAATTCCCGATTAGGACCATTCCACCTACATGAGGATTTATATCAGGATTTTTCCAAACCAGTTCGGGATCTTTTCCATCAGCCATAATCCTGATCTTTGCTGATGTCTGTCCGTAACCATTTGCAGCAAAAATAAATCCATCCTTATAAATTGGGGTATGAATGTAATTTTTTCCACCTTTCTGATCGGCATTGACTGATCCGAAGTTAAATTTCCAAAGTATTCTCCCATTTGAGGCATTAACACCAATTATCCATGTTGGAGTATGAGTCACGATTGTCTTTATTCCTTTATCCTCAATAAGCAGGGGATTCACATATTGTGAGCCTTCATTTAATGAAGGAGTCTCCCAAACAACCTTCCCGTTATCAACATTGAAAGCGACCATTGCTGCAATATTGCCTCCGGGAGTAACAATCACCTTGTTGTCAAAAACCAGAGGTGATTCAGATATGCCGAAACGGGGAACAGTTGCATTGTATTTCTTGTAATAATCTACCATCCATAGGATTTTACCTTCTGTTGAAATACATGAAAGTTCACCCATGCCGCTGACAACAAATAATTTGCCGTATGCAAATGTAGGAGTACAACGACTCTCCGGCGCACTGTTCACCTTCGACATATTCCCGTATTCAACATCCCACTTCTTTTTACCGTCCTGCGTAAAGGCGGTCAGCACATCCTTATCACCCCTTATGCCAGTGATATATACGGCATCATTTGTAACTGTGGCACTCGAATAACCCATACCAATTCCGGTTGCTTCCCATATAAGTGCCGGCCCCCCTGCAGGCCATGATTTCAGTAATCCGGTCTCATTATAAATTCCTGTCCGCCCTGGCCCTCTCCATCCTATTTCCTGACCTGATGAAGTGCCTGTTGACAAAAGAAATAAAACTGCAAATGAGAAAATAATATGACTGCTTTTCATAGTGCGATTATTGATTTTTGATTAATAAATCTTGCAATATAAAAAAACAAAATTGACAATCTGCAAAAACTTAATATATACCATATTTAATGATGAGTATTTAATTTTTTTTAACATCTGTCCGACCTTCATAATAACTCCGGCTAAATATTATGACACCTCATTATACAAATTAATATTTTTCACAATTTATCGAATTTATCTTATATTTTGTAATTGTTACAATAAATATTCTATCATATTTTATATTTTTACAAATATTTTTTAATAATTTATTTTTGTATTTGATGTTATTTCTTAGCTTTGCAGGCTGTTTGTTTAATACAAATATGCTCAAGTATATCAAAAGTTTTATATTAAAAGCTATTCATTTAAAATGCAAAAAAGGTTATGTGCGGAATAGTTGGAGTGTTTGACCTGAAGGTCAGCCATCTTGAATTGCGAACAGAAGTTCTTAAAATGTCTAAAAAAGTCAGGCATCGCGGACCGGACTGGTCGGGAATTTTTTATTGTGACAGAGCAATCCTTGCTCATGAGAGATTATCAATTGTCGATCCGCAATCCGGCAGGCAGCCGCTGTACAGCAAGGATGGCAACCTTATTCTGGCGGTCAATGGAGAAATTTATAACCACCAGGAAATAAGGCAGAAATATATGGGGTCTTATGAGTTTCTTACACAGTCTGATTGTGAAGTAATTCTGCCCCTTTACCGTGAAAAGGGACCTGCCTTTCTTGAAGATATGAACGGAATTTTTGCGTTTGCACTTTACGATAAGGAACACGACTGTTATCTGATTGCCCGTGATCACATAGGGATTGTGCCACTATATATGGGATGGGATAAGTCTGGAAACTTTTATGTTGCCTCTGAGCTCAAAGCTCTTGAGGGTGTATGCAACAAGATCCAGGAATTCCTCCCGGGACATTACCTTTACAGCAGGGAAGGAGTAATGAAGAAATGGTATTCACGCGACTGGATGAATTATGAAAACGTTGAGAACAATATAACTTCAATTAATGACCTGAGAAATGCGCTTGAAGCATCAGTGCACAGGCAGCTAATGTCCGATGTCCCCTATGGAGTTCTGCTTTCGGGAGGTCTCGATTCATCTGTCATTTCAGCGGTAGCAAAAAAGTTTGCTCCTAGAAGAATTGAATCAGGTGATAAACTTGAAGCCTGGTGGCCTCAGTTGCATTCATTCGCTGTCGGACTTGCCGGATCACCTGACCTTGCAGCAGCAAAGAAAGTGGCTGACCACATAGGGACAGTGCATCATGAGATAAACTTTACTGTCGAAGAAGGAATTGACGCCATAAGGGATGTCATTTACCACATTGAAACTTATGATGTTACAACGGTCCGAGCCTCAACTCCAATGTACCTGATGGCAAGAGTAATCAAATCTATGGGCGTGAAAATGGTCCTTTCGGGTGAAGGTGCCGATGAAGTATTCGGTGGCTATCTTTATTTCCATAAAGCCCCTGATCCAAAAGCTTTCCACGAAGAGACCGTAAGGAAACTTGACAAACTTCACCTTTATGATTGCCTTAGAGCAAACAAATCTCTTGCTGCATGGGGCGTTGAAGGCCGGGTACCATTCCTTGACAAGGAGTTCCTCGATGTGGCAATGAGACTTAACCCAAAAGACAAAATGGCAGGCTCGGGCCGTATCGAAAAATGGATTCTCCGGAAAGCTTTCGAGGACTATCTTCCTCAAAGTGTGGTATGGAGACAAAAGGAACAGTTTTCTGATGGCGTAGGTTATAACTGGATTGACACCCTGCGCACTCTTGCCTCAAAGGAAGTTTCGGATAATCAACTGGCAAATTCCAGATACCGGTTTCCGATAAATCCACCAATGTCAAAAGAAGAGTATTTTTACCGATCAATATTTACAGAACATTTCCCTTCAGATTCTGCTGCTGCATGTGTTCCTTCAGTTCCTTCGGTTGCCTGCAGTACCGCAGAAGCGCTCGCATGGGATGCATCTTTTAAAAATATGATAGATCCTTCGGGAAGAGCAGTTAAAAATGTCCATGTAAACTCTTATAAATAACAAAATATCCTTACTTTTAAGGTGCCGGATCACACACCTTAATTTTTTTAAGATGGAAAAGGATGAACTTGTTATTCTCAAGATTCTCATATATATAATTATTTTTCTTCTGTTTGGAATTATAATAATAACCTGATTCACATTTTACATTATCAGGATGAAAAATGGTGTTCCAATTGCAATGTGTGCAGCCTCAATAGCTGTCCTCTCATGTTCACATGAAGGTGAAAAAAAACAGCCGAATATTGTGTTTATTCTGGCCGATGATTTGGGTTATGGCGATCTTAGCTGTTATGGACAACAGAGGTTCTCAACACCTAATATCGACAGACTTGCCCGACAGGGCATGATGTTTCGGCAGCATTATGCAGGATCTACAGTAAGCGCTCCCTCACGTTCATGTCTGATGACAGGATTGCATACCGGCCATACACCCATTCGCGGAAACAAAGAATGGGATCCTGAAGGACAATGGCCCTTGCCGGCTGAAGCAGTAACTCTTGCAGAAATGCTGAAATCGAAAGGATATGTAACAGGGGCCTTCGGAAAATGGGGACTTGGATTTATTAATACAGAAGGAGATCCAAATTCGCAGGGATTTGATGAGTTTTTCGGATATAATTGCCAGCGTCTTGCCCATAACTATTATCCCGATCATCTGTGGCATAACCGGAATAAAATACTTCTGCATGAAAATGATTCAGGTAAGAAAGGAATCTACAGCCCCGATATAATTCACAGCAAAGCTCTGGAATTTATAAAAAGAAACCGGGACAAATCATTTTTTCTTTATTATCCCACAACACTTCCCCACGCTGAACTTTTTGCAAAAGAAGAATACATGGATCTCTTCCGCGGAAAATTTGAACCTGAAAAGGTTTATAAGGGAACGGATAACGGCCCGGATTTCCGCCTTGGTCCTTACGGATCACAAACCGAATCTCATGCTGCCTTTGCTGCCATGATAAAAGAACTTGATGACTACGTTGGCGAATTGATTAATCTCATTTCAGAGTTAGGACTCGAGAAAAATACTATCATCTTCTTTGCTTCTGATAACGGACCCCATCTCGAAGGAGGAGCCGACCCGGAATATTTCGATAGCAACGGCAATCTGAGAGGCTATAAACGAGACCTTTATGAAGGGGGAATACGAACACCTTTCATCGTAAAATGGCCCGGGAAAATCAGATCCGGCTCTGTATCAAACCATATTTCTGCATCTTGGGACATTTTACCTACAATCGCAGATATAACAGGTTGTCAGGCTCCTCCCAACGACGGGATTTCATTTCTGGCAGAATTAACTGGCAAAAACCAGAAAAAACATGATTTCTTATATTGGGAATTCCACGAGCAAGGAGGTAAAACTGCAATGAGAATGGACAATTGGAAAGTTTTAAAATTCAATACATTGCAAACATCGGACGGCCCGGTTGAAATGTATGACCTCTCAAAAGATATCAGCGAATCTGCTAATGTCGCAGAATCAAACCCGGAGATATTAAAAAGAATGGAAGAACTGATGAAAAAGGCTCATTTACCCTCACCTGTCTTCCCTTTGGAATTTGAAAAACCACCGGAAAGTATCCGGTAGGATTACTTTCTTAACTACCTTAACCCCTTGCTTCTCATAAAACCATTCAGAATCTACAAAATAATGTTAAAATATCCCGGAAAATCATTACTGATCCCAGCTTTAATCAGTGCTGCTTCCACCTCATGCGCATCATCAAAATCAAATGATAAACCCAATATAATAATCATCTACGCCGACGACCTCGGTTATGGAGATGTAAGCTGTTATGGTGCAAAAAGTTTACTTACTCCAAATATTGATCGTCTTGCCAATCAGGGACTAAAATTCACAAATGCTTATTGCACATCCGCAACAAGCACACCTTCAAGATATTCCCTGCTTACCGGAGAATACGCATGGAGAAGAAAGGGTACGGGGATTGCCCCAGGTGATGCTTCTGCAATCATAAAACCTGGAAGAGTTACGATTGCTTCAATGCTGAAATCTGCAGGTTATACTACAGGAGTTGTCGGTAAATGGCATCTAGGACTTGGTCCTGAAGGAGGTCCTGACTGGAATGGTGAAATAAAACCAGGTCCGGAAGACATAGGATTTGATTATAGCTTTATAATTCCAGCAACTGGCGACAGAGTCCCATGTGTCTATGTTGAAAACAGAAGGGTGGTGGGGCTTGACCCCTCAGATCCAATAATGATAAATTATGAAAAAAAAATCGGTAACTGGCCAACAGGAAAGGAGAATCCTGAACTATTGAAAATGCATCCAAGCCATGGTCATGATATGACAATCGTAAACGGTATAAGCCGGATAGGTTATATGACCGGTGGAAAATCTGCCCTGTGGACTGATGAAAATATGGCCGACATGATAACAGGCAAAGCGGTAAACTTTATCAGGGAAAACAAAGAAAAACCTTTTTTCCTATATTTTGCCACACACGACATTCATGTCCCAAGAGTTCCGAACCAGCGATTTTCGGGCGCAAGTGGTATGGGACCAAGGGGTGATGCTATTGTTGAATTTGACTGGTCGGTCGGACAGATTATGAAGGTTATCGATGATCTTCGGCTTTCGGACAAAACATTGATCATTGTGACCAGCGATAACGGTCCTGTTATTGATGACGGATATAAGGATTATGCAGTTGAACTGCTGGGAAATCACAAACCGGCCGGGCCACTGAGAGGAGGTAAGTACAGCGCTTTCGAAGGAGGAACAAGGATCATCTTCATTGTAAAATGGAAAGATCACATCAAGCCGGAATTATCCAAGGCCCTGTTCAGCCAGATTGATCTTATAGCATCATTTGCTGAACTTGTGAAACAAAAACTTCCGGAAGGATCAGCACCCGACAGTTTTAACCAGTTGTCAACATTACTTGGAAAGAATAAAGTTGGCAGGGAATGGATAGTGGAACAAGCATTAAATAACAGGCTGTCCATCATTAAAAATAACTGGAAGTTTATTGAACCCGGACCGGGTGAAAAACTCTACACTCTTACAAACACTGAATCGGGAAATGATATGCTGCCTCAGCTTTATGACTTAGCCTCCGATATCGGAGAGAAGAATAACGTTGCGGAGCAGCATCAGAATGTTGTTAAAGAATTAACAGAACTGCTTTTCAGGATAAAAAATAATAAAAACTGACAAATAAAATTATAAGAATTATGTTTATCACCAGGCTAAAACCAGCCATCGGAATAGGAGTTGCAGCTTCTGTACCGCTTTCTTCATGCCACCATACAATGAAGACAGAAAAGTCGTTACCAAATATTGTATTTATTCTTGTTGACGATTACGGTTACAGTGATGCAGGCTGCTACGGCAGTAAATTCTATGAAACGCCAAATATAGACAGGCTTGCAAGGCAGGGAATCAGGTTTACAAATGCCTATGCAGCTTGCCCTGTCTCTTCTCCAACAAGAGCTTCAATATTGACAGGGAAATATCCGGTAAACACCGGGATTACTGAATGGATACCAGGTAGACAGGCCACAAATTACGGTGCACCTTATGATAAACTTCTCCCTCTGCCTTTTAAACAGCAACTCGATCTTGAAGAGGTAACAATTGCAGAAATGCTGAAGACCAGAGGCTATGCAACAATGATATCAGGCAAATGGCATTTAGGTGAGGATTCGCTATTCTGGCCTGAAAATCAGGGCTTTGACATTAATAAAGGTGGGTATAAAGCCGGACAACCATTCATTACCTCAAAGTCAAACGGATATTTCTCCCCTTATGGAAATCCCAGACTCGAAGATGGACCTGTTGGCGAATATCTCACAGACCGTCAGACAGATGAAGCTGTCAAATTCATTGAAACCCATAAAAACAAACCTTTCTTCCTGTACCTTTCTTATTATGCGGTTCACAATCCTTTGCAGGCAAAAGAATCGCACATCAGAAAATTTTCTGCCAAGGCCGATTCATTGGGCTTGAATAAAATTGAAGCATTTACAAGAGATCGGGATTGGATCAAACCTTCTATGTCAGATAACTTCAAGGAGCGTATAATACAGAGTAATCCTGTATATGCAGCTATGATCTGGAGTATGGACGAAAATGTAGGAAAGGTTCTTGCGAAGCTTGATGAACTTGGAATTGCAAAGAATACGTTGGTTATTTTTACATCAGACAACGGAGGGCTGTCAACTTCAGAAGGTTCTCCTACTTGCAACTATCCGCTTAGAGCCGGAAAAGGATGGCTTTATGAAGGAGGGATACGCGTACCTCTTATTGTCAGGGCACCCTGGATAAAGACTTCTCTGACAGAAATAAGCTGTCCCGTCTCATCTATAGACTTCTTCCCAACAATTGCTGAATTGACAGGCTCAAGTATAAATGATGAAAATATCGACGGTGTAAGCTTCCTGCAGACCCTGACTACCGGACAGCTTAAGGAAAGACCGCTATTCTGGCATTACCCTCATTATTCCAATCAGGGTGTTGAACCCGGCAGTGCAGTGAGAATTGGTAAATACAAACTTATTGACAATTTTGAAAAGGAAAGGCAGGAGCTCTATGATCTGGAAAATGATGCCTCTGAGACTACTGATATAGCATCATCAAACCCCGACATAAAAGAAGAATTATATAAAATATTGAAAGATTGGAGGTTAAAAACTAGGGCAAAAATGATGGAACCAAATCCAAACTGGAATAAAAATTAAAACAAAATATTTATGATAAAATTAAGTACCTCATTGGCTGCAGGAGCAGTGTCGATTGTCGCTATTAATGCTTCCGCACAAAAGCCATTGGCTTTTAAGGTTTCCACTCCGAATATCATCATTATTCTCATGGATGACATGGGTTATGGTGATATTGGCAGGACAGGAGCAAATCAGTATGAAACACCAAATTTGAACAGGCTTGCAAATCAGGGAATGCAGTTCACCTGGTATTATTGCCCACAAGCGGTAAGCAGCGCCTCCAGAGCAGGTCTCCTGACCGGTTGTTATCCCAACCGGATTGGGATTTCAGGCGCTTTAATGCCCTGGTCAGTTAACGGAATCAATCCTGAAGAAACAACAATTGCAGAAGTATTGAAAACAAAAGGCTATCATACGGGAGTAATTGGGAAATGGCATCTTGGACATCAACGCGAATTTCTTCCTCTTCAACATGGTTTTGATGAATACTACGGTTTACCATATTCAAACGATATGTGGCCGGTAGACTACGATGGGATCCCTATTCGCCTGAAGGATACTGCCAGCACTAAGATGAAATACCCGCCTCTTCCCCTGATTGAAGGCAATGATAAAATAGGAGAGGTTAAAGATTTATCAGGGCAGGACAAGCTCACAACTGAATATACCAGGAGAGCAGTAAAATTCATAGAAGATAACAGAAAAGAACCTTTCTTTCTTTACTTCCCTCAGTCGATGGTGCATGTCCCATTGGGAGTATCAGATAAATTCAGGGGAAAAAGCAGGCAGGGAATGTATGGGGATGTAATGATGGAAGTAGACTGGTCAGTCGGAGAGATAATGAAAGCAGTCGAAAGAAACGGTCTGGAGAAAAACACTCTGATTATCTTTACAAGCGACAACGGACCATGGTTGAACTTTGGTAATCACGCCGGCACAACTGGCGGATTGCGGGAAGGCAAAGGTACAACCTGGGAGGGCGGTCAGCGGGTACCATGTATTATGAAATGGACAGGCGTTATACCAGCTGGAGAAATCTGCAACAGACTGGCATCTTCAATTGACCTTCTCCCAACCATAGCTGCCATTACAGGCGCCAAGCTTCCAGAGAAGAAAATAGACGGGGTCAATATTCTGCAGCTGTTGCTGGGAAACAAAGAAGCTGTTCCCAGGCACGAATTACTTTACTATTACAGGGAAAACAGTCTTGAAGCCGTTCAAATCGATTACTGGAAACTTGTGCTTCCTCATACGAGTTACCAATCATACAGGTACATGAAACCGGGAAAAGATGGATGGCCTGGTCCTGTTACCACAGAGACTGTTTATACCACTGAACTTTACGATCTCAGAAGAGATCCAGGAGAATGGTATGATGTTGCAAATCTTTACCCGGAAAAGGTAATGGAACTTGAGGCTCTTGCAAATAGGGCACGTCTTGATCTCGGGGATGAAAACACCGGAGTAAAAGGTGCAAACAGAAGAAAAGCCGGATCATTAAAACAATAACTATGAAAAGGCTTACATCAGTAATTGGAAGCATAAGCTTAATATCACATCTGGCAACAAATGGAGCATGCCAGCAGCCGCAGAAACGCCCCAACATACTCTGGATCTCCACTGAAGATATGAGCCCCCACCTGGGATGCTATGGAGACAAGGTTGCCAAAACCCCAAACATAGATCGCCTTGCTTCACAGGGTATCCGCTATACTAACGTATTCACAACTGCCGCTATCAGCGCTCCGTGCCGAGCCGGAATTATTACCGGAATGTACCAGACGTCAATTGGGTGCATGCATATGAGGACCACTTCATACAGAAGATCGGTGGATAATCCGATTGAATTTACAGCAGTTCCACCTCATTATGTAAAAACCTTTACCGAATATCTCCGCACTGCCGGCTATTATTGTACAAACAATGCAAAAACTGATTATCAGTTTGCCAAAGATCCTGTTCCTGTAAGTATCTGGGACGAATGCGGCCAAAAGGCACATTACAGAAACAGGCCTGACAAAAATCAACCTTTTTTTTCTGTGTTCAATTACCTTGGTACCCACGAAAGCCAGAACTGGGACATAACAAATGTCAAAACTGATCCCCGGAAAGTAATTGTTCCCCCTTATTACCCTGATAATGAAATAATCAGAAAAAACATTGCAAAAATGTATGACAATATTGCACGTCTCGATTCTATTGTCGGCGTATTGCTGAATGAACTTGAAAAGGAGGGAGAACTAAAAAATACAATAATCTTTTTCTGGGGTGATCATGGAGATGGCCTGCCCAGATCCAAAAGATGGCTTTACGATTCCGGATTAAATATCCCGTTAATCATTAAATGGCCTGATAATTCCAATTCCGGAACTGTGGATGATCGCCTTATTAGTTCCATAGATTTTGGACCAACAGTGCTGTCTCTGGCAGGAGTTCCCGTCCCTTCACACATGCAGGGTATCCCCTTCCTTGGTAACCAGGCAGGCAAACCACGGGATGCTGTATTCGCTGCCCGCGACAGAGTCGATGAATCCTATGATATGATACGGTCAGTAAGAACAAAAAGATATCTCTACATTCGTAACTTTTATCCGAACGAACCATTCAATATCTGGGTTCCCTATCTGAACAATATGCCTATTTATAAGGAAATGCTGAGGCTTGATGCGGAAGGCAGACTTTCTGGCCCTCAGAAAAGCTGGATGGCCTATAGTCGTCCTCCTGAGGAACTTTATGATATTAAAACAGATCCTTATCAGATAAATAATCTTGCAAACGATCCGAAATTATGCGGGATCCTTGAAGAAATGAGGAAACGCCAGATTGAATGGACAATAGAGACTTCTGATATGGGACACCTTAATGAACCCGAGATGATTGAACAGATGTGGCCGGGAGGGATTCAGCCTGTAACTGACGTACCATATTTTATAGTTAACTCTCCTGAGGAACGGGCATCAAAAAACTCTAAGACCGGAGGAACCTACTCCTCACCAATGACTTTAAGCTTCTATTGCTCTACTCATGGCGCTTCAATTGTTTATACACTTGAAGAGGTAGCGGATCCTCACTGGAACCTCTATTCCGGACCCTTGCATCTTAAACCTGGCACTTACAATTTCAGGATAAAGGCAGTAAGATACGGTTATAAGGATAGTGGAGAAATAACCGGCTCATTTATAATTAAATAGCCAATAAAATTTCAGATAATAGAATGCTCTTGCCCAAATTTGCACATAAAGAACTTAATTTAGTGATCAATGCGATTAAATTTTAAATTTACCTCAGCTGTAGGGATCAGTGCTGCTTTAAGTCAGCTTTCTCTGTCACAATCTCTCCAGAATCAGCATCCGAATATAATCTGCATAATGTCGGACGATCACGCTTACCAGGCCATCAGTGCGTATGGAGGTATTTTAAAGGATTATGCACCAACACCAAATATCGACAGGATCGCAAGGAGTGGCATGATCTTTAACAGATGTTTAGTAACTAATTCTATATCAGGTCCTTGCAGAGCAGTTATTCTGACTGGAAAGTACAGTCATAAAAACGGTTTTCTTGCAAATGAACACCAGAAGCCCTTTGATGGATCTCAGCAGACCTTTCCAAAACTCCTTCAAAAGGCTGGCTATAATACAGCGATTATTGGAAA
Source organism: uncultured Rikenellaceae bacterium (assembly GCA_964514725.1). GTDB lineage: Bacteria > Bacteroidota > Bacteroidia > Bacteroidales > VadinHA17 > LD21. Next base: position 102,373 of record CAZEUL010000004.1, read on the forward strand.
ATGGCACCTTGGATCTGAGCCAACAGGATTTGACCACTGGGAAATACTTCCCGGCCAGGGCCATTACTACAACCCTGAATTTATTAACGAACAGGGGCAGCATACCGAAAAGGGTTATGTAACAGAACTGATTACCGAAAAATGTCTGAAATGGCTCGACGAGGCTAAAAGCGCGGGCAGGCCATTTATGCTTTTGATGCATCATAAAGCTCCTCATAGGGAATGGCAGCCCGGTCCTAATGAACTTGCATTGTACAAAAACGTCATATTTCCAGAACCTCCCACACTCTTCGATGATTATTCAGAAAGAGGTGCTGCAGAAAAAGAACAGGATATGACAATATCCAAAACAATGCGTATCGAAGAGGATCTTAAGCTGTACAAAGACAGGTCAAAAATGAAAAACACAGGTCTTGACAGAATGGATCAGAAACAGATGGCAGATTGGGACAAGGCATATAATCCGATTATCGCCAGATTCTATGGAGCTAATTTATCGCAAAGAGACCTTGTTCGGTTCAAGTATCAGCGTTACCTCCAGGATTACCTTGCATGCATAGCCGGAGTTGACAAAAGTGTCGGTCAGATCCTTGATTATCTTAAAGCCAACGGCCTTGATAAAAATACCATTGTAATTTACACCTCAGATCAGGGCTTCTATCTTGGAGAACATGGCTGGTTCGATAAGAGATGGATGTTTGAGGAATCATACAGAACTCCTCTGCTTATTCAATGGCCGGAAGTTATCAGGCCGGGAACCATTAATAATGACATGGTTTCAAATATTGACCTTGCTGAAACTTTCCTGGAAATAGCCGGTGTTGAAATTCCAACAGACATGCAGGGTAGAAGTCTTGTTCCGGTTTTAAAAGGAAAAACTCCTTCAAACTGGCGCAAGGAACATTATTACCACTACTATGAGTATCCGGGATCTCACATGGTAAAACGTCATTACGGAATATGCACTGAACGTTACAAGCTAATTCATTTCTATTACGACATTGATGAATGGGAATTGTTTGATCTCCAGACTGATCCGATGGAATTGAGAAATGTTTACAACCAGCCGGGATATGAAAGAATTAAAAAACACCTCCACACGAGATTAACAAAACTGATGAGGAAGTATGGTGACAGTGATGATCTGGCCAGATCATTCATTCCACAAAAGAACTGAAAAACTTTCCATGGAATATAATTCTCCAGGAATATTCGGGTGTCACCTATTTGATGTTAGTTAAGTTATTAATTTACAATAATACAAGATATGAAAAGAATACTTCTCCCACTAATCCTGATGGTTTTTTATATGCAGATGCCTGAGATAAACGGACAGGATTTTGTCCTTCCCCTCTATGAAGGTACTGTACCTAATTCAAAAAACACGGGCCAGTCTGAAAAAATCGAAAAAGGTGATATTATCGTGGTCAGCAACGTACAGACACCTGATATTTCAGTTTACCTCCCAAGTAAAAAGTTTGCAACCGGACAGGCTGTAATAATTTGCCCTGGAGGTGGATACCATATTCTTGCCTTTGATTATGAGGGTTCAGATATAGCAAGATTTTTTAACAGCATTGGGGTGGCTGCAATTGTACTGAAGTACAGGTTGCCTGTTTACGGTAATACAATTGAGCCTCATAAAGCTCCTCTGATGGATGCCCAACGGGCAATGAGACTTGTCCGCTTCAATGCCTCAAAATGGAATATCGAACCTGGTAAAATCGGGATTATGGGATTTTCAGCCGGAGGACATCTTGCTTCCACTCTTGGCACCCACTTTGACTATGGTAATAAGGATTCTTCTGACCCTGTTGAAAGGATAAGCTGTCGTCCTGATTACATGATACTTATGTATCCGGTCATTTCTTTTACCGATCCGTCGGCACATGCAGGTTCTAAAGAAGCTCTCCTTGGGAAGAACGCAGACAACAGGTTGACAAAGTACTATTCAAATGAGCTGCAGGTAAAAGAAGATACTCCTCCTGCATTCTTTGTCCATGCTGATAATGACAGCGGCGTTCCTGTAGAGAATACTCTTCTGATGTACAAGGCTCTCCGTGCAAAAAAGATCCCTGCAGAATTGCACATTATCTCAGAAGGTGAACATGGATTCGGCCTGGCAGTAAATAATGAACATATTGGTTCCTGGACTCAAAACCTTAAACTATGGCTCAAATGGATGAATTCAAGAAAATAATCAATAACAAAACATTCTCAGATGAAAAGAGCTGCTGTTTTAATTCTCCTGCTGCTGGTACCCATCTTTCTTGCTAATCTGTTCCCCAGGAATAATGATGAGCTTAAAAGCATTATCGTCAAATGGAATGATGAAAAAGCCAGCGGAAATATCAGAGTTTTAAACGGTAAACTTACCGGTCTTTCAATTCTTGAAGGTAAGGGAAAGACAAATTATGACAGCTACCTTTTCAGTTCGGCCGGTCCAAACTCACTCAATATCAAACTTGATGAGATAAAAACCGATCCGGGGAGCAACCCTACGCTGATTTCAGTTACAAACGGAGAACACTCATTTTCATTTTTCCTTCGCGATGTTTCCTGTGAGTATCCTATTTATATTCCGGAGTACAATGTTATAATCAGCATAAGCAGCGATAAAAGGACATATAAGCAGATTGAAAGTGAGATACTAAGCAGAAAAACCACAACAAAAACAGATAGGATTGAAAATGAAATTGAAGAGTCATTTGATTCGGCAGCTGTCCATACCCGAAATCAAAAATGCCCTATCCTGTTAGGTATCGGTCGCGATGTAAGGGTCTTTGAACTCGGAATCCCTGGAGAAATGGAAATGATCTCTCCAAAAATGTGTTCTTCTGATCTAAACCTGCCTGAGATGAATAATACCTCTGCCGATTATTGCTTTCTTGCCGGAAGGGGACAGGGTGTTGTACAGGAGGAAAAACGATGGCTAGATGAGGACATAATCCCTGTTTATCATAAAATGATAAAAGATGATGATATCCTATACTCTATAACTGCTTTTGCATCACTTGAATCATCTCTGCTTACTGGAAAAGAAAAATATGGATCTCACTTTTTAGTTGCCGACAACTACAGTTACGGGCATACATTCACTGAAAAGCAGAAATCAGAATTGGAAGTTCTTCTAAAAGAAGAGTCGGACAAGCCAGAGGAAGCAGTCCTTTTCCTGAAAACCGAAGCTGTAAACTTATCATCGGTACCATGTTATGCATATTTCAGGACCTTAAGACCTGGCTCAGGCTGGTGGGAAAAATACAATTACCTGTACGACAACAAAACAGGTTTGTCATCATATTCTTCCGACAGGGTCTTTGGAATTTCCAAACTTAATGGCCATCCATTACCTGATGAAGAAATTTCAGTTTTGCTCAGACCTGGAGAAAAGGCAGTATTTGAGTTTTTCCTCCCTCACAAGCCAATTTCAAAGGAGAGGGCAGTCAAATTATCGGCCCAGTCATTTGAAAGCAGACTTGCAGATTGCAGGGAGTTTTGGAAAACTAAGCTTTTAAATACAGCTCAGTTAAATCTTCCTGAAAACAGAATCAATGAAATGGTAAAGGCAGGTCTGCTTCATCTTGACCTGGTTACCTACGGACTTGAGCCGGATGGTATCCTTGCAGCATGCCCTGGAGTTTATTCTCCGATAGGAAGCGAATCTTCTCCTATTATCCAGTTTTTCTGCTCAATGGGGTTATTTGACCAGGCAAAAAGATCCTTGAGATTCTTCCTTGAAAAACAGTATGATGACGGTATGATCAGCAGTTTCGGGGGCTATATGATTGAAACAGGAGCCGTCCTTTACACTATTGGAGAGTACTTCCGCTATACCCGCGATACAACATGGATTAAAAGTATAAATGAAAAACTTATAAAGTCTTGCGATTATCTGATAAACTGGCGGAATCGCAGCAAAAAGCCCGACCTGATCGGCAGGGGTTATGGTATGATAGACGGGAAAGTGGCTGATCCCAATGATCCTTATCATCAGTTCATGCTCAATGGCTACGGATATCTCGGTTTGAAAAGAATGGCTGAAGTTTTTGGATATATTGATGAGGCTGTTTCAAAAAAATATAATTCTGAAGCCGATGCCTGGAGAAAAGATATCCGCGAATCATTTTTCAAGGCTATGGGTGGCTCGCCTGTCGTTCCTGCAGGAGATGGCACCTGGTGTCCGACTGTTCCGCCATGGACTGAAGCAAAAGCCCCAAGATTACTTTATTTCACACCTGAAACATTTTTATCACATGGAACATTTACAGTCTCGGATGTACTTCTGGGACCTCTTTATCTTATATTCTGTGAGGTTCTTGACCCTATGGAGCCTGTATCCAAATTTTTGATGAAATATCACAGTGAACTGTTTTATCAGCGTAATGCAGCTTTCAGTCAACCCTATTACAGCAGGCATAATTTTGTTCAGCTGAAACAGGAAAAGATCAAGCCATTTCTTAAAACATATTATAATACCGTAGCAGCCCTGGCTGACAGGGAAACCTATACCTTCTGGGAACACCTTTATCATGTAAGTATCCATAAAACCCACGAAGAAGCATGGTTTCTGATGGAAACCAGATGGATGATTTATATGGAGGAAGGAGAAACCCTTAAACTTCTTTCAGGTGTGCCAAGGAATTGGCTTCAGAATGCTAAAACAATTGAAATAAATAATGCGGCCAGTTATTTTGGACCAGTTTCATTCATAGTAAAATCAGAGCTGAACCGGGGAATTATTTCTGCAAAAATAAAATGCAATTCAACCCGTATGCCGAAACAGGTAATAATCAGGATACCTCATCCTGAAAATAAAAACCCTGTTAAAATCACTGGCGGCACTTTTAACAAAGCAAAGGAAACCGTGACAATAAATAATTTTACCGGCACTGCAGATATCACGATTGAATATTAAGTTAGTTAATCCTGCTTATCCTGAAAATCTTTGTAATATCCACCGAATCTTTTTGACTGTATCAGTAATAAGTTTCCAGATTACAGGTCGAACGTAAATGCATCCCTGATGAGCTCCTGGCTCTTAGGAACTGCAACTGGTTTTTCTTTTTAATTTAATACTAATTCCCGAATAAAATTGAAATCAACCGATAATCGGTCTGTCTTCCGAACAAAATTCATTTTTCTCTTCTAATTTGGATTAACGAATAATTATTTAATCTGCCTTATGAAAAAAATGAATCCGGTTGTGCATTTTGAGTTACCTGCCTATGGCAGCGACAGGATGGCCGATTTCTATGCAAAAGCCTTTGGATGCCAGGCTAATAAACTGGGATCCGAGATGGGCTTTTATGCCTTGGTTTTAATATTGATTAAGTTAATTATATCAAAATGATATCATAATTATATCTTTTTGATATAAAATTTATTCAATATGATATCATTTAGATATCAGATCAATTAAAAATATTATTATCCGCTTTATACGATTAGACCACCAGACCATCAGACTAATTAAACATTGGCTTCCCCATACAGCAGTGTTTAAATTTCTTTCCCGATCCGCAGGGGCACGGATCATTCCTTCCAGGTATTGAAGGTTTTATCACCTGGTTATCTTTGTTTCTTATCCATTGCATAACATTTGCAGGAGGCCGTTTATTTTTAAGCTCATTCGCCATGAACTCCATATATGGTTCAACATGCTTAAAGAAAAGTTTGTAACCTTTGCACAGGTAATTTAAACCCGGTTTACCGTCAGGAGTCAGGATAAATCTGTGTTTCGGGCATTCGCCATGGCAGGCATACCTGACATCGCATCTGAGGCAAAAGGCTGGCAATTTGTTTCTTTTATCTATGCCAAAATCAAATTGTTTTTGTGATTTAACAAGATCGATCAGATAGGTTTCCGAAATATTGCCAAGATAATAATCGGGATAAACAAAATGATCGCATGAGAACAGGTCTCCATTATGCTCCATTACCAGGGCATCGCCGCAGGTATCATTGAAAACACACAAGCCGGGGTTCTCACCCACATAATTTGCAAGTGTTGCATCGAATATCTGGACAAAGTATCTTGACACATCATTCCTTACCCACTCATCAAATATCGTTATGAGGAATCTGCCATACTCTTCAGGATCGACAGACCAATGCGTAACTGCTGCCTTTCCGGGAAATGAAGGATTAACCAGCTCCAATTCGCCAGAACCTTTATTACCAATGCTTCTCTCAGCCACCGGAAGGAACTGGATAAAACCGCTCCCGATTTTTTTAAGGAACCTGTAAGTTTCTTTGGAATAATGTACATTATAATCATTAACCACGCTGAGGGTGTTGAATTCAACTTTGTTCTTATGAAGAAGTTCAATTCCTTTCATTACTCTCCTGAATGTTGCTGCACCTGAAACAGTCTTTCTGTAATGATCATGATTATGTTCTTCTCCATCGATTGATATTCCGACAAGTATATCATTGTCAGTGAAAAACTTACACCAGTCATCGTTCAAGAGTATTCCGTTTGTCTGAAAAGCATTTTCAATTTTCCTGTCTCCTGAATATTTTTTCTGCAGATCGATGGCTTTGCGGTAAAAATCAAGGCCGAGAAGCGTCGGCTCACCGCCCTGCCAGGTAAATGTTACTATCGGAACTTCATGGGCCTCAATGAATTGTCTGGTAAAAGTTTCAAGAATATCCTCACTCATTCTGAATTGCTTCGTATTCGGATATAGCTTCCTTTTTTCAAGATAGTAACAATATGTACAATTCAGATTACATATTGGTCCCGATGGTTTTAGCATAACGTGAAAAGCATTCGGGCGCCGAAGCTTAAGTGCATCTGTGAAAAGAAGATTTGCTTTCATTACTATTACACTGCCGTAAAAATAACATTTAGTTAATATAATGAATGCCTGGATAGACGGATTAATGATCAAAAATTATATCTTAGAAAATTATTCTCCGCACGTAAACTAAGGGTATAAAATATGAAAAGAAGAATATTTCTTGAAATTGCAACCATGGGATCGGCCGCAGCAGTTTCATCACTCTGGGTTCCGTCAGGGTTTAAAACCAATAAACTAAGAATAGGACTGATAGGAGCGGGTTGGTATGGTATGGTTATCACAAAAGCAGCGTTGAAGACTGGCAGTGTTGTGGTAACGGCTGTTTGTGACATTGATTCAAAGCATCTTTCGGACAGCGTGGGAGAGATCGAAAAAATACAGGGATACAGGCCGGCTGCATTTAAATTTTACCAGGATCTTTTGGCAATGAAGGATCTTGATGTTGTTTTTATTGGTACGCCTCCGCACTGGCACGCTTTACAGTTTATTGCAGCATGTGAGAAAGGTCTTGACATTTACTGTGAAAAACCTTTGGCTTACGATATAAGGGAAGGAATTGCAATGGTGGAAGCTGCAAAAAAAGCTGGTAATATAGTCCAAATTGGATTTCAGCGAAGGCAGAGTGATGCTTTCAGAAAAGCAAAAGATCTGATTGAATCAGGAAAAATAGGAAAAGTAAATCAGATCAGTGCCCAGATCAACTATATACCTGTTCCTGATGATACCACTATCCAGGACCCACCGGCATCACTCGACTGGGATGCATGGTGCGGTCCGGCTCCCAAGCTCGATTACAGACCAAGCATTGGCCACAAATCGTGGAGGCTTGAAAAGGAATATGGTAACGGACATCTTGTTGACTGGGGTATACACCATATCGACACTATACGCTATATAATGGGAGAGGGTATGCCTTCGGAATTTTATACCTCAGGTGGAATAAACGTGTTGAAAGGTAAGATTACCACCCCGGATACTCTTGTTGCTCAGATGAAATTTTTAAAATCTCCTGTCCTCTGGCAACACAGATTATGGGGAACAGGCGATGTAACAAAAGAATTCAACAACGGGATATTCTTTTATGGGGAGGATGGAACTATTTTTGCCGAAGATTCGAAAATTGTTCTGTTTGATAATAAAAACCTAAAGGAAGAGTATCCGATACCCACGCCGCAGATGCAGGAGAAACATGTCGGTAATTTCATTGATGCGGTTTTAAATAAAAATAATGAAATAATCACCTGCCCTCCTGAAGATGCTTTTAAATCGACGGCTTCTGTACAGTTGGCCATGATATCATATTATACAGGTTCTCTTGTTAAATGGAATTACAGTTTAAAAGAAATAACAGGAAATCCAGAAGCTTCAAAACTGCTTAAAAGAGAATACAGGGCAGGTTATATTCACCCATAACAAAGTATATCTGATTATCATCCGAGTAATTCTCTTTTCCTTCCCGAGAGATCAGAAAGGGTTTTGATGCATATATTAACATCATTTACCACCTGAAAATCGAACATTCCGACGCAGATAAAATCAGCGCCATTATCGAATGCCCATTTAAAACCGTCTTCAGGCTTAATAGCACCTGCGGCAAGCACTTTGAAAGCCATTACGGGGATTTTGGATTTATTTACAAATTCTGCAGTCCTTTCCGGGTATAGGCAGAAGAGATTATCATGAAATCTGTTATGATCAGGGCTCTTATTTCCGTCAACTTCAAACGGTATCCTGTTCTCACGCGGATGTGCCGACCAGTAATTATCATGGTGCATGGTCTTCATGTAATAATCGGGAATTATTCCCTTCTGTTCACAGGAAATAAGTGAATCAATTGTGTGGGCTCCAAGGCCGGCTGTATAACCCTGACTCCTTATTTTCTCCAGCATCATGGCAATAATTTCCGACTTATTGTCGCGTGTGAGCCAGTCACACCAATTCCCCTGAACCTGCAAAATGTCGGCACCAAAATCTATTGCTTTATTAATCTGTTCAAAATAGTCACCCTTTTCCATGTTTGGAGCTACCTGTGAAATTACAGTTATTTTGCTGCCGGTCATCCTTTTATATTTGGCCATAAGGGCATTTGTGGGGAACCCGATGTTTATTGCATTTATTCCCGACTTTTCCGCAATCATTAAAGTCTCATAAATTTTTTTCTCAGTATTATAAGCCTTGAAAAGGTCAGGAACATACAGAAGATCACGGGAATGAGCCCAGCCTCCTATAAGGTTGCCACCCAGGACAAGCCTGCTGATTTCATGATTACCGATCTTTCCTTTTGGAAGAACACCTTTAAGGTCACTTAAGGCAGCCTTATTGAGCTGAATAGTTGCACCCGACATAACATCCAAGCCATATTTCCTGTTGTTTTCTACAGCCCACCATCCCATAAGGCCAAGAACAGGCAAAGAAGCTAGGTTTTTGACCATCTCACGACGGGAATTTGACTGAACAGGCTCACTTCCTGCCTCGGCACCGGTATCAGTTTTGATTCTATAAAAGGATTTGAGATGTGCATCCAATCCGAATCCTTTCTCTCTGAAAAAAAGAATGAAAAGTAGTGCCATGCACTCGATGAAATTCTTATCAACAATGAAAAGATGTCCTTCACTTGCCGAGAACAATGAATCGCCTAAAGGAGGATATGCAAAATAATAAAGTGCAAGCAGCAATGAACCAGAGGCAGCTGCAAGCCTTGTAAAAATTCCGGTAAAAAGGGCAAGTCCGATCAATATAAGTCCATAAACATTAAGAAGATCAACAACTTTAAGTAATCCTGCTGAATTTGCTATCCAATGGTAAAAACCTGACAGCGGCCCTGTTGAATTGGCCAGATATGAGTATGAAGTCCAGTTATCAACAAGCACCTTTGAAATTCCTTCATAAAGGAAATGCCAGCCGATAGCCATTCTTAACAATGTTAATAATACCTTGGTGAAATTTGTCTTTAAAGTGATTTTCATATCTTTCTTTTAATTGTTACAGTTTATAAAACAAACGATTTATTTGCAATAATATTTAATTTATCATGACAACCTTTTAACAGGTGATAAATATCTTTCAAAACAAGCAGTGAATTGATTATTTTCAGAAATAAAAACCAGTACAAATATTTCCCGATATAGTGTCTGCAAAGGTAGTATGACAGGTAAGGTCAAGAATAAGTATCAATTTTTCATGGTCGGGAATTTGAAAGAGAGCTCAAATATTCGGCCAGTTTTAGAAGATCCTCACGCGATTCGAAACTGATCCTGTTCTTTTTAATAAAATCTTTTACATCTACTTCTTTTCCAGGCAGCAACTGTATGGCGTTCTTCCTGATATATGGTATAAAACGGCCATCAGATGATAAAAGGAAATACTCCGATGTCTTCTGAAACACCCAGTCTGCATCAGGTACCAACTCATATACATTTCCACCTAAAGGGGCTCGGGTATATTGGTCGACCGAGCTGCCTCGTGCAGTTGTTCCTAAGGCTCCCTTTTTGAGTATGTCCTTTAATGCAATTGTCTCCTTAACGAATACTTTTGGATTGCCGCTTCTGATTTGTTCAAGATAGCCATTATTGAAATAAAAAGTATCTTGAGCTATTGTCATGAATTTTATGTCTTTTTTGTTTAAAATCGTAAGTGTGTCTTTTGACCTGATAAAATCCATTTCTCCAAGCAAAAAATTGTAATTGAACCTGTCATGTATAATGGTCCCATTTTTAAGATAGCCGGACCCATCAGTAAACTGAGCATAACGATACCTGATTGAAGGGGGGAAACAGCTTTTAACTGTCATTCCGGCTTTAACTGTGATCAACTCATTCTTCTGAGCAGTTATTGAGAAAGTTAATAATAAAACTAACAATGACAGTATCAGTAATTTCTTCATAACACAGGATATTGGTTAGCATTGGTAAAACTCTCATTGCCTTGGAATAAGGAATAAAAATAATAAAAAACATTCATATATCTTAAGATTATTCCTAAGTGAGGATGAAAAGTAACAATAGTTCGTGACAAAGTATTATATTAAACGAAATTTTAGATACCAGTTTTATTAAAAAACACCAGAATGAAACCAACTGATTCAAATCCAGGACAAACCGGGCGGAGACAATTCCTATCACGGATATGTATGGCAGCTGCTGCAGGGATAATTTACCGAGTTGATTCAATTGGCAGATCTGATGAAAATCATTTCAGTTCAGCAACTGCAGTCCAGAATTCAATGCCTACCATCAAACTTGGCAATCATGTTATAAGCCGGCTTATTTGCGGATCAAATCCGCTACTCGGATATTCCTATCTCGGTACTCACACTGACAGGCAAATGAAGGAATATTTTACAGTCGAAAGGATTGTGGATTTTCTCGGCAAATGCGAGAAAGCAGGAATTACTGCACACCAGTCATCAAGCAGATCAGATTACTTTGAATCATTGTGGGAAAGCGGATCCAAGCTAAAAATCATAAGTCTTCAATCGGAACGTGAAAAAATAACAGAGACGGTCAATTCAGCAAAACCAATAGCCATAGTGCATCATGGTGGAGTAAGTGATCGTTTATTTGCAGAGGGGAAGCAACAGGTCGTGCACGATTTTGTTAAGGCAGTCAAAGATCAGGGAATCTTGGCTGGTGTATCAGCGCATAATCCGGACGTAATTAAAAAGATTGCAGACGCCGGCTGGAATGTTGATTTTTTCATGGCATGCTTTTACAATCTCACGCGCAGCCATGGGAAAGAAGATCCTGTATTGGCTTTACCCTATGGCAGCTATCAGTTTTTGAAAGATGATCCCAAAATTATGACAAGCGTAATACGACAGGTCAAACAGCCATGTCTGGGTTTTAAAATTTTGGGGGCGGGCAGAATGTGTTCCAACCAGGAAGACGTTGAAGCAGCATTCAAATTTGCATTTGAAAATATAAAACCGACAGATGGTGTGATAGTCGGTATGTTTCCATGGTTTTTCGATGAGATCAGTGCAAATGTTAAATATACCGGGAAGCTTGGGTAACAAAAGCATTATTGAAAATCTCTTTTACGCATAATAATTGTTTTTTATATGAAGTACAGAAATTTTGGAAATACTGAAATAAAACTTTCAGCCATAGGCCTGGGATGCATGAGTATGAGTCACGCCTATACCGGAAGAGATGATAAAGAGTCAATTGCCACTTTACACAGGGCCATAGATCTAGGTATCAATTTCTGGGATACAGCCGATATTTATGGTAATGGTGAAAATGAAACGCTTATTTCCAGAGTACTTCAGCATAACAGGGATAAGGTATTTATTGCTACAAAATTCGGTTTCAGGGCAACACCTGAAGATCCATTTTATCTTGACACTTCTCCTGTTTATATGAGAACCGCCATTGAAGCCAGCCTTCGCAGGTTGAAAACTGATGTGATCGATCTATACTATGCTCATCGCATCGATCCGCGTGTACCTGTAGAAGAAATGACAGGAGCAATGAGTGAACTTGTCAAAGAGGGCAAAGTTCGTTTTATTGGACTCTCAGAAGCATCTGTCAGATCTATTCGAAAAGCTTATGCAGTTCATCCTGTTTCAGCACTTCAGAGCGAATACTCTCTCCTTACAAGGGATCCTGAAACAGAATTAATGCCCCTATGTCAGGAACTTAAAATAACCTTTGTCCCATTCAGTCCCCTGGCCAGAGGTTTAATGAGCGCCACTCTTGATACAGATAAGCTTGACAAGGATGATTTCAGGTTTACACTTCCCAGGTTTTCAGGTAAAAATCTTAACAATAATCAGCAATTAGCCAAGGCGTTGAGTGATCTGGCTCATGACAAGAATTGTACTGCAGCTCAGTTGGCTCTGGCCTGGATCCTTTCAAAAGGTCAGTATATTATCCCGATTCCGGGTACAAGGCACAGAAAATACCTTGAAGAAAATGCTGCCGCTGCGGATATTGAGATTAGTCAGAGTGATGCAGTTGAAATAGAATCGCTGCTCACTAGGTTTCCTGACATAGGGTTAAGATATCCTGAAACTTATGCCCGGCAGGTTGACAAGAACTAATGCAAAAAATCAGGCCTGGAAAAATTTATGGCCGGGGATCAGTACCTTTCAAATAGTTAATCCTTATTGCATTGACATTTGTAGAGATATATGAAAAGGGCAATCGTGACAAGAAAGAAGCTGTTTGCCACGTGAAAGTAACTTACTATATGCTCTCCGGGAAGGAATTTTCCAAACAGAAATTGAATTCCTCCCAGAATAACCAAAATTGCCCCGATTACCAATGAAATCCATGAGGTCCAGTTTAATAATTTCATAGCTCCAGTTTTTAAAGAATTAATTTTAGTTGATCAAAGTTAAGCTATGAGTATTTAAAAGTCAATAAAAGGTGTTAAGCCAAATTAGTTTTATGCCAACAATTAACAGAGATTTTTGAAATGGTTCCGTCCTGCTGTATAGAAAAGGCTATAAAACAACTTCAGCACATTAAAAATAAAATTTGACATTGAACTAATTTTATTCTAACTTAGATATCAAAATTCCTATAAAAGACCTAATCTATAAATACTTATCCAAATGAAAAAGATTGCTAATGCATTTATTGTTTTTACTATGCTTGCCGCCCTCATGGTCAGTTCCTGTAAAAAGGACGAAGATGACAGGGTAAAGTTCGTCGGGACGTATTCAATAAGTGAAACCTGGACTCTCGATGGAGGAGGAACCGGAACTGATAATTATGTTATCAGCATTTCGCTTTCAAGTATTGATGAAAACCAGGTTATTATCCAGAACCTGGGAAATACAATCACGGTTTTCGGTGCACAAATGAACGTAACTGCAAATGTAAGCGGAAACTCTCTTACAATTCCAACCCAGTCCATATCAGTTGGCGATTATTCACTTACAGTTTCCGGAACGGGTGCACTAAATGACAAACTGTTAACCATCAATTATCTTATTGTTGGTCAGTGGCAGGGGCAGTGTTCGGGATTTAAGCAATAAAGTTGCATTTTATTTTGTTCCCCAAAAATCAGCCCTAAAACAGGGAGGAAATATTGAAAAATTGTCAATAAAATGGCTGTACGTTCATTATAATCCTTCATAAAACCTTTTTAGCATCAACAAATGCGGGATAGTGTTGATCATAAAATAATTAATGAATTAATGCTCATGGGGCCCTTATAAAATGGTCAAGTACATGCCTGAATTAGGTTCGGAATTATTTATCAATGCTAAAATTGACTCTAATTGAACTTCAGTAAGTTAATCAAGCCTGTGATTTAAGGAAAGAGAGCCTTTTTATTAATCTCATGCTTGTCGGCTGTTGATAATAAGGAGAGATAACTTTACTTTCCTATGCAAAAATTCCTGAATATGTTTCCCAGTATCTCATCTGTGGTGATCTCACCTGTGATTTCGCCCAGGTAATGAATTGCATGCCTTATATCTATGGCAATAAGGTCCTCAGGCATACCGTTTTCAAGTCCGGATATTATCCTGCTGACACTTTCGGAAACCCTCTTAAGGGCTTCATAATGCCTTAAACTGGTAACAATCACATCTTCATCCGAAAGGTGTGCTGCACCCGTGATCTCAAGAAGATGATCCTTAAGCTCATCTATTCCTGTGCCATATTTTGCTGAAATAAACAGAACACTTTCGTTTTCTTCTATTCGTATCTTTTCTGACAACTCATTAATTACCCGCTCCGAAGCCTCATCAGTCTTATTTACAAGTATTATTAATCTGCAATCGGGATCATTGATCATCATTCGTATGCTATCGGCCCTTCTGTTAATATCCTCAACTTTTTCAGAGGCTTCATCAACCATCAGTACAACTGAAGCCCTGGCAATCACATCAAGCGTTCTCCTGATCCCCATGCCTTCCACAACATCTGAAGTATCACGTAAGCCTGCTGTATCTATAAACCTGTAAATCAAGCCACTTATATTCACAGTGTCTTCAATCGAGTCCCTGGTGGTTCCCGGTATGTCAGTAACGATCGCCTTTTCTTCATTCAGCAGAAAGTTCAGCAGGGTCGATTTTCCCGAATTTGGTTTCCCCACAATAGCCACGGGAATCCCGTTCTTAATGGCATTTCCCATTTTAAAGGATGCTGAAAGTTTGTCGGTCAGCTCTTTTGTCTTTTGAATTATGGTCATTAACTCCTGCCTGTCAGCGAATTCGACATCCTCCTCTCCAAAATCAAGCTCAAGCTCAATCAGAGAGGCCAACCTGAGGAACTCAGACCTCAACTTACTTATTTCAGCCGAAAAACCTCCCCTTATCTGATTGATTGCAATCCGGTGAGACGACTTTGATGCTGAAGCTACAAGATCGGCAACAGCTTCTGCCTGCGAGAGATCCATTTTCCCGTTAAGGAAGGCTCTTTGCGTGAATTCACCGGGTCGGGCACTTGATGCCCCTGCTTTCAGCAGAAGTTCCAGAATTCGTGAAACGATATAGGATGAACCGTGACAGGAAATTTCAGCTGAGTCCTCTCCAGTATACGAATGTGGGGCTTTGAATAATGATACCAGCACTTCATCGATCAATTCATCCTGATCACGGATCTCCCCATGAAGAACTGAATATCCTTTCCTGTTTAGGATATCTGCATTTTTATCAGTCGGATGGAAAATCCTGCCAAGTATTCTCAACGCATCCGGTC
This sequence comes from uncultured Rikenellaceae bacterium, assembly GCA_964514725.1. Lineage (GTDB taxonomy): Bacteria > Bacteroidota > Bacteroidia > Bacteroidales > VadinHA17 > LD21. Next base: position 117,833 of record CAZEUL010000004.1, read on the forward strand.
CGCTGATCCTGATTAAGGCAATAGCGCCGCCATGAGAGGTCGCAGGAGCACATATTGTCTCTTCACGTCTTAACATAAAGTAAAATCCTGTAGTCAGCAAATTTAGGAAACTTTAAATCTTCAGGACATGGAACGGTAATAAAAACAGCTGTTTTCACAGTTTAAAAACGATTTAAATATTATCTTTAAAAGCATTATGCAAATGTAAAACCGGACTCTAAAATGAAAAAAGCAGTTGTTCTGTTATCCGTATTTTCAATTCTAACAATTAACTATGCTTTCCAGACCATGAAAAATCCAAAGTCAGAAATCAAATCAAAACCAATAAATGCAACTATTCTTCTGCCAGACGCTCAGAGTGGTTATTACAGGGGCACACGTTTTGACTGGTCAGGGGTAATATCTGATCTTACCTGCAACGGTCACACTTATTTCGGCAAATGGTTCGACAAGTACAGTCCGACCCTTCACGATGCAATAATGGGTCCCGTAGAGGAATTCGCTCCCCTGGGATATGAGAAAGCTGCTCCCGGCGGGAATTTTGTGATGATAGGTATTGGCTTGCTTAAAAAGCCTGATGACAAAAAGCATGACAGATTCGGTTATTATCAGATTATTGATCCCGGAAAATGGAAAATAAAGAAGAAAAGTGATGAGATTGAGTTCAATCACAAACTTAACAGCGATGATTTTTCATATGATTATACGAAAACTGTGAAGCTGATCAAGGACAAGCCCTTTATGGAAATTGACCACAAGCTTAAGAATACAGGAAAGGAGAGCATTATTACAAATGTTTACAATCATCATTTCTTTGTGATGGACAACCAGCCGGTTGGTCCGGATTTCACGATAACCTTTCCGTTCAAACTGAAAGGAGAAGGACAGGGATTCGGTACCATTGCAGAATTAAAAGATAACAAGATCATATTCAATCGTATCCTGAATAAGGGCGAGACGGTATTTTGCGGGTCCCTCACAGGCTTCAGCAGCAAACCGGAAGATCTTGATGTAAGGATTGAGAACAGGGCCACCGGGGCAGGAGTGAGGATCACAGGCGACCGGCCGCTTTCAAAACTTATTTTCTGGGCATGTCCGACAACGCCTTGTCCTGAGACCTATGTAGACATCAGGATAGAACCCGGACAGGAGTTTACCTGGAAATTCATCTATGAATTTTACACTCTGTAATTGAAGTAATAAAAGATAACCTGTTATGATCCCCTACCCGGGTGCCGGGCGTTAAAGGGCCTAACGTAAACAAACTGAACCTTATCTCTCCAGGTTCTGCAAGCTGAAGAGGGAGTCATCAATTTTTGATCCTTCATTTATCTCGCTGAAGCTGATCTCCGATTTTCGTTTTGTAATCAGGTTTTCTGCGATCATGTCCGTTATGAGGAACTTGCCTCCCGTAAGATTCTGAATATTCTTTATCTCAATGACCTTAAAAAGCACATTGTCGAAGTTATAGAATTCCATCTTAATTACCTGGTTATCAGACATTCTGACATAGCTTATTTTTCTTGAGTAACCGTATTCATCAGACTTTTTATCATCGGCAGGGATGCTTTCGATTATCCATTGTCCGTTCTGTCCTGATTTATCAAGATGCCTGGATTTGAAATCCGAAGGGGCAGGGGAGCTCATATCGGCATTTGAGAACTCTGAGCTCATGAAGCTTTTACCCTTTTCAGATGATACGATCCGCCTGGTCTTTTTAAGGGCAGGCAGGTAAATCCACATCTCGTCGGCGGTGTTTTTATTATCGACCACAAGCATAGCGGTACCTTTGACGTCAGCAGGCTCAATGAATTTGATCAGGCGTTTCTCTGCACCATCCGGATAGCTCTTACTGATCATTGAAATAGTCCTGTTGCGCATCGATCCATTTTTTTCGGTAATTGCAAGATGTATCTTCGCGCTAAGAGTGCCAGTAATGCTCAGTTCACGCGATCTTTCCAGTATCTGGCCGGCATCAGGTTGCTGTGCCGCTGCCTGCAAAAGCGGCAGTAGAAGTACCAATAACAGTCTGTTCAGTTTCATGTTCATTCTTTTTTGCTGTATTTGTTGTGAATCCGATAAATCCGGGCCTGAACCTGATAAGGAAAGCCGGGATCACTATCAGGGCGCCTGCAAGGCAAGATGCTATGGAGATAATCACAAGGTATCCGAAAAACCTGATCGATGTAAATCCTGAAAAAATTAGAGCTGAAAAACCAGCCATTACACTTAAGGCATTGATGATTATGCTGCGGCCTATGGTTCTGATCGCTGTCTCCGTAGCTTTTGAATATGACAGGCCTGAATTTATCTGCAGATTAAAGCACCAGATATACTGAATGGTGAAATCAACTCCTACGCCTATCATTATTGAAGATAGGAGGGCCGTGGCAGCATCGAGGGCTATACCTGTAAAACCCATGGATCCGAACAGGATCATAATTGACGCAACAAGAGGGATAGAACCTATCAGCCCTCCTTTAAAAGACCTGAAAATAATAGTCAGCAGAAAAAATACTGTTATCACTGCAAAAACAAGCGAGAATACCTGTCCCCTTATTATTGAACCGGCAAAGTCTGCCATTATGACCGCATAGCCACCAACCAGAACTTCCGCAGGAATATGTGATGATAACTCCTCAATACGTTTCTTGACATTGTTAATGGTCCTGTTGTCAGGTGCAGAAAGCCGTATCAGAAGATGTGCTTTGGTGTTGTCCAGATTCATAAGCTGCTCAAAATCATCAGGATTTCCACTCATATTATAAAGTTCAAACATTTGGGCTATACCCTCACTTGTCTCCGGGATCTGATCGTAACCATCTTCAGTAGCGGTGTAGATAGCCTTACTCATCTCTCTTACTACCTGCGATATGGAGAAAACACTTCCCACGCCTTTTTGCTTTTCAAGTTCATTAGTCATCCTGTCAATGCCTTTCATGACTTCAGGACTTTTTATATCGCCCGAAATCATAACTGAAATTGTCTGGGATCCCCCGAACTTTGAATTGATAATTTCCGAAGCTTTCTTTACAGGATGATTCTTAGAAAAGAAATTCTCCTGATTTGTATCTGTTTTCAGGAATGCAAAACCTATTGAAAAGACAAGAATTATTGCAAGCGAAAAAACCAGGATCTTCCCGGGTGACCTGACCACAAAGCGGGTGAGGCTGAGAAGGAATTTGTCAAAAGTTTTGGTCGCTTTAATGTTTGAAGTGTAATTGTTTCGCCTTGTGCCGGTTATAAATATAGATGCTGGAATAAGAAAGAGACTTAATAAAAGGGCAACTGCAACTCCCGATGCAGCAAGTATACCAACCTGCCTGGCCGGAATGATCGAATGTACAAGAAGTCCAAGAATTCCTGCAATAGTAGTCAGCCCGCTGAAAAGAATTGGCATGTGGAGAGAACGGATCAGAATCTTTACCAGCTCATTGTCAGACATGGTCGGGTATTTGATCTTCAATTCCTGAAACCTGGCTACGAGATATATCCCGTAATTGTTTGCAACGGCTATCAGGATAACAGGAACCAGCACTGTGATTACCGACATCTTCCAGCCGGCGAGAGGCACAAGAGCCATGCTGAATCCGACCGACAGTACTACTGCACTGAAAGGCATGAAAACGCTTCTCCACGATCCAAGATTAAGCCTAAGGACCAGGAGCATTATAAAAAGAGCAGCAGGGATAAGGATGATCGCATCTTTTCCCACATCACCGATAAGGATTTTTCTGATATATGGCAGCCCACCCTTTACCACTGCTGCCCTGCCTTTATTACAGTTAATTACAGAATCAATTCTGCCAAGAATCACATTTTCCGGTGCAGATTTGTTTATATTGGCGGTAATTGACGCAGTTGTAAGATCAGACGACACTACGACTCCACGGGCAAATTTGTTAGCAAGGATTTTATCAGCCAGTTCGTCTGACCCGGTGAAATCGTCCGGAATATCGGTAAGTAGTGGCTCGGCTACCATCATTCCATCTTCATCCCTTATGCTCTTGACAGTAAAGGGTGACATTCTGCTGCTAACTCCACCAATTTTGGAGATACCCCTGTCTATTTCTTTGATATGCCTGAGATTATCACTTGTCAGAATGCAACTGTCGGTGAACATTATCATCACCATATCCTGTACTCCAAATTCCTTCTCGATCCTGTCTGTAATAATCCTTGAATCTATCGTGGAGGGAACATAGTTTCTCATCTCGGGGTCAATTTTGACCATCGGAATAATGACAAATGAAGCCATTCCTCCCAATATGCAAAGCATTATGATTACCCATCTGTACCTGTAAATAATATCTGTCATAACCTAGAAATCAATTCTCAGTGAAACATAGACACCATTCATGAAATCATCTATCAGAGCGTAAAGTGAATTTTTACGTCCGGTATATATTTCCGCACCTGCAGTGATTGTAAGTCCATCTGTTGGTTTGGCCTTTATTTCCGGCATAAGCATCAGGTCGCGGTATGAGAAGTTATAAAGAGCCGTGACGGAAGGTAGCAGCCTGCCATAGGCAAATTCGCCCTCGATCTTCAGGCTCCCTGCATGTGCGAACTCCTTCATCTGATAGTTGTATAGCCTGTTAAATGCACCAACCTGCTGCCGGAAATACTCACGGATATCAAATCCGGGTGTCTGGAGAAGTGCAGCAATCCTTGAATAGTCGGGTTCCGTTCCTATCAACGGATCGGCCGGGAGGTAAGAGAAGTCAGTAATATATTTTCCGTTGTATTCTCCATTAAAGCGCCATATACCTGATGTCCAGTCGATTCCCGCAGCCCATTTTATTTCGGGCATGGGAACATATTCGCTGATAGTGTAATCAGTATATGGTTTTGTCCATGCAGCCTCCCCTCGCAGGCTTGCAGAATTAAGGGCCGTTTCGAAATCAAATCCGGCCATCCTGATTTTATAAGGTTTTACAGTCAGTCCGGCCGACATTACAGGCATTGGCTGAGTGAAGTCCATTGAAAATTCCGACAATTCAATTCCAGGCATCGGATCATACCCGTCAAACCATGATATACCCATATCGATGCCGCGGAGATGGAAGTCCGCCTTCAGGGCATAACTTATCATTTCTTTATCAGTAATTATGGCGTCAATCTGTTTTATTGTGACATTTTCAGGAAGGGGTACCGGATCAATTATAAGGGCCGACGACCTGTAATATGGAATGACGACAGCACTGATATCAAGAAATGATGATGGATGAAGGCCAAAAGAAGCAAGCAGGTTACCCATGTTCATGTCCTCCCTGTCGGGAGAGCGGGAAATCATATTCTGCGGACTCAGCTTTGAGGTGGGATTTGTGAAATCGCAACGGCCCCATTTAATTATTTTCTGTCCTAATGAAAGATCCCATCTTTTACCATTCAGCTTCACAAAAGCTTCTCTGATATCTAATCCGGACACCGGTTTAAGAAATTCCGAACCATACCTGAACCGGATGTCTGCAAAAGCATTAAAGACTGATCCATCGCCTGTTTCAAGCCTGAGTCCAAAGTCTGAAAAAGCACTTGAAACCATTATTTTCTTATCCTCATTGTCGGTCCAGGAGTAAAGACCTGCCCTGACAAATCCATTAAATTCTGTCTTCCAGTTTCCTGAATTTAATTGAATAGTATCCTGTGCGAAACTGGGGATGCTGACAGCCAGGAAAAGTACGACTGAATAATGGACCAGTTTCATCAGTTCATTTTTCCTTCAAAAGAAAGAGATTAAATCGGTGTAATCGTCCAGACCGCTCTGATAGTACCGGCCAACAGGACAATAAATGTCCTGCCCGCTAAGTCTGGACAAGAAGGATTATTTTGAAATACCGGTAATTTTTTGCCTATATTCGCTTGGAGTGAGCCCTGTCTGGCTTTTAAATATGGAATTAAAAGCCGCTTTTGAATTAAATCCGGAATCGAACGCGATTGCCAGGATAGTAAAATTATTGTATTTGGGATTTTCAAATCTTTTCTGTACTTCCTTCACCCTATATTCATTAATGAACGTAAAAAAGTTCCGCTTATATTTTTCATTTAAGACTTGTGTTATATGATGTCTTGAAATCCCTGTTAGCTCAGACAGGTCATGAATTGAAAGATCACCGTTAAGATATGGTTTATCTTTTTCCATGCAATGAAGTAGTTTTTGAAGATATTTGTCGGCTTCATCTTCCTTAAGTCCGCTTTTAATATACTTTTCAGGTTCCTTTTTTTCTTCATTATGATTATGAACAAGTTCACCGAAGATTACAGGTTGCTTTATACCATAGAAGCTGTAAACTATTGAAAAAAGCGCAATAAAACCAAATACCACGAAGTAAGGATCAAAAGGTATATAGTTACCGATCATATTCAGACCTCCGAGTATGAACAGGATAAAATAAGACACATAGAAACTTATTGATAATATTTTCAACCAGTTAAGAGTGATTTTCTGTGATGTATATGAAACAAGGTCTTTAAGTTTTGTCTGGTGTCTCCTGATTTCAATAAAAGCGAGTGTGCTGTAAATGGTTATTGAAAGATAGAAGGAGACTGAATAAACGATTCTGAGAGGCATTAGTTTATCAGGCTTGAAAAATCCTCTAAGGTCCCTTACCAGCGGTTCAGATCTGAATATGACTGAAATAGTAAAAAAAGCTACAAATGGTATAAAATGCAATAATGCCAGCCAGTTGAACTTCCTCCCGGGAAGAGTCATAAACCTTACATAAAGATAAAGGAATGGACCGTATGTAAAAGTGAAGAACGGGAACGAATACATTTCTATTACATTGCTGTTAATCAGAGCAAAGATCATTTCAATGCAAATAATAAACAACCATGCAGCCATCAGCCTGTTGGCAGTTGTCACAGGTTTCTTTGTCGATATCAGCAAACCGGCAAAAAATGACTGAGAAATGCCAATATACAATACCGGCTCAATATTGACCATGAAATATATTATATAGATTTTATAACAAATATAGAGAAAAAGACCGGATAAATGAGGTATATTTGGAAAACAGGCAATGTGTTATTTTAAAAAACCATAAACTTTTGCCAGGGCAATTCATTAAATATCTTGATATTATGAGCATTCTTGTAAATAAAGATTCAAAGGTAATTGTACAGGGTTTTACCGGAAGTGAAGGAACTTTCCATGCGGGTCAGATGATTGAATATGGGACAAGGGTCGTCGGGGGGATTACTCCGGGTAAAGGAGGTCAGAATCATCTTGGCCTTCCCGTGTTCAACACTGTTAGGGAAGCTGTTAGTGCGACCGGAGCTGACGTTTCTGTGATATTTGTACCTCCGTCTGCAGGTGCTGATGCTATTATGGAAGCTGCAGATGCCGGAATAAGACTGGTAGTTACCATAACGGAGGGAATTCCGGTCTCTGACATGGTTATGGTAAAAGAATACCTCAGATCCGCTTCCTGCAGGCTCATAGGGCCAAACTGCCCTGGAATAATAACTCCCGGTGAAGCCAAGATAGGTATAATGCCCGGTTTTATACACAGGAAAGGCCATATCGGTATAATTTCACGCTCCGGTACTCTTACTTATGAAGCCGTCGATCAGGTTACCAAACTTGGAATGGGTCAGTCTACATGTATTGGAATAGGAGGTGACCCTATTGTTGGAACTACTACACTTGATGCTGTAAAGCTAATGATGGATGACGATGACACATCAGCAATAGTTATAATCGGTGAGATAGGTGGAACAATGGAAACAGAGGCTGCCTGGTGGATTAAGGAAAACAAAACCAAGCCGGTGATCGGGTTTATTGCCGGACAAACAGCTCCAAAAGGACGCAGGATGGGACATGCAGGTGCAATAATAGGAGGGAAGGATGATACTGCCGCAGCCAAAATAGCAATAATGAAAGAATGCGGGATTCTTACTGTAGAATCACCTGCTGACATAGGTGCAACAGTGCTTAAAGCTCTAGAGTACAATTAATTTGAAAATGACATCATTGATTGTTTAAATATAGAAAAAGCGATTTTCCGGTATTTCAAAAAATCATGATCCTTTAATAACTTTTTGCGGACTTTAGAGACTTTACGGACTTTAGAGACTTTATCCTATATTTGCAGCAATACAAATTCAATTAACATGAAACTACTCGAAGGTAAAACAGCTCTTATAACAGGGGCATCACGCGGCATAGGAAAAGCGATAGCTCAGAAATTTGCCAGGGAAGGTGCGAATATTGCAGTTACAAATATTGTTGAAGATGATGAATTCATCAATACAATTGATGAACTTAAAATACTTAATGTCCAGGTTCGGGGATATGTTTCGAATGCATCAAGCTATGAGGATTCTCAGAGAATTGTGGGGGAGATAATCAAAGATTTCGGAAGGCTTGATATTCTTGTTAACAATGCGGGAATTACAAGAGACACACTATTAATGAGGATGACAGAGGAGCAATGGGATACTGTTATTTCAGTCAACCTGAAATCGGTTTTCAACCTTACAAAAGCAGTTCTCCAGGCTATGCTGAAGCAGAAAAATGGTTCAATTATTAACATGAGTTCAGTAGTAGGAGTCTCAGGCAATGCTGGTCAAAGCAACTATTCAGCTTCCAAGGCTGGGATTCTGGGGTTCACAAAAAGCGTAGCAAAAGAGCTTGGATCAAGAAACATAAGATGCAATGCTATTGCACCGGGTTTCATTCTCACCGAAATGACTGAGAACCTTCCTCCTGATATTAAAAGTGACTGGATAAACAAAATACCTTTGAAACGAGGCGGAACACCGGAAGATGTAGCCAATGCAGCTCTGTTTCTGGCTTCAGATCTCTCATCATACATTACCGGACAAACAATTCAGGTCTGTGGAGGTATGTTAACATAATTATTTTTATTATATTTGTGGAACCGCAGGGCGCCTATCCTTTTAGCACGAGGAAATGCAGCGAGACATATTTATTCCACAATTATTTTAAACAGGCGCCCTGCTTCTTTTTTATGATATTTTGCAATGCACAATACTGTTTATTTCCTGATCCTGATAATTCCTGTTTTCGGATTTCTGCTTGAGAGATATCTTGAGCATCTCAATTCCGGAATGTGGTCAGATACTGTCCCTGAAAAACTTAGAGGCATCTGCGATGAGGAAGAATATAAAAAAACCAGACTTTATGAAAGGGAAAATAAAAAACTTTCATTCTGGTCATCGCTTCTGAATCTTTTGGTAATAATTCTTATGATAACATCCGGAGGATTTGCTTTTATTGATCAGATAGCCAGATCGGTAAGTAATAACCTTGTGGTTGTATCCCTTGTTTTCTTTGGCATTATTGGCCTTATTTCAGAAATAATTAACATCCCATTTGGCTGGTATGACACTTTCGTGATTGAAAAACGGTTTGGTTTTAACAAAATGACTACTCATACTTTCATCACTGATCATATTAAGTCGTGGTTACTTGCTCTACTGATCGGTATTCCTGTGCTCGGAATCATTACCTGGGTATATTACCTGAGCGGAAATGGATTTTGGCTTTATGCCTGGGGACTTATTACATTGCTGACAATATTTCTGAACCTGTTCTATTCAGAGTTGATAGTTCCTCTTTTCAATAAGCAGACACCTTTGGAAAAAGGCACCTTAAGAGAAAAAATTGAAAATTTTGCTCTGAAGACCGGGTTCAAATTGAAGGATATTTATATTATCGACGGATCGAAAAGGTCAACAAAAGCGAATGCGTATTTTTCCGGATTTGGCCCTAAAAAGAGAATAGTCCTTTTTGACACACTTCTAAAGGAACTAAATGAAGAAGAGATAGTTGCTGTTCTTGCTCATGAGATAGGACACTTTAAAAAAAGACATGTAATAAGAAACCTGATAACTTCAGTGATACTGACAGGTTTTATGCTGTTTATTTTTTCAGTATTAGTTGACAATCCAATGCTTTCCAGTGCTCTTGGCTCAGAGAATACCAGCTTTCATCTTGGATTGGTGGTTTTTGGTATTCTTTATAGCCCTCTTTCACTTTTAATAGGTCTGGGAGCTAATAGTATCTCAAGGAAGAATGAATATGAAGCAGACAGATTTGTAAAAGATAATTATGAGCCTGGAATCCTTGCTTCAGCACTTAAAAAACTATCAGTGAATAACCTGACAAATATGTTACCGCATCCGGTTTATGTTTTTTTTCATTACTCTCATCCTCCTCTTCTTGCACGACTGGAAAAACTGGAATGAATTCCTATATTTGCGGTGTGTTTGCCTCCTTAGCTCAGCCGGTAGAGCAGCTCATTCGTAATGAGCAGGTCGTGGGTTCGAGTCCCATTGGAGGCTCAAAGGTCTTGCTGAATTGAGTTTCTGGGTTTACATACTGTATTCTGAATCAACTGATTCATTTTATAAAGGGCAGACTCAAAATATTGAGCAAAGGTTAATGCGTCATAATAATGGTTATTAGAAATCTACCAAAAAAGGTATTCCTTGGAAGCTGGTCTGGAGAGCAGAAATGGACAGCAGATCTTCAGCATTGATACTTGAGAAAAAGTTAAAGAATCTCAGTCATAGCAGGCTTCAGAAATTAATCAAAAAGTACAATGGAGGTATTGTCATGGATCCTGACGCCCTGACCGAAGCATCAGGGGTCACGATTCTGACCGAACCGTCAGCATTCAATCACCTTAAAGACTCAGATTGATTGTGGTTTAAGGATTTTGGATTGCGGATTTTGGATTGCAGATTGCGGATTTCGGATTTATTGCTAATTTTGCTTTGGATCTCAGGACAAATCCGAAATCGGCAATCCGGATTCCGGAATCGGTAAATGCGGGAGTAGCTCAGTTGGCAGTCCGCCGATTGGCGGATCCCAAGCTGAGGGTCGCTCTAAAGAAATGCGGGAGTAGCTCAGTTGGCAGAGCATCAGCTTCCCAAGCTGAGGGTCGCGGGTTCGAATCCCGTTTCCCGCTCTTACCCGCCGCAGCTTTAGCGAAGGCGGGGCTTACCTGTCAAACCTTTATACAAGGCGGTCCAAAAATAAAAAAGGAGTTAGAGAGATCTTACTCCTTTTTTATTTCTAGTTGGTTGAAACATAGTTGAAATATTATCTAAGTGTTTTCATAATAAGTTTTACCTTGAAAATTAATCTCGTAACAAATGGGGTTAATTATAAAATCATATTTTTGGTATGCGACCTTATTTGATCTTTTTAACATCAGGAGCTTAAAGTCTTCAGTATGTAATACTGAATAAAGATCCCATATTTGCACTAGTATCTCATAAGCATCCTTTTAATCCTTAATCTGAGGGCTGTCAAATTCCTTGACCTTTGTTCTGTAGATTAGTTTTACTTCTGTAATTATTTGAATTGATTTAATAGTTATTTGGTTAAAATTGTTAATTGGTTGATATATAAACATAAAAGCCTGAGACAATAATCCCAGGCTTCAATGTTACACGTTGAGGTTTTTCTTTTCTAAAATGGATGACTTATATACAACCTAACTGCAACCATTTTAGCATGTGGCTTTATTTGTGTAATTTATCCCTCTTTAAGATCTTTAAGGGTACACCGGTTTAACTTTAATTAACCGGAAACTCTGCTTTTCATAGCAGCTGTCCGTGTTAGGTTTTCGTAGCAATTGTTATCTTGTCAATTAGAATTATCCACTTTCTTTTTCATTTTAATTAAAGCTACGGGTAACGATTTTTTGTCAAATCTTTTCTCAATTTCATAAGGGACATATCCTAATTTAGAGTACAATAATAATCCAGTCACGTTCTGATTAAAACAAGAAATATGAATCTCTTTTACCTTGTACTTACTTATTGCTTTCTCTTCCATAATATTGATCAGGTAAGTTCCAACACCTTTTGCACGAAATATTGGATTTACAATCACATTTCCAATCGAACAGTACTGGTTCTCTATAACTTCATAAAATGTACATGAAAAATCCCGATTGACACACAAACGAATAAAAATCCAGTCCGTGCGTTGTGGCTCCTTCGTGTTCGTGACACATTCGTAAATTGGAGCAAACAAATTTTATCAAGATGCACAAAACAAGCGGACTGGACGTACACAAAGATACAATTTTTTGTGGCGTTTTCGATGACAAGAACCATCAGGAAGTTAAGGAGTTTTCCACATTAACCTCGTCAATTATGGCACTGGGGGAGTATTTAAAAAGCGAAGAGGTAGAGGATGTAGCTCTGGAGAGTACGGGAATGTACTGGATTGCCGTTTGGAATATTCTGGAAGAAATGGGATTTAACCTGACACTGGTTAACCCCTATTTTATAAAACAAATGCCCGGGCGGAAAAGCGATGTAAAAGATGCACAATGGACAGCAACCCTGTTGCATAAAGGGTTGGTCCGAAGCAGTTTGATCCCGTGCAAAGAGATACGGGAGTTAAGGACATACAGTCGCAAATATATCAGGCTTCAGCAACGAAAGACCTCCGTATTAAAGGAAATGGAGAGGAACCTGGAGATGTGTGGAATCCGAATCACCAGGTTTGTAAGCAACATATCGGGTAAAAGCGTTATGAAGATAATCCGTGCAATCATAGATGAAGAAAGCAATCCTGAGGTTCTGTCCGGGTATATACAAGGACCTTATAGGGGAAATGTGAACCGTCGATCATCAAGAACACAAACATGAGTTAATGTTCTGCCAATTTCGTGGAACCAAACTCGCAGGAGAAACTCGCTACCCGAAAAGCGAAACAAATTGGGAGAGATTTATAGGAGAAAGTTATTAAATTCCTGTCCAGTTTTTTAAGACCATTATATTTCTCACTGATGTACTTCTGAATAATTGCTTTCTGAAAAAATAATCTTATCCCAACTGAACTGATAACAAACCGGTTCAATACCTGTCGTATTTGCCGTCAATTATCACCTTCTTCACTGCTTCAAGATAACCGAATCCGTTGAGCATGTCGGGCAACAGATAACTTCCTTCCACCCATTCGTTCCAGGCGTTTATAGTTATCAGCCGGGGCTGTCCGGGATGAGTGTCGGCAAACTTTTTTGCCTTAGACAGCAGGGCTTCAAAACTCTGTGGCGTGTTATGGTAGTGCACCACATCGCGGATGCCTTTTGCCGGGAATCGGGGGGTATCATCCCAACCGATTGATACACATGGGAAAACAGGTACATCAAGGATTGAGTCCATTTGCTCCCGGATTTTTATAGAATTGGTTCCGTAAACAATATAATCTTCATCAAGTCCACCCATATTGTACATGGCAACACTGTTGAAACCCATGGCCTTAACACGGCTTGTGAACTGAGCGGCTTCAGATTCCGACATCAAGTGGCCGCCACCCTGGTTCCACTGGATATGTAATCCGGGAAAACCGGCCTTTTTCACCTCTTCACGGAAATAATCCAGCGCTTTACGGGCTTCATCAACACTGTTGCCAAAACTTTGCATCAGCTTGTCCACACTGAAAATCGAAAATACCGGCTCGCCATTGATCTTGAAATAATTCGGCTGCCTGAAATACTGGTTAATGATCCGGTCTACAATGATCTGATAGTTTTTCCAGTCCACCCTGGCATCCCAAAGAATATCTGTATTGTCCTTGTAGCGGTGAACATTCCAGTAGTTATACTTTACATCGTGATTGGCCCACATGATGTAGAACTGCATTTTTTCTCTATTGCCTGCTTTCAGGAAACCGTCGTTAAGGGCGCTTTCCAGAAAGGGACCGCCATTATACCAGTACCAGTCGTAAACGAATACGTTGACACCGTGGTCAGTTGCCGCATTAATCCATTTCTCAACCACTTTCGGATCGTTGTCCGGTTCATAACCCCACAGAGGCTGACGGGGCTGGTAATGTCCGTCGAATCGTGGATTTCCCTTTTTGATCACCTCCCATTCACCTGTTCCCTCAGGCCATAACATCTCCCTGCCCAGGGGATCATCATGACACGAAGGCCAGATGTACGCAGCGACATAATAATTGTTTTTTACAGATGCTTCCTCATTCAAAGGTGAATTAACTCCCGAAGAACATCCGGAAAAAATAACCAGCACAACCAAAGTGCTGTATCTGACAATTAAGCTTTTCATCAAATATTGGTTTTTAGGTTATCTTTTAAATAAATGTTAGTTTTTTTCCTAATGATCGTCTGCACTGCATAATAATATAACAAACGCTTTCATTTCAAATAATTTTCTATAATCACTTCGCAAGAATAGATCTTGTATGGACAAGAAGTTCAGGTCCGCCCGGTGATCCATGTCCCGGAACAACAACTACGGCAGATTTGAACTTGTCTATTATTCTGTCCATTGTTTTAGGGTATTCAATAATATCTCCATCAGCAATGTTCCCTAAATCATCATTATCAAGGCTTTTACAGATACATCCCGGGAAAAGAATGCCTTCCGACGGGATCCATACAATAATGTTATCTGTTGAATGGGCGGCGCCCGGAAAATAACAATAAATGAATCTGTCTCCCAGGTTGAGCCTTAAGGAATCTTTAAATCCCTGATCAGGAACAGGCAGGCCCTTCTGTTTAGCAATGTCTATTGTCAACTGATTTGCATAAGATCTAATACCCTGGCTCTTAAGATATCTCAAACCACCCATGCAGTCATCATGCCAGTGGTTAGGTACAAAACCAGCTACCTTCAACTTCATTTTATCCTGAAGGTATAATATTAAATCGCAAGTCTGGGAATCGTTCCAGGGAGTATCAAAAAGGAAAGCACTTCCTTTTTCGACAAAAATTAATCCGTTTGCAGAGATTCTTCCATAATTCCGCAGAGTGGTGTATGAGACATGCATATAAGCATTTCCGGAGATTTTCACCAAATCAAGATCAGGGGAGATCTTTATCACATCCTGTGAGCCGGCGGTAAGCAGGAAAGATCTCAGCAGGACGAAGAAGATGGTCATTTTCATTGGAGTCATTCCTTCCGTCAATTTTCTTTTCAAATCTAAGTATTTATAATAACTTTCCCAGTCGAATTACCTTGTTTCAGGTATCATTCTGCCTTTGCAGTCATTTTAAGGAGGGATCGCCGGTCAAAAAACGAAAAGGTCTGTAACTCTTTTCGGGTAAGTTTTAAAAGGAATTAACGGCCAGTTTTTTATTCTTGCGTTCAGAGAGTTCATTTTGTCCTATCATAAAAGGAAAATCATGATAGGAGCATTATTTACAATCCGGTCTCTGATTCATACATAACCTGCATTTAATTAAATTTAAATAATTTATTGTTTATAAATAATTATTTATTGAAATATAATAAATATTTAATTATAAACAATAAATATTCTATAGAATTGCCAATACTACCATAACAAAGCTTATTCTTTTGTGATGGTCATATTGATTTTATAATCTTTCTGGGGCGTTTCCCTGTTGCTAACGGGATGGGGTAAAACTTCATTTATTTTGAATGAATAACCGCTCATGCTTATTGGATTTCTTGCAGAATTGTACAGATTCATAAGGGTATCAATATGCCCGAAGGGTTTGTAAAACCTAATAAATATATCAACATCGCCGGCCCAGATGCAAACCACGTCCGAGGGGCATCTGTAATCCCTTATGCTGTCGATCGAAAAAGCAAGGGTTGGGTCGACTCTGAGTTTTTCATCTATGATGCTGTCAAATGATGTGCCGGTTTCAACCTTTTCACATCCAATGAATAAAAGGCCACTTAAAAGGAGTGTTAAATATAATAAGCTGAGTTTCATTGTGGAAAGTATTTTATCAGATCTAACTGATTTTGCAGGTCAAAAATCGTACCGAAAAACAATCTTTATCTTCAGTTTTACCCCCAAATCCCAACCAGGAGGGGGATCTGAAAACTTGCTCATCCGTCATCAGTCTTCCTTCTTTGGTCTCCGGTCTTCCGTCTTCAGTCTTTTTTTCCTTAACTTTGCTACCTGTTTTCTGAAACTAATAAAATGAAAGCTGAAATAATCACAATTGGAGATGAGCTCCTGATAGGGCAGACCATTGATACCAATTCTGCATGGATAGGGTCTGAATTGAGTTCTGCCGGTTTTGATGTGACAAGAAAGACATCAATACATGACAGGAGGGAAGAGATACTTAATGCACTGTCGGAGACTGCCAGAAGAAAGCCCGATGTGGTTACCATCACAGGAGGACTTGGACCCACAAGCGATGATATTACCAAACCAACTCTCTGTGAATTTTTTAGCACAAAACTCGTTGTCAGTAATACGGTACTGAAGATGATAGAAGATATGATGCGCCGGCGTAATTTTCCGATGAATGAGAACAACAGAAAACAGGCCGAAGTCCCTGAGTCGTGCAGGGTTCTTACCAATGCCGCAGGCACAGCTCCGGGAATGTGGTTCGAAAAAGACGGCACCATTTTCATTTCTATGCCCGGAGTTCCGGGTGAAATGAAATACATAATGAAAGAACATGTCCTTCCGGAACTGAAAAGAAGGTTTACATCTCAGATAATCATCCATAAGAACATAATGACCTATGGTATGCCCGAGGCCGGACTTGCCGAAATGCTGAAAGAGTTTGAAGATGAGCTTCCTTCGTATGTCAGACTGGCATATCTGCCTTCTTACGGAGTAATTAAACTGAGACTGACCGGAACAGGAAATAATGTCGATGATATTACAGACGCTCTTGAAAAGCAGGTACAAAAGCTATATCAAATAATACCAGAACTCATATATGGTGAAGATGAGGAATCACTTGAGATGGTTGTTGGAAAATTGCTGAAAAATCATAATCTGACTGTTTGTACTGCAGAAAGTTGCACCGGAGGGTACATTGCCCATAAGATCACAAGTGTTGCAGGCAGTTCTGATTATTACAAGGGTTCGATCATAGCTTATGATAACAGTATTAAAATCAATATTCTTGGTGTTGATGGTGAAACTATTAAAAAGGAAGGAGCCGTAAGCGAACGTGTGGTAAAAGATATGGCTGAAGGTGCAATGAAAATTTTCGGAACTGATTTCGCTGTTGCAACCTCAGGAATCGCAGGTCCGGCAGGAGGAACTGCTGAAAAGCCTGTCGGAACCGTATGGATAGCCGTATCTTCAAATACAAACACGATAGCTGAGAGATTCGTTTATGGATCCGACAGGATGTCAAACATCACAAGGTTTACGATGACATCACTGAATTTACTCAGGAAACAGATAATCAACAAATAAAGAATATTTTTAGGAACAGATTAAAAAAATTGAATGATTTATTTGGTTAATCAGATAAAAATCACGTACTTTGCGCTTCGTTTTTTAAAGCATATAATTAGTTAAGAGGTAAAACAGAGATCATGTCACGGATTTGTCAGGTAACGGGGAAGAAAGCAATAGTCGGCAATAATGTTTCCCATTCAAAAAGAAGAACAAAACGAAAATTCTACCCTAATCTTTTTATCAAAAGATATTATCTGCCAGAGGAAGATAAATGGATATCGCTGAAAATATCCACGGCAGGTATTCGACTTATTAATAAGAAAGGACTCACCGCGGCACTGAAAGAAGCAAAGGAAAAAGGCTATATTTTGAATTATTAATACGTCATAAAAAATGGCAAAGAAGGCAAAAGGTAACAGGCAGCAGGTCATTCTGGAATGTACCGAGCATAAAGATAGCGGGATGCCGGGTACTTCGCGTTACATTACAACCAAAAATCGCAAGAACACGCCCGATCGTCTTGAAAGGAGAAAATACAATCCTATTTTAAAGAAATACACATTGCACAGAGAAATTAAGTAAAAGAATAATACAATGGCAAAAAAGGTTGTTGCAACACTCAAAACAGGTAGTGGTAAATTGTTTACCAAATGCATCAAGATGTCCAAATCAGACAAGACAGGTGCTTATCAGTTCAAGGAAGAGATCGTTCACAATGATCATATCAAGGATTTTTTCACAAGAAAGTAAAAGAATACCGGTTAAAAGAATTTGAAAGCTTTCTTCCGCTGAAGAAAGCTTTTTTTATATTTGTCTGTCAAATAATTATAATAAAAATGGGGTGGTTTGGTTTTGTCAGTAGGGAAAACAAGGAAGTTCTGAACAAAGGTCTTGAGAAAACAAAGGAGAGCGTCTTCACAAAGCTTTCCAGAGCTGTAATCGGGAAATCAAGAGTCGATGATGAAGTCCTTGATAACCTTGAGGAAGTGCTCGTTTCATCAGATGTTGGTGTTGAAACAACACTCAGAATAATTGAAAGGATCGAAAAAAGAGTTTCAAGGGATAAATATCTCAACACCGATGAACTGAACAAAATCCTTAAGGAAGAAATAGTTGCACTCCTTGAAGCAAACATTTCAGGTCCCGCACCTGATTTTACATCCCCACTGCCTTTCAGTCCATATGTTGTGATGGTTGTAGGAGTTAACGGATCAGGAAAAACCACCACCATAGCCAAACTTGCATATCAGTATAAAATGGCAGGGAAAAAGGTTCTCCTCGGAGCGGCTGATACATTCAGGGCAGCAGCAATTGATCAGCTTCAGATATGGGCTGACAGGGCAGGGGTGAACGTGGTAAAACAGCAAATGGGATCTGATCCTGCATCTGTTGCATTTGATTCTGTAAGATCTGCCGTGGCAGGTAAGTATGATATTGTAATAATTGACACTGCAGGCAGGCTTCACAACAAAGTCAACCTTATGACGGAGCTTTCAAAGATTAAAAGGGTTACAGAAAAAGTGCTGCCTGAGGCTCCGCATGAAGTGCTTCTGGTGCTGGACGGATCAACAGGTCAAAATGCCTTTGAACAGGCACGACAGTTCACGGCTGCAACTGCCGTTAATGCTATAGCTATCACAAAACTTGACGGTACTGCAAAAGGAGGAGTGGTTATCGGTATTTCTGATCAGTTTAAAATCCCTGTCAGATATATTGGATTGGGTGAAAAACTGAATGACCTTCAAATCTTTAATCCTTACGAATTCGTGGATTCATTATTTCAGACGGACAAATAGAGCGTGTCGCAGGTCCATTAGTATTCCACCATAATTAAGTCCGTGAAAAGGAAAAAAATAAATATTGTTACTCTGGGATGTTCCAAGAATGTTGTAGACTCAGAAAAAATCATAAGGCAAATAGAGGCAAGCGGATATGAAGTTCTTCATGACTCGGATGATACAACTGCAGATTCCGTAATAATCAATACCTGTGGTTTTATTAATGATGCAAAGGAAGAAAGCATAGATACGATCCTTCGCTTTGTAAAAGCCAAAAGGAAAGGAAATGTCAGAAAATTATATGTAATGGGATGTCTTTCAGAACGATATGCTGATGTCCTTAAAGAGGAGATTCCGGAAGTCCTCAGGTATTTTGGTGTAAACAACATTCGTGAAATCCTTGAGGAGCTTGGAATAAAGTACAACGAAAGTCTTTTTTATGAAAGAAAAATTACAGGTCCAGGGCATTATGCGTACCTTAAGATTTCTGAAGGATGCGACAGAACATGCGCTTTCTGCGCAATTCCTATGATAAGGGGCAAATACATTTCAAGGTCCATCGAAGAACTCATCAAAGAAGCTGAAGTCCTTGCAGGCCAGGGAGTAAAGGAACTAATCCTGATTGCTCAGGATCTCAGTTATTACGGTCTTGATATGTATAAAAAGCAAAAACTCCCTGAACTTGTAAGAGAATTGCTTAAAATAGAGACGTTTGAATGGATAAGGCTTCATTATCTGTATCCCTCAAATTTCCCGGAGGAACTCATCTCATTAATGAGAGAGAATAAAAGGATCTGTCAATATATTGATATACCGATACAACATATTTCCGACAGAATACTTAATCTGATGAAAAGATCGCATAATGAAAATGACACCAGGAGTCTGCTTGCTGCCATAAGGAAGGAGTTGCCTGAAGCTGCGATAAGAACCACTATTATTGCAGGTCATCCGGGTGAAACGCGAGAAGATTTTGAACAACTTAAAGAGTTTGTAACTGAATTCAGGTTTGACAGACTTGGAGTTTTTCCATATTCTCATGAAGAAGGCACCTATTCATTTTTAAACTATGAAGATTCGGTCTCCGAAAACATAAAAAATGAGCGTGTTTCGGAACTGATGGAGATTCAACAATCGATATCAACTGAGATTAATGCACAGAAAATTAATAGTATCCATAAAGTAATCATCGACAGGAGAGAGGGTGGTTTTTTTGTGGGAAGGACACAGTACGACAGCCCTGAAGTTGACCAGGAGGTACTAATAAGTGCGGACTATGATCTCAATCCTGGCAGATTTTACGATATCATGATAATCAATTCAACTGAGTTTGATCTTTTTGGAGTGCCGGTTTATTAAAAGAAGCCTTGACTGCCCCGGTATATGAAATCATAAGGTTATGCGCATACTATGACGATAACCCAATGTAAATCAATATTATTTCTTAGTTTCCTGTTTGGATACCTGTGAAGGTTATGCTGTATCCGAGATAACTTCAGGAAGTTCGGGTTTATTTTTGTGTATTTTTATCCTGATCTCCGATTTTATAGAATTGAAACCAACATGAATAGTATCTCCCTCTTTAAGGTCAGCTTTGATAAGAACTTCTGCCATAGGGTCTTCAAGATATTTCTGAATTGCACGTTTCAATGGACGGGCGCCATAATTTGCATCAAATCCCCTCTCTGCAATGAAATCTCTGGCTGCAGGAACAATTTTCATCTGATATCCCAGTGACTTAACCCTTTCAAAAAGTCCTTTAAGTTCCAGATCGATTATCTTGTTGATTTCCTCCTTACCAAGAGAATTGAACATAATAACATCATCGATCCTGTTAAGGAATTCGGGAGCAAATGTTTTCTGCAGAGCTTTCTGGAGAATACTTTTTGACTGTTCATCGCGTGTTGCCTTTTTTGCACCTGTCTCAAATCCTATCCCTCTTCCGAATTCTGTAAGCTGCCTTGTTCCGATATTTGAAGTAAGAATGACAATTGTATTTCTGAAATCAACCCTTCGTCCAAGACTGTCGGTAAGCTGGCCTTCATCAAGAACCTGCAGCATAATATGAAAGACGTCAGGATGAGCTTTTTCAATCTCATCAAGCAGGACAACAGAATATGGTTTCCTTCTCACTTTCTCAGTAAGCTGTCCTCCTTCTTCATAACCCACATATCCGGGAGGTGCTCCGACCAGCCTGGAGACGGAGAATTTCTCCATGTATTCACTCATGTCGATCCTGATAAGATTGTCTGTGGTATCAAAAAGGAATTTCGCCAGTACTTTGGCAAGCTGTGTCTTACCGACTCCTGTGGGGCCAAGAAAAATAAATGTACCAATAGGTTTATTCGGATCCTTAAGCCCTGCACGGTTCCTCTGAATTGCTTTTACCACCTTTTCAATAGCTTCATCCTGACCAATCACACTGCCTTTAAGCTCATCTGCCATCTTTAAAAGTCTTGTTCCTTCGGTCTGGGCAATCCTTTGGACAGGAACTCCTGTCATCATGGCAACGACTTCTGCAACCTTTTCAGCATCCACTGTTTCGCGGTTAACTGCAAGTTCCTTTTCCCATTTCTTTTTCTCAAGTTCTATCATATCCAGAAGATCTTTCTCCTTATCGCGGAAGCTTGCAGCTTTTTCAAAATTTTGATTCTTGACCGCCATCATTTTCTCCTTCTTGGTATCCTCCAGCTGTTTTTCAAGGTTTAGAATTTTTTCCGGAACTACTATGTTGGAAATGTGCACCCTGGAACCTGACTCGTCAAGTGCGTCAATTGCCTTGTCCGGCAAATGACGGTCGGAAATGTACCTGTTTGTAAGCTTCACACATGCCTCGATTGCATCATCGGTATATATTACATTATGGTGTTCTTCGTATCTTTCCTTAATATTGTGCAGTATATTTATAGTTTCCTCAATTGATGTTGGTTCAACTATAACTTTCTGGAACCTTCTCTCAAGAGCACCATCTTTTTCTATATGCTGTCTGTATTCATCCAGGGTAGTTGCTCCAATGCACTGGATCTCACCCCTTGCAAGAGCCGGTTTAAGCATATTAGCCGCATCAAGAGAACCTGTTGCGCCTCCTGCGCCAACAATTGTATGAATTTCATCGATAAATAAAATGATATTATCATTTTTCGATAGTTCATTAAGTATGGCTTTCATTCTCTCCTCAAATTGTCCCCTGTATTTAGTGCCAGCCACTATAGATGCAAGGTCGAGTGCAACAACCCGCTTATTAAACAGAACCCTGGAGACATTCTTTTTGGTTATCCTTAGAGCCAGACCCTCGGCTATGGCGGATTTGCCAACACCAGGCTCGCCAATAAGAACCGGGTTATTCTTTTTTCTTCTCGACAATATCTGTGCAAGCCTCTCTATTTCTCTTTCTCTCCCGACCACAGGATCGAGGCGGCCTTCTTCTGCAGCTTTTGTAAGGTCTATACCGAAATTGTCGAGGACCGGAGTATCTGAAGATGATTTCGAGGAGGATGGAGATGACTGCTGGCCCTTTCCAGGTCCGCCAAACGACTGGCCCTCTTCATCTTCTTCCCTGGGAAAATCAGCCTTAGCGCTTGGGAATCCAGCTTCAACTGCACGTCTTACCGATTGATAATCAACATCCAGCTCCGAAAGGAACCTGGTTACAAGGGCGTTTTCATCCTTCAGAATAGCAAGAAGAAGATGCTCTGAATCAATTGTATTGCTCTTAAGTGATTTTGCTTCAAGATAGACAAGCTTTAGTATTCTCTCTGTGCTCCTTAACAGTGGTATTATTTCATGGTCAGCCACCGGGACCGGGCTGTCAACCTTAATACTCTTTTCTAAAGAACCTTTAAGTACCGGCAGGTCAATACCCTGGTTAATAAGAATATCTATTGCAACACCTTCACCATCCCTCAATATTCCAAGGAACAGATGCTCCGGACTTATATGACTGTTGCCCAGCCTTATAGCCTCCTCCTTACTATAACTGAGAATATCTTTGACCCTTTGTGAAAATTGTGAATCCATATTTTTTCAAACTTCATTTTTCATTTACATTTACTTGCAGCCATAATGTCAGTATAAACGGACAAAAGTGCATTTGAGGTATAAATCAAAGGTAAATTTAATATAATATTTTACAGGCAATTTTCGTGCCCATTTATAAACAATGGATGTTTAAAAGTCACCTTCTCTCAGGGCCAAAGTTACCCAAATAATCATTAAATTCGTACTCAAAACAAATCTAAATGAGTTTATTTGTATTTATTTAACCATTAATTATTTATGGGAGAAAGAGAAAGGATAATTCAGGTAAACATTGAAGAGGAGATGAAGTCGGCATATATTGACTATTCAATGTCAGTTATTGTGTCGAGGGCTTTACCTGATGTCAGGGACGGACTTAAGCCAGTGCATAGAAGGGTTCTCTACGGAATGTATGAATTGGGAGTACTGTCAAACAGGGCTTATAAAAAATCGGCCAGAATAGTAGGGGAGGTGCTTGGGAAATATCATCCTCATGGTGATTCTTCAGTTTATGAAGCAATGGTCAGAATGGCCCAGGAGTGGACCATGAGATATCCGCTTGTTGACGGACAGGGAAACTTCGGATCAATAGATGGCGACAGTCCTGCTGCGATGAGATATACTGAAGCCAGACTTAAGAAAATAGCTGAAGAGACTCTTTCGGATATTGATAAGGAGACAGTTGATTTTCAGCCGAATTTTGACGATTCACTAAAAGAGCCTGTTGTACTGCCAACCCGGATTCCCAACCTCCTTGTAAACGGAGCTTCAGGGATAGCCGTTGGTATGGCTACCAATATGCCACCCCATAATATCAGTGAAGTAATTGATGCTATCATTGCTTTCATCGACAACAGAGATATTACCACAGAAGAGATACTTAATCATATAAAGGGACCTGATTTTCCAACAGGCGGTATTATCTACGGTGAACAGGGTATCAAAGATGCCTGTGAAACCGGGAGAGGCAGGATCGTTGTAAGGGCAAAAACTGAAATTGAACTAACCCATTCAGGACGTGAGTGCATTGTTGTTACCGAAATACCTTACATGGTTAACAAGGCCGAAATGATAAGGAAGATCGCTGACCTGATCAATGAGAAGAAACTCGAAGGAATATCCTATATAAATGATGAATCCGACCGTAACGGGATGCGGGTTGTAATCATCCTTAAAAAAGATGCCAGTGCAAATGTAGTACTAAATAATTTATATAAATATTCACAACTTCAGACCTCCTTCAATGTGAACAATATTGCACTTGTAAGGGGCAGGCCGAGAACTCTCAGTACAAAGAACCTGATTGACTATTTTGTAAGACACAGACATGATGTTGTTTTAAGAAGGACCAGATTTGATCTTGACCAGGCTGAAAAAAGAGCTCATATACTTGAAGGTCTAATAATTGCAAGTGATAACATCGATGAGGTTATAGCCATAATCAAATCGTCAAAAACTCCTGATGAAGCCCGGGAGAGACTTATGGAAAGGTTCAGCCTCTCTGATATTCAGGCCAGGGCAATAGTTGAAATGCGTTTGAGACAGCTTACCGGACTTGAGCAGGAGAAACTTCGTGCTGAATACAGTGAAGTTATGGCAATGATTGAATATCTGAAGAATGTTCTTGCCGACGTCAGTCTCCAGATGAAAATCATTAAGGATGAGTTGCAGGAAATAAAGGATAAATATGGGGATAAAAGACGCACTGAAATTATCCCTAATGCAGAGGAGTTCAATCCTGAAGATTTTTATTCTGACGATGAAATGGTCATAACCATATCACATATGGGATATATAAAACGCACACCTCTTACTGAATTCAGACGGCAAAACAGGGGAGGCACCGGAGCAAAAGGAGGATCTACCCGTGACGAGGATTTTATTGAACACTTGTATATTGCCACTATGCACGATACAATGCTTTTCTTCACAAGAAAGGGGAAATGCTACTGGCTAAAGGTTTACAATATTCCTGAAGGCTCAAAGACATCAAAGGGAAGAGCAATGCAGAACCTTATAAATATTGAACAGGATGATAATGTAAGAGCCTATATTAATGTGAAGAACCTTAATGATTCTGATTACATAAACAATAATTACATAGTCCTCTGTACAACAAAAGGCATAATAAAGAAAACCTCGCTGGAAGCATATTCAAGGCCGAGAACGAGCGGTGTAAATGCAATAACAGTAAGAGAAGGAGATGAATTACTGGAAGCCAGGATGACAAACGGACATCACCACATAATGCTGGCTGTCAAATCCGGAAGAGCAATCCGTTTCCCTGAAGAATCTGTAAGACCAATGGGAAGGACAGCTTCAGGTGTAAGAGGAATAAGGCTTGCAGATGAAACCTCCGATTTTGTTATCGGAATGATCACTGTTGAGAATAAAGAAAAAGAAATATTGGTGGTATCCGAGAAAGGTTATGGAAAAAGATCTGATATTGAAGATTACAGGATTACCAACAGAGGAGGAAAAGGTGTTAAGACAATCAACATTACAGATAAAACGGGACCTCTTATTGCTCTGAAAGATGTGACTGATAACCATGACCTTATGATCATCACCCAGTTTGGAAACATTTTGAGGAGTCCTGTGTCAGCTCTACGTGTCATGGGAAGAGCTACACAAGGAGTACGACTGATTAATCTGAAAGAGAATGACATCATTGCATCTGTTGCAAGTGTTTACGTAAGTGATGATGAATCAGTGGATCAAAGGGGTGGTGATGAACAAAATTCAGAGAATGAAAAGGAAAATGGCAAAGAATTTGATGATTAATAAGTAATGTTATAAATTTGCAAAACTATTAACGACACAAAAACAAGATTTTAAATTATGAAAAAGTATCTACTGCTGTTTGCAGTCTTAATTGTTTCACTTGGCGCTTTCGCTCAGAAAGGAAAGGTGACCAGCGCTCTCACTTTAATCGAACAGGGTAATCTCGATAAGGCAAAAGAGGCTCTTGACCAGGCAATGCTTGATGAGAAATCGAAGGACTGGTTTAATACCTATTTTGCTAAAGGAAAACTCTGCCAGGCAGTTTTCAAATCAGATAACCCAAAATTCAAGGAACTATGTGCCGATCCTCTCGGAGAAGCTTATGAAGCCTACGAAAAGGCAATCTCTCTTGATCCTAAAGGCGGGACAAAAAAGAGAATAATAGCAAATATGATCTATAATTCTCTTGCCCTTGATCTCTATACGCAGGGTGGCAACCAGTTCGAAGCCAAGGATTTTGATGGCGCTCTCAAGTCGTTTGAAACTCAGATAAAAATAACTGAAAGCGACTACTTTGCAGGGGCTATTGATTCAGGTATGTATTATAACGCTGGTCTGGCTGCAGTAAACGCCAAAAAATTTGATAAGGCAATTTCCTATTTCAACAAATGCGCTGAAATGAAATATATGGGAATTACACCATATTATCAAATATATGAAAGCTATCTTGGAATGGGCGATACTCTTAAGGCTGAAGCAACTCTGAAAAGCCTTCCCGAGAAATTCCCCGACGACAAATCAATCACACTTCAGCTCATCGACCTTTACATCAAAAGCGGCAAAAATGATGAAGCCCTTAAATACCTGAAGGTAGCCAAAGAAGCGGATCCTACCAATTACAGCCTCTATTTTGCTGAAGGAATCATTTACCTGAATACCAGTAAATATGATGAGGCTATCGAAAACCTATCAAAATCAATAGAACTAAAGTCAGACCTTTACGACAGCCAGTATGGACTGGGAGCAGCTTACATAAACAAAGCTTCAGATATGTTCATCAAGGCTAATGATATCATGGATGTTAATAAATACAATGCAGCTATCGAAGAAGCTATGACCGTGTTCGCAAAAGCTTTGCCGTATATGGAAAAAGCTAACCAACTGAGCCCCGACGATGTTTATTCTTTACGTGGTCTAAAAGAGCTCTATTACAGACTGAAGATGAATGATAAATACGAAGCCGTAAAAGCAAAACTTGATAAGCTGGAAGGAAAATAAGGTCGAATATTATTGAATTCTTATTCTTATCCTAATAAAAATTAGATTACAAAAGGGTGTCTCAAAAGGGGCACTCTTTCTTTTTTAGTTATGTCACTTCCTTTTGATCCACCAAAAGAAAGTGACCAAAAAAAGAGTCAGGAAAAGACAAACGTTCCTGTTTTTCGCCAGTTGTGCAATGCTATTTTCCGCTCAAAAAAACAGAACCCGGTTCGCGCCTTTTCCGGGTTAGCCCTCGCGCCGTGCTAAAGAAAATACTACTTTATTGGCAGGTAATTCTCAGATTACCTGATTAGGGAGGAGCATGTTCGAGATACCATCCTCGTATGCTGCTTAAGATTCTGGTATATGGTTACCTGCCTAACCAATAAATAATCATAATAAAATCAATTAAAAAAGCCATCTCAATTATGTTATGAGAAGACCTCTTTTTATTCTATTTAATTATGACTAAAATTGTACTGCAAAATAGTTATGAGAAACCTTTTTATTCTTCTGACTGCGACTTTTATTACTTTCACCACCTGCTCACCAACCGAAGATCCGGTTCATAAAGGTGAAGGTAAGGTTATAGTTTTGCTTTATCACAGAATTATTGAAGGAGAACCAGACAATCTGTATGAAAGGAATGTTGAAGATTTTGAAAGCGATCTAAAATATCTATCTGATAATAAAGTAAATACTATAGATTTTAATGATCTGGAGACTATTAAAGAGACAGGTAAGATGCCAGAGGGCAATTCGGTAATAATAACATTCGATGACGGTGACAATTCCTGGTTTAATTTAGTAAAACCTTTATTGCTGAAATACAAAAAGAAAGCAACATTCTTTCTTTGGACAGATATGATCGGTCATGATTCCTTCCTCACGTGGCAAGAAGTTGAGGATATGAGTTTTTATACTTTAAGCGGAGGTGAAAGACCTTTTGTCTTTGGATCACATTCATTTTCACATCCTTACCTTCAGCAACGCAAAAAAACGTTTAATACATCTGAGGAATATAATTCTTTTCTTGATTATGAATTAGGAGTTTCTAAAAGCCTGATCCAAAAGCACTCACCCGGTGAAGTAACAATATTTGCCTTGCCATACGGTGATGGGGCAGGTGATCAGGATATTATTTCTGCTGCTAAAAGGAATGGCTACAAATTTATCAGAACATCTGTCTGGGGTACAATTGACAACCCTGAAATAGATTTATTTGTCATTCCGTGCCTTCCGATGTTAGAAAACACGAGTCCTGAACTGATAGGTGATTATCTGGGATTTTAAATTTTTATTTGATGCTGTGAAAGGGGGTGAAGATTATTTATTTACAGCATTAATTGTTTGATATTATTTTTCTATTTGACATAATATTAATTATAGGAATTTTACTGAATTAATATAAACTGGGCTGTAGTACGGTTATCTAATTATAATCTAGCTAACTACATTAAGAACAAGGATTTTAATCGTTGCATGTAATCAATTTCCATATCCAGGCTCATCAAAGTTTTCTAACTTCATCCTTTATTCTCTGTATATGTCCTCTTCCCAATCCCTTAACTTCACAACCCAATTGGAAATATCTTTTTATTTTTTCATCTGTCAGAATTCCAAAACAATCAATTATTGCTGCAGGCTTGCCGATATTCTTTACAACTTCATCAGGATTAAGCTCAAGATATGCTTTATGAGGAACTGCAAGAATTACTGCATCAACTTCACTCAGAGATTTGTTTAAGTCATGTTCAACACAAATTTCCTTTAACTTCTCCTGATTCCTGAAAAAGCGGGCTTTGCTCTGACCTGTACCGGGGTATGAATCCTGTTGCTCAAATTCCCACCAGTGCTCAACATAAGGATCATGAACCCGTATCTCAGCACCCATTTCAGCAAGTTTCCGTATGACAATTTCCGAACCGCTATACCTTGTATCACCAACATCTTCGCGGTACGAGGCACCCAACACCAGTATATTTGCTGCAGCTATCGGTTTTCCCATATTGCGCAGAGCATCACGGGTAAGCTGTCCGACATGCAAACCCCTTGTATCGTTAATGTCAATAGCCAAAGGGGTAATTTTAAAGATATCATCCTCAAAACCAAGTATATGCTTATAAGCCCATAGCCCTAGTCCACCATCCTTAGGCAGACAATAACCTCCGATTCCCGGACCTGGAAAAATAATATTGCTATGTGTCGGCCTGACTTTTATTGCTCTTAATACTTTTATCAAGTCGACTCCGTTTCGTTCTGCAAAAAGGCTCCATTCATCCAAAAAAGCCAGGATTGTAGCCCTGTAACTGTTTTCTACTATTTTCGCTGTCTCAGATTCAATGGGGCGATCCAATACTGTTAACGGATATTTTTCAGTATTCAGCACCTCATTAAGAAACTTCACTACCCGCTTTTTTGCCTCTTCGTTGATACCACTGCACACTCTCCAGAAATCACGAATACTTGCAACATAGTTTCGGCCCGGCATAACTCTTTCATAACTATGTGCAAGCAGTGGATCGGTTTCGATTCCCCTCTTCCTGAACACCTTTTTCATGATCGGGTAAGCAACCTGTTCAGTCGTGCCTGGTGCAACAGTTGTCTCGATCAGTACCAGGGCATTGGACGGTATATGTTCGGCTATTACATGGAGTGATGACTCGAGAGCTGCCATATCAGTCTGCCCAGTTCTAACATTCCCCAGATCCTCTTTTAAATAATCACACTGAACATCCACCACTACTACATCGGCAAGTTTAAGGACATCATATGTAAACGTAGCAATAAGAGTTTTTTTCTCCTTTACGCAACGGGCAATCATTGGCTCCACTTCAGGATCTTCAGCTTTTACAGGTGAAATTCCACGATTCAGTAAAGGTATTTTCCAATAGCTTCTGACGCTTGGACGCTGCATTCCTATAACAAACTTGGAAGGCTGTCCGTTTTTGTCAACAGTATCGGCAATTATTGCAGCCATGACGGCCCCGACAAATCCGACGCCGACAACTACCACTATTTCTCTGTTCTTGGCCCTCTCCTGGTCAATCCGCTTTTTAAGTCGCTCATATTCATCTCTGTAATCCTGATGATCCGGCAAAGGGAATTCCTCACCTGCCGGACTGATTGAATACATATTACTCATAATATTATTGCTCTATTTTTGATTGAAAACGGCAAATTTAATTTAAATAACGTGAATAATCAGAGTGTAGTCTTCAACCATTACAAGTAAAATGATTTTTGTTATGGAACAGATTGATCGGAAAACAAGTTGAAATATGAATTTAAAGACCTGAACTAAAAAAGAAAATCAAGCGTTCAATCTGATTGTAAGGATTTAAAAATCAGATTATTTTATATGATCTGTGGTGAATAAGTGATGATCTGATTACTATATTAGAGTACCAAGTATATCTTTCAGAAGCCCGTCGAAATCCATTCCTCCTTTTGAGCTTGGGGAATAACCGAGGACAACAACAACCATCTCTTTTGAAGGGATTATAAAGATCATCTGTCCGTCATGTCCCTGACATGAGTACATATCCTCGGGTACAGAGGGATATCTGCCTCCCCTGTTGAGCCAGAACAATGCACCATATCCGCCTTTGCTATCCGATGCCGGAGTGGTTGTATAATTAACCCATCCTTCCGGCAGAATTCTTTCACCGTTTACGATGCCATCATTCAGATACATTAAGCCAAACCTGGCATAATCTCTGGCAGTTGCATAAAGGTATGAGGATCCTACAAAATTACCTGACGGATCAACTTCAAAAACAGCATCAGGCATACCGGTTTTATTGAACAGCTCCTGATGGACAAAAGAATAGTATGAAGAATTATCAGAAAAATTCTTCTTAATCAGATAAGTAATGATATTTGCTGTTCCTGATGAATAATACCAGTGCGTTCCTGGGGTATATTCAAGTGGCTGACTGTAAGCATATTTTGCCATATCACCCTCATCATGCAGCATCAGGTTTACATCTGAACGGCTACCATAATCTTCGTTCCATTTAAGGCCGCTTTGCATCTGAAGAAGATTATTCAGGGTAATATTCTTTCTTTCATCATTTTTCCAATCATCGATATCTGCACGAGCGGAAATATCCATTTTTCCCTTTTTAACCATTATTCCTACCAGGGCATTTGTAAAGCTTTTTGCCATCGACCAGCTTAAAAACCTGGTCTTCTGGCTGAAATGTGGTTTATAGCCTTCTTCTACAGGTATCCCCTTATAAACCACAACAAAAGCAAAAGCATTCCCATTATAGGCATTGTCCCTGATAAGGTTATCTTTTACTTTGCGCAGAGCATCCCGATCTATTCCAGTTACCGTATCCCTTACTATGTTACCAAGTGGCCAAAAAATTGTATCCTGATTATAATCAGGATTGGTAGTTGAGGGAAACACCTCATTACGCAACTGTTCTTCTTCTGTGTCTCTTAAAAGGGTCACACCGAATCCTTCCCTGAATATTGCCTTTGATTTCATCCAGAGGAAACGACTTGTGACGCTTTTATCCTTTAGATCAACGGTGTTTCTGGTAAATTTTATAAATGAAAAATTCAAATCGAGCGATTCAACGTCAGTCTGACTTCTTTCCGAAATAAATATGTCTGAACAAAGGTTTTTGGCAGCATAACCTGTGATTATTGGCAGAAGCGAGTTAACAAAAACTGCGCTCCCTGCAACGAGCAGAACAAAAATGATAAGGATACCGTAAAAAAAAATTTTCCTTCTTGCCATATCAACGAATTTTAAAACCGAATTTAATAAAATGCGTTGATATGACAATTACCTTCAAGATCACTTCCACCTTTCAAGTTGTGAAATGTGGGATGTATAAAACCATCTCCGTATAGGACCTGTTCCCATTTCCTTAAGTTTTCCTTTAACAAACTGAACCATCTGAGATGGTTTTGTAAAATCATCGTTAAATCTGCCATTGGTATAGCAGTAACTGCAATAGATCGCTGATTTTGTTCCGTCAGCATTAGTTCCTCCGCTGCCTGGATCCTTTTCCATAGGCATTCCGCAGCTCTGGCAGAATTTGTCAAATCTTCCCATAATTTTAATTTTTGATTAATTTATAGTCAAAATTAGTGACAATATATTAATCAAATTATATCATAAATGCAAGTTTTAATAAAAAAATATCATTGGTGACCATTAAAATTTATTTGGTTTTCACCTATGAAAGAAACAGATAATACAATTCCGTTAAGCACTCCTGTAAATAGCACTTTTATTGACATTTTGTTAGCTTCAGTTTTTATTGGTCATTAATGAAAAAATATAATTATGATATAATCTGGTTTTAATGAATAATCGTTATCTTTTTGACTTTTAAATAAGAATTCCTGATATGGAAAAGATCAGACAATCAACACTGGATTTCCTTTCAGATCTGAAACGGAACAATGAAAGAGAATGGTTTAAAAGGAACCACAGGCGTTACGAAGAGGCACGGGATAATTTCGAATTATTTGTCCAGGCAATTATTGATGAAATATCAAAATCGGACCCTATTTTAAAAGGACTCGAAGCTAAAAGTTGTACTTACAGGATTAACAGGGATATAAGGTTTTCAAATGATAAAACCATATACAAAACTCATATGGGTGCTTTTATAGTCAGGGGAGGGAAAAAAAACGGAGATAAATTCGCGGGATATTATTTTCATATCGAACCTTATGGAAACAGCATGATTGCAGGAGGCTCATATATGCCGCCTATGCCCTGGCTGACTGCGATCAGGGAGAAAATTGCCGACAATGGGGACAGATTCCTTCAAATAATAAATGCCAGAGAATTCAAAGAATCTTTCGGCAATCTGGAGGGTGAAAAACTTAAAACGGCCCCAAAAGGATTCTCTAATAATCATCCCCTGATTGAATACCTAAAACTCAAAAGTTTTCTTGTCACCAGGATGATTCCGGACAAGGATGTTGTCAGCGAAAAATGTTTTGATTTGGTAATTAAATCATGTCGAGATATGAAGCCCTTAAATGATTTTTTAAATGATTATTTTTATTGAATAATTTGTTTATATAAGTGATAATATGTTTTTGTTAATTAGTTGTTTAAATATTTTGATTTAATCACCTTTATCATTGATATACTTCATCAGATTACTTAACAAATATTAAATAAAGGTTGATTATTGTTAATTTAAGCCAGATAAAAATCATCTCTTTAACCCGGTAAATATTCACAATCTTGAAAAGTAAAACCAGTAGAGTCGCGAAAACTATTAAAGGTTCAACATACATCGTACTTATAACACTAGTTGCAACACTTGGCGGTTTTCTGTTCGGTTATGATACTGCTGTGGTAAATGGTGCTGAAAAATCGCTTGTCGACTTTTTCATCGTCAAAGCTACAGATCCAACATTTTATTGTTATTCTGTGACTTTAATCACACAGTACAGAATTATAGTTGCAATAGTTATTTTAATTATAATGACGGTTATCTCCGGTTTAATTATCAGACTTTTAGGAAGAAAGGAAAGATTATTTATAGTTTTAGTTCTTGTAGCTGCAGCAGGAATTTTTATCATCAGATATCTTAATCAGCCTGTTCCTGATAATGGTGCATCAGCTGAAATACAGGGTATAGCTGATTCCGTAAAAGGTTTTATCATATCAGGTGCACTTATAGGTTGCATAATAGGCAGTGCAATTGCAGGATTTATTGCCAGGGGAATCGGAAGAAAGTCGGGACTGATAATCTCGGCTATAACAATCACAATATCTGGTATCGGAGCATGGCAGCCTGAAGCACTTAATTTCTTCGGCACCCTGGATATCTTTTCATTCCTCATTTACAGAATTATAGGAGGAATAGGTATTGGCCTGGCATCTATTCTCTCTCCCATGTATATAGCTGAAACTGCCCCACCGGAAAGAAGAGGACAGCTTGTTTCATGGAATCAGTTTGCAATCATTTCCGGAATGGTGATAATCTATTTCGTGAATTATCTTATTGCCCGCTCCGGTGATGAGACATGGCTTGTTTCAGACGGTTGGAGGTGGATGTTTTTTTCAGGAGTAATGCCTGCCACTGCGTTTCTCATCCTTCTGCTTTTCATTCCTGAAACACCAAGATACCTCATCATAAAAGGTAAAGAGGAAAAAGCCAGAAATGTAATTGCAAGAATCTCAGGGGAAGAAAAAGCTTCTTTAATATTTTCGGAAATAAGGGAAACCCTCAATGAAAAAAACGCACCATGGCTCTCATTCGGATTCCTGGTAATTTTAACAGGAATCATCCTGGCTGTCTTTCAGCAGTTTGTAGGAATAAACGTAGTGATGTATTATGCTGGAAATATTTTCAGGAACATGGGAGCAAGTGTGAACACTTCTCTAATTCAGACAATCATTGTAGGTTTGATCAATATGCTCTTTACAATAGTGGCAATTTTTACTGTCGACAGATTTGGGCGAAAACCCCTGATGATAATAGGGGCAATAGTAATGGCTCTAAGCATGCTATCACTGGGATTTTCATTTTACTCAGGCAATACCGGAATTACAGCCCTTATTTTCATGCTTTCATTCACAGCTGGCTTCGCCATGAGCTGGGGGCCTGTTACATGGGTCCTGCTATCGGAAATATACCCAAATACTATCCGGGGCGCGATGTCGCTCCCCGGGGCGGCTTTGTGGATAGCAAATCTGATTGTCTCATGGACTTTTCCTATAATGAATGATAACATGTTCCTGGTCTCGAAATTCAACCACGGCTTTTCCTTTTGGATTTATGGATTAATGGGCCTTCTTGCTGCCGGATTCGTTTACAGATATATTCCTGAAACAAAAGGCAAAACTTTGGAAGATATTGAGAAAATATGGAAAAAAAACTGAAAGTTTTGCAGACATATTAGTTTTATCAGGCATACAGCATCAGTCAACAAATTTGCAGCAGCAACCACAGTTGTCTGTCACTTTTGAATCTGTTTTAATGTTATTTAGAATAAAGGAAACTATGCATTTACAATTGTAAGCTATATTATTATGACAGGACTCCAGAGGACTATTGATTTTATTGCAGGAAAGGAAACAGATCACCCTCCTTTTCACCCGATAATAATGCGTTGGGCAGCAAAATATGCAGGTGTTAAGTACAGGGATTTCTGCACTGTTCCCTCGGCAAAATGTCAGGCAATGATCCGGTGTGCCATGGATTTCGGCATTGACTGGGTGACAGTAATGTCTGATCCGTGGGCTGAAGCTTCAGCTTTCGGGATTCAAGTAGAATATCCTGAAGATTCGCTTCCAATAGATATAGGTGGTCATTTATCAGATGCAAAAACCGCTTCGCTTCTTGAACACTATAATCCTTTGGAAAATTCCAGATGTTCAGGGAGACTGGCCGAAATAAAGGAGTATTCAGAAAAGGTGGGAAATGAACTTTTTATTGTGGGCTGGATTGAAGGACCGGTTGCAGAGTATGTGGATTTAAGGGGAGCTTCAAATGCTGCACTTGATTTCCTTACTCAACCCGAACTGGTAGAAAAAACTATGGATATAATTGTTGAGTGTGCAATTGAATTCATAACTTACCAGATAAAAGCAGGAGCTCATTGCATTGGCATTGGAGACGCTTTTTGTTCCCAGATAGGTCCGGAGCTTTACCACAAATTTGCCTGGACAAGGCAGAAGCGACTGATCGATCATATTCATTCAGAAGGAGCATTGGCGAAGCTTCATATATGCGGAAATACTTCAGCAATAATTCCGGGAATGATACAAACAGGTGCAGATATTATTGATATTGATCACCTTGTACCTTCAATGGCACCTTACTCTGGTCTGCTAAAAAAAGGACAGGTGTTTTCAGGGAAGAGTGATCCGGTAAGTGTAATTCAGTCAGGCTTACCTGAAGCAATTTCTAAATCAGTCTACTCTGATTTCATCGACTCAGGGAAAAGATGCATCGTTTCAGCCGGTTGTGAAATCACTCCTGAAACTTCGGAACAAAACATTTGTATTTTCAGAAAGGCTGGAGAAGATCTTTCTTTATTATGATTCTCCTGATATCTCCAGACACTAAAAATTATTAAAGAATCTTCCTGACTGGGATCTTCCTGATTCTCAAACTCAAAGGGGTTACCTCCAAATACTCGTCATCCTTTATCTGTTCCATAAATTCTTCCAGTGAATATCTTAAGCTTGGAGCTATTTTCAGGCTCTCGTCGGAACCTGAAGCCCTCATATTTGTAAGCTTTTTTCCTTTGACTACATTTACCTCAATATCATTTGAGCGGGTATTCTCCCCTATCACCTGACCCTTATAGACGTAATCTCCGGGGTCTATATAGAATCTCCCACGGTCCTGAAGCCTGTCAATGGCATAGCCGGTAGCGGTTCCCTGTTCGATTGAAACAATAGAGCCATTCTGTATAGGTAAAAGATCATCCCCCCTGTAACTGTCGTATGCCCTGAACCGGTGATACATTACACCCTGGCCAGAAGTTGCAGTAAGCATACTGTTTCGCAATCCGATCAAACCTCTTGATGGTATATCAAATTCAAGATGCATCAGGTCGCCCTTTGGTTCTACAAGCATCATTTCTCCTTTTCTCATAGCGACCATTTCAATGACTTTGCCTGAAAAGTCAGAAGGCACGTCTACAGTAAGAGTTTCATAAGGTTCTGATTTAATTCCATCAATTTCTTTAATGACTACTTTTGGCTTTCCAACCTGAAACTCATAACCCTCCCGTCTCATTGTTTCAATTAGAATTGACAAATGCAGGATCCCCCTTCCGTAAACATTAAAAGTGTCTTCTGAGGTTGTCTCTTCTACTTTCAATGCTAGATTTTTTTCTGTCTCTTTGAACAATCTTGTCCTTAAATGCCGTGATGTAACCAGTTTTCCCTCCTTACCGAAAAGAGGAGAATTGTTTATTGTAAAAAGCATGCTCATTGTAGGTTCGTCCACTTCTATCCGCTGAAGAGCTTCAGGTGCAAGCAGATCTGCCAGGGTATCCCCTATTTCAAAATCCTCGAGTCCGGTTATTGCACACAGATCGCCGCATTGAACCCGTTCAGCCCTTTTTCTTTCAAGACCCTCGAAAAGAAATATTTCTTTTACCCGTACTTTTTTTACTTCTCCACCCTTTTTACATAATGTATAGTTTTTACCTGCAATAATTTCGCCTCTGAAGACCCTTCCGATAGCTATTCGCCCGACATAACTTGAATAGTCGAGAGAAGCAACCTGCATCTGGGCTGTTCCTTCTATAAAGCGGGGAGCGGGGATTTGTTCAAGGATAGTATCAAGAAGAATTGTAATGTCTGATGTTGGTTTTTTCCAGTCGCGGCTCATCCATCCGTATTTGGAAGAACCAAAAACGGTCTCAAAATCAAGCTGTTCTTCAGAAGCATCAAGGTTGAACATAAGTTCAAAAATATCCTGTTGAACTTCATCTGGCCTGCAGTTCTCCTTATCAACCTTATTTACAACTACTATTGGCTTCAAACCCAGGCTTATAGCTTTTGCAAGAACGAATCTGGTCTGTGGCATTGGACCTTCAAATGCATCAACAAGAAGCAAAACTCCATCCGCCATTTTAAGTACTCTTTCAACCTCTCCTCCAAAATCGGCATGGCCAGGTGTATCTATAATGTTGATCTTGACTCCCTTGTAATAAACTGAAACGTTTTTTGAAATAATCGTGATACCTCTTTCCTTTTCAAGATCATTACTGTCAAGAATAAGTTCTCCAAAGTCCTTACGGTTGTCAAGAACTTTACATTCCTGGATTATTCTGTCAACAAGAGTTGTTTTGCCATGATCGACATGTGCAATTATTGCAATATTCCTTAAAGGCTGCATATTATGAATAAAGAGCTGCAAAAGTAACATTGTTGAACTCAAAAATCTAATGAAGGGCAAAAAATAATTTGTTCACAAAAAATTCATATATTTCGTTAAATTTTAAAACTCTTCCTATGAAAAAACTGATTTTCACCATGTTCTCTATTATTTTTTTCATGAATGCCCTTATCGGCCAGACCGGCAAGCTTGAAGTCGGGATGAAGGCACCTGATTGGGTTTTCACTGATGCTGATAAAAAAGAATTCACTATGGATTCATGGCCAGGTAAGGTTTTGCAGATCAACTATGTCGATCCCGACGAATCTGATCTGAATGATCCATTTAATGATGCTATTGACAAAGCAACCGATGTGGACAAAATAATAAACAAGGATTATTTCAAGGGATTCGGGATTGTTGACTGCAAATCAACCTGGAAACCGAACGGTCTTATCAGATTGATTGCAGGCAATAAGGCAAAAAAGTATGATACAACGATTCTTTTCGATTATAAGGGAACCCTGCAGGATATATGGGGTCTGCCAAAAGACAGTTATACTGTTGTTATTTTAGACAAGAAAAGGATATGCCGCGCAATTTATAAAGGGAAGATTCCGGAATCGGAAAACCAGAAAATCATCCAGTTGATAATTGAACTTACCCAGGAATAGTTAGCAGACTATATTCAATAATATAAACTTTCTGTTCACTTATAACAATTTCTTAGAGTTTTCCTGGCTTCCAGTAACAGGGTGATTTAGAGGCTGAATGTTACCAGGGGTGATTCTTGCCACAATTCAGGATGACAGCGGATTTTAAAAAACTACATATGTTAATACCCAATCTTATTATTATTGCGGGTACAGGAAAAAAATCAGGGAAGACCAGTATAGCATGCCGAATAATTGAGCAGTGCGAACATTCCGGAATTGTTTCCGTTAAGATCACTCCCCATTTTCACGAAACAACACCGAGGCTTGAGCTTAAAAGTTCATCACAGGGATTTATGATTTATGAGGAATTTAATAGTGAATTAAATAAGGATACTTCAAGGATGCTGCGTGCGGGTTCATCAAGAGTTTTTTTCGCTAAGGTCAATGACTATACAATAAGAGATGCTTTCAGCAAAATTCTGGATTACATACCTGCTGGGGTTCCAATTGTATGTGAATCTCAGATGCTGAGACACCATATCGAGCCCGGGTTATTCCTGATAATGACAACAGGCACTAGAGATAAAACCAATAATATTAATGACTTACATAGATTACCTCACGTAGAATTTAATCTTGATTATCTTTCGGTTAATAATACTTTGCCTTTGGGATTTTCTGATGGGAGATGGATAAGCTGGCATTATGGTTACTGATCAGTTTATTTCGTTTATATCAGTGATATCTTTTCCCAGTTTTGCCTTTATTCTTTCAAGGTCGTTTTTCATAGTGGCAATGGAATGAATGATTTGTTTTTCAGGAAGGACGGGGTCGGGAAGGACTTCACTGATATAATTGACGAATTTCCAGATTTCTTTTACCTCATTCACATGAACTTCATATGGTTCATAAACTGGATTCAGGGAATAAAGAATCAGTTTACCGTCTTTTTGAATGTTGTTTTCAATTATTTTAAAAACTATTCCGTCATTAAGAGTAAATACTATATAAGCTTTTCCACTTACAATGTCCATCCAGTTTTGGACAAATTCCCCTGTTACCCAAGAGCCGTCAGGAATAGGGAGCATTGAATCACCTTTAAGCTGAAAAGTCCTGTATTTGCGTTTTTCAGAAAGAAAAGGAAGTCTGAAAACCGGAAGTTCACCAATAAATTCAGGATCAGCATATCCTGTTGTATAACCTGCTTTGGCTTTTTCTGGCACCAGTTCAATATTTTCCTTGTTTTCTGAATTGACTGTTGTAGTAAGCACTCTCAGATTGCTTCCTTTTATATATGCATCGTAACCTCTTTCAAGTTCACCCAGCTGGCTCTCAGATAATCGTGTCATATCTATTTTAAGCAAGGTATCAATTGACATATTGAAATAACCGGAAAATGACACAAGTACATCAATTCCGGGCTGGGCCACGCCGTTTTCATAACCACTCAGGGTTGAACGTTTAAGGTTAAGGGCAGCAGCCACATCATCCTGGGTTCTGCCCTTTCTTTTTCTTAAAAATTTTATGTTGGAAGTGAAGTACATATAAAATTTTTGATTATATTGTAATCATAGATTTGATTAATTTTTAATCAAAAATAAAATATTATTTTGAAATAAGCAAATAATTAACAAAAAAGTTTGAAGTGAGCTAAAGTGTGGAATAACTTAAAGAATATGGAAAACAAAGAATTCAGCAAAATACATGAGGCAAGGACAAAGGTTTTTGCAATAAGAATTATTAAGCTATCAGCAAATCTTATGAATAGCATTGAAGAAAAGATAATGAGAAATCAACTGACCAAGGCAGGTACCAGTATTGGAGCAAATTATCGTGAAGCAAACAGAGCAAGGAGCAAAGCAGATTTTAAGGATAAAATCAAAATTTGCGAAAGCGAAGCTAACGAAACCGGTTATTGGTTAGAAATCATTGATGAATTTAAGTGGATTGCATCTGGTGCAGTGCCCCTCATCATTAATGAGGCAGATGAACTGCCGGCAATTTTCACTTCATTCTGAAAGAATTTACAACTCTAAGTACTCTAGGCACTTTAGGCACTTAAAACACCATGTTCATTGCAGGTAACATAGAAAGATCTGTACTTCATCTCGACCTCGACACATTCTTCGTATCGGTTGAACGTCTCAGGAACAGCAGGCTTATGGGTAAGCCTGTGATAATAGGCGGCATGTCGGATCGTGGTGTGGTGTCCAGTTGCAGTTATGAGGCACGTAAATACGGGGTGAACTCGGCAATGCCAATGAAGATGGCCCGTAGTATGTGTCCTGATGCAATTGTGATCCGGGGTGACATGGAGGCTTATAGCAATTATTCAAACATGGTTACTGAAATCATTGCTGAAAGATCACCTCTTTATGAGAAATCATCTATTGACGAGCACTATATTGATCTTACCGGTATGGACCGCTTCCATGGATGTCATAAATGGTCGCATGAGCTCAGGCAGTATATTATAAAAGAGACCGGTTTACCAGTATCCGCAGGGCTTTCCGTGAACAAGACCGTTTCAAAGATTGCAACCGGAGAGGCAAAGCCTAACGGGGAAATGGAAGTGGGGAAAGAAACAGTTCTCCCATTTCTCGATCCCCTTTCAATAAGCAAGATCCCTATGATAGGACAGAAAACCTATCATACCCTCCGTTCCATGGGCATAGCGACAATATATACCCTAAGGAACATACCTGCCGAAATGCTTGAAAAGCTAATGGGGAAAAATGGGATTGACATATGGAAGAAAGCCAATGGTATTGATCTTACACCGGTATTCAGTTACTCTGAACAGAAATCAATAAGCACCGAACATACATTCGAAAAAGATACAACCGACATTGCAAGGCTGAATCAGCTATTGTCAGGAATGGTAGAAAAGATAGCTTATGATCTCAGAAAACAGGAAAAACTGACATCTTGTGTCACAGTCAAAATAAGATACTCAAATTTTGACACTCATACCCTGCAGAAAAGAATACCGTACACTGCATTCGACCATGTTCTGGCTGATGTTGCAAAAGAGCTGTTCGCCAGGCTCTACCAGCGTCGCATGCTGATAAGGCTTATAGGAGTAAGGTTCAGTCATCTGGTAAGAGGAGTTCAGCAGCTTGATATGTTCGACGACACGCCTGAAAAGGTAAATCTTTATATGGCAATTGATAAGCTCAGAAGGCGTTTTGGGCGCGATGCAGTGAGGAGAGCTGCAGGAGTAATGACAATACAGGAGAGGGAGGAAAAAGCCCGTAAACAGCTTGAAAATGCGTTAAATGAGCAAAAAATGATGGAAGAGCGTCTGAAAGGTTATGCGATGTACGGATTTTAAGGTGACTTGTGGTGGACAAAGAGCGGTGGGCGATGAGCAAAGAGCGGCAGGAAAAGGGTGATGGGCGACGGGCAACAGTCAGCTTTAGCCTGCAGCCAGTAATGAATAACCAGTAGCAAAAAATGTACATAAACTGTCATACATATTACAGTCTTCGCTATGGCATGATGTCAGTTGATCAGCTTGTAAAAAATGCAAAAGATTCGG
The DNA here is from genome assembly GCA_964514725.1 of uncultured Rikenellaceae bacterium. GTDB lineage: Bacteria > Bacteroidota > Bacteroidia > Bacteroidales > VadinHA17 > LD21. Next base: position 159,781 of record CAZEUL010000004.1, read on the forward strand.
GAGCTGAGACTATTGCGCTGACCGACATAAATAATTCGACAGGCATCCCTGAATTTGCAAAAGAATGCATCACACATAACATAAAACCTGTGGGAGGAATAGAATTCAGGAATGAAAATGAACTTCAATATATAGGTATTGCCCGAAACAATAAAGGATTTAAGGAGTTGAATGATTTCCTCTCAAAAATCAATTTTGACAAGACTCTGGTCCCGTTTCCCGCTCCTCAGTTCAACGAATCCTACATAATATACCCGCTGAACAAAAGACCACACAGAAAACTGTTTGAAAACGAACGTATCGGAATAAGGCCTTATGAGATTAACCGGAATGTATTGCATGATAAAGCTGATGACAGAAGATCAATGGTCATTCTGCATCCTGTGACATTTTCCGGAAAGGAAGATATCTTCATACATAAAAGCCTCAGGGCGGTTGACAACAATATTCTCCTGAGCCATTTGAAGCCATCGCAGTGTGCTGAGGAGGATGAATTCTTCAAAGCTCCCTCCTATTTCAGGAATTTTCCCGAACATCACAGATATATTATTAACAACACCGAAAGTCTTCTTAATGACTGCTCCCTTGAATTTGACCGCGAAAGTCTGAAAAACAAGAAGATCTTTTCTGCCAGCAGGTACGATGATAAACTTCTGCTTGAAAAGCTTGCCTGGGACGGAATGGTGTACAGATACGGCAAACAAAATGCAGAAGCAAAAAAAAGAATACAGCATGAACTTGATATTATTGATAAACTTGGTTTCTCTGCATATTTTCTCATTACATGGGATATTGTCAGATATTCCATGTCAAGAGGATTCTATCATGTAGGCCGTGGCAGCGGAGCAAATTCAATAATTGCTTACTGCCTGAAAATCACAAATGTTGACCCCATTGATCTAAACCTTTACTTCGAGCGGTTTATAAATCCCAAAAGGAGCTCACCTCCTGACTTTGACATTGACTACTCGTGGAAAGAAAGAGACGAAGTTATTGATTACATATTTAAAAGATATGGGTACAGTCATACGGCATTGCTGGGCACAATAAGCACTTTCAGGGGGAAATCAATTGTACGTGAACTTGGCAAGGTTCATGGATTGCCAAAGGAAGAGATTGATAATCTGATAGAAAACCCATCGGCTGAGGCAAACAGGAATGAAATAACCGAAATTATTTTTTCAACCGGCCTTAAAATTGCCGATTTCCCAAATATGAGAAGCATTCATGCCGGAGGCATTCTGATCTCCGAGGAGCCTGTCACATGTTATACCGCTCTTGATATGCCTCCCAAAGGATTTCCCACAACTCAGTGGGATATGTATACTGCTGAAGAGATTGGTTTTGAGAAACTCGATATATTAAGCCAGCGTGGTATAGGTCATATTCGTGAAAGTGTGGAAATAATAATGAAGAACCGCTCTGTTGATGTGGACGTTCATGCTGTTCATAAATTTAAAAATGATCCCAAGGTGAAGGAGTTTCTTAAAACTGGTGAGACAAAAGGCTGTTTCTATGTTGAAAGTCCTTCCATGCGGGGTCTTTTGCAAAAACTAAGGTGTGATGATTATCCGACGCTTGTCGCTGCAAGTTCAATCATAAGACCGGGTGTGGCACGTTCAGGAATGATGAGGGAATACATATACAGGTTTCATAATCCGGGAAAATTTGAATACATCCATCCCGTAATGAAAGAGCAGCTTGAAGAAACATTTGGTGTAATGGTTTATCAGGAAGATGTACTTAAAGTATGCCATCATTTTGCAGGTCTCGACCTCTCAGATGCAGATACTCTGCGGCGTGCAATGAGCGGTAAGTACAGATCAAAGCAGGAGATGCAGAGGATCGTCGATAAATTCTTCTCAAACTGCCATGAAAAGGGCTACAGCGATGAACTGACAAGGGAAGTATGGAGGCAGATAGAATCATTTGCTGGTTATTCATTTTCAAAAGCCCATTCCGCATCTTACGCGGTGGAGAGCTTTCAGAGCCTGTATCTGAAGGCTCATTTCCCACTTGAATTCATGGTTGCCGTAATAAATAATTTTGGAGGTTTCTACAAAACCTGGGTTTATGTACACGAAGCAAAACGGTACGGAGCAAATATTCAACTCCCGTGTGTGAATAAAAGTAATTATAAAACAACTATATATGGTACCGACATTTATCTCGGCTTTATTCATATTATTGGCATAGAAGAAAAGCTTGCCAGGTCGATTGAAGAAGTAAGAAACGCCGATGGCCCCTTCAGCGACCTAAATGATTTTGTAAACAGGGTACGCCCCGGTCTTGAACAGATTGTACTTCTGATAAGAGCAGGCGGATTCAGGTTCACCGGAAAAAATAAGGCCACTCTGCTTTGGGAAGCACACATGATGATCAATAAAGGTAAAACAGACAACACCCGTCAACTGTTTGCCCAGCCTGTAAAGAACTTTGCTCTCCCCGATCTTGTTTACAACAAACTCGATGATGCATACGATGAGATTGAACTCTTTGGATTCCCAGTTACCTCAAGCTGGTTCGATCTGCTTGAAACATCATTCAGGGGCGATATAAAAGCACGGGAAATGCTAAGACATACCGGCAATAAGGTCAGAATGGTAGGACACCTTGTGACAATAAAATATATAAAAACAATTAAAGGGGAATGGATGAATTTCGGATGTTTCATCGACAGTGAAGGCAGCTTTTTTGACACTACTCATTTTTCCCAATCACTGAAAAATTATCCTTTCAAAGGCAGTGGTACATACCTCATACTCGGTAAAGTTGTTCAGGAGTTCGGATTTCCCTCTCTTGAAGCAGAGAAACTTGCAAAACTGCCTGTCAAGCCTGACAAAAGATATTAATCTGGGCGACAAATATGCGCCTGGAATGGGACGAGTCACGAGATTGAATATTTCTCTGAAAACAGCGAAATAAATGAACAGTGATATAAAAACTTCAAAGTCTGTAAACAAAAATAAATCCTGCAGTTCAAATTATTCAATCTCTTCAAAGATCCTTAGATTTAGAGCTTCATTATTGATTATCAGATTCATTCCTGAAATCAGAATCTTCTGAAAGGAGAGAGATTTTTTTGAATCCGTTTATCCAGAAATAAACAAAAAGAGGAATAAATAGGGTTAGAAGTAGCTGTGAATTACTCATCAGAAGGAAATCGTACAATGCATGGAAAAGGTAAGGCATAAGAAAGGCAAGAAACATCAAAGGGGCACGGCGCCTCAACGCAAAGCGGGCCAAGCCGAAATAATAACCCATTGCGATTCCAAAAAGAGCATGAGCAGGCACTGCAGTCAATGCCCTGACAATTCCGACTCCCATGCCACCTGTGAAAACATAGAGGATATTCTCAACTGCAGCAAAACCAAGAGCAATGTAAACTGCATAAACAATACCGTCAAATCTTTCATTGAAGTTCTTTTCGGTCCAGAAGAAGAAAATAAAAGCAGAATATTTCAGGAATTCTTCTGTAAATCCTGCCACAACGAATGCAGTGTAACCTGCATAAGCCAGGCCCTCATTCCCAAAATAAATATTAGTCAGATATTTCTCAATTAAAACAGCAGGTAAGACAATTAAAACACCTGCAAATAAGGCCTTTAACAATAAATTAAGGGGTTCCTTTTCATACCTGTCACGGTTGTATATATAAAAAGCAATTATAAATACAGGGGCCAGTGAGACAAATAAAAGATTCTGTATCATCATAAACTGATTAATGTTATTAAAAGTTTATTCACTGCCCGATCTTGAAGCCTTCACTACACCTTTTATGGAACCGATCTTGCGTATTATTCCATAAAGAACATCATTGTTGGGAACCAGAATACTCAGCGATCCTTCAAACATACCTTCATTGAGTCCATAGCTGAAATTACGTACCACTACATTGTAGCTGGCAATTATGTCGGCAATTTTATTCCCGATTCCAATGTCCTCGATGCCTGTTACTTTTATTGAGACCAGGAAAGTTGGAGTACCCTTTGTTTTTGTCCATTTTGCTACCACCACTCTGTAAGGGTATCTTGAAATCATATAATTCGCATTAGGGCAGGCTGTACGGTGTATTTTGATCCCTTCGGAGATTGTCACAAATCCGAAAATACTATCTCCGAATACAGGATTGCAGCATTTTGACAATCTATAATCCAGTCCTTCGACCTTATCTTCAATTATAAGATAATCGGTGTATTGAGATCCAATTAATTCTTTCAATTCCGGTCCTGGTAATTCTGGAGGCTGAGGGGCAGTTTGGCTTTCTTCTTCTTTTGTCAGGACCTCTTTTATCTGTAAAAGATCTGTTTTTCCCGATTCAATATTGCAATACAGATCCTGGGCTGTTTTAAGATTATAATGAATGATAAGACGCTGTATCAAAGAATCAGCAAAAGGTATTTTCCAGTTTTTAAGGCGTCTCAGCAGCATTTCTTTACCTTCTGCTGCCGATTTCGTTCTTTCCTCGCTAAGAGCCTGTTTGATTTTGGCTTTGGCTTTGCTTGTAACGACGAATGACAGCCAATCCTGTTTAGGTTTTTGGTTTTTGGATCTAATTATTGATACATGATCACCATTTTGAAGAACGTACCTTATTGTGACATTTTTACCATTGACTTTACCTCCTACACAGGATGCGCCTACAGCTGTGTGGATATCGAAAGCAAAATCAAGGACTGTTGCACCGGCCGGCAGTTGGCGCAAATCTCCCTTAGGAGTGAAAACAAATACTTCATCTGTATACAAGCCTGATCTTACCTGATCAAGAAATGCATCCCCATCCTTTTCTGATGATTCAAGAATTTCCCGCATCTTTGTAAGCCAGTTATCAAGTCCTCCTTCTCCTTTAATACCTTTGTATTTAAAATGTGCTGCAAGACCTTTTTCAGCAATCTCATCCATTCTAGTCGTTCTGATCTGAACTTCAACCCATCTTCCTCGTGGACCTACAACGGTAGTGTGCAGAGATTCATAGCCATTTGATTTTGGCACTGAAATCCAGTCACGAAGTCTGCTTGGATTAGGCTGATAAAGATCCGTGACTATTGAATATACCCTCCAGCAGTCAGATTTTTCATTTTCTGGATTACTCTCAATAATTATTCTAACTGCAAAAAGATCAAATACCTCATCAAAATCAACTCCCTGTTTTTTCATTTTAAGCATTATTGAGTGTATTGATTTTGTGCGGCTCTTTATAGTGTATTTAATGCCAAGTTTATCAAGCCTTTCACTAAGAGGACCAGAAAACTCTCTGATAAGTTTGTTTCTTGAAGCAGTTGTCTGTTTTAATCTGCTGTCAACATATCTGTATTGGTCAGGTTCAAGGTACTTTACTGCCAGATCCTCCAGTTCCGACTTTATATTATAATACCCCAGTCTGTGGGCTAGCGGGGCATATAAGAAATAAGTCTCGGAAGCAATTGGCAGTTTGTCATGCTCCGGTGCATTGTCAAGGTTTCTCATAAGATCGAGCCTTTCAACAAGCTTGATAAGAATAACTCTTACATCATCTGCCAGGCTTAGCAGGAGCTTTCTGAAATTTTCCGCCTGATATGATGACTGCATCGAGTTTATGCCAGTGATCCTTGAGAATCCCTGTAATATTTCAACCACTTTTCTTCCAAATTCCTTTTCAAGCTGTGCTTGTGTTATATTGAGTCTGTCGTATGAATCATGCAGAATTGCAGTTATGATTGATGTAAGCCCCAGACCCATTTCACCGGAAATAATTGTGGCGACAGACAATGCATGCAGTATTTCAGGCATGCCTGTTAAAGTGGAATTACCAGAACATGCATTTATAGCAAGATCAAGAGCTCGTCTTATCTTTTTGCTGTCACCAGGATTTAAAGTGGCACCGGCGGCCTTTAGCAGAGCTCTGTAGGCACTGTTTATTTTCTGTACTTCAGGCATCAGAAAAAACTTTGTTCAGAATAAACCATGAAAGTAACTAATTATGACGCACTTTAGCAATAAAAAGAATCACTTAAATTTTGCCGGAAAGAGTATTCAAATCTGAATTATTGAATATCAGGGTTTCTTTTTATCTGTTTTTTCAAGAATCTCCTCATAGCTCATTTCCCCGTTTTCCCTGCAATAGATAATATGCCTCTATAAATCAGGCAGATTATCTATTATCCTGTCAAGCGCCAGAGGATTTTCTGCCCTCTCAAGCTCATCATATGGTGTAGGTTCTGGAAATATATCCATTTTATGTAACTCATCTCCTCCTGTTAATCCATGCTTCTGTTTCTAATCTGGTCTATACAACAGATCCTCAACCTTGCAGCAGCCAAGGCTTCAACACAGTTATATTTTTCAAGGTAAGTATTCATTCTCCATGGTTTCAAAAAATTTTTTCATGACTTTTAACCAGGGTTAAAAACCAATTTTTAATCTGCATGACATAGGAGAGCAGAATTCATTACAAAAATCTTAGGAATTTTTACGGGAGGCGATTATTTAAGAGGTGATTTAGGTTCCCGTGACATTTCAACATAATACCCCCAATCAACAACAGCAGGGATTATTCGCTGGAACAGAGCTGTGAGACGGCCATCCCATGTAAGAAGCTTGTTTCTTTTCTTCTTTTTAATTCCTTTTAATACACATTTTGCCACATATTCCGGGGATTTTAGTTTGGATTCATTTCTTGGAGATTCACCCTGTTCAGAACCATCGGCAACAAGGGCATGTTTTCTGATTTCCGTTGAAGTAAATCCGGGAGCGATAATCATTACATGGAGTCCTTTTTTAAGGTTCTCAATCCTTATTGTTTCAAGGAATCCGTGGATTGCGAATTTAGATGCCGAATATCCTGTTCTGCCCGGCAGCCCATGGAATCCTGCAACTGAAGAAACCCCAACAAGAGAACCTTTGTTGGCTACCAGATATGGCAATGCATATTTAGTGCAATATACTGTTCCCCAAAAATTTACATCCATTAATCGATGAAGGACCTTTAAATCCACATCATCAAAGGATGCCCTCATTGAAACACCTGCATTGTTTATAAGAATATGGATCGTTCCATATTTTGTTACTGTAAATTCAACTAGCGTTCTGCAATCATTTTCATTGCTGACATCAGTTTTACAGTAAGAAGCCTCCCCGTTAAGTGCTTTGATTTCATCGCATATTTTTGCAAGTTTTGATTCAGAGCGTGCAGCTAAAACTACCTTGCTTCCGTTTTTAGCGAATTCTTTTGCAACAGCCTCTCCTATTCCTGAAGATGCGCCGGTAACAATAACTACCTTATCTCTGAATATGTTATTCATGTAGTGTAATCGTGCAAAAATACAATTAGTTCTAATTTAGTAATTTTTGATTTTTTTAAATATATTTATTATATTTCAGATATAAAAATGAAATATAGTTTGAAATAAATCTTTTTTTCCTAACTTTGCACCGCAAAATTTGAGAGGTTTTGTGCTTTCGTAAAAGAGCTTTGCAAATAGTAATTAATGTTCTTTTATCGTTGTAATATTGATTCAGCAGCTCAGCAGGTAGAGCATCCCGCTTTGCGGGAAGGTCATGGGTTCTTTTAATTTTGTAATAATTGATTCAGTAGCTCAGCAGGTAGAGCACATCCCTTTTAAGGATGGGGTCCTGGGTTCGAGCCCCAGCTGGATCACAAAGCAGCGGACTGGCTGCTTTTTTTATTTATTGCACTTGAATCCGACATAGCGGTATTTTGTCTTCTAATGTTTGGATCAGCAATTAATTTGTCACCCTGGTTAAAACTTAAATCATTGAGCATCAAGTTTCTTTAGGGTAAGTACTAATAACCCATAGTGAATCTAAGTATACTGAAATTTTATGACAGCGCTTTTTTATTATCCTGAATGAAGGTTAATGTTCTCTTATAGGCTTGTAAATTAGTTTATAAAGCTATGTTTTTAAGAATTCTAGTTTTATCATTTATGCCCAAACCGGTAAGATAATCCTATAGAAAACTGATTCTCAGGAAGTTTTATTGAATATAATTCTTTCTCATACTTTCCTGTCCAAAGAAATAATGATTCTATTACAATTCTGTCCTCAATGGGTAAATATACTGAAACGTATAAGCCGTTATGTTCCAGGAATGAGAAACCAGTCCGGAGTTTCATGCCATTCTTGATACCAAATCCTGATCCAACTCCGGCCTGGAATGCCAGACCGGGTGACGAAACAGGGAATTGGTCAGCAAGATGAAAATCTCCGAAAAAAAAGCGCTCAACACCAATTCTCAGGTCAAACCTGGGCATAATAATTGTCTTTAAATAACCTCTGCCTGGCGTAGGAGGATTAGAATCAAATTTTTTCCTGAGGTCTCCTGTCGTATAAGCAAGGTTTCCAAGATGTACACCCCCTCCTATCCCAAACCATTTAGCATCATATTTTACGTAAGGCCCTATCCCCCATAAAGTGGTTTTATACCTTGAATTGTCAGATTGCCTGAATTGACTATATTTCCCAATAAAAACGTCAGATCCGTAACGTACCAATGACTGGTTTTCCTTGTTAATGGTTGTATAGGAATACCCTGCGGCAAAAGATGAATACTTCTGACTGAAATATTCTTGATTGGCAATCCTGTCACAACCGCTGCCAGAGTAATTCATCCTGTAATCGGTATAGTTCCCGGTCGCATAGCCCACTCCAATTGTATGATATGTTTTAAGGTTTTTTTCTCCTGATTGTTCAATCTGGGGTTTCTGAATAGTCTGGCTCATCAGAAAAAGAGGAAGGAGGAGGCTGCATAGATAAATCCATCTGTTTCTGGTTACTGCTGTGATATTGAAAATCTCAATTCCTGTTAATGCAACAGCAGGAAGTAATGCCATGTTTAATGCAATTATTTCAGGTAATGTATACCAATTACGTAAAACCAGGATCATGAAAATCAAGGAAAGAAGAAAAGTTACTTTTATTATTAATCCGGGATTGGCGCTTTTTATGACTTTTCTTAAAGTATAGTGGTATTTTTTTTCACGCCATAATAGAATCAAGGTTGCTGAAATGGCTACGCCCAGATATAACCACTGAACTTCTTTCAAAATAAGCAGCATGTCTCCACCTGTTTTATTTGATGCCGGATCGCGGAAAAACTCAATAACCATCCTGACAATGGAAAAGATGATAATTGAACTCAGCAGGAGGCTACCCTGGGCCTTCCACCGCCTTCTCAATGCTATTACAAGCACTGTCACAAGTATACCGCCCAGGCATTCATACAACTGAACAGGATGGACAGGCATAGAGTAAAGATCCTGATACGAGAGCATACCTGATTGAAACTGGTGATAATGGGCTAGGGTCATAACAGGATATTGAACTGCCCAAGGTAAATCTGATGGTGCCCCAAAACAGCATCCATAAAAGAAGCATCCGATTGTTTGAATCGAGACCGCAACAGGAAAAGCAATTGCCACGGTATCCCACACTGGGTATCTGAATTTGAGAAAATATCTTGCAATGAAATATCCAGCCACTCCCATTAATAATCCCCCAAACATAGTTTTCTCATTATTTTGAATCAGAATATGGTCATGCACCATTTTAACCCAGTCTGACTGAGAAAATGAAAATAATTTGGTACCTGTAATAACAAAAAACCGAATACAGACGAGCATAATAATCCACTCAAGCATGGGGAACCCTCTTTTATAACCTTCTCTGAGTATAATCAAGTACGCAGCCAGGAATCCCAGTAAATAGAAAAAATGGTAATACAATTCCCCTCTTGAAGTGTCAACAATTAGATGAGTATTCATTTTTAAGATTTAGATGAATTATTTTGGGAATCCTGGTATTATGAAATCAAAGTTACACTCAGAAAAAGATGAAGTCAATTTTATTTTAAGTAAAAGCCATATATCATCAGACATGGACCATAATGAATCTAGATTTGGTTATTAACTTTGGATTTGGCAAATAGTTTTGAAAAGTTAATTTTATAACTGTAATGAAAATGAGAAGGGATAAAAAGGAAGACTTCAGTTAATGATTCAGTTGAATTTAAATTTAGATTCAGGTAATTATACTTCAGGTAAAAACTAACAAACAGGCAATCAAATGTTAACTAGAAATAAATTATTAATCTTCAGCATTTTAGTATGCATCTTTTTTACAAATATTTATTCTCAGGCTGAAGCAGAGAAAGTAATATCAAACAAACAGCCCAAAATCAAAGACCTTATAATAGTATTTAAAATGCACTTTGATATTGGGTATACTGACCTTGCCGAATCGGTTTTATACAATTATGTAACATCGATGACTGATGAAGCCTTATTGTCAGTAAATGCCACATCGGATCTGGCTGAAAATGAGAAGTTCATCTGGACAATTCCAGGGTGGCCAATGAAGTATATTCTTGAAAACACCACAGCTGAAAGAAAAATAGGGGTTGAAAAAGCTCTTAAAGACGGCCGATTCAGGATTCATGGGCTTCCATTTACTATTGAAACTGAATCAAGCGACCTTGAAAATTTGATAAGATGCCTGGATTTTTCAACCCAAATTTCAAAAAAATACAATCAGCCTTTGCCGCGGGATGCCAAAATGACTGATGTTCCAAGCCATTCATGGATATTGCCTACCCTGCTTACCAATGCAGGTATCAAAATTCTTCATTTAGGGTGTAATCCGGGTTCTGCCTCACCAGATGTGCCTCCACTATTCTGGTGGGAGGGTCCGGATGGATCACGTTTGCTTACATTTTACTGGGCAGAATATTATGGATCAGGACTTATTCCACCTGAAAACTGGAAATACAGTACATGGCTGGCAATGATTCATACTCATGAAAATACCGGCAGCCCCAGGCCTGAAGAAGTTGCTGCACTTATGAAGGAAGCAAGACAGAATTTTCCTGGCACCCGGATAAAAATCGGCCAGCTATCCGATTTTTACGATGCTATAATGAAAGAGAATCCTGAAATCCCCGTAATCAGGGGTGATATGCCAGATACGTGGATACATGGCTATATGTCTATGCCAAGGGAAGTAAAAAAGAACAAACAAATTCAGAGATCAGTATATCAGGCTCAAAACCTTAACACCCTCAATGGTATATGGACCGGTAACAAGAACAACTATTTTGAAATCAACCGGATGGTAGATAAATGCGCTGAGAACATGATCCTTTTCGATGAGCATACATTTGGAATGGCCATTAGTCACGGCCAGGGTGGACCATTCTCCTATGGTGATGAATTCATTCTGAACAGAGCCAGAGCTTATTACGACAGGATTGAAGCGTCATGGAGGGAGAAGGCATCAAGGATTGTCACCTCGGAAATGATTGAGAAGATGCTTTCATCTGAAGTATTGCAAAATCTGGCTGACGCAGTGAAAGTCAACGGAAAACGCATTGTTGTCTATAATCCTCATCCCTGGATGAGATCCGGGGAGGTGTCGATGTTCATGAATATTTATAAGAAGGATAAAAAAGTAACATTTCTTAAAGATTCTGTTGAGAACAAAATCATTAAGGTTTTTAATAAAGATAATCTCCTTAAGTTTTTTGCTGATAATGTTCCGGCTATGGGATACAAGACTTACATCCCGGCATTTGATGGTGAAGAATTAACATCAGCTAATCAGCTAAAAATTGACGAAATAAACAACATTCTGGAAAACAGATTCTTCAGAATAAAAATCGACCCTGAACGCGGAATTATTGTTTCATGCGAAAATAAGATTTCAGGAAAAGAAATGGTTGATCAGAAAAACAAATACGGGTTTGGAGAATATATTCATGAACAGTTTGGTCAAGAAGATCTTAAACGTTACAATGACAGTTATATAAAACCCGGAGCGCATGACTGGGCTGACCAGGAAATGGGAAGGCCTTATCTGGATTCGGATTATTGTTTGAATCGATCTGTTAAAGGAAGGCTGTCATACAGGAATGAAGGCAATGAGGTTTCAGCTACATGGTTCTCAGAAATGCCGACAGAGAAATCACACAGGTACTCAGTTACATGGATTCTTAATGAAAATTCTCCTTTTATAGAGCTCTTATGGAATATTGAAAATAAACAGGCAGATTCAAGACCGGAAGCAGGGTGGATAACTCTCCCTTTCAATATTGATGATCCAAGTTTCCATATATGCCGAACAGGCTCAATAGTTGACCCGCTAAGTGATTTCATATCACGCACTAATCACGATTATTATTTCATCAATACAGGTCTTGCCATTACCGATAGATCGGGGTATGGGGTCGGTTTAAATACACCTGACGCTCCTGCCGTCAGTATTGAAAGATCTGGATTATACAGGTTTTCAAGGGTTTACAAGCCAAAGGTTCCAACGATATTCATTAACCTTTATAATAACCAGTGGGGTACAAATTTCACTGAGTGGATTGAAGGTAGCTGGTCAGTCAGAATGTTTATATGGGGAATTGATAATTATGACAATGAAAAAGGATTGGTCACTCCTATAGAAGAGACACGACAACCTCTTGTAGGATGGTATTCAGATGGCAAAAGCGGTAATCTCCCTCTCCGGGCAGAAGGAATTTCCCTGTCTGCAAAAGGCATCCTGGTTACTTCGTTTATGCCAATCAATAATGAAGACAGTTATAGGTTACAGCTTTGGGAACAGTCAGGCAAGTCGGGAATTTGCGAGGTCAGTCTTCCAATTAAGTCAGTGAAAACTGCAGCCCTTTGCAATTTAAGGGGAGAGCCTATTCAGGAAATTGAACCAATCAGGGTAACAAATGGCAGATTCAGCATTAATTACAAATCCTATCAGCCTTTAAACCTTTTATTAAAGTAAATATCATTATGCTATTATTTATCAAGTAATTAATATTACTAAATCAATATTGATTACTTATAAGAGAAATGAATGCTGCAGGATAAAGGGTGAATTTAACAGAACCATTGGTTACATATACACTGCCTGTTTTTTCCATCCCTTTAACTTTATCTGTGACATAAATATCAAATGATTTGACATTCGCCGGGACTCCTTTAATAACAGCCTGACATTCAGCACCATTATTTACCATATGGACAATATATTCTCCCCTGCTGATATTTCCGAATGCAGCGCAATTTATTATATCCTTGTTACATTTCAATGGAATTGAAAAAGCATTTTCCGGGGTTGAAGCCAGTTGTTTCAGATTCCAGAATCTCTGAGTGGGTTTAAGCGGTCCTGTAGTGCCGAAAATACCATCGCCTGTCAGGACGGAGTAGTCAGCTGTCAACTGCCACTGCAGGATGGAAACAGGCTGACAGATTGCACAAATTTTTGTATAGAGATTTATCTCATAGAATGCAAACGATTGCTCGGAAAATATCTCCGGGTAATTCCATGCTGCAGCATCAGTACTTCCTTCAGCCACAACTAATGGGAGATTCAACTTTTTTGCTGCTCCGGCCCATTTTTTGAGGGTTTCGTCATCACATCCCCTCCATGAATGAAACGATACTGCAGCTATATATTTATGAGTTTCAGGGTCATTCATTGCCGGAATTATAAAATCGAAAGTTGTGGCATCGGAATTATCTCCAAGTAAGAGTTTTGTTGCCAGTCCCCTTGACGCAAAGTGAGCTCCCATACCTTTAATAAATTCAGCATGTTCTTTACCCGTATGTCTTACATTAATACCCAGGTCAGATTCGTTGAATGAAAATGCTACTGCTTCAACACCATAAGCATTTTTAAGATATTGCACATAATCTCCTATTGATTTGTATATTTTTTCAGTTTTTTCAGGATTTAGCTGGTATCCATATATACCTTTTGCCCGAAGTCTGAAGGCATCACGAGGATCGCCAAGGATTGCCCAGTTTGGAGCTGACCAGTCGCTGATTATTACCGGGATCCCCATTGCATTGAGTCTTTGAGCCATTTTCATAGCGGCATCTACCCGTGAATTTAACTTTCCCTCCCTGGCTGCATCAATTGGGTTAACATTTTCATCAGGATGCCAGAAATTCCATGGCATCTCTACCCTGCCCCATGCAACTCTCAAATTATTAAGGCAGTAATCAATAACCTGCGGATCGGTTTTTGGATTTTGAAGTCTGAAATTACCGCCAAGCCCCTCAAACTTTCTGCCAGGATTAAAGGTATCAATTAAAACCTCAACCGGTGAATTATCAATGGCTCCTGATGCTTTTATTGTAAAATAGTTCATCGATTTATCACCTTTTTTTATTTTCGGACCCAACAATTCTATATATATCTGAGTGCTGTTATCCTTCCCCTCTTTTCTAAGGTAAACTGATGAAAGTGAATTCCACTTTACTTCAAGTTTTCTACTGGACGATTCAACAATAAAACCTTTTACCTCCACCTTCAAAGGTTTAACATTATTCTTCTGCATTATCGATTCAAGATCAATACTTCTGCGGCCAGTGCCCCCAATTATATTAAATCTGGCTTCTGAATACCATTTTTCGGGCAGATCAATACAGAAAAAGACACCTTCAGTAAGTGTATCTTTTTCTGCAACTGTGTTAATCTTAACTGTTGCACATCCCTTACCGCAATCCTCTACAATTTCCGTAAATTTAATTCTGCCAATTTCTGTTGTTACGGTTTGTTTCTGATCCTCACGGTGGTATTTGGGTCTTTGTCTTTCCTTGGCAGTTTGGGAATAACTTTTCCAGTCTTTTCCCACAATACGCAAGCTTGATTCAAATTCCATCAACTGGCCGTCGACTCTGATCCCTAAAAGATTTCCCCATGCCATTAATTCTGACTGAGCCAGAATATCTGTAAAAAGTGAAGTAATAAACAAGCAAATGACAAATGCAGCTTTTCTCATTCTGAAGGAATTATTTTTTGAACAGATTTGGTCTCATTTGAGATCATTTTATAACAACCAGCTTAAAAGAAGCCTGTTGCAATCAGAATAATATGTTAAAAAAAGAAAGGTTACTTTTCTGAAAGTACCGGAATCTGACGGTTTATGGATTCTTCAAGTGAAATCAGAGTTTCAGTTCTGATAACCCCGGGGATATTCTGTATTTTATCAGTAAGGATATCTCGCAGATGTTCATTATCATGAGTATACACCTTAAGAAACAGGGAATAGTTACCGGTTGTATAGTGGCATTCAATAATTTCCGGGATTTCCTTGAATTTTTTAATAATATCGCGGTAATGACCAGGATGGTCGAGGTAAACGCCTATATAGGCACATGTTTTGAACCCTACCATAACAGGATCGACTTTGAATTCGGATCCTCTGATAACTCCGATCTTGATAAGCCTTTGTACTCTTTGATGTATTGCTGCTCCTGAGACTTTGCATTCACGTGCAACCTCAAGGTAGGGAATTCTTGCATTTTTAGTAATTATGTCAAGAATTTTCTTATCAAGGTTATCAATTTGAATATTTTCTGCCATCAGACTGTTTTTATTAAAAGGTTTTTGCTCTTTAATTACGTTTTTTACAAAATTAAAGGAAAAAACTGATGTTAAGCGATAAAAATATTTTGTTTCCTGAAATATTTCTGGTTTTCTCCACCAGTTGAATCCATTCAACTCCTGGCTAAAAAATCAGATATGATTAATATAACCAATAATATCCCTGATATCTTCTACTTTTTTTTGTTTAAGGTATTGTTCTATTCCTTCAAGTATTTTGACTGAGCTCAGAGGGTCTATAAATGATGCCGTACCAACCTGTATTGCACTTGCACCTGCCAGAATGAATTCCATTGCATCCTCAGCCGTCATAATTCCTCCTATTCCGATTACAGGTATTTTAACAGCATTTGCAACCTGCCAGACCATTCTAATAGCAACAGGTTTGACCGCCGGCCCAGATAAACCTCCTGTGACAGTTGAGAGAGATGGTTTCATCGCTTTAATATCCACCGACATACCAAGAAGTGTATTGATCAGTGAAACTGAATCGGCACCTTCTTCTTCAGCTATCCTTGCGAAATCAACAATATTTGTAACGTTTGGAGAAAGCTTTACAATAAGTACCTTTGAATAGACTGCTCTTACAGCTCTTGTGACCTCCCTGGCAGAATTGATATTTGTTCCAAAAGCCATACCTCCCATTTTGACATTCGGACATGATATATTTAGCTCGATTGCAGCAATTTTATCAAGCCGGTTGAATCTTTCTGCCAAAGCAACATAATCTTCAAGATAGCTTCCGTTGATATTTGCTATTACGTTCGTATTGAAAAGAGTAACTTTTGGATAAATATATTTTTCAAAATAATCAATTCCTTTGTTCTGCAAACCTACAGAATTTAACATTCCATAAGGTGTTTCAGCCATTCTTGGATAGGCATTGCCTTCTCTGGGTTCTAAAGTTGTGCCCTTCAGGATTATGCCTCCAAGTTTTGATATGTCAAAGAAATCTTCAAACTCTGAGCCGTTTCCAAACGTCCCTGAAGCGGTAAGGACAGGATTTTTAAATTTCAGATTTCCTATGGAAACTTCAAGACTTACCATCTCAGTTCTTTTGAGTTAAATACCGGTCCGTCAATACATGTGCAAAGGTTACCATTAACAGTGTCAACAACACAACAGAGACAGGCACCAAAACCGCAAGCCATAAGGTTTTCCAATGTCACTTCACAATAAATGTCATTTTTTTCACAGAATGAGGCTACTGCCTTCATCATTGATTCAGGTCCGCAACAATATATCCTGTCAAACTTCTTTTCATCCAAAACAGGATGTTGTGTAACAATGCCTTTTAAACCCTGAGACCCATCTTCAGTTGTAAGATATACTGTACCTATTTCCCTATATGCTTCATACTCAATAATTCTTTCTCGGTTTCTGAATCCAAGCAGTATGTCGGGAACAGTACCTGAGGCATTAAGGTACCTTCCGAGGAAAAGAAGCGGGGCAATTCCGCATCCGCCTCCAATAAGAAGGACTTTTTCGCTTAATTTAGGTAAGGAGAAGCTGTTTCCTAATGGATAAACCAGGTTTAGTTTATCGCCTGATTTAAGTTTTGACAAAGTTTCAGTGCCCTTTCCTGCAATCTGTATTAACAACTTAACAATATTATGATCATAATCTATATCATGAACCGAAAAAGGCCGTCGCAGAAATGTTTCCGGGCTACCCTCAATTTTCACCTGAACAAACTGTCCCGGCTTTATTTCTGACAGAGAATCATTCCCATTTAGTTCAAGAATAAAAAAATTGTTGTTGAGCCTCTTATTTCGACTAATTGCAAAATCCTCTATTTTCTTTGGCATGAGCGGGATTTTCACACAAAGATAATCAATGAAAAGTTACATAAAAGAAAAGTCTATTCTTTATACGGAATAAATTCTTCAAAAGTATTGTCCCAATAAAACCACACTATCTTTTTGATCCCGGATTTGCTTTTTATACCCTCTTCAGCCAATAATTGAGTTTTTTCATGTATTTCTTCAGGCACATTTTCTTCCTTAGAAAAAGGGATTGATTCCTTCCGGGAAGAAGAAGTTGGTATATCATGCTCAATTTCATCAAAAAGAGTACCTGTAAACTGCTCCTTATACATTTGACCTTTTCCAAAAAGCAGCCAGTCGGATGATAAATAGGAATATTTTTCAAGCATTTTAATGATAAAATCCAGACTAGGATTATTTCTCCCAGAGAGTATATGAGAAATCCCTGAAGGCTGAACACCTATTTCTTCTGCAAATTGAGCAGAAGTTTTATTTTCTTTTTTTAAAAATTCAAAGATTCTTTCGCGTAAAAGCATAAAATTTATCGTTTTTACAAATGTAATCATAATTCATTTTACATATATAAATATTAGTATTTACATTTGTAATCATGGCAAAACAGCAAGCAATAACGATATTTTTTATTTTTCATAACTACTTAAATTATAATATTTTGCAAATAACCAATATCTCAAGTGTTACTTTATTTTAGCTTATTATATAACTCATATATAGTGCTTTAATTAAACAAAATATGTATTTCTAATGATAACACTTCTTTTATTATCGTATATTTTCAATTAGCAATTAAGATAACTACGTATATATTTCTGATATACAAATATATATAATTAATAAAATTTTTTTAATGAAAATATTTACATCCGTATTTGGAAAGTATACTGAGATTGAATTACATTTGTAATTAATGTTGTAAATTACCTTGGTTTACATTTGTAAATAAGAAAATTTATGTTTTATAGCATATTTAGTTTTGTTCCTTTTTAAAGGTTTCTCAGAAAATTTTCAATATTTAACACACTGGCCCTTACTGCCTGCAAATATTGAATTGTAGAAAGGTTGAGAAGTTAAAATATTGCTTTGATTCTGATTGTTTTCCCTGTTAAACCATTTTCCTCTTGAAGTTTGAGATAATGAAATAATGCGAATATTAAAAAATATTTAGCTTACTTCCCTACTGAAGGATTTTCGCTAATTGACAGGATTTTTTCTTTATAAAACTTCGGACAGGCAGTGAAATACTTAATGAAAAATTGATAGTCAGGAAAGCATTAAGATCTCGGGATATCAGATTGTGTAAGACAGACCTATATTCCAGCGGAAACCGGGATTAGGAGTAATATTGCTTTTGAGAGCCTGAATTATCTGAAAATAGAGGCTTATGGGAAGATTTTTCACTGATGAAGATAACCTTGGAGAGATAAATAAGCCGTCATTATTGCCATTATAATCGACATAAAAAAGCTGAAAATATCCAGAGATAAGAAAAGTGTTCCCTATTGGCAGATCTTTCTTTTCAGCAATAATATTAATAAAATGACCTGTCAGGCTTCCTGTTTCCTGACCCCTGTCATTCCAGTATGAAAACAAAATGGAACTTGTTGAAGAAAATTTGTATATACCGGTTAATTCAATAGCAAAATACCTTTCACTTCGCCGTATTTCAGTATCATCTGATTTATAATCACTGAAGAATGTACTGAAGTTCAACCCTGTTCTGAGCACGAATAAGGGTTTATTAATTATCCTGTATCTTATCCAGTTATCTATGAACCATGCTTTCATTTCAAGCCCAAATGCCAAAACAGGCTCATAGGTGAATCTGTTTTTGGTAAGTGTAATGTCAGCCATTACTGCTGGTTTGCCGAGGGAAAATGCGGGTATAGAGGAAATACCGTTGCTGTTAATGCTAAAGGTGACTGAAGACTGAAGCTTTTTCTTAATGCTGTCGATATTTTCCTGTGAGCAGGTATAGGAACATGCGAGGTTTATTAAGAAAATCAAAACAGAAATTCTTTTCATTCTTTTACTGGAGAGTAGGAATATACTTTTTAAAAGGTCTAAATTGCATTAAAACGGTCACCGGTTTGAATTAAAGCTTTCCATCAACACCCAATCAGATTATTTAAAAAATAAAAGTTATGCGTATTTCAGGATTACCGTAAATCCCATAACCTGCATCATTCAAGGCCCATAAAAAGCTGAGATTTAGTGAAGAACGTTGTGAAATATACTGGCTTATTCCCCCTCCGGCAAGAACCGTTCCTGTCCAAAAACGACTTTTATCCTGTGGATCTGATTTGAAAAATGATGATTGCAGGCTCAGTAATTCATATTCTGCCTGAAAGAATAATCCTGCATGTAACCCAATTGGTATAATGTTATCAAGATCCTGAACAAACATTAATTGTACAAATGTGTTACCACCGTATATTGAAGTGTGCTCAGTGTGAAACTTAAAATAACGATATGATGCTCCGGCACCTATTCCTATCCTTGGCATTATCCAAATGCCAACCAGAGGGTTTATTTCGATATCTGTTATAGTTCCGAACTGCAGGCCCAGGTTACCTCCAAAAAAGAGTCTTTCCTTCAATGGAGGTTTTTCAGTTGATTCAGTCTGTCCTGAGAGCACAGCAACTGACATAATAGTTATCAAAAGATACGACAAAGCTTGTCTAGTCCTTTTCACTTACTATCGGATTTATTTAAATAGCGGTAATTTTATACTTTTACAAAATTAAAAAAGCAAAATAAGTAAAACTTGTCAATTCTTTCATAAAAGTACAGCATGAATGTCATTATAAATGGGGGGTCCAGAGGTATAGGTAAAGAGACAGCTTTAAAGATGGCTGGCAACAGAAATAATCAGATACTGGTTACCGGAAGAAATGAGGAGGCACTGAAAGAACTATCTGAATGTTCTGAATATAAGAATATTTCATATATCAAACTCGATATGGCTGAATTTGATCGGGAGGTAGATACTGTCAAGGATCAGATTTATTATCGTTTCAGTAAAGTTGATATTCTGATTAATTGTGCCGGAACTCTGGTTGCAAAGGAGTTTATTAAGATCACCAATCAGGAGGCAAGGAATATGATGGAGACCAATTTTTTCGGACCTGCAACATTAATAAGGATGTTGGTTCCCCTTATGGCAAAGGGATCACACATAATCAACATATCGAGTATGGGAGGTTTTCAGGGCAGTCCGAAATACAAGGGAATGTCATATTACAGTGCATCTAAATCGGCCCTGGCGTGTCTTACAGAATGCCTTGCTACTGAATTATCAGATTCAGGGATTTTTGTAAACTGTCTGGCAATAGGAGCTGTAAGAACTGACATGTTTAAGAGCGCTTTTCCAGGGCTAAGAGCTCCTTTGGAACCTAAAGATATGGCTGAATTCATTTCATATTTTGCAGTCAATGGCAATAAATTCTTCAATGGCAAAATATTGCCGGTGGCTGTTACAAATCCTTAATTGTATACTTTAATTTCAATTTCCCCATTCAGGGCCAGCAGGCCATTAAAAGCAAGGGCACTTATTTCATCTTCACCGGGATACACAAAAATATCTGAAATGAAACTTACCATTTCCCGTATTCTGTTGACATGGCCTTCCTGGTAGGCAAGACCGCCGGTAAGAATTATTGCATTGACTTTTCCTGCAAGAGCTGCAGCGAGGGCACCTATTTCTTTTGCGACCTGATATGCTAGTGCATCTCTAATCAGGGCAGCTTTCTGATCGCCATTATCAGCTCTGCTGCACACTTCTAAAAAACTATTTGTACCAAGGTAAGCTACCATACCACCTTTTCCGGTGATCATTTCTTTTATTTCAGCTTTGGTATATTTGCCACTGAAGCACAAATCAACCAGCTGCCCGGCCGGAAGTCCGCCTGATCGTTCCGGTGAAAATGGTCCGTCTCCGTTCAGAGCATTATTAACATCTATAACCTTTCCCATCCTATGGGCTCCAACGCTAATGCCACCTCCCATATGTGCTATGATTAAGTTGAGATTTTCATAAGCAGTACCAATAGATGCCGCAAAGATCCTGCCCACAGCCTTTTGATTCAACGCATGGAATATTGAGAGTCGTTCTATTATTGGATGACCTGAGATTCTTGCTATTGGCTGCAGTTCATCAACTACCACAGGATCAACAATATAAGCATTTGCTTCAGGCAGGGATGAAGCAATATCATCAGCAATCAATCCACCAAGATTGCTTGCATGTTCACCCATAATACCTTTTACAAGGTCCTCCTTCATCTTATCATTAACTTCATAGATGCCTGATTCTATAGGCTTTACAAGTCCACCTCTCCCAACTACGACCTTAATTCTTGAAAAATCAGTTTGTCGGAAAGTCAGTTCCTCTAAAATTAGATTTTTTCGAAAATGAAACTGGTCAGTGATTTTTCCAAATTCTGCAAGCTCTTCAGCAGAATGCCTGAGAGTCTTTTCAAAAACCATTACATTTTCCTCAAAGAGCGCAAATTTGGTTGATGTTGAACCGGGATTAATTGCCAGTATTAATCTTTTATCCATTGGGATTATAGTTTTCGTTTCCTGGAAACCTGTCGGTCAGGCCATAAGGCATGCAAGGGCAAGACAATAGAATTTGGACTTTTCACTTTCACTTCTCGACATCACTATTACCGGTTTTTCTGTTCCCCGGATAAGTCCTGCAAGTTCGCCACCTGCAAAAAGCATAAGGGCTTTATAGAATGGGTTTGATGACTCAAGCGACGGAAAAAGAAGAATATCAGAATCACCTTCAACAGGAGTTTTAACACCTTTTATTTCAACGCTTTTCTTATCGCAGGCAAGAAATAAATCAAGTGGACCATCCATTATACAGTTTCGTATCTGCCCCGATTTCGCCATTCTACACATAATTTCATAATGTGCAGAACTCTCAAAATGGCGGCTTGGTTTTTCAGAAGCTCCGATAAGAGCTATTTTAGGTATTTCAATTCCGAATTTTGCAGCCATTTCTATTGCATATTCCGCCATGGCAATTTTCTGTTCAAGGGAGGGGAAAGGTATAACTGCAGGATCGGTTAAAAAGAGAAGTTTATGATATTTTGGTAATTCAATAGCGCAAACGTAACTTAATACTGCACCGGGGAGCATAAGTCCGTTTTCCTTATCCATTACCGCTTTAAGAAATTTATCCGTACCAACCAATCCCTTCATCATTATATCAGCATTTCCTTTTTTCACCATTCTGACAGCTTCGACACAAGCTGACACATCATCAGGTCCATTGATAATTGAGAAAACTTTGTGATTTATTCCTGCTTCATTGCATGCAGTAATAATTTCTGTTTTATTTCCAAGGAGGAATGCCTCGACAAATCCCTTTTCCATTGCTTTATTCAAAGCAATCAGTGTATTTGAGTCGTGTGCCCATGCAACAGCAATTCTATGCTTTCTATTCTTTGAGAGGACCAGTTCAACCATCTGGTCGAGTGAGCGTATCATTTTCTGATTATTTGCTTGCAGCTGCTGAGAGTAAAATACTATCGTATTTTGCCTGTTCAGAATCGGAACGGGAAGTAAGAACGATAGGGACCTGGGCACCAAGGATTATTGATGCAACCTTAGCTTTGGCAAAAAAGACAAGTGATTTATAAAGTACATTACCGACTTCGATATCAGGCATCAGTAGCAGGTCGGTGTCCCCGGCCACTTCACTTTTAATACCTTTATGACGGGCGCTTTCAAAACTTATTGCATTATCAAAAGCCAAGGGTCCATCAATAATGCAATTTTTTATCTGATCCCGCTGGTTCATTTTTGACAGAAGCGCAGCATCGAGCGTTGCTTCCATATTCTCATTAACCATCTCCACGGCGCCCAGTACTGCGACCTTTGGCATAACATAACCAAGTTTCAGAAGAAAAGAGACTGAATTGTTAACAATTGATATCTTATCTTTCAGGTTGGGAGCAATGTTCATGGCAACATCCGTCACTGCTATCAGCTTATGGTAGGTTTCTACTTCAAAGAGAGCAATGTGTGATAATAAATTGCCCGTTCTTAAGCCCCATTCCTTGTTTAGAACGCATTTAAGAAGCACTGAAGTACCAACCTTCCCCTTCATAAGAACATCAGCCTGTTTGGCATTAAGCATTTTTACAGCTATTTCGACAGAGGTCTCGGTGACAGGTTCATGAATTATACGCAGGCCTTCTATATTATAGCTGTTCTCTGCGCATATATTCTGAATACTTTCCCTGTCACCAATCAAAATTGGCTCTATAATATTGTCCTGCCATGCTCTGATTACGGCTCCAAGTGAATGCTGGTCCTGTGCAGCTGCCAGAACAAGTTTTTTTCTCGGTTTGCCGATTACTATATTTTTCAGATCTGAAAGGCTTTTTAATACCATATCTATTTTATTATCAATAATTTAAACGATTCAGACGGTATGATGCTCAACAATATAACGTGTATCAGAAGCAATTACAAATTCTTCATCGGTTGTTATGCACATAACAGTCACTCTTGATTCAGGTTTTGAAATTACCATATCTTTACCTCTAATACCATCATTTGATTTAAAATCAAATTCAATACCCAGATTATCCATATCACTGCATATCATTGCTCGCATTTTATAATCGTTTTCTCCCACTCCACCAGTAAATACAAGAAGATCAAGGCCATTAAGTGCTGCAATATATGAGCCAATGAATTTTTTTACCTTATAGGCATACATATTAAGAGCAAGAATAGCTTTTTCATTACCTTCAGATGCAGCAATTTCGAGATCGCGCATATCGGAAGAAAGCTGAGAAATTCCTGCCACACCGCTTTTTTTGTTTATGAGATTATTAACACCTGATACATTAAGATGCTCCTTATCAGCAATGTATATAAGTACCCCGGGATCGATTTCTCCTGTTCTTGTTCCCATTATCAGACCATCTACAGGAGTAAATCCCATTGACGTATCTATTGACCGACCCCATTGTATAGCTGTAACTGAAGCTCCATTACCAAGATGGCAGGTTATCACTTTAAGGTCCTTCAGTTCTTTGCCCATTAGCTTAGCAGCCTTGGTTGCAACGAATTTATGACTTGTCCCGTGGTAGCCGTACTTTCTGATTTTATATTTTTCATAATACTCATATGGCAAAGCATACATATAGGCATAATCAGGCATTGTCTGATGAAAAGAAGTATCAAAAACTGCAACCTGAGGCACACCGGGTATTAATTTTTCAACTGACAATATACCCTTTAGGTTTGCAGGATTATGAAGTGGTGCTAGTTCGCTGCATAATTCAATCTGCATTTTTACTTCATTATCTATTAATACGCTTTCTTTATAGCTTTCGCCACCATTAACAACGCGGTGCCCTACTGCCTTTATTTCGTTAATGTTTGATATGACACCATGCTTAGGATCAGTCAGTGCTGCCATAACCATATTGATGCCAGTTGTATGATCAGGGATATCACTTATAACCTTGTAGGGTTCCTTTCCTGTAGGTTTATGAGTAAGAATACTGTCATTTAATCCTATCCGTTCAAGCAGCCCTTTAGCCAGCATTTCGCATCCCGTGCTCATGTTGAAAAGTTGATATTTTATTGATGAGCTTCCACAGTTAAGTACGAGGATAATCATTTGGTTCTCTTGAATTTTTAATTAGTATCTCTATTTTCGTCCAGCAGCCTGGTTTGCTGTTATTGCGATCATACTCACTATATCGCTTACTGAGCATCCGCGTGAAAGGTCATTTATGGGAGCTGCCATTCCCTGCAGTATAGGACCGATTGCTTCCGCACCTCCCAGACGCTGAACAAGTTTATAAGCTATATTGCCGCTCTCAAGGTTAGGGAAGATCAGAACATTTGCTTTTCCAGGGATACTGCTTCCGGGTGCTTTTTTTCTTCCAATTTCTTCAACAAGTGCCGCGTCGACCTGAAATTCACCATCTATGACCAGATCAGGTTCAATTTCCTTGGCAATCCTGGTCGCATTTACAACCTTGTCGACCATTTCGTGCCTGGCACTTCCCTTTGTCGAGAAGCTAAGCATTGCAATTACAGGCTCAAATCCACAAATCGTTCTTGCCGTATGGGCAGTAGCAACTGCTATTTCTGCAAGTTCTCGGTCTGTTGGATTCGGGTGGACAGCACCGTCGGCAAATACAAATACACCATTCTCACCAAAAGATTTGACAGGATGAATCATTATAAAAGCACCTGAGACAACAGAAATACCGGGAGCAGTTTTTACAAATTGAAAAGCAGGCCTAAGTACATCACCTGTTGCATGATCAGCACCCGAAACTTCTCCGTCTGCATCTCCGGCCTTAATCATCATAACACCGAGATAAAGTGGATCTTCAATAAGATGAGAGGCTTCCTCTCTTGTCAAACCTTTATTCTTTCTAAGTTCGACCATCATTTCTATATAGTGGTCTTTTTTATCGTGCGATTTTGGGTTTACAATCTTTGCTCTGGAAATATTTTTAAGCCCAAGTTGCGCGGTATGAGCAGAAATCTGATCCGGATCTCCAATGAGTATGATCTCCGCCAGGCCTTCTTCAATTGCGATTTCTGCAGCTTTGACATTTCTTTCTTCATAACCCTCGGGAAGCACAATCCGCATACTGTGATTTCTTGCATTAAGTTTTATCCTGTCTAACAATTCCATTGTTTATCAATAATTTAAATAATTCAACATTAGTGTTTAAATGTACAAAAAAAAAGTCCGATTAAACAAAAACGTAAGTCATGTTTATTTTTAATATATCATTTTTGATAAAAAATCACTAACCTTAACCTCATGCACAAGGAGGATGATCAATCATTTTTTTATTTTTGCGATCTTAATAACAAACAATTATGGAATCATTAAGCGCAAAGCTTAATTTGCTTAAGTCCTCACTTGATGGAGACCTTAGATATGATGATGTTATCCAAATTATTTATTCTACAGACGCCTCTGACTATAAGGAGAAGCCTGTTGCCGTTGCATGGCCAAAGGATAAATCGGATTTAAAGAAACTGGTAAGGTTTGCTGTTGATGAAAAAATAGGATTAACCATCAGGGGGGCTGGAACATCTATTGCCGGACAGGTCGTCAGCTCAGGGATTATTGCTGATGTTTCAAAATACATGAACAGGATCCTCGAATTAAACCAGGAGGAAAAATGGGTAAGGGTTGAGCCGGGTGTTGTTCTTGATGAGCTTAATATTTTTTTAAAACCTTATGGGTTGTTTTTTGGTCCTGAGACATCTACTTCAAACAGGTGTAATTTGGGCGGCATGGTAGGAAATAATTCCTGTGGTTCTCATTCACTGGTTTATGGATCGACACGAGAGCACACTCTGGAGATTAGTGCTATACTGAGCAACGGAGCAGAAGCAATTTTCGGGCCAACCGAAAGAGCTTTGTTTGAACAGAAATGCAGTCAAAAAGATCTGGAAGGTGAAATTTACCGTAACATAAATGAGATTCTTAGTGATGATGAGAACAGGAAAAATATCAGGATGGAATTTCCTGATCCAAGGATACCAAGGCGAAATACAGGATATGCATTAGACCTGCTTCTTGATTCGGAGATTTTTGAAACTGGATCTAAAAATAAATTCAATTTTTGCAAGCTGCTGGCGGGGTCTGAAGGAACTCTGGCAATAACTTATGAAATAAAGCTTAACCTGGTTCCATTGCCTCCTCCTCATAAAGCACTCGTATGCGTACATCACAGAGAACGGGATGAAGCCTTTCATGCCAATCTAATTGCTTTGAAATTCAATCCTGCTGCGGTCGAACTGACAGATGACAGAATCCTTAATCTGACTAAGGGAAATCTCAGTCAGAAAGAAAACCGGTTTTTTATTGACGGAGACCCTGGTGCCGTAATGATAGTTGAGTTCACAGGCAATTCAGAAGATGAGATAGACAGAATTGCAAATGATTTTATAAATGAATTAAAATCTGCAGGTTATGGTTATTCCTACCCAATTGTGAAAGGGAAGGATATGGCAAGGGTATGGGCTTTGAGAAAAGCAGGCCTTGGTATCCTGAGCAATATGAAAGGTGATCTGAGACCTGTATCCCTGGTTGAGGACACCTCAGTCAGGGTTGAAGATCTTCCGGATTACATTAAAGATTTTGCAGAGATGCTTGCAAAGTATGGCAAAGATTCTGTTTATCATGCACACATAGGTACTGGAGAGCTTCATCTTCGTCCGGTTTTGAATCTTAAAAATCCTTCAGATGTCGAATTATTTAGAACAATAGGTTTAGAAACTGCAAAGTTAGTAAAGAAATACAGGGGATCGCTCAGTGGTGAACATGGGGATGGAAGGCTCAGAGGAGAATTTATTCCTATTATGATCGGTGAGCATAATTTTGAACTTCTAAAAAAGATAAAAAGGTGCTGGGATCCTAACAATATTCTTAATCCCGGGAAAATCATCGATACTCCGGTAATGAACACCCAGTTAAGATATAAACCGGGTACAGTTACAAGGGACATTGAAACTATATTTGATTTTAGTTCCACTGATGGCATTATAAGGGCTGCAGAAAAGTGCAACGGCTCAGGAGATTGCAGAAAATCGTCACTTTTCGGAGGCACAATGTGCCCCAGCTTTATGGCTACCATGGATGAAGAGTGTTCAACTCGTGCAAGAGCGAATTTGATTCGCGAATTGTTAAGTTTGGAGAACTCGGACCCATGGGATCATAAAGAAATCTACAACATACTCGACCTTTGTCTGGGGTGTAAGGGATGTAAATCAGAATGTCCTTCAGGAGTCGATATTGCAAAGCTGAAATCTGAATACCTGCAACACTGGTACGACAGGCATGGAATACCATTACGCACCAGGCTGATTGCCTATATCTCCGTTTTTAACAAAATCGGGTCTTATATACCTCAAGCATATAATTTCTTCCTGAAGAACAGAATTTTTTCAGGGCTTTTGAAAAAGACCATAGGTTTTGCTCTGGAAAGAACCATTCCGCCTGTCTCAAGGATAAGTCTGAGAAGGTGGGTGAATAAATATCTTAACGATATGAATCCCTCTGAACCATTGGGTTCAGTGTATCTTTTCATTGATGAGTTTACAAACTACAATGATACCGAAACAGGTATTGCAGCAATAAGATTACTTACATCTTTAAATTACGAGGTAAAGATTGCAGACCATGATCTAAGTGCCAGAACATTCATCTCCAAAGGATTAATCAGAAAGGCAAAATCAATTGCAACAAACAACATAAAAGTCTTATCAGGACTTATCAGCAGGGATATACCTCTTGTTGGAATTGAACCTTCGGCAATACTTGGATTCAGGGATGAATATCCTGATCTTGTAAATTGCGAACTGAAAGAGGCAGCAAAACTGATAGCTGAAAACAGCTTCCTAATAGATGAATTTGTTGCCAGAGAGTTCAGGGCAGGACGAATTAGCAGTGATTGTTTTACTGATAAGAATCTTCAGATACTTCTTCATGCGCACTGTCAGCAAAAAGCTGTTGCTTCTTCTGCCAGCTCTGTTGAGATGCTTTCAATACCTTACAATTACAGGGTGAAAGAGATACCGTCAGGCTGTTGTGGAATGGCAGGCTCGTTTGGGTATGAAAAGGAGCATTTTGAATTGTCTAACAAGATCGGAGAATTGGTGCTTTTTCCAGAAATAAGGAATTCCGGCGTTGATATGGAAATTGCCGCTCCCGGTACAAGCTGCAGGCATCATATTAAGGACGGTACCGGAAGAACAGCAAAACACCCGGTGGTCATATTGTATGAAGCTCTGAAGAAGTGAGGTGAATTTGAGAATGTTAGAATAAGTTTATATTTCAATAGTGAAAATATCGGCATCGTTCAGGACAGGGAATTTTTTCCGGAAGTCTTTTAGATCATTAACGGAAATTTCAGCTGAAACGAGTACAGATTCATTTTTCCTGCCGGCTGCAAGAATTTTACCATAAGGATCAATTATCATCGAGTCGCCGCAATATTTGATACCCATTCCGTCAATGCCAATCCTGTTAACTCCTGCAACAAAGCACTGGTTTTCAAGTGCTCTGGCCTTAAGTAATGTCAACCATACATCCTGTCTCGGTTCTGGCCAGTTAGCTGAATTAATAATGATATCATAATCGTTTTTGCAGCGTGTCCAGACTGGGAAACGTAAATCATAACAAATGTTGGGGCATATCCTTAACCCTCTGAAATTAAATATTATTCTCTCCCTGCCTCTGGTAAAAAGTCTGTCTTCATTTCCCGGGCTGAACAAGTGTCTTTTATCATACTTAAAGATTTCTTTATCAGGCGTTACGAATATCCAGCGGTTAAAATAGAGATTGTTTTCCTTGATTATAAAGCTACCTCCTATTCCTGCGTTCTTCATTTTCGCAACACCTGCCATCCACTCTGTGGTGACTGAGCCTGATGGTTCACAAAGTCTTTCAGGATTCATCGAAAAACCTGTATTGAACATTTCGGGTAGAATTATTATGTCGGTATCTGAAGGAATTGCTGAAATCAATTCCTCATATTTTGACAGGTTTTTGAACTTGTCTTCCCAAATGATATCAGACTGAACCAGTGTTATTCTCATTTTTATGAATTTGTCTTGTTACAAAAAAGCTGTTTCCAACTAAGCTAATATAAAAAAGGGGCTCGCGGAGCCCCAATCCCAAAAAAATCAGAACCAATGGTTTGCTATTTTGAATTCAACGAAGTATAGTAATCGGAAAAAATCTTATTAATTAAAGGTCTGTAATAAAGCCAGAAAAACCTTCGGGGATCATTTAACCGATCTGAATAAAGCAGTCCTTTTAATTTTTCATAACCTTTAATTCTTGATGTCCAATAACTGACCTTATTTGTGGCGAAATCGCCCGAAAAATAGTAGGTTCTCTGGTTTACTGGTTCCTGAATCACTGCAGGAAACTCTTTGGAAAGCATATTTCCTGCAAGAAGTGTATCGCCCAGAGCTGTGGTTTCAAACCTGAATTTTGAAATCACATTTGTTTCAAGAGGATCTATGATGTCAAACCAGTTTTTGAATGCAACAGAAGGAGGAACACCATATTTTGCACAGTTTGCCGTATCAGTTATTATCATTGGCAAAGCATTCTTAAGATGGGTCCCTTCTTCAAGAACAATAATATTTTTTTCAGTCAGAAGGACCACCCCAGGGTTCTTGAATGTCCATGGTTTCCGATATTGTTTGCGATACATAGCGGCCATCCATACAGGAAAGTCTCTGTTTGTTGTGTCGAGTTTTTCAAAATAGCAACCAGTCCATCCCGAAAATTTTATTCCCAGTTTTTCCTGAGTCCGGTATGAATCAAATGCTGCTGTAGGAAAATCCAAGGTGTTGTATTCAAGGATAACCAGCTTGTTTCTGTTTTTCATTTCATTGAAAAGCAGATAATCGGTATTGTTAAGACCTCCATAAATTTTTCTTGATCTGCGGCTTTTATTAACTCCAGCAAACCAATCGTTGAAAAAAATACCATAAGTGTCAGCAAAATACAGAGCATCAACTTTTTCAGGGAGGTCTATCATCTCAGATAGATGATATTCCTTCTTAGTGCTTCCCCTTTCCCTAAGAGGCCGGGTAGGTGCAAATCCATAATAATCTTTTCTGAATGAATAACTTGTCTTCTTGTTTTTCTTGACAAACCTGTCATTTGTTAAGACCCATGTAAATGATTTATGCTTCAAACGTTCGAGGGTAGGTACGGTTTTATCAAGAATAACTATATCGATTGGTTTCTTTTCCTGAAAATACCATCTCAGAAAGCTAACAAAAGGCAGGGCAAGAATTAATACCAGGATAAGAATTGTTATCAGGAGAGGCTTTTTCATAATATATATCTGAAAAAATTCAAATATTCAAATAATCTTAATCTTAGACAGATTTTAGAAATAACTGTTAAAAGTATCAATTTATTTTTTACAGAGGTAAATATTTTTATTCAAAATGTTAAAATTAATAAAAATGAACATGTTAATACCCACAGGCAGAGTTATCACCCCTGATATCTGCTCCTCCCATTTTTCTGCCATCAGGCAGCAGAATTATTGCATTTACTCTTCCCAATGAGGATCTTACAGTGAGAGTATGTCCCATACTTTTCAATTTCATAATAACTGATGAATCAAGTGATCCTTTTTCATAACCAATATAATCAGGAAGCCATTGATGGTGGAATCTTCCAGTATCAACGGCCTGCCTGATATCCATGCCAAAATCTATCACATTGGTAATCACCTGAAGAACAGTTGTTGGGATAGTTGATCCCCCGGGAGACCCGACCACAAGAAAGAGTTTTCCTTCCTTTTCAATTATTGAAGGAGTCATTGAGCTCAGCATCCTTTTTCCTCCCTCAATAGAATTTACTTTTCCGCCAACAAGTCCGTACATGTTTGGAAGGTTCGGTTTTAGCGAAAAATCATCCATCTGGTTATTCATAAGGAACCCTGCGCCTTCCACAACTATTCCTGATCCGAATGTTCCGTTCAGTGTAGTTGTTGCTGATACTGCTCCACCCATTGGATCAACAACGGAATAATGTGTTGTTTCTTCTCCATGTTCCATAAAAGGGTTACCATGGCAAATATTAAGAGACTCTGAAGCCCTATTATTGGTAAAGTCAGCCATGCGGTGTTTTAAATAACCTCGATCAAGCAAAGCTGTTACAGGTATTTTAGTGAAGTCAGGGTCACCCAGGAATTCCGCTCTGTCGGCGAAAGCTCTTTTTTCAGCTTCAACTAAAAGATGTATCGATTCAGGTGAATGGAAAACCATTTCTTTTAAGTGGAATGGTTCAATCATCCCTAGTATCTGGAGTAGTATAATTCCACCTCCGGAAGGCGGTCCTGCAGAAATAACTTTATAACCTCTATAATATTCTGAAACAGGTTTCCTGAAAACGGAATGATATTTTGCAAGATCATCCTCTGAAATGATGCCATTTCCCCGTTCCATTTCCTTCACAATCATTTTCGCCGTTTCTCCCGAATAAAATCCATCCCTTCCTGCATCCCTTATTCTCTCAAGGGTTTTAGCCAGGTCAGGCTGGCGAAGAGTATCACCTTTTTTCCACTGTTCGGACTTTACAAATGCCGGTAAAATTCTGTTTGCTTTAATAAAACGAGCTTTGAAGTTGTTGAGGTCTTCAGCCTGACCGGCAGTTACGGGGAATCCTTTTTTTGCAAGATCAATAGCAGGCTGAATAACCTCATTAAAAGGAAGAATTCCATATTTTTTATGGAAGCTGATCATTCCATCAACTGTTCCAGGGACACCGGAAGAAAGATGAGATTCGGTACTTAGTCCGGGGACAGCTTCACCTTCTTTATTAAGATACATATCTCTGAAAGCTTTAGCCGGGGCTTTTTCCCTGTAATCAACTAAATCAGTCATGCCCGTAGGATCCCTGTATATCATAAACCCTCCTCCTCCAATATTTCCTGCCTCAGGGTAGCATACTGCCAGGGCAAATTCTGTTGCCACAGCAGCATCCACAGCATTTCCTCCCTTTTTCAATATTAAAACACCAATGCCTGAGCTTTCATGATGAGCAGAGACCACCATTCCATTCTTTGAAATCAAATTGCGGCCTTCAGGGCTCATGTCCTTTGGAACTATCCCGCTATTGCTGCAATTCTTTAATTGCAGAAAAACAAACAATGTTATAAACAAGATTGATTTCATATAAAACTTGTCAGAATCATTTTACAATTATAGCAAATTATCATGGTAAGTGCATCTGAATGTTTCCATGGATGAACTATAATTGTTTTTGTTAATTTTGAACAAATTTTCAGCTATGCTGGCAAATCAACCTCTTGCAGAGAGATTAAGACCTAAGGATCTTGATGATTTCTGCGGGCAAGATCACCTTGTTGGAAGGAACGCTGTGCTCAGAAAGGTAATAGAATCTGGCAATATACCTTCTTTTATTCTGTGGGGACCTCCAGGTGTTGGAAAGACAACCCTTGCATCAATTATTGCGAACAGGTTGAAAAGACCTTTCTTTCATCTGAGTGCTGTTCATTCCGGGGTAAAGGACGTTAGAGAAACGATAGAAAAGGCAAAGAAACAACAGTTTTTCAATCAGCCCAATCCAATTCTTTTCATAGATGAAATCCACAGGTTCAGTAAATCACAGCAGGATTCATTGTTAAGTGCAGTAGAGCAGGGCATAATAACATTAATAGGTGCCACAACAGAGAATCCTTCATTTGAAGTAATTTCACCTTTGCTTTCAAGATGTCAGGTATATGTTATGTATCCTCTAAATGATGCGGAGCTTAACCAATTGCTCGACAAGGCATTAAAAAAGGATATATATCTGGCTTCCTATACAATTGAAATAGAAGAAAATGAAGCTTTGTTTAGGATCGCAGGGGGAGATGCGAGAAAACTTTTTAATGCATTGGAACTGGTTATATCTGCTGAAGCAAGTGAGACAGGTTCTGACAAAATAACAATCAATAATGAAAAAGTACTAAAACATGTCCAGAAGAATCTAGCTCTTTATGACAAAAATGGTGAGCAGCATTATGATATAATTTCTGCATTTATAAAATCGATGAGAGGCAGTGATCCAAATGCTTCCGTTTACTGGCTTGCCAGAATGGTTGAAGGAGGCGAAGATCCGAAGTTTATTGCCCGGCGTATGCTAATATTAGCTGCGGAGGATATAGGGCTGGCTAACCCCAATGCCCTACTCCTTGCACAGGCGTGTTTTGAAGCTGTAAATGTTATAGGCTGGCCCGAATCAAGAATTATTCTTTCAGAAGTGGCAGTATATCTTGCTACTTCTCCAAAAAGCAATGCTTCATATATGGCAATTGAAAATGCAAGTGAATCAGTGAGAGATAAAGGCGACCTCCCTGTTCCACTGCATTTGCGTAATGCTCCGACTAAACTCATGAAAGATCTGGGATATCATAAGGACTATAAATATGCTCATAATTATGAAGGTAACTTTGTAATAGATAATTATTTACCCAAAGAAATAAAAGGTGCTGTGTTCTATGAGCCTGGTATAAACCCGAAAGAAGAAGAAATAAGAAAAAGACTCAGCAGTTTATGGAAAGGTACATACAATTATGAGAAATAAGAATATTGTCAAAACTGTTTTCACATTTACATTTTTCATTTACAAAGCAATTATTGATTATTTTTTAACAATCTGACGGAAATACAAAAAGCTATATTTAGTTATTCAAATTAAAAGCCAGAAAATCAGAATAACATTTTCTTATCTTTACATGCCAATGGAAAAACATAATATTAATATTCCCGGACTCAGATTTAATGAAACTGGTAATTTTCTGCTTATTGCAGGACCATGTGTGGTTGAAGGTGACGATATAGTAATGGAGATAGCTGATTATCTTGTGAAACTATCTGAAAAATACAAAGTTCCTTTTGTATTTAAATCTTCGTACAGAAAAGCAAACAGATCAAGGATAGATTCATTTTCAGGTATTGGCGACATCAAGGCTTTGGAAATACTTTCGGGTGTAAGAAAAAAGTACAAAGTGCCAGTCATCACTGATATTCATAATCCGGAAGAAGCTGCAATGGCAGCTGAATACGTTGATATTCTTCAGATTCCGGCATTTCTTTGCCGGCAGACGGACCTGCTTGTTGCTGCTGCCAGAACCATGAAATGGATCAACATTAAAAAGGGACAGTTCCTGTCGGGTTCTTCAATGAGGCATGCTGTAGAAAAGGTAAAAGATTCCGGCAATGATAAAATAATGCTTACTGACCGCGGTAATATGTTCGGTTACCAGGATCTGATTGTTGATTTCAGAAATATTCCAATTATGAAATCCATTGGAGTCCCCGTAATTATGGATATTACTCATTCCCTACAACAACCTAACCAGGAATCAGGGGTTTCGGGAGGAAGACCTGAAATGATTGAAACCATTGGGAAAGCAGCAATCAGTGTAGGAGCTGATGGTATATTTATTGAAACACATCCTGACCCGTCAAAAGCAAAATCAGACGGAGCCAACATGCTTAAGCTGGATGGCATGGATAATCTTCTGAAGAAACTCACAGCAATAAGAAAAACAATAAATGAATTTTAAAACTCAAATTATGAAAAAACTGACTCTGACATGTGTATTTATTTTAACAGTAACTCTTTTAGAAGGACAATCACTAAATGAAATCGTAAAAAATTTCACAGTTGCCAACAAGCTGGATAAGGTTTCAAGTCTGCAGACAATAAAACTAACAGGTAATATGTCGATGATGGGAATGGAAATGCCTATGGTAATATACATGAAGAACCCAAACAAAATCAAATCTGTAGCAACAATAAACGGACAGGAGATAATTCAGGTATTTGACGGAGTAAAAGGATATATGACCAATCCCATGACGGGGTCAAATACTCCCGTTGAAATGGGTGAAAATGAGGCTAAGCAGCTTCTGAGAAGCAACATTTTCCAGAATTATCTGGACAATTATCTTAAAAACAATCAGTTGTCATTAGAAGGTATGGAAGATGTAAATGGTAAGCCTGCTTTCAAAATCAAAGCCAGCATAGAAGGTGGAAATGTGATCAGGATATACATTGACAAAAGCAGCTATCTGATTGTTAAAACAATAGCAAATGTAAATCAGGGAGGAATGGCAATGTCGCTTGAATCAGTACCCTCAGATTATAGGGAGACAAACGGAATTCTACTTCCCATGACAACAACTACCTCTGCGGCTGGAATGGAATTCGTTTATAAATATACCGATATTAAGGTAAATGAACCTATGGATGATTCTATTTTCAGATTAAAATAGCAGTCTGCCGGTAAGCCGGATTCTGTAAGGTCACACATCTTAGAAAGATTTTTTAACCAGTTTCCATCATTTATCTTGTCCTGTCATTGCTGACGGGATCATACGACCCACCCCCCGGCATCGGACGAGCAACCCTTAACGCCGGTATACATGGTCTTTCAACCCATAAGGTGTACGGCTATTGATGTCACCATCAATACCGGTGAGCTTTTACCTCACCTTTTCACCCGTTCTTCAGGGCAATAAGCCCGTAAGTGGTTATTTTCTGTTACACTTCTATACCCTCACGGATATCTTTCTGTTAGAAAGTATGGTGCTCTGTGTTGTCCGGACTTTCCTTAGCGCCATAAGGCGCCACGATGGAATGGCAGACTGAAATGCAAAGATAAGAAATCTCTGTCAATTCGGCATCAAATATTTTAATTGGTTATTTTTGTGGCTTTCAATTCTTGTGCCGGAAGAGGTATAAAATGAGGCAATCAGGTCGAAATATAATGACAAATAAGGGAAAGAGGAATAATCATGCCTTTGAACATCTTCCAAACGTTAATGTCGGGGACTATGATTACGAGCTTCCTGAAGACAAAATAGCACAATATCCAATTGAAAAAAGAGACAATTCCAAACTGCTCGTTTATAAAGGAAATGAAATAGTTACAGATCATTTTATTAATATAGTCAAGTACTTACCTGAAAATACTCTTCTGGTTTTCAATAATACAAAAGTCATAAAGGCAAGACTTTTGTTTCAAAAGAAATCAGGAGCATGGATTGAATTATTATGTCTGGAACCAATTTTGCCGCATAGCTATGAAAAAAGTCTCCTGTCAAAAAAGCCGGTTGAATGGAAATGCATGATTGGAAATCTTAAGAAGTGGAGGGGTGGATTATTATCCCTTCAGTTTTTCCATAATGGGCAACCCCGGATTTTAACTGCGCAAAAGGTTACACAGGAAGGCGACGCATGGAGGATTAGATTTGAATGGAGCAATTATGACCTTAGTTTTGGTGAGGTAATTGAATATTCAGGTCATGTTCCACTCCCGCCTTATATCAAAAGGACGGATACTTATATTGATCGAAATGCTTACCAGACCGTATATTCAAGAGTTGAAGGATCAGTAGCGGCACCCACAGCAGGGCTCCATTTCACTGGTGAGGTGCTTAAAAAACTGTCTGAAGCAGGTATAAGAACAATTGAGCTTACCCTTCATGTCGGAGCAGGCACTTTTCAGCCGGTGAAGTCTTCAGATATCAAAAATCATGAAATGCATTCTGAGCGATTCTATGTAACAAATGATTTAGTTGAATCATTATTTGAAAATTCCGGTAAAGTTGTTGCTGTTGGGACAACTTCGGTAAGGACACTAGAAAGTTTATATTGGATGGGAATTCAGGTGATGCAGGGGAAAATGGATACAGATAAAGAATTTATTGTAGGCCAGTGGGAACCTTATCTGCATTCTGAAAAGGCAACTCCGGTGAGTGCTCTAAAAGCCCTTTCAGACTATATGAAAAAAAATCAGATCCGAATTCTGGAGGGTTCAACATCATTACTTATTGTACCGGGATATGAGTTCAGAATTATAAAGGGACTTATTACTAATTTTCACCTGCCAAGGAGCACTCTATTGATGTTAATATCTGCCTGGGTTGGTGAAGCCTGGAAAAAAATATATGATTATGCTATAATCAACGATTTTAGATTTTTAAGCTATGGAGACAGCTCATTACTGCTTAGATAGTAAAATTTTGACCGGATTTTTTATCTAAACGGATTTAATAAATACACAAGTAAATATTATATCCAAAAAGAAATTTTTTGATAGTATTTCGATAATTTGTTTATTTGGGATCTTAAAGCAGACTTAAATGGATAATAACAAACTGATGAACCAGATTGCAACAATCTTCAGCATATTTATGGTTCTTTTTTACATCGGAGTTGGAGTTTATCTTATTTTCTTTTTTAAAAGAACATATCTTGACAGGGCTGTCCTTGTAATTATGGGTTCAACATTTATTTTTTACGGTTTATACAGGGCATTCAGAACCTATACAAAGATAGTTGAACTATTCTTCCGAGGGGAAAATGATGAGGACGAGAATGCGATTTAATGACAGCTAAAGTAAAATGGCATGCACTTTGCAGATATTTTATTGCTGACACTTTTAGTATGATATAAAATTTTAACTAAATGAGAATTGCACGATTTTACCAAAAAATTATTAATATTGCCCCTCAATGTTTTACTACTAAGGAACCTAAAACAGTGAGATATTCATCCCCAAAAAACTTGACGATATACAAGTCAATATTGCCAATAGTTATTCTGGGTATTTCTATTTCCTGCCAGAATGTTAACAGGACAACCACAGATGAGACTCCGACCCGGGGAAATATTAGAATATCAGTTGACGAATCATTCCAGCCTCTAATTGATACGGAGATATTCACTTTTACGTCACTCTACAGGAATGCAACAATAAAGCCTATGTTCAAACCTGAATATGATGTAATCAATGATTTTATGAATGATTCGGTTAAAGTCATTGTTACCAGCAGAACCCTGACTGAAAGCCAGATACAATATCTCAGGGATACTCTGGTTGTTGCACGGACAATTCGTTTTGCTTATGATGCTCTCGCTCTTATTACAAACAAGGAAAACAAAGATACTCTGATAAGGTATGAAACTATTGAAGACATTTTTAAGGGTAAAATAACAAAGTGGAACGAAATTAACCCAAAATCAAAGCTTGGGGATATCAGAGTCATTTTCGATAATACAAAGTCGGGTAATATAAGATATTTCAAAGAGCTTTTCGAGATTAAAGATGCTTTGGGAAGCAATTTCTTTGCTCTAAAAAGTAATCCGGAAGTGGTAGACTTCGTTTCAAGGAATAAGGATGCCCTTGGAATTATAAGCGTAAACTGGATCAGCGACAAGGATGATTCACTTAGTATGAGTTTCATAAAAAAAGTGAATGTTCTGGCAATTTCACAGAAGTTCATTAATGACGGATCATATTACAGGCCATATCAGGGATCAATATATGATAAATCATATCCTTTTGTCAGGGAGGTTTATCTGATTTCGAGGGAAACATTCAGTGGACTGGGTTCGGGATTTATACAATGGGCTACTGCGGAACAGGGTCAAAGAATTGTATTGAAATCAGGGCTGGTTCCTGCTACAATGCCTATCAGGCTTGTACAGATAAAGCATTAAAATTACGATTAAAAAATGAAAGTAAAATCTTAAGATTTTTAAAATAGAAAGATTAGAATATAAAATGCATAGAATAAATAGATTATAAATGATATAAACTTACAGAACATGAAACGTTTAATCTTAAATCCGGTTGGTTTGGCAGCAGGCATATTAGCAGTATTCCTTATTAATGATCTCAGTGCACAGGCACAGGATTTAAATTCAGCAATTCAGCTGACGAGAAGTGAGCAATATGATAAAGCTGAATTAATGTTCAAGGAACTGTTACAAAAAGAACCATCTAACAGCAAATACTATTTTTTTCTTGGAGAAAATTACCTGCTTGATTATTTTGCAGATACAATATCCAACTCACTTGTTGTTGCCACAAAAGCTGCACAAGAGGTTTATCAGAAAGGTATAAATGCTAATCCAAACGATCCGTTAAATTATATAGGGCTTGCAAAAGTTGCCAATTATCTTGGTGATGACGCAAAAGCAGAGGAAATGAGAGCAAAAGCAAAGAGTTTTCTTCTGCCATATAAGAATATTAAAAAAATCGTCCCGCCAGCAAAAGATTATGCCTATGCACTTTCAAAGATAGCAGAATCTTACATAACAAAGGATAACACTGTTGATACATCAAAAGCATTGCCGCTTATCAGGCAGGCATTAAAGATTGATAATAAGAATGCCGACAACTATCTAATAGCAGGCGACATTTATATGCTTGTAAATGATGGTTCAAATGCAATCAAGAATTATAACCAGGCCCAGTTTGCAAATCCCAATTCACCTACTGCCAATATGAAGATTGGCTATGTTTATGTGAAGGGACGTGCACTTCAATCGGCGATTCCATATTTTGAAGAAGCTATTAATCTAAATGCCAATTATGCTCCGGCTTATCGTGAACTGGGTCAGCTTTACTGGCGTGCCGGCAGGCTTGAGCAGTCGAAAGCTAATTTCAAGAAATATCTTGATCTGACTGCTGGCAATATTCCTGCAAAAACGAGATATGTAAACTCTCTGTTCTACGCAGGGGATTATGACGAAGTAATTAAAAATGTGGAAGAAATACTTAAGGTTGACAAATCGAGGGCTTATATGAACCGTCTAGCCGGTTATTCATGTTATGAAAAGCAAAATCCGGATTATGACAAAGCTCTTTCATATATGGAAACTCTGTTTAAAACCGTGAATCCCGAGTACATACTTCAGAAAGACTATCATTATATGGCAAGGATACTTCTGAAGAAAAATCAGAACTTTGCCAAAATGGTCGATGAGCTCAATGGTCTTAAGCCTAAGCTTGAAAGGGAAAAGTCGAGATATGCAGTTGCATCAGCTGCCGATAAGCCCAAATTTAAAGCTACAGTTGATGAACTCACAGCAAAAATTGCAAATCTTGAGAGTGAAATAGAAAAAGCAAACAAAGAGATAGACAGGGCATTTGTTGAATACAATAAAGCACTGGAATTTGCAAGTAAAGAATCAAACGATATGGCGTATTCAGCAAAAGAGAAGGCTCTTTTAAGCGAAATTGCAACTAATTACTATGCGTACAGGAGATATGATGATGCAGCAAAGACATGGGCAAAACTAATTGATCCCTCTAAAGAAAATAATCTTGCTGATTATATGCAGGTTGGAAGAGCTTTTTATAACGGAGAAAAATACAAATCAGCAGATTCGGTTTTCAACATAGTATTAAAGAAAAATCCAGATTATCTTCCGGCTTATATTTATATAGCACGAACTTATTCAAAAATGGATCCTGACACAAAGCTTGGACTTGCAAAACCAAAATTTGAAAAAGTTCTCAGTGTAGCTGCAAAAGACTCGGTAAAAAATGCCGGTGATATGGTTGAAGCACTGACTTACCTGGGGTATTACAGCATGGAAACCGGCAATTATACAAAAGCAAAAGATTACTATAACAGGATGATTAATATTGATCCTGAAAACAAGGAATTTAAAATAAGAGGTTATAATGGACTTGGCAGCCTGGAAACAAAAGCTGCAGGACAGGAGAAAACCCTTGAAGGCAAACTTGCGTTTCTTCAAAGATCGGCTGAAGCTTATGAGAAAATTATCGCACTGGATCCTTCCAACGCCTCTGCAAAAAATAACCTAAAATGGGTACAGGATTACCAGGCTTCTGTAAAGAAAGGTATTAATCCAAATGAAATTAAAGGAGTTGTGACAAATGCTGCAGGTCAACCTATTCCTTACGCTTCAATCAGAGTCAAAGATACAGCTGCTGAAAATCTTACCAATGCCAAGGGTGAATATAAATTTGAAATACCCCAGGAGTCAGAAATACTGATTATAAGTGCTAAAGGTTATAAAACCCAGGAAGTTGCTATTACAAAAGCCAGGGTATATAATATTAAACTGGAACAGTAAATTATCTGAAAAAGCTTAATGTCAACAGTTCACCACAGGCCTGGCAGCATACAGGTGACAACTAATCTTGGGAAAAGGCAGGTACCTTTAATTCTTAAAAAGATAACTTTGTAAATCTGCTGTTAAAGGTTATGCGAAATAGTGTATAATTAAAGCAGTAAGTTTTCCAGCCAAACGGCGGTAAGTTCATGTTGATAGTTCTTCAGAAAGTAGTTTTAACAGTTAAGAATTCTTAACTAATTAGTTGATCCTTATAAACAGATAATATTCTGATTGTTAATAACTTATGTTC
>CAZEUL010000005.1:0-198981 GCA_964514725.1 uncultured Rikenellaceae bacterium
AGAATGGCCAGGACATGATTTTTCCCCGAAATTATATCAGGCCGGTAATTCAATAAAAGCATTGCAGCAATCTCGATAGCCTCTTT
This sequence comes from uncultured Rikenellaceae bacterium, assembly GCA_964514725.1. GTDB lineage: Bacteria > Bacteroidota > Bacteroidia > Bacteroidales > VadinHA17 > LD21. Next base: position 87 of record CAZEUL010000005.1, read on the forward strand.
GTATCTGATTGTTTTCCTGTCATAAGCAAGTTTTTCAAATGTCGAATTGGTTACAGCTATATCACTTAACTCCGGGAATGAAAGTAAAAGATTGGATACTTTGTCTTTAAGGTATGTACTTTGACTAAGTTCCGGAATGAATTTCAATGCTTTGAACAGTATCTGGTTAAAGATATTCTCACGATCAAAAACTGTGTGTCTCGTATAAAATCTTTCTTTATGAATTGAATTTTGTTGAACCTGTTGAGAGAATAATAATTTCCCTTTCAAGGTCGTGGAATTGTTTTTGATTGCCCTGTACTTTTTTACCAATCCCTGCCTGATAAGTTTTTCACACTCGTTAATATAAATCTCAAAATAGGCTTCAAGAATACTGTTGGGTTTGAATCGCAATGCTGCTTTTTCATGGGCATATACCTGCATCCAATGACATTCACGAAGCATGCCTATAAGAACCTTTTGCCAAAATGATTTCTCATTTTCGTCAGAGACTCTTCCGATTTTTGGTAAGATTTCGATAGTCAGATTACCAACCTGAATAACTCCAACATATTGACTAAACTTTACCCCTTTCGGTAATAGGGTGAAATAATCCCCATTGTGCATAGCATTATACCAACCCAATGCTTCCCAGTGTTGTTTCTGGAAATTTTGGTTGTCAATCAAAAGCTGCTGATGCTCAAAAACCTGTATGGTTTTATTATTTCTCATCAGGTAGAATCTGGTTAATCTAAGGGATTAGTGTCTTGAAATCGGATATAGTTAATTTTTCCACAGGTTTCAGCCGATACTGCCATGACTGGTCATATTGCATGGCAAGTCCGTTACCTCCTGAAAAACCGGCAAAAACATTACTGTTTATCTGCACATGCGGTTCAAAAAATGCATCCCCAATCACAAGGCCTAATTTTTCGTAATCGTTATAAAAATATTCTTTGAGAAGTGGCAAAATCTTAACCCTGAAAACCTCCTTCAATTGTTCAACATTTTTTACATTCCAAAGCCATGCATGCCCAATTGTATGATCGGAATCTTTCAATATTGATAAACGATTATTAAGTGTACGTAGCATTTCGACCAGATTAATTCCATCTTCCGTAGTTTTCAGTTTTTCTGGTTCTGGTTCCAGGTTAACAAAAGCAAATCTTCTTCGTAATGCAGTATCCAGTGCTTCAACAGATCTGTCTGCGGTATTCATGGTACCGATGATATGAAGATTACAGGGAACTCCGAATTTTTCTTTGGAGTATGGAAGAATTGACTGTAAGGCTTCTGCAGCACCTAACCTTTTATCATCCTCCATTAAGGTTATTATTTCACCAAAGACTTGTGATACGTTCCCTCTGTTGATTTCGTCAATAATAAGAACGTATTGTTTCGGATTTTCTTTTTTAAAGTCTTCGTCCTTCAGGGTTTCAATAATTCTCTTTTTATCATCGTATGAGTATTCTTTTTCATCCTTTATTCTTGCTTCGGGTTTATTTAAGTGTTTAAGTGAACTTTGTCTGACTGCATTCAGCACTGCCCAATAAGCTGAAGAATTGCTGCCGCCTATTTCCGACCTAAACTGATCATTGATGTTGGTTAGTTGATTAAGATCAGGAAACGCTTGAGCCAGTTTGCCCAGACGGTTCTTTGAAACAGTATATTCACGAGTCCCATTTATATGTTTGATCTTGATATTATTATTTCGGGTAATACTGTCCACCAGTACTAGACCGCCGCTTATTGTTTTAATTTTTACTTCATCTCCCTTCAATAGTTGTTCACTAACTGAGTCGATATATTCATCATATGCACTTGAAAAATCAAGGGCACTCTCAGTCTCCCGTGTGATATCTTTCTGAACAAATGAAAATGATGCATTTACGCACATCTGTTTAAAGATACCATCTTCAACGGTGTATGATAATTGTTCATCTTCCGATTCTGGTTTAACCGGCTTAATACCCTCAATAAAATCTTCATATCCGAGACTCTGGTGGAAGGTACAGAAAGCTATTTGGCCTTCTTTAATGTAGTTTTCGAACCTTTTCTTTACTGCTGCTCTCTCTTCCTTACAGATTATTTCAACTGGCTTATTTTCAACAATGGAAACAGCATAGTTGATGCTATGATATGTTTTACCTGTGCCCGGAGGACCATAGAGAATTGTATTCAATGGAACTTTAGTAACTTCATAATCAATATCAGTATCTTCTTCTTCTCCTTCTTCAGATGTTTCTTCTTTTCCTTTGTCAAGCATTTGATATAAGATATCCTGCACAATAAGAAGATTACTGTCATCAGTGAAACATTCGGAATTCATGAATCCTTTTATGAGGTTTAATAATTCAGTATCAGGGAGAACATAACTATCCCTGAAGTCATAGACCAATTCCATGTAATGAGCATATTTCTCCCCTTTTGACTTAGGCTCGACACCTATCATTTTACAATATTTCTTGTAAAATGTGTCTTTAAAAAAAGTATATCTATCCGGGAAGCGATATGTTAGATATGCTGCAATTGTTCTTTCGTCCTGATGATGATTCAGTTGCCCCCCAAGTTTCCTGTATACATTAAGTGTATCAGCCATAAAGTTTTTAACTCTGGTAGTTAGATCTTCTTCCTCATTGAATAATTTGACAAAGCATCTCCGGAATTCATCAGGAAGATCATTGGCAATATGATCCTTTACCGCTCTTGCCATGGGATAAATTAGATTTTGAAAATCTATACCTTTAATTTCAGTTGAAAAGTCAACTGCTTCAATATCTGGTCGTCCCTTGTACTTTTTAAGCAACTCCCACTTGTACAATTCATCTTTCAGGCCTGTTTTTCGGATTTGATCTTTGTACTTTCTTATCATTTCACTTACAGGGTCAAAAGCTTTAGCACCTGTTATTTCATTAATTAATTGTATCCCTTCCGGAATTACGGTTCCGTAATGCATCAAATGATTTATCGTATAGAAGTCATGGCCTTCTTCCAATGTTGATAAGTAAGTAAAGACTTCTGAAAGGATTTTATACTTTTCAGCGATTGATAATTTTGAAGTTGAGATGTTTATATTAAATTTCTTTAGGAATTTTTCTGTTTTATTATTCCAGTTAGGAAGTACTCCCGGAAACTGTGCCTGAAGTATTGGACTCCAAAATGCTTTAGCAAAAACCTCAATCTTATATTTGCCGTCAAGGATGTTCTGGGCAATCATAAAGGGAGTATCTTCTGATGTCATTATGTACATTAAATTACGCCTGATTTCAGAAAGGTCTCCCTTTAACCTCGGCTCCCCTAATCTCATATGAACAGGCCCTTCTAATTTTCTGGAGTACTTGAAAATCTTTTCATAAAGATCATTATCACTCATACGTGACAAAACTTCAGGATTAAGAAATTCGTCCTTTATTTTTTCTGATTGTTCTCTTATTGTTGCAGGATAGGTCTCTTCCTTCGGATCTGATTTTAACCAGGCAGTATAGCCTGCAATTAATTTTTTTAATTTTTCAGGCGAAATGTTAAACGTATTATTCATATACCTTAATTGTTTGTTATACAAAACAAAGGAACCTTACTCTGTAGTCTTTTTTAATTCGTGACTTATTAAATACTAAATCATTTTTAACGGTTTTATCGCAACAGTTGATCAATGTTTATCTAATCAGCAGTTTTCTACCCTTTGCCGTAAGGCAATATTTCTGGTTCCGGCTTCTGGGTTTCCCTGGTACAGTTTGTTCTATTATGCCATAATCTATGAGAGGTTTAATATTTGTAATATAATTTTTCGTCTGGTTATCTATTTCAAGGAATCTGAAGATTTCTTTTCTGGATCTTTCTGTAGCCAGGAAATCTATCAATTCAACTATCATAGTTACTGACTTAGTTATTGACCTGGTTACCTGCTTGCCTTTTAAAAGAACCCTTATGTCTTCAACAACATCGCTTATATCGCTGTCTAACAGTCTGTTTAGAAGTTCATAATTAAGAGGCTCTGCCAATAATTCAACGACATCTTCACGTGTTAACTTAGTTACCGTCTTAGTTACTGACTTAGTTACCAGCCAATCCTTATGACACGGCAAAGTAACCAGAAACAAAGTTCTTTCCTCGTCGGTATAAAAAACTGGCTCCGGATTTCCGTTTTTTGCCATTTCGTCCCGTATTAACGGAATTCCTGTAGCTTTTCCTTCGGTTAGCTTGAGTTCTTTCAGGAAATCGCCTATTCTCCGGTTCCGGTAATCCCTGGCAATAACCCTGCGTTGCTGTAAATCGGCATTTGTCACCGGAGGCATCGGACCCGGGTAACTGAGTATTTCAACCCTGTCGGGAAGAACTTGTATCTCAACAGGTTTATTATCAGAATAACTTTTATGGTAAACGGCATTGCATACTACCTCCTCTATTGCATTGTAGGGATAGTTGCTGATATTGATACTTTCGGCTTTTCCTCCGATCTTTCTGGTTTCGGTTCTGATTACTTCCGATTTAAAGTAATCCAGGCAGTTAAGGATTTGTTTATGCAACGGCCCCCGAAATTCCTTTGACACAAAATTTCTGCCTGAATCATCTTTATGAACAGCCACCTCTATCCATGCCCGGTCAAAAAAACGGTGCGGACTGTTATTGAAAAACATAAGTCCGGCATTTACAGGCCTTAATGATTCTGAGGGCCCGCGTGCAATTTGCATGGATTTGCATAAATCATCAAAGGGCATTTTGACGCTTTCTTCAAATAATTCACTTCCTGCTTCCTGCAGGAACTCCCTTATCAATCCAAGTTCCAGTTGGTTTAGAGTAGCTTCCTGGTTTATCCGGTCATCAAATGGAACTTTCGCCGTAAGTTCAATAAGGCGGGTTTGATTGTCACCCTGAGCAATAATCGTCCTGCTTCCTGAACGAATATAATACTGCCTCCGTGCATCATCACCCAGCGTTGAAGGGCATGAATATGGCCGCATATCTCCGGCAGGGCACCACACTATGAGTATATGCCTGCTCTCTGCATCATATGGCTGGTAAACAGGCAGGTAATTAGGATGAATTTTATAGGATATCCTGGTCAGCTCTCCCTGTATTCTGTCGAGACTCTCAACTGACAGTCCGGCAGGAGGAAACTGCGGAATTCCACCATCAGCCTGAATGCCGATAATAATATAGCCTCCTCCCCAGTTGTTAATATCATTGGCAAAAGCGCAAATCGTATGCATGATATCCTCAGGGTTCCAGCCTTTCTTGAATTCAAGACGCTCCCATTCAACCACCCTGCCATTTAAAAGCTCCGATATGTTAACCGGTAAAGCCATCGTTTAAACAAATTTATTTTCCCTGGCCGCCATTTTCTCTGCCAGAGTTAAATGTCTGTCGTTATCACGTGTTTCACCCCATGGCGATCCCGGTGGATTCTTTCCCCTGTCAATGCCCCATTTAATATTGAATTTAGAACGTAATACACCTGCTTGAACAAAGGGTCTTATGTTTAACCGTACCCCATCGTTCAGATCCGGATCCCAGCCAATGGGTTGTTGTTCCAGAGGTTTCCAGCGAATAAAAATGTCATAAGGGGCTTCACCTTCTAGGATCAGTTCCAGTTTTTCTTTTAGTTTAAGTGCTGCACTCAACAAACCTTCTGCTCCGCTTTCACCGGCTTTTTTCTTTGTTTCGCACATCCTTATCCAATCGCCCAGGTAGGTATAGATCAGCTTGGTAAGATTTTCCTTGTTGAGTTTGTGGTAATTCACCAGGGCTGAAAAGCCGTCGCTACGACCATCCCAAATGTGCCATATGAAGGGACGGTTATGAAATATTTTGCAATGCTGAATGAAAAATTCATTGCGCAGCCAGCTCTCCAGGTTGGATGATTTTGCGTTTTCCTTTTCAAGAAGCTGCTGAACAGTGTTGGTATTCCATGCTTCTCCAAAAACCTCTTTCAGGTAATCCCTCAGCCTGATTGCCGCAGGTTCCTCTTTATTTACAGAAGGGATACAGATGATTCCGTCATTGTCTGACAAATAGTCGAACTTCTTTATCTCCCTGATTAATTTTATTGCTTCCTCAGATAATTCCATTTCGTTATCATGCTCTGCCGGCCAACGATACCCGAGTAGATGGGATACTGCAACTTGTAATGATAGATCTGATTTAATAGGATGTCCATGAAAGAGCCATTGGGTGGGATCATCGCTGTAGGGTTTGGGTAGGCCGTTGGGGTATTTTTCTTTGGCAACTTGTTCCCAATAATCCAGGTCAAAAGGCACTTTTACCAAGGTAGCATTTGTTACATTTAATTTTTGGTCAACTTTTCTCACCTCAGTATTAAAATGATCAGATGAACAAAAGCACCATATTGCAGTTAATTGATTTGTGTCTTTTGGAATTATTGGTGCGCAATTTGAGTCCCAGCATTCACCAGTATATATGGTTGCCTGTAGTTTACCTGTTTGAGCGATTAAAACACCCTTTTTCCCCCAAATGTTTAAACCTCTTAAATATGCACCTGGTTCTTTAACAAGGTCCCCTCTACCTTCCTCCCAAAACAGAATATGTTCCCTTCCTTTATAGAGGTTTGTTTCACTAACAGTACTCATTTGGTATATCCAAAGCTTGTTCGGCAAATTAATTTCCCAAAAAAACCTGCCATAATGATAGTAATCACCACTTCCTAAACCCCAATAACTGTCTGAGTAAGTGCAAAGAAGTGGACCAGTCATCTCTTGATCTATGATAACCCTTGAATCAGGATTTTCTGACTGCTCACGTTGTTTTACTCTTTTTACTTCTGCAGTTTTGATTGCATTATCTTTGGCAACTGCGCTTGAAGCATTGGAGACATCAAGACCAGAAATAAAATGCGTTTCATCAATTCTTTTATGAGATAATGCAATCAACATTACATTAAAATCCCACATCGGTGTTTGGAATCCTTTGGGACCAAGACGAGCAATTATGTTAAAGGCCTCATTCTTCAGTAATTTTTCACGATACTTTTTATAGGTAGTTAGAAACAACCAGTTTTGAAGAATTACACTACATGAGGTACCCCCAGGATTATTTGATTTAAGCATTTTATCAAGAAACACTGTTGCCAAATCCCCTTTTGCCTCATTGAAATTTCTTTGGCAGTAGTCATACATAATTTTATCCTGCTTCCCCCTGGAAAGATAAGGTACATTGGTAATATGAAGAGTATATTTTTTTGATAATAAATATCCTGCCTTCGCTATTCCGGCGGCCATTACTCCCCTTTCAACAAGTTCTTTATCAGAACCATTTTCCAGTGCTTTTTTCAAAACCGGTTGAAGCTGTTCAAAACTGGCTGTACGCAAATCTGCTTTTATGGTAGACGGGTCAAGCAAACTTCCCAATTCGGGAGCCAGTTGAAAATGGTCGTAAAGCATTGCCATTCCGTTTTCCATCCGCACCCTGTCATCTTCCCGCTCAACCTTGCCTACCAGTTTTATCCAATCTTCCTTTTTCCCTTTTGGTGCTATGCCGCTGCAAGCCAGATTCATTTCAGGAAGTTCTTTATACCTGCCACAAAACTTCCATGCAGTTAAGGCGAGATTAAATGCTGCTATCTGCGTGCAGCGAGGGTCTATTTCAAGTCCATGCAGATTTTCTGATATTACTCTGTCGGTTGCTTCTTCCTTGCTTAATCCTTCTTCATACATCCTGAGGTTAACCAGTACATTAAACAAAGAAACGAGGAAATGGCCTGAGCCCATGCAGGGGTCCATTACTGTGATTTCGGCCGTCCTGTCGGGCCATCCTTCAAACTTACCTGCTGCAGGTGTACCGTCTTCGAGAAACCTTAAATACTCAAATTTCACAGGTGGCTTTATTCCAGGATTTCTGCTTACCCACCAGGCACCAATGGTATTATCAATGAGAAAATGAACCATGTATGGTTCTGTGAATAGCTGTGTCACTGCCGGGAGTTTCTTGCCATCAATCTTATCACCACTTTTGTTTATGGCATCCTTGGCTTCACTCTGCCAGAACTGGTACACCCAGCCTAAAGCATCATCAGCAGTAAAAATATAGTTGTCAATTCCTTCAAGAATTTCTTCCAGTTTTATCCTGTCATCAGTAGCAAATGATATTTGCATCAGGGGATCTTCAGGCCGGAAGATGGCCGGTAGCATTTTGGAAGCGTAGCTGGCAGCAATATCCCATTTGTCAGCATAGCCTTCTGCTTTTGCCAGTTCTTCACATTCTTCAAGTGTTACTGACACTCCGTCGGGATGAATCAACAATCCGTTTGCTTCAAGAAATTTTGCAAAGAGCATTTTATGCCAATATTCGTATGCCAGTTCATAGGCAAGATGATCTAAATGCTGATGCCCGTTTGATGATAGTTCGTCACCCAATAGCCTTGCCTTGCTGCGCAAACGGTTTCGCAAGCCTCGCTGCTCAGGGTTCATGTGCTGGAAAGGTTCATGATTATCAACCGCCATTGCCCTGAGAGCATTGAATGCCCCGGTTTCCGAAATCCTTCTTGCTTGTTTTACTGCGTTTTCAAGGGTATTGCGTTGTTGTTGCGTAAGTACTGCCATTATTTAAGAATAATTGAAGACGATTCTTTTAATAATTTCAACAATTCTTCCCTTATTTCAGATATATATGCATCAATATCTGCCTGGTTTGAAATGGTTCTTCTCGGTAGATCATACGTTTTCGCCTGGGGTGCCAGTAATTTAACGGCATCTTCTATGGCAGCCTGAAACTGCCCCGGTAATGCTGCAATTTTTGTCTGCCAGGTTTCAAGCGATGCTTTTTGCAGATTAAGGAGTAAGGATTTGGAATCTAACGCTTTAATTTCAGGTTTGCCCAGAAGCTGGTGAGTTCGTAAAATTGGATTCTTTTGTTCGGGAGTGAGTTTGCTGAAATACTCATTAGACTGAAGTGAGGTCATTAGTTTGTCGTACAGATCAATATACTCCTGTTTCAGTTTATTAAGTTCATTTTTAAGTTTTTCTGTTAAATCGGTCAGTTTTGAGTAAACCGGATCGGGTTCCTGAAGAAGCAGCCTGTTATCACGAATTGCTTCAATTTCTTTCTTCAGCTTCTCCATGGTGTCGCTTGAATTAGCATAATTAGCCAATTCCACTAAAAGTGTCCAGTTAGGTTCTCTCTTCTCTACTAAAGCAGCTTTTTGTTTCCAGTCCTTGTATTTTGCTTTCAGGTCTTCCTGTTCATCCAGTATCCGCAGTAATCGCTCATTTCCATCCAGATTTTCAATATCCTTAATGAACTGAATATTTACAGGTTCAGGTTTTGGAGCGTCTCCGCCAATACGATCAGCAAGTTCTTTCAGTTGATTCAGAAAGGTGTTTGAATGAAGAAATTCCTCACCCGGTTTGCATGAAATACCTGCATCCTGATAAATCTTCCTGAGTTTAATTTTATCAGCAGCGGTTAATGTATGGATCTCCTTTTTAAATGCTGCATTACCAATTTTCGCCTGATTCAGATCAGGCTCCAAGGTTGAAATATGCTCAGTGTTCCTCAACAGAAGAATAATGGTATCAATTGCATCCTGGCTCCAACCATAAGGTGACCTTATGAAATGATTCCGTATTTCTTTTCCCTGTTTTGTACTGTTTCCAATGAACCTCAGAATCTCAATGGCAACAGGATGATCTTTTGGTTCTTTATCCCAGCCGATCTTTTTCAATGCATCAGGATCACCCTGTAGTGCTCTATTCAGTGCTTTATCCCAGTCTTTATAATCTGCTTTCCCTTTGAAATCGGGAAATTGTCTGTCAGCGATACTATATAATGCTTCTTCAATATTATCCTTGATAGTCCCGGTCTCGACTTTGGTACCGCCTGCAAGATACACAACACTTTCCAGACAGATTTTACTGATCAAATCTTCTATTTCGATCTTTGCCAGTCCCTTCCAGGTTTCCATGCTTTTTCTTGCCTGTTCTTCTTCGGGGGACGATGGTTGGCCTTTTGCATCCAGTGTTTTTTCTGCAGCCAGGAACTGAATAATGGCACTTCTAAGATCCTGATCCCTGAATTTTTTTACATATGCATAGGCCAGGGGAGCATCAGCACCCTCTTCCCTGATCTCGTTTAAAACAGTTGATTCATTTTCATTCCATCCATCACGGATCCAGACATTAAGCTTATGCGTTGTAATGGGTCGTTCAGCCTTATCCCATATCTCAAAATCCCTGATCTGTCTTGAGTTACCGTGTAGGATTTTAACGGCCTTAGTCTTATCTCTGAAGAAGGAAATGATTTTCTCATTGCGCAATCCCTGAATAAGATCATCGCCTGAATTGTTCAGTTTAACTGCCTGAGTGGTATACTCCTTCTCCCATTCAGCACCGACTTTTGTCTGAAGTTTGAATTCATCACCAACAACCATTAACACATTTTCATCAACCAGATTTTTTATCAATCTTTTGACCTCTCCCCGAAATTTATCTGATGAACCCACAATATTATCCAACAATAGTTCAGCAATAGTGGTTTCATTAGATTTTATACGACTTCCTGAACCATCTTTGGGTAATTGTTCAAGGAGAAAAATAACACTAAGGATTCTGCCTTCGAGGAGTGAATCACCTGTCTTTGATTTCTTGCCGACTATCAGATTGTTGGTATCATTCAGGAGCAGAGCATTTTGAAGAAGCTGTGCCTGTTTTTGCTCGAATATCAGATCAGCCGGAACAATATTTCCAACATCTTTATTTGCAACTTTCTTAAGACTTTCATCAACTATCCTAAGCTGGCTTCTGAGTTGCCCGGAAGTGCCGGCTGTATCAATTACCTGCAGGATTTTCTTCCAGAATTTACGTGTTGAGGGCAAAATGGGATAATCTGCTACCAGCTTTGACCTGTCGCTTGTAACGTATCCAAAGTCGGTACCCGATAGGTTCCTGGATATTTCTCCCAGAGCACTCTCAAGAATTTGATCCAACTGTTTAATAACAGATGGCTTTTTTTCCAGCACGGTCTTTCGTGTTACAGTTTCAACATCTGTATCGGAAAGGTTTACATTTACTGTAAACCGATCCTGTAACCTTTGCAGCAAACTGGTTTCCGAAAGGGCATTTTGTCCTGTTCCTACGAGGAGAAATTTGCCGTCAAAATTACTACTGATATCCTGTTCAAGGTTTTGAACATCAACACTTTTATTTATATCTGTACCAATAAACTGTTGAACTTCATCGAGAACAACAATGGTTAGAGGTATTTTATTACCATAAATTAATGGTAATATTTCGTTTTTGATACAATGAATGAACTGCTCCCGGCTAATACTGTCGATTCTTCGAAAATTGGCCTTGAAATTCTCTCTTACTTTTGCCTCGTTTTCGGCAAATTCCGGTTTCATTTCAAGTACGGCCTTTGCCAGTGCAGAAGACACAAACAGGTTTTCATACTCATGTTTAAAGTTTTTCCCCTGTGATTCAATGATGGCTCTCAAGTCATCATAAATACCTTCCTGTTTTGCCCAGTAAACGAATTTAAAATGATGGTACTGGGCAGGCAGGCCGAGTTTGTTAAGGAACAACTGCAGAAATGAATACCTTATATCTGCCGAAGGAAAATCTTTTAAGGTGCCCGAAATGGCAAGCTTTCCATGTATTTTTTGCTTTCTGTCCAGTTCCACAATAAGGTCGTTCACATCGCTGGGTAGTTGTTTTATGGATCTTGCCGTTTCGCCATTTGGAAATTTGAAATCCTCCCATAAATACCCCAGAATCTTAATAAGGTGGGATTTGCCGCTTCCGAAGAATCCGCTCACCCATACAGAGGGTTGCTTCGGCTGATCAAGATATTTTAAATATGTTTGCAATATACGCTGAAGGCCTCTTTGATACTCTCCCTCACATACAAAGGTTTTCAGTTCGTGATAAATAATCCGCAGTCCTTTCTCATCTGTTGCTGTATTGATTTCTACCACTCCATCGTTGATGAGGTTATTTTCTTCCGGATTAAGAATAAATAATTCTTTGTTCTTCATGATATAAAATAAAATTAAGCTTTAATACTAAGCAATTATGGGTCTGGCAAGGTAGCTCCAGCCGTCTCTGGCATCAAGCAAACGGTAATGGTTTTTTTCAAATTCTCCGGGGAAAAATACAAGTACTCTTCCCTTGAATGCACCGGAACATCCGTTCAATACATCAGAAATACGATTGAAGCCAAACAATGATGAAATATCTTTTATCACGATAAGCGTATTTTCATCAACTTTCTGTTTTTCAATTTCAGTAGTCAGGAACTGGATAGCAAAATGTTTAAACTCGACTTCAAGCTGATCCACGAGGGTTTCAGGATCATTGAAATATTCTTCCTTATACTCATGATTTGCCATCCAGGTTGGGAAACACTGTTTCATGGAGATAAGTGTCCAAATTTTGCCAGCCTTGATAGTTGCTGTTTCAAAATCACCAAGGCGAAGGTCTATTTTCCGTTGTTCAGATGGATCGTAGACCAGGAACCAGATTCTTTCCTGCCCGGATAAAGACGTTGTCCATGGTTCATTTACTACCACTTCAAAGGCTGCTAATAACTGATCAATTTTCGAAGCCATTTATATTTAATTTGTTTAAGAGGTTTTTAAATGTGATGGAAGTAACATTCCCAGCAAACTGATACTGGAGCAGATCCCGTTTCCCTGCTTCAATGGCAAGGGAGCGAACTGTTCTTTCATCGAGTGAAAGTGCCCTCACCCAGTCGCTTTTCAGAATAAAATCTCCACGCAATCCATTCAGGTAAGCCAAAAACAGAGCAAATGTTACGACCAGATAATTAATTTCCGGCTGGGTTCGGATGTTTTTTACTTTACCTGTTATAAAACCAGCTTGTTTCCAGGAACTGGCTATATTCTGAGCCATTGATCTTTTCGTATTTACAGAATATTTCTGCGGATAAAGATTTTCTAAATAACTTTCAATACTTTCAACCGTTACTTTTTTCCCAATTTCTGTATTGTTTATGACAGGGATACTGTTTTTTAACAGGTAATCGTTTCCAATAGCATAAATAATTGCCAGAAGAGGCTTATCCTTCTCGCCTGATATACTCCAGAAATGCTTAAATGCTAAAAATTGAGGATGTGAAACATCAAGGTCATATAGGCTTTTCAAGTAACGGGAAGTTTTTGTTATACCGGATCGAGTTGTTTTACTGATAACGTTCTGTTGTAATGAGTCAGAATAGTTGTCATTCTCAATTCCATGATTCATCACCTTCGACAGTTCAGCAAACATTATGGTTCTGCTGGTATGTACTGTTTTATCTGGTTTCACTGATCTGCAAATTATTTACTTATGATTAGGTCCTTAACATCCACATTTAGGAGTTTCGCTATTTGATAAAGCACTTCAAGGGATGGTTGTCTGCGATTCTGCACATAGCTGTTCACCATATTATAGCTTTTGCCCAGTTTTTCGGCCAACCATACCTGCTTGATTCCTTTCTCATCGAGTACTTCTTTGATCCGGTTCATAGGAATTGACTTTTATGACATATGAAGGTAGGAAAAATATCTCATTATATGAGATGCTGTCAAAAAATATCGAAAGATCTGAATTATTATTGATTTACATTTATGTTAAGCTGTTCTAACATATTGTTAAAAGTGATATTTTGCGACAGGTACCGATTTTCTCGACCGTTTTTGCAAAAAATCTATTCTCAAATCTATTCCTTAACCAGCAAGAATTCTTATCAGATCATCATTCAGATAGTAAACTTCGGATCCATCCTTTTTTGGAGTTAAAATCTTTGCAGCAACCAGTTCTTTCATAAGTTTTGAAAGAGTCGTCCGGGATGACCTCCCTAGTACTTTCCCAATAACTTTTGGTTTTATATATGGCTGGCTGAAAATGGCTTCATTTACCTCCTTTGTATACCATCTGATTTTAGATTTTCCATAATTCAATGTTGAATCCATCTGTTCCAATATGTCGTTAATCAGATTGTTGGTCAGAGAAGAGGTGTTTTCCACAGCATCAAGCATAAACAGAATCCACTTTTTCCAGGAACCCAGTTGGGTTACAGCTTCAAGATTATAGTAATAGTCTGACTTATTAACAATTATGTACTTGGAAAGGTAAAGGACTGGCTGATTTAACAATCCGGTTTGAACAAGGTAAATCAGGTTAAGAATTCTTCCTGTTCTCCCATTGCCATCCTGGAAGGGGTGAATTGCTTCGAATTGATAATGTGCAATACACATTTTTATCAATGGATCTGCTGGATAATTCTTATGGTCATTAAGATAATCCAAAAGGTTATCCATTAGCCGTTCCACAATCTCATTTCCTCGGGGCGGTGTATAGATCACTTCTCCAGGACGTAACTCACTTTGTCCTCTTTTGATAACTACATTTGCCTGTGGTGGTCTTATTCCGGATGTAGTATTTTTGATTTGTCGGAAGATCGAAAGAACTGACTGCAGATTTAAAATTTTTGTTTCATTCATTGAATGGTATCCGGCCCAAAGCGCTTCTCTGTATCGTAGAACTTCTTTTACAGCAAGATCTGCTTTTTCTTCACTTTTGCTATCCGAAACTGCTTTATACAGTTCGTCTTCAGTGGTGAAAATATTCTCAATTTCAGTTGAAGTTTTGGCTTCCTGTAATGCTATTGTGTTTACGAGCATAAAAGGATTTGGCAGTCTCATAACATTGATATTAACTGAGGCCAATGCTCTTGAAGCAGTTACCAACTTTTTTAAGATATCACTGTCATTATCTATTTCAGCTGCAGGAGGAAGAAGAGGAAGATCATTGAAAGGGATATTTCTGTCGAATTTTGGCTTAGTCATGACTGTTCAATATTTGCGCAATTATGGACATGTTGCAAATTTATGTCGTATTTTCATTAAAAACAATAGCACATGTCCAATATTTTGGTATTTCTGGACATGTCATCAAAATATGTCCATTTTTATTCTGAAATTGTTTCCTATTAAAGATCTAACCAGACAAAAGGCTAAAAGCCGAATAGATGATTTATATTCTATTATGCTGATAATTTATCACATACAAAATACTTAACTTCTCACCCCGACTTTTTCAAAATCAGACCGTTGTAAATCAGTAAATTACAACGGTCTTTTTCTTTGTAAGCCAAATATCAAGCCAATATTTTCTATAGTTTTCAAATTGAGCTAACCTTCATTAAATGTTATTAACAGGGGATTTTATACAGTATAGTCAAATAAAGTACCTGAAGTCATACGGCTTATTCCCCAATTCTTCCAATTGCTTTCCCATTACTGAGAGTCGTTTGGCGAAATCAATGGTTACAGGAAAAGTTTTATAGAGTTCCGCTCCATTCCAGTTTACTTTCGTAAGTTTTAAAATGTCCTCTGTAACTGTTTCAATAGGGTCTATACCTCTAAACCGTTTAATTAAGAGCGGAGTAGGTATTCCCCTTTTGCCTTATTAATACTTTCCATTCAGTTCTTTGCTCTGAACTAATCCATGTGTCCACAATAGAAAACTGAATTCATCCAATTGTACAATTGTTCCCCGCTCAATTGGATATCCATCAAACCCATGCTTGGCATCATTTGTTTTAATCAACTTTATGGCACGCCAATTACTGAATTGCTGTACCTGAAGCAACTCAATATTATCGATACCTTCAAGAGCATTTGAAATGCCTTCCGTTTCTTCTCCAGTAAAGTGTGTTGTTTTATGGATAACCAGTTTCTTTAATCCGATTACTGGGTCAATTTTATGATATGTGTTTCTTATGTTGGCCCATTTCCACATTATCTCTTCAGGTGAATCGATACTATATTGTAAGTTAGATATTTTAATGGGAAAGTATAAACAATATTGAGTTTTGCCGATAATGAATGACTATCCTACTTTACAAGACTCCAAACAGCTGATTTCCATTTAGAAAATATATCCATAATCAAAACATTTCTTAACTTCACATATGCTTTTAACAAAACTGCATATTCCTCCTGCCGGAAATAATGTAGTTCACCGATCAGAGCTATTTGAAAAATTGAACTCCGGCCTGAGCAAAAAGCTGATTATGGTATCCGCTCCGGCCGGTTATGGTAAAACAACTTTGTTAAGCGATTGGATCATCCAGAATAAAATTCCGGCAGCATGGCTTTCACTTGACAATGGGGATAATGACCAGGCGGTTCTTTTGAGCTATATAATAACGGGAATTCAAAGTATTCAACAGGACTTCGGACAAACTTCCCTGCGACTTGCAAATTCACCTAATTCACCTACTGTCGAATCAATCGCCAGCCTGTTGATTAACGAATTATTAAGCATTAACAAGAACTTTTTGCTGGTTCTTGACGATTTTCATCTGATCAGAAGCGCTGAGGTATTGAGACTGGTAACCTTCTTTCTTGAACATATCCCCGGTAATATTCACATTGTGATCCTGACACGTTCCGACCCCGACCTTTCCGTGTCACGGCTGAGGAGTCAGCATCAGATGGTCGAGTTGCGTGCTGCCGATCTTAGTTTTTCAACGGCCGATATTTCGGTGCTGTTCAATAGAAAGCTCAAACTTGGCCTATCTGAACGAGATGTGATTTCACTTGAAGAAAAAACAGAAGGATGGATTGCCGGGCTTCAACTGGCGGCCATATCGATGCAGAGCCGTGAAGACCTTTCTGATTTCGTCAGGGATTTAAGGGGAGATAATCGATATATTATGGATTATCTGATTGAGGAGGTGCTGAAGATCCAAACAGATGACATAAAAGAATTTTTGCTTCAAACTTCAATATTGGAGCAAATGTCGGCTCACCTGTGTAACGCTGTTCTAAGCAGAAATGACAGTCAGCTGATTATTGAGACACTGGAAAGAGAAAATATGTTTGTAATAGCGCTTGATAACGAGAGAAAATGGTATAGGTATCATCATCTATTTGCAGATTTATTAAAACAACGGCTTTATTTAAGAGGTAAAGCAACAATTAATGAACTTCATAATAAGGCAATTGATTGGTTTAAGGATAACTCAATGCCGTTATTGGCAGTTAATCATTCTATAGATGCTGGAAATTTCGAAAAAAGTATCCGGGTTTTAGGGGAAATAATTGAGAATATGTGGGAAAACGGACAACATTTTGCCATAATGAAGTACGGAGATCTGCTGCCCGATGAAATGATCCATCAGAATCCCGTTATCAGTTTATATTACTCATGGACATTAATAATATCCGGTAAAATTCAAAAAGCCGGACCTTTTTTATCAAGTGCAGAAAAAATCACTCAGAAGAATATTAATGACATAAATGCATCAAAGGAAAATGTTGGGAACAGCAGGAAACTTTTAGGAAAAGTTTCGGTCGCGTTGGCTTATTTAAATTCAATCTCCGGCAATTCAGAAATGGTCTCCTTTTATTGCAGTAGGGCATTGGAGAACTTATCAGAGGACGATCCCTTGTGGTATAGCTGGGGTTGGTACTCAGTAGGTATTGCAGAATCGGATTCTGCAAAATTCATCAACAGTATTGCCGCTTATGAAAAGGCTCTGGAATACGGGAAAAAGTC
This sequence comes from uncultured Rikenellaceae bacterium, assembly GCA_964514725.1. GTDB lineage: Bacteria > Bacteroidota > Bacteroidia > Bacteroidales > VadinHA17 > LD21. Next base: position 17,585 of record CAZEUL010000005.1, read on the forward strand.
GGGAAACATTTTCCTTATTTCAACCATTGCAATGAATCTGGCTAATATCGAAACGCGTATGGGGTATTATACCTCTGCACATAAAAAATGCACAGAACTTATAGCTTATATGAGAGAATGTGGCTATTCTCAATTTACAAAAACTGAAAGTACATACGCCGGATTATATTCATGCCTTGCAGGAATCGAGCTTATGCGCATTGATTTCGATGCAGCTCTGGAAAATATTAAAACTGCATACATCCTCAGCAAAAACGAATCGAATGTCTCGCACAAAATATATGTGTTAATGGTTTATTCCCTTGTTTTATGGTGTGTTGGCGATTTGGCCGGAGGAATTAAAAAAACCGAGGAAGCAGAATATATTATGAAGCGAAATAATATCGTTCCTGCAATGAAGTCGGTTTATATTGGTATAAAGGGATTTTTTCTGATTGAACAGAATCAGCTCGAAAAAGCTCATGCCTTTTTTAAAGAAAACGGATTAGAGCTTGAGAAAACAATATCTTATTTTGATGAAAACGGGTATGTTACTTTCGCGCTGTTACTAATTACTGAATTGAAATTTAAGGAATTGGAGGGCCTTCTTGATAAATTGCTGAAAATTGCTGAAGCTGCCGCCAGGGCTGAAAGAATAATTGAACTTAAAATCCTGTATGCCATTCTTTACAAAAATACCGGGTATAAAGAAAAAGCCATTGCAAGCCTGGCCGAATCCCTGCAGTTTGCAGCACATGAGAATATAGTCGGTTGTTTTTTATTTTATTATGACAAAATCAGCGACTTGTTAATCGAAGCATATAAAATCCAGGCTTCTGCAAAAAAAAATATACCGGCCAATCTGATCGACAAACTGAAAATGGCTATCGAAAAAAGGCAAAGCCGGCTTAACAGCCATCCGGCCGAGGGACTGAGTAACCGCGAAATTGAAACTCTGAAACTTATTGAATATGACCTATCTAATCAGGAAATTGCAGATAAATTATTCATTTCATTGAATACTGTGAAAACCCATTTAAAAAATATCTATCTGAAACTTGATGTTGTCAGCCGTTCTGGCGCGGTGGCTAAGGCCAAGAAGATTGGAATATTATAGACCCAGGTATTTCTTAAACATGTAAATCACCCACAAAATCACCCGAACGGGTGATTTTTTTTTGACGGGTGTCCCTGACCTTTGCCTGGGTATTTAATATAATAAAGATGAAAAGCAAAATCAGAATAGTGGTCAGGGGGCATCTCGATCAAAAATGGTCAAATCGTTTTGAAGGAATGAAAATCAGCTATGAAGCGGGCAGCACCATTCTTTCCGGAAATCTCAAAGATGATTCACATCTGCATGGGATCTTAGAGATCATTCGTGATTTAAACTTAACGCTAATATCAGTTAATCCTCAGGGTAATTAAAATACCAAAAATCAATTTAATTAAACCAATCTAATATGAAGAAATTAGTTTCCACAACATTAATGATTGCCGTGTTGACAATCACGACATACAGCCAAAACCCATCACTGACAAATAGAGGTGCTTACAAAGACCAAATTCCTTCCTACAAGTTTTCGGTAAGCACTACATACCTGACTTTCCTGAATTTTGGCGACGAAAAGACAAATACCCACCATTACGAATTCCATTTTGGATACCAAATTACTTCCAGGGATAAAATAGGCATCAAAGTGGCCTCATGGAAACTTTTTGCCCCTATGGGCATTCCAATGTGGGACCCGCTCTTTCAGGATGAGAGTGAATTTTTTCCTGGCAGACTTGAAGAATGTGGTATCGGAGTGACATATCAGCGAATGCTATGGACAGGACTCTTCGCCACACTTGAAGTTTTGCCATTGTACAAATCATACCTTGACGAAAACAAAAAGGAAATTGGTGAAGGTTTCAAGTTATACGCAACATTCCATCTTGGGTACCATATACGGTTGCTTAAAAACAGGCTCTTCATTGAACCTCAGGTTCATTTTAATTATTGGCCAATTGATACAAAAGCTCCCCAGAGTTTTCAGGAAAAAGAAAGTAAATGGAATAACTATTTCCTCTTTGAACCCAACTTATATATAGGGATCAATTTTTGATTATCTCCGAAGTTAAAATCAGCACACCTATATTAAAAATCAGACAAATGAAATCGGTAAATCTTAAAAGCGTTTTGATTGCAGGGTTTGTATCCGGAATAATAATACTGATCAGCGCACTATCTATGGTTCCGGCAGTCGGAAATGAGATGGATGAAATACTTGCCAGCAGGGGTTTGCCCCCGTTAAGTAAATGGGCAATGGTTTTCTTTTGTTTTGTCAGTATCAGTAATGGAATTCTGTTGGTTTTTCTTTACTCAATATTAAAGCATTGGTTTGTATCAAAGATTAAAACGGCAATTATATCGTCATTGATAGTCTTCTTTTTTAGCTATCTTCTTAGCAATGCATCATTGGTTGCATACGGATTTATGCCAGTGAAATTCACAATAATAGGGACAGTCTGGGGCCTGGGTGAATTATTGCTGGCCGGCCTGGTGGGTGCGGGTTTATATAAAGAAGTTAAACAGGTTAATTAAGCTGAAAAATGAAAGCAATAATTTACACAGAATATGGTAATCCCGATGTACTGAAAGTTCAGGATATGCCAAAACCTTCTCCGAAAGATGATGAAGTACTCATAAAAGTCGAGGCAGTTTCAGTGAATTTTGGGGACCTCATAGCCAGGAAATTCAGACATGTTTATGCTAAAGACTTCAATATGCCTTTCCTGATCTGGATTCTCGCTAAATTCAGTTTCGGACTTAAATCACCCAGGATTAAAATCCTTGGAAATTCCTTCGCTGGTATAATTGAGCAGACAGGAAATAATGTCAGGCATTTCAGGGTCGGAGATGATGTATTTGGCTACACAGGAGAAAAAATGGGTGCATATTCAGAGTATCTGTGTATGTCTGAAAATGGTCTGCTGGCACGCAAACCATCAAATACATCTTATGAGGAAGCCTCAGCCATTCCCTATGGATCATTAATGGCTTTATGCCTTTTAAAAAAAATAAATTTAAAAAGAGGACAGAATGTGTTGATATCAGGTGCCTCCGGAGGTATCGGCTCTGCAGCAGTTCAACTGGCCAAAAACTATATCGGAGCGCAGGTTGCAGGTGTATGCAGCACATGGAGAGTAGATTATGTAAAAAAATTGGGTGCCGACAAAGTGATTGATTATAAAAAAGAAGACTTCTCAAAAAACGGTGAGACCTATGACTATATTATTGATATTCTGGGCAAGGGCTCAGTTTCAACTTATAAGACATCACTGAATCAAGAAGGTACCTATTTGTATGTCAGTTTTAAAGTGAAGAACCTGCTTCAGATGTTATGGACAAAAATGTCAGGTCGAAAGAAAGTAATATGTGCTATGGTATCTCCTCAGGCAAAGGATCTGCAAATCATTAAAGAACTTGTTGAGAAAGATAAAATCAGGCCTGTAATTAACAGGGTATTTAAAATTGAACAGGCACCTGAAGCCCATAGGCATGCAGAAAGTGCGCAGAGAAAAGGAGATGTGGTAATAAAACTTACACCGGAGGCATAAAATTATGCTCTTTAAGACAGAACAGAAGATATATACAATTATATTTTTCGTTTTTGTACTTCTTATTACATCCTCCTGCAGCAGGGCGGAGAACTCTGTTCGCCCGACACCCGTCAATGAAAAGGGAGGGTGCTTTTTTACCGCCAGGGATGGGTCGAAAATATTTATCCGGGAGTATATTCCAGGGGTCAAACCTGCCAGCACCGTTTACCTGATGTCGGGGATAACAGGTATTAATCACAGGGCAGAAAAGGAGATCATTGACATTTTGAGCAATAATACAAACCGTGTTGTTGTTGTCCATCCTCGTGGCACAGGTTATTCTGAGGGAAAAAGGGGAGACACTGCCCCGGATGATATTATCGAAGATTACTGTGAAATTATTAACAATGATGATGCTTATATGCCAGATAATCAAAATGTTATCTTGTTTGGACATAGCATGTCATGCGCATTTGCCCTTGAAGTGGCAGTGAAACTACCCGGACTGGCTGGTCTGATACTTGTAAACCCTCCTTGCAAACTCAAACCTGCAAAGGGTATGAGTCCGGGCTTCTCCGATTACCTGAAGTATGTCGGATACTATGTTTTTGCTCCTCATGCGCCTGTTGTAAACATGGCCGGATACCCTGCTTTAATAAAGAATGAATCAGACAGGTTGGAATCGGAACTGCGGAACAAAGATTCACTCCTGGTAAAATACTTCAGCATGCGTTGTATGTCAGAATCAAAAAAGATAATGGATGCTATGGTTGATAATGCCAGGGAAGCTGATATTCCGTTACTGCTACTGTATGGTGAGAATGACAATATCGTTAATAAAACTGGTTGCGATGAGATTTTTTCTGCATGGCATTGTGATAAGAAGTGTTATGTAACAATTAAAGACGGTTCACACGGCAAATCGACTGTGGTGAGAGGAGCCTATATTATTTCAAAATGGATAGGCAGTTTTTAAACGCAATGATCATCAACAATGATTTGTATTTTCTACTAATTCGTACAGGCAAAGCCCGACTTATAACAGAGTGAATGTATTGTCCGGCTGGCCCCAGTATACACCCGCTTCCTGCTTGCTCAGGATAGCCGGAACAACGCCGGTTGCCATGATAGCATGCTTCGCGTCCGGAATTTCCGGATCAGAACCAGGCTTTTTCAAAAGGTCCCTCAGAGTAAAATACCTGACTGAGGGATTATTTTTTTCAAAAAGCCAGTCTATTGTTTTCTGATGAATCACATCTTCCGGTATTTTCATTTTCAGCAATTAACAATGATAATTCAGGAGAAAGCCTACTAATTACAATATGATAACATTAGCTCAGCGGTCAAATGGCTACTGCCTGATCGTCCAGCGGACATCCTTCAAAACCTCGATCATTTCATCATAGTGGAAAGCTTCCCACGGCATCTGCCCCCCTTTAAGGCCGGGATATTTTTTTGCCCATGAAATGGTGTACGTATCTTCAACAAGATCAAGTAGCGGAGGATATTCATAGAACAGCCACTTCTGAACTTTTATTCCGTCGGGGGATGTGAACCTAACTTCTATGGTTGCCGGAGCGATTAGTTCAAAACTGCCCTCATCATCAGTATTAAGATCTGCAATTTTTTTATCAATGTTCCAGATTTCAACCGGAAGATTCCGCAGAGGCGTTCCCTCATTGTTGATTATCCGGCCATGAACTGACGATATCAGGGGCGGTGGAGGAGTCCGTCCCCCGGAATCGAAATATACCGGCGCCGTGAAACTTATTCCTGTGTTCTTTGTGTAATCATTATCCGGACATGAAAGACATTGCCTGGCATAAGCCTGCACATCGAACTGAATCTCTTTCTGAGGATAATTTTTCCCATATGATTTGACAACATACCAGGCTGTTTCCTCATCATGAACGATGAACCGGTGAGTTATCTTCCGTTTTTTCTGTTTCCTGAAATCGAGTTTCCCGGCAACTTTCCCGTTCCGGTAAAGAACCAGCCATGAGATGTATTCATCCTTTCCGGGTTCACTGTAAACAGTCACATCCAGATAATGTTTCTTTCCATCAGCAACCAGAACTGATCCCGGAGGAAGATCACCGTCGACTGTAAGAAACATAACAGCTTTCCCCGATAACATAGTTTGACCCGAAATCAGGTGGGATGTTAACGACTTAATGTCAAATGTTGAGTCTCCTGTCCGGACATAAGTAAGCCCGGGATTCCCAAGACTTCCATGTGTCACATTTCCATCGCTCTCAGCCACAGGGGTCAGACGGTAACCTAGATTCAGCATCCTGAACCAGAGATCCTGATAGAAAATATTGTCGCTGCAGTCTCCCATAACCACTATTCCTTTATACGATCCTGCCACAAGAAGATCAAAGGCCAGATCGGCTGCCGTATTGGTCGCCGGATATATCTCATCAGGCCCGCTGTGCCACCATCGCGTCGGGTGGGCCGCAACCGAAAAACTTCCTTTGGCATTATTCAGCAAACGATCGACAAAAGGCGGATGCCACTTCGGGTGGAGTTTACCGCGGAGATCCAGTGAATCAATGTGGTGACCTGATTGATTTGTCAGTGATTCAAAATATTCAACATCATGCCATTTAAGATAATCACCGAGAGGGTTTGCAAGTCCGGGATGATTGACCGTCCAGGTATGGCCATAACGCAGTTTGGGGCACTCAGCGCCGAAACCAAGGCTCAGTTCGCCGGTAGAGTTGACTTCAAGATACTTGATTATAGAATCATAGCTTACATTCATTCCAAGATCGAAGTTCCAGAGCTGACAGATATCAAGATGATCTATACCCATGGCAGCACAATAGGGGTAAATGAAGGGCGGCTTATTCTTTTCATTATCTCCATCCATGTGATTATGGCTGTCAAAGGAAAAATATCCCAGTTTATGCATACTGAACCTTGGATGTAGTTCAAAATTGCATTTTGCATTTATACCAGGTTTGATCAGAATTTCCCTGCTGGTTTCATCACTGTTGCTGTTCCAGGCTGTGACAGTCAGCTTTCCGGCCGGTACCTTTATTGTCAGCGGGGTGAAGGCAGGAAAGCCCGCCGGACCATTTGATCCGTACCAGCCGGCGAAATTTGAGTCGTGCTCTGTTTCAATCCTTACCCATATAGCTTTTTTATAGGATGATCCGCCGCCCGTAACATTGATTGTCAGTTCCGAACTCAATTCCTGGGCAAAGGAATTACCCGCTGAAATAAGGACAATTAACAAAATAATTGATATTCTTCTTTTTATTTCAGGCAGTGCGGGAATCATTTTACCGTGGAGATTTGTTTTTATCTGCATTAACTGAAAGAGTCTTTGAGCCCCCGGCCCAGATAAGCTTTAATTTGAAAGGTACATCTGAACTGATCCTGACATGTGGTTCATCAGAAAGATTTTTTCTTTTGCGGCAATGAAGGTTTACAACGCCATTTCTTCCGAAAGGATACTGATCAATCCCAAATTCATCAGTCAGACGGATATCCCAGATGATAGTATTGTCAGGCACATCAGCCCTGATACCGAAAACGTACTCAAACAGGATGGCAGTTCCGGTCAGTCCCCCCTCGCCAACAAAATTCTGCCGGCCGCTTCCACGCGGGTATTCAGGCGAATAGTTTTCCCAGATTATATTGGTGTCAATATATACTTTTGTTACATTATTAAGATGATTCATTGCTATCTGGTATGCAAGAGAGTCAGCTCCGACGGTCGTCAGACCGCGTAAAACCGAATAATTTGTCATTGCCCAGACAGCACCGCGCCAATAGCCTCCTTCGGGATCATAATCAGGATCGTCTGCCGAAAGAGATGGGATTCTGTGAGGCCTGTCGAATTCATTCTTATTTGTGAGATGAGACAGAAACCGGGCCATTTTATCCTGAGGTACAACATCAGCAAGCAAAGCCCAGAAGGTTCCTATTGTCTTTACTTTTGACAGGCTGCCGTCCTTGAACCTGTCAGCATAGATCGCATTTTCCGCGGCCCACATCTTTGAATTGACAAAAGCGGTAAGATCTGTGATTTCTTTGCGTATTGTTTCAACATCGTTCTGTCTGCCAAGGATTTCTGCAATTTTTACAAGAACTTTTCCTGCATAGATCTCCTGAAGCGTCACATCAATCCATGACATATGCCCGTGACTGAACGCGGGATTGAATCCTGCCGGCAGCCTTGGCTGGTTGTCCATACCGCAGCCCCAGCCGCTTGAAAAATATGTTCCGTCGGGCCAGCTCCTGTAATCCTTGTACCAATGATAATTGGCCAGCAGGACAGGGAAGATCATCTTCAGACGATCGATATCACCGATGTTGCAGAAATATTCCCATTCCGCCCAGGGGAAAATATTGATGCCCGCAGCTGACGGATCAAACCTTTCAAAGGCATCATTTCCGTTTGATCCCAGTAATTGCCTGCAGATGAAACCATCGGTATGCTGTTTTGCATAAAAATTGTCAAGAGTTTGCTGGAAATTGAAGGCCCTGAATCCGTACCTGCAGAAAAGAGCCATGAAACCGCAATCCTCCGTGAAAAGATCGTTATTGAAGGCAGGGTCGATATACGGGGTAATAAATCCTTTGGTACCATCTATTTTCCGGATATTGCCGAAAGCAAGTTCCCAGGTTCTCCAGTATAGTTTAATCACATCCGGCCTGTCAGGCCATGATGGAACGGGCAGCCTGTCCCTTACCGACAAAAAGGAAGGTGGGACTGTTGTGTCTGGACTCCGGTCAAAGAACCTGTTTTCCTTTACATATTTATTCGGAACATGCGTATCGAAGAATGGTTGTCCTGAAATGTCTTCATTCCATAAAAGAATCAGAAATAAAGTTATTAAGATCAGAATATTCTTCATAAATAAGACTTTAACTAAAAAGCTTAATAATAAATTTAATCAATTTATCTGAATTCTCTTTTCACCTTTATAATTCCTGATATTCTTCACTTTCTTCAGATAGGTGATAGTCGCATCGGCAGTCGATACAAAGAGCGATTTACCCGGATCAGCGTGCTGGTATTTGTAAACCATTGTCATATAGTTATTCATGGCAACAGTATAGTATTTATTTAGGTCGAGAGGGGAACCTTTTTCTGTAAGCAGTATCACTTCTTTAAGGTTGCCGTCAGTACCCAGTCTGAGGTTTGTATTGATCCCTGATGGATAAATGGGAAGCTTGTCGTCGATGGGCCAGGCTGCCAGCATCAGATCACGGATTTCCATGCCGGTCAGTCTGGTAATTACAAGTTCATTGCCAAACGGATCGAGCTGATAAACATTCATAATTGTCACCGGGCCTTTTTCCAGATGATCAATACGGACACCTCCGGGGTTTATCAGGGCAATATCAGCATTGGCCGCATCGCGCTGGGCATCGGCCATCAGATAAGCCACCTCTTCAAATGAAGAGAAATCCTCAGTGGCGGTCGCAATAACCTGGTTCAGAAACGGATTATCGTTGTATTTGTCAACCATTGCACGGATGGAGGTTTTTTCCTTTTTTGAGTTCTTTATATCAATCAGTTCCATGCTTTTTTGCAGCGATCCATCGTTTTTAACTGTAATTTTGATAAGCGTGCCGTATTTTAGTTTGTTCTCAGCCTGTGTAATCAGTATTCCGTTAAACAGCTGTTCTTTGGCAACCCTCGTGTGTGAATGTCCCCCGATTATAATATCGATACCTTTCGGCATGCTTTCAGCAAGTTTTACATCATTTTCAAATCCCAGGTGCGTGAGTGCAATGAAAATATCACTACTGTCTTTCAGAAAAAGATATTCAGGAGCAGTTTCAAACGGAGAGCGGAAGGTAAATCCTTTTGTGTTGTCTGGATGAGAATCGGGAATACCGTTCTGATTGATTTGCAGAAGTCCGAGAAATGCCAGCCTCAATCCGTTAAGCAAAATAAATATTTTATAAGGACTGAACTTTATATTGAGTGAATCGGCCGCCGATATATTTGCGCAAATAAATTCGAAATTCGCCTTATGAGTAAGGTTGCTGAATCCGGAAAGCCGTGAATCGAATTCGTGGTTTCCCAATGCGCTCAGGTCAAAGCCGACTGAATTCATAAGCTCTATAATGGGCAGTCCTTTTTCGGGATACTGGTCATTCACCGGATTTCCTGTCTGGTTATCACCGGCTGCAACAAGAAGTAAATCGGGATATATAGCCCTCAGACTATCTGTAATGTATGCAAGTTTCGGGAAATTATCTATTGATGCATGCATATCGTTTACGGCAAAAATGATGGCTTGCTTTTCACCCTGTCTGCCTGAGATTGCTTTCTTCCCGATGATGCAGGAAAAAAGAAGTCCTGATGCAAGTAATGCAGCAACAAGTATCCGGAATAATGATCTCTTCTTCTTTCCTGATCTGATAAAAAGAACGCTGCCATCTGTCAGCTCTCCGTCAATGGCAACTTCATTTCCAAAACGATCTTCGACTGGCGGAAAATGTTCAGGTACTTTTTTACCAAGTTGCGAGTAATATTTCAGAATTGCATCCTTGACTTTTCCTCCGGAATACAATTCAAGTGAAGTATTATTTACTTTGATCTTCATTAAAGAGATATTAAAATTAAAATCCCAATATAATGATTTTCAACAGCAATTTATGTTGTTGATTATCTTAAAAATGAAAATGATAAAAGAAAAATATTATCATAAAATTGCATCTTTTTGAAATGGCAGGTAAAGAATTAAACTGTACCTGAATTAAGAATACCGCGATTTCTGAATGCCTTCCGTCATTAATCGTTATCTTATTTTCACCAAATTGAAACCAGGATTGGTTTTATATCCGCGTATCATTTACCTCATAGCTTAAAACCAAATTTTCCTATATATTTATATAATCAAAAATCTTTCATTTCTTTCATTTGGTCAGATTCAGATACATTTATGGGTAAATCTTGCATCGGAATTATCCTCATTTTGATCATCCTGATTCCGGGTTTCCGATTAAACGGCATTGAGACAGATCCTGTTTTTCAGAAAAGAATAACTATCAGCGGTCACGTTTATGACCAGGAAAACGGTGAGATTATTGCAGGGGCAACTGTTTTTGATAAAAACTTTAAAAACGGAACGACAACAAATTCATACGGCTTCTATTCGTTGAGTGTCTTTCCCGGAGATTATGACATTCAGTATTCATTTGTCGGATATAAAAGCACTGGGAGAACAGGCAGAACTTATGTCCCGTTAACCATTGACATTTACCTGGAGACCGAAGAGAAGATGCTTGGTGAGGTCGTCATTTCGGATCAGAGAAAAAACAATAATGTGGTGGCGCCTGAGATGAGCATTGTAAAACTTGATATCAAATCAATTAAAAGTGTTCCTGCCCTTCTGGGTGAGGTAGATCTTGTAAAGGTTATCCAGCTTCTTCCGGGAGTACAGTCAACCAGCGAAGGTTCAACAGGATACAGCGTACGGGGTGGAAGCGCTGATCAGAACCTGATCATTCTCGATGAAGCTGCAGTCCATAATGCATCCCACCTGATGGGATTCTTTTCTGTTTTCAACAATGATGCGATTAAGGAAGTAACCCTTTACAAAGGCGATATTCCGGCTGCCTACGGAGGAAGATTGTCATCTCTTCTCGATGTCAGGATGAAAGACGGCAATGCACGAAGACTCGCTTTTGCTGCAAGTATAGGAACGGTTTCGAGCAAACTGACAATCGAAGGGCCCATAATAAAGGACAGGACAGCCTTCCTTTTGGCAGGACGACGGACTTACGCTGACCTGTTCCTTCTGCTCTCAAAAGACGATCAGCTGCGTAAAAGTAAACTTCATTTCTACGACCTGAACCTTAAACTATCTCATAAAATCAATGAAAAGAACAGGCTTTACCTTTCCGGATACAGCGGAGGCGACATATTTAAAAACGAGTATGCAATGTTTGGTTTCGGGAACCAGACAGGCTCTGTTCGATGGAACCATCTGTTTTCAGGAAAGCTTTTCTTTAATATGAGCCTGATCTCTTCACAGTACAGTTATAAACTAGGATCCTCAGATACAGATGTAAATTCTTTTACCTGGAATTCCAGAATGCGGGATTATTCTGCACGATTTGATTTCTCTCACTATCTGAACAACTCTCATACCCTTAAGTATGGGTTTACGACCATGCTTCACACTTTCTTCCCCGGATCCGCATCGGGACAGGGCAACACCGAGCTATATGAATTCATCCTTCCTGCAGAATATGCGCTTGAGCACAGTATCTATGCAACCGACGAATACAATGCCGGGAAAAGATTTACATTGAAATACGGGCTGCGGTTTACCGTGTTTCAGAATATTGGTCCGGGAACCGTCTATATTTATGATAGAAATTATCTGCCTGTCGACAGCACTGTATATTCAAGATTTGATATTTATAATACCTATTTAAGTCCTGAACCCAGAATCACATTTACATTTCTTGTAAATGAAAGATCTTCGGTCAAGGGCAGTTATTCACATACTGCCCAGTTCATGAACCTGGCACAGAATTCAACTGCCGGGACTCCGCTTGATGTGTGGTTCCCGGCATCTCCAAATGTCAGACCTCAGCTTTGCGACCAGCTATCAGCTGGCTACTTCAGGAACTTCAGACAGGATATGTTTGAAGCGTCAGCTGAAATTTACTACAAGAAATTAAGAAATATCATTGATTTCAGGGATCATGCCCAGCTGCTGCTGAATAAATACCTTGAGGGTGAAATAAGAACAGGCAGCGGATTTTCATATGGGCTGGAGACAATGATAAGAAAAAAAGCCGGCAGGCTGACAGGATGGTTCAGTTATACATACTCAAGAGCCTTCAGAATCGTTGATGAGATAAACAATGGCAGGCGCTATAGCGCACCTTATGACAAGCCTCATTCCGTAAATATTGTTGCAAACTATGACATCTCAAAGCGCCTTAATGCATCATCCTCATGGGTTTATGCCACCGGCCTGCCGGTGACCTTCCCCACAGGCCGTGCAGTTATAGGGAATTCAATAATTCCCGTTTATTCCGACCGTAATTCCTACAGAATGCCTGATTACCACAGGCTTGATCTCTCAGTAACTCTCAGGGGTAAAACAAAGCCAGGTAAAAAATGGAACTACGATCTTAATTTTTCAGTTTATAATGCTTATAACAGGCATAATGCCTGGTCGATTAATTTCGTAAGCGATAATGCCGATCCGAATATAACCTATGCCGAAAAAACTTATTTGTTTTCAATCATTCCTGCAGTAAACTACAGTGTTAAATTCTGAATAATGGGAAATAGAATTACAATTCTGATGTTTTTGCTTTTAATTCTGATCCTTTCCTGTACGGAACGGATAGATGTAAAACTCGATGAGAATTATACGCGTCTTGTTGTAGATGGTTCGGTAACAACCGATACCATGAAACACAGAGTCATTCTTTCAATGACGTCAGATTATTTTTACAATAAACCTCCTGCAATGGTTTCAGGGGCAGATGTTACAATTTCAGATGGTGCATCAACCGAAATTCTTAAGGAAGACACCCCGGGTATTTATTATACCGGTTCTTCATATGCAGGAGTGCCGGGCAGAACTTATACTCTGAATATTAATCTTAAGGAACCTGTGGGAGGATATACGGATTATACAGCAACCTCAACTCTTCTCCCTGTCTTCCACCTCGACTCGATCCGACTCCAATTTATCAGGGGAGGGTACAACAACAAAGGCATATGGGAAATTAAATCATATTTTACTGATCCCCCCACTCAGGATTATTACCGTATCCTGATTTCGAAGAATTCCAAATTGCTCACAGATACTTTGAGTGAATGGTATGTAACTGATGATATTTTCTTCAATGGCAGGGTCAGCGATGGTCTCCCGATTGGCTATCTGCTGCAGGGATATCATGATAATACTGTTGAAGCCGGCGATACGGTTAAAGCAGAGATTGATGGAATAGAAAAACAGTATAAAAATTTTATCCTTGATGCACAGGCTGAAGTATATGGATCAAATCCATTATTCAGCGGACCAAGCGCCAATGTAAAGGGTAATGTTAGCAACGGGGCTATTGGTTTTTTTGCTGCGTATTCAGTTACAAGAGCGTTTGCAATTGTCCCGCCACGTAAGTAAACATTTTGCATAATTTAAAAAGATTGTTAATTGGAAAACCCTTTTTCATGCTTGTAATTATTATTTAAATTTATCTTTCACTTTTAAAAGACAAAAATATCATTCAATGAAGGTAACAATGTTTTTATTTACGGTTATTCTTGCCTGCATTCCTTTCATTTCTTCAGATGGACAGAATAACAGCCAAAACCTTGATATTGTTTTCATTGGGAACAGCATAACCCAGGGTCACAAGCCTGGCGATCCGGCCGAAGAGTCGCCTCCTGTCTATGCGACAAAATATATCCGTACCCTGAAAGGTGTGGAATCGGCCAGATTCCTGAACCGCGGCAGAAGTGGATATACCACGGTGGATTTCCTCCCCACTCCTGACGGTGAACTTTCAAAAGTTATATCAGCAGTTAAAGAATTTCATGCAGATGGCAGTCATCAGCTTGTCTTTTCCATATCTCTGGGCACTAACGACAGCGCCGAAGAGGGACCAAGGGGATCACCTCTTTATCCTGAGGAGTATCACTTCAATATGAAGGCGATCACCGACAGGCTTCTTGATGAATTCCCCGGATGTAAGGTTGTATACCAGCAACCTATCTGGTACAGTCCGAATACTTATAACTTTTCGAGGTACCTTAAAGCCGGACTTGAACGGCTTCAGACATATTTCCCGGAAATGAAAGCTCTTGTGAGTTATTATTCCCTGACAAAGCCAGGACAGGTTTTTATGGGCGATACAAAGGCATTCGACTACTTCAGGGAGAATTATCTGACTGATCTTATTCCCGAAAATGGAAATGCAGGAACATTTTATTTGCATCCGAATAAGAAAGGAACCGAAATCCTTGGCAAATTCTGGGGCGACGGACTATATGAAGCATTGTTTATAAAAAAATAGGGTAGCAGATTATCGTTGTAAAATGCGTTATAAAACTGTAACCGGAAAAAATATGGATCCAATCGAGCCTCCATGCAGGAAGGCTATCTATCATACCCGTGAGGATGCTGAGGATATGATCAGACATATTGCTGAAACCAGGACCGTCAGAAGTATCAGGGCTTACAGGTGCGATATTTGCGGTTTCTGGCATCTCACTAGCAGGGAGAAATAGTCCTCTTTCCTATTAATATGCCTCTTTTTACCTGTTGGAATGTGAATATTTCTAAAATACTCCGAAACTTAATAAGTGTCAACCTTATCATTTTCACAATTCCAGAGTAACAATTACAAATTCGGATTTTCCCGAAAGTAGCAGACACCTTGTTTTCCTCTTTTGATCATCGCCTACATGTTTATTTTCTGATCTTGTTGAGGAATGTAAGGAAAAGTGTCAGAACCGATAAGGCAATCACAATTCCAGCAGGGTAGGAAATTGCTGCAGGGAGAGAGAAGCCTTCGGGTGCAAAAAGGAGATCTTTCCTGACTTGTGACAATTAGTGCGGTAGAATAAGTCTGTTGAACATGGTCACAAAACAGACGCTAGTGCATTAAAAAACCACTTTCGATTTTATTATCACTCATTTTCGGTTTATATTAGGGAATTAAACTAATTCCGGGAGATGTTACAAGCAACCCCCTTCCCAACCTTCCCCCATGGGGGAAGGTGGGGAAGGGGGCTGGAATATGGCATATTCCAGGTTAATATCATTATAAAAGCAAAGCCACGCCTCTAATGCCAGTATTAAGGCAAATGCAAAAGAATTGAGAAATAATCAGACATTGGCCGGGAAAAAATTATGGAAACATCTCAGAAGAAACCAGATCAACGGTATGTATTTCAGAAGACAACATCCATCCGGAATTTACATTCTTGATTTTTATTTCTTTAAGGCCAATTTGGCGATAGAGATAGATAGTCCGCTCCATTTATTTAAACAATCATATGATAATGACAGAGATGACTATCTCAGAAACACGGGAACAGAGGTATTAAGATTTACAAACGAAGATATTGAAAACAGAATTGAATGGGTTGTTGAACAGATAAAGAGCTTTTCCCCCTTGGGGGAAACGGGAAAGGGGGTAGATGGATAAAGCTAACCTTTCTGATCCTAAGAATAAGCGTTAGTGAGGTAAAAATCAATTTTGTGATTTTTTTATCATTCATTTTCAGTATTTTATTAAATAAAACCGGACTAATTTTACAGAACGTCACAAGTCAGGACATTACAAATTCGGATTTTCCCGAAAGTAGCAGACACCTTGTTTTCCTCTTTTGATCATCGCCTACATGTTTATTTTCTGATCTTGTTGAGGAATGTAAGGAAAAGTGTCAGAACCGATAAGGCAATCACAATTCCAGCAGGGTAGGAAATTGCTGCAGGGAGAGAGAAGCCTTCGGGTGCAAAAAGGAGATATGTGGAGGTTACGGCTGTCATGAACACAGCTGGAAGTAGCGTGATCCAGAATAGCTTCCGGCTTTGCGCCAGATAAACGGTTATGGCCCACAGCACAAGGGTTGCCAGAGTCTGGTTTGACCATGCAAAGTAACGCCAGATGATATCGAAGTTTACGCGGGTAAGTAAAAGGCCGGTTGCAAAGAGGGGAACACATATAAAGATCCTGTTCTTTATTGGACCCTGTTTGTATTTCAGGAAGTCGGCAATAATAAGGCGGGCGCTCCTGAAGGCAGTGTCACCCGAGGTTATAGGAGCCGCGACGACCCCCAGAAGTGCCAGAACTGCCCCAAATCTTCCGAGAAGGGAATTGGATATCTCATTCACGAGATAAGCAGCATTGCCCTGATGCTCTGTCATTACCGTGTTAAGTTCATGAACTCCGCCATAGAAAGACATACCTATTGCGGCCCATATCATCGCAACAATCCCCTCTGTGATCATGGCACCGTAGAAGACCCTGCGGCCAAGTTTTTCATTTGTTAAACAACGGGCCATAAGCGGCGATTGTGTTGAATGGAAACCCGATATGGCTCCGCATGCAATTGTTATGAACATCATGGGAAAGACAGGGAATTTCTCGCTGTTGATATGAAAATTCCTCAAGTTGGCCAGGCTGAGCTCAGGTATATGATAGCCTTTTATGAAAAGGGCTGTTATTAAGCTTATTGCCATAAACATGAGGGCAAATCCAAAAACCGGATAAAGCCTGCCGATGATCTTGTCAATCGGCAGCATTGTGGCAAGAAGGTAATATATGAATATGACCCAAACCCAGAAGGTCATGGTAAGGTGTTCAGGAGTCAGTCCTGCCATGATCCTCGCCGGGCCCATGATAAAGACGGCACCCACCAGGACCATAAGAATCACGGTGAAGAACCGCATGAACTGTTTTACTCCGTTGCCAAGATATATACCAACTATCTCTGTTATGCTTAGTCCGTCGTGCTTTATTGAGAGCATTCCTGAAAAGTAATCGTGAACCGCTCCGGCCAGCACCGACCCCAATACTATCCAAAGAAATGCAACCGGACCCCACATTGCCCCGGCTATGGCGCCGAATATTGGCCCGAGTCCGGCAATATTCAGGAACTGGATCAGGAAGACCTTCCACCAGGGCATCGGGACATAATCTACCCCGTCATTAAGCTTGTAGGCAGGAGTCTGACGCAAGGGATCAATCTGTTCTATCTTTTCAACAACGCGGGAATAAAAAAGGTAACCCAGTATGAGTGCCAAAATTCCTGTAATAAATGTTATCACGCTTTCAGTAATTTAGTTTATTGTCCCTTTATAATGCCCGTTTGTGATAGTCTTTATTTCTGATATCGTAATATTTATTTCCCTTTCCGCTGTTTAATGGCAGATCTCCCAACGGATTTTCCAGGTATAAATGTCGATATCAGACTTTTTTGTTAACTAATTCACCAGCGGTTTCTTTCTGTCGTTAACAATATACACTGAATTGAGGGTTAAATATAGATAAGATTTCTTTAAGCCCATTAAAAGTGAAAACAGTTTGTATTTGTTATCCTTTTAATTAAACAACATTTGATCGGGATGGCTCTCATTTTGACTATCCTAAGCTGGATAATGATCGTGTCTAGCTGGAGGGTTTTCCTCACCCTCTCTTCCCGATAGCTATCTGGAACCCCGCTCATATTGGGGAAGGGATTAGGGATAGGATGATTTTCAATGAAATGCTCTTCCCTAAACTAAGACTTTTTCCTAACTTAAATTAAAGATATATTATAATGTTATATTGATTCAGATAAAATATTTATTGAAAAACAATAAACAGGATATTGCATTACAATAAATATTCTGTCAATTTTATCTCAGCTGAAAATTGACTGGGTATAGTCTGATTCAGCTGACGATATGTGGCAGCTTGGAAGGACGGCAACCGAAAATATCAAAATGATTAAGTTCGACAATGAAGCACTCGGAGATGCATACAATACCTGAAAGGATGAATAATTAACGAGTTGATTTAATACGCTTTGGCGGTAACACCGGGCAAAATACTAAAAACTGTTAAATCGGTCGTTAAAAACTCTCTGCAGGATGTTTTTTCTGAAGATGAGTGTTCAATGTAGTGTTTATACAGTTTCTCGAGATGATGTCTTCTAAATCTTTAAAGATTCTGTCCATCGCGATTCAATTTTTTTGTTTTGTTGACGGTTGCAGCCACCTTTTAACTCTTGTACCCTGTACCACTCAGGTCATCTATTTACCAGTCTTAATTAAATTGAATAGGGAATTTTAAAATAGTTATAAGGAATTTTCTTTCAATGATATTATAACGACTGAGAGTCGGATCTTCAAAAATCAAAGCACCTGTTTCCCTGCATTAATAACTGTTATTTTTTTGAAGTTAACTTTCCTGTAACAGAGTCCAATGCCGCTTTCATTTTACTGATAGCATCATTCAGGGCTTTCTCTTTAGTATTGCTCTTGCCTGTTACCACAATTGGATGGATATCCTTGATCCTTGCTTCAATTTTGCATTGTAAATCATCATGACTGACCTTATGGGCATTTTGGTCTGAAAGATGTATCTCAAGACGTGTAATTTTACCGGCAAATCGTTTCAGGGAACGGTGTATTTTTTCTGAAACAAAAGTCTCAAATTTTTCCGTACCATGGATATTCTTGTCGTAGTTAACCTGAATTCTCATTATTAATTATTTTATGAAATTAATACCATTAGGTGCTGTTTCAAATTGATCATTTCGAAATCCCGTTCAAATTATTTATATTCCTTTCTACAAATTTAAATATTCCAAATAACAGTATCATTCCCGGTTCCTATTATAATTTACAAAGACTTATATAAGAGCAACAGGTTCACCAAGCTTATTGTTCGGTTAAATTCCATGTATTTAAATGAAGAATGTTATTCAGGTCTATTTGTACATTCCTCTGATAGCGACCGGAGACTTAGCCGGAGAAAATATGAAATATGAAAATCACCCGTGATAACCTGGTAACATAATCATGGGTGTTTAACGATACTACACCTGAATGTTCAATGATGCAATCGATTCCTTTAATACCCCGGCTGAGTGATGCAACAGCTCTTTTTCACTTTCTGAAAGAGGGCCGTCCACTATCCTGACTATGCCTGTATCGGACACCACTGCCGGAAGACTCAGACAGACATTGCTGATCCCGTATTCGCCACGGAGCAGGGTTGAAACCGTTAGCACAGAATTCTGCCGTCGCAATACTGATGCAGTTATCTTTACAAGCGCCAGCCCGACGGCAAAATGTGTTGATCCCTTGGCATTTATAATATGGTAAGCCGACTCTCTGACTTTCTGCTCTATGTTTTTCCTTTCATCTTTCCAGCCTCCGCATCCGCCGCAAAGAGGACAATACCTGTCGATCGGTATACCGCCGATATGTGTCATTGACCATGCCGCCACTTCACTGTCACCGTGCTCCCCGAGAATATATGCATGAACATTATGAACGTCCACATCGCAATGCCTGGCAATGAAATGTCTGAAACGCGCACTGTCGAGCACTGTTCCCGAACCGATCACCCGGCCTGCATCCCATCCTGATCTTTTTAGTGCAACCCAGGTAAGGACATCAACCGGATTGGTAACAATCAGCATAACACCTTTTGAGTTGTTGGTTGCAACTTCTTCCGCTATGCCTCCGACTATCGAGGCGTTTTTCTTAAGGAGATCGAGCCTTGTCTCTCCTGGTTTCTGGGCAGAACCTGCGGTTATAACGATAAGATTTGCATCAATGTAGTCATTTGCAGATCCCTGGCGGATGCTGACCGTAGGAAAGAAAGGTTGCCCGTGTACCAGATCTGAAACCTGGCCTTCAGCAAGCTCCGTATTCCTGTCAATAATCACTATCTCGTCGGCCATGCCGCTCTGTGCCAGTGCATAACAATATGTTGAACCTACGGCGCCAGCTCCCACAACAACAACCTTCCTGCTGTTTTTAGAATTTTCCTGTTCCATTTCTGTGTCCAATGAGTTCTGTTAATTAATTAACAATCCGCTTCTTTTGTTGTTCATTTATATTTAAATTACCATTGACAACAAAGCCTGGTACCGTAAAAGATGATCAGACCTTTAAAGATCAAATAGTGACTCATTCCAGCTTCAGATGTCGGAATAATTTTTGTCCGATGTGAAAAGGATCGCGAAAACAGCATCCAGAAACGGGACAAAATTCCCGGGATTATGATAATCCAGCTGGTTCCTGAAATTTTTAAAAGAGGAGATGTTAACTATAAAAATGTCTTTCAGTTTTTTGCCTTCCGGCGTTCCATCTTTTTTCGGGATGTTTTGAGGGTCTTTTTACGCGGAAGTCGCTTTTTCTGTCATTTTTGTCGTATTTCTCCTGCGCCTTCTGAAGGACAAGCCTGCTATCCATGTACTGCTTGTTATGAAGCACCCTGATAAGCATATCAGCATGATCGGAGCCAACTTCAAAAAATGAAAAATCCTTCATGAGATCTATCTTTCCGATAGGTATCTGAGTGCCTCTCGTATTCTGGTTTATCAGGTCTATTAACTGTTCGGGATAAAAACCGTCTGATTTCCCGCGGTTTATAAACAGCCTTGTATAACCGCCATCAAAACGGTCGCGTGATCTTTTTCCATTTTTGCCTTCAGACCTGTAGGATTTATCGGGAATGGGTGATATAATGTCCTCACCATGCCTGTAATCATCAAGAAACCTTTCGAATTCCAGGGTAACGACTCTTCTGATAAGTTCTTCCCTGTCGAGATTTTCAAGTCTCTGCTTGATCTCCGGAATGTATTTTTCTATCTCTTTGTGGCCGGTTGTCACATTTTCAATCTTTCCAACCCAGTTGAATAGCTGTTTCCCGCATATCTCGGTTCCGGTGGGAATTGGCAGTGATTTGAATGACTTTTTTATAAGGCGTTCAATTTTATTAAGGTTGTTCTTTTCTTTCAGATGGACAAGGCTAATAGATATTCCAGCTTTACCTGCTCTTCCCGTGCGTCCTGACCTGTGAGTATAAACTTCCGTATCGTCGGGCAGGCTGAAATTGACCACATGGGTCAGATCTTCCACATCTAGTCCGCGTGCTGCAACATCGGTTGCTACAAGCATCTGAAGATTTTTCATGCGGAATTTTTGCATCACCGCATCACGCTGAGCCTGCGACAAATCACCATGGAGCGCGTCGGCATTATATCCGTCATTGATCAGCTTTGATGCCACCTCCTGGGTTTCTTTCCTTGTCCGGCAAAATACCAGTCCATAAATGTCAGGTTCTGAGTCTGCAATACGTTTAAGCACCTTGTACTTATCTTTTGCGTGTACGAGGTAATAACAATGGCTTACGTTTTCAGCTGAAGAGTTTTTTGCACCTATAGTTATTTCAACCGGATTGTTCATATATTTCCTGGCAATCGATCCTATTTCATTTGACATTGTTGCTGAGAAGAGAAGTGTTCTTCTTTCTTCCGGAACTTCACTGAGGATCTCATTAATACTGTCGAGGAATCCCATGTTAAGCATCTCGTCAGCTTCATCAAGAACAACTGTGCTTACATTGTTCAGCCTGGCTGCCTTTCTTCCAATAAGGTCAATGAGCCGTCCCGGAGTGGCAACAATAATATGAGCACCTTTTCTAAGCTCCCTTATTTGATTTTCGATGCTCGACCCACCGTATACTGCCAGAATTCTTAATCCGCCGGTATGTTTAGAATAATCGGCAAGGTCGCCGGTGATCTGGATACATAACTCCCGCGTGGGACACAGTATGAGGGCCTGTGTGTAATTCATTTCCGGGTCGACTGACATTACAAGCGGAAGGCCGAATGCAGCCGTTTTGCCGGTACCTGTCTGTGCCAGTGCAATAATATCATTTTCCTTATCCAGCATAAGAGGAATTACTTTTTCCTGTACGGGCATAGGCTGTTCAAATCCAATTTCATTAATTGCCTTTAATATGCCGGGAGTTAATCCCATTTCTTCAAATTGTATCATTTATTATTTTATAGTGTGGCTCCGGGAGCGATCGATTTATTATCCCGGCTGAAATGAACTCAAGTGCAGACTGGGGTAATTGCGTAACAACGCTTCAAGGAAATCACCTTGTTAATAAGGGCGCAAAGGTAATCAAATTATCCTGACAATAAAATTGTTATAAAAATAATATTTGAACTTACAGATTACTGGTCTTTTTTATCACCAGTTCACGAATTATATCTATCGGATGATTTGAATTTTTCAGATGGAATAAAGAACATAGTTGTTGTCCTTGTTCATCTTTCCTGGATGGTTTTTCCGGATAAATATTTTCATTTAAAATTAATTTATTGAAAATTAATAAAATATTCGATTTTTAAGACTACCTTGCGCCAGATTTTAATAAAATATATTATGAGTAAAGGAACAGTTAAGTTTTTTAATGAATCAAAAGGATTCGGCTTTATTAAGGAAGAGAACACACAAAAAGATTATTTTGTGCATTCATCAGGATTGAAGGACATCATCAGGGATAATGATGAAGTTACTTTTGATCTGGAAATGGGGAAAAAAGGATTAAATGCAGTAAATGTTAAACTTGTTTAGTTTATCAAGGATAATCATTTAAATTTTTTTGGTCCCGCTGCTGACAGCGGGACTTTTCTTTTGATTTATAAGAAATATGTTCGAAAAAACTCAATGTCTTTAAATCACCTGATCTCTCAAATCTGATAGAAGTTGTCATTGATCACAGGACAAAAATTTATGTGGCCATCGATGCGGATATCGAAGAAATTAAAAACAACAACTTATTCCGGATCTCATCAAAGAGGAGCAGTTAATGAATTGTTCATTCCCGGAAGAGTCTGACTTTTATGGCAGTAATTCCTTTAGGGCCTTTGCCTGTTTCAAAAATAACCATATTGTCCTCTTTTATTGGTTCAAGTAAATTGTTAGCGTGTACGAACACTCTCTGATTTGATTCAAGATCCCGTATAAAACCAAAACCTTTTGCTGCATTATAAAAAGTGACAATTCCTTTTTTTTCAGGATTCTCATCTCTGGCAGTCCTTTTTCTTGTCAAATCGAGATCAATGCTTTCAGCAGTTATTATGGTTTTTTTACCCGGATCAGGAGGAGTTGAACTTATCTTTCCGAATTCATCCACATAGGCAATCATATCTTCAAAACTGGATTTTCTACCTTCGGTTTTTTTTTGTGCCCGTTTTTGCTCTTTTTCCTTCCTCTTCTTCTCTTTTTTTGTCCTTACTTCTTTTTTGCCTGCTGTTTCCTGAGATCTTCCCATTTGAATTATTATTGGTTTTGATTATTGTTACTGCCAGCAAAACAATTGTCGTGTCCAAAGATTGACTAACCGGATGAATGATCAGAATAAATGCTCAGGATCTGTAAGCTGGATCTGGCAGCAAAGATATCAAAAAATGATTGGTTGCCAAGCAATTCATTCTAAGGTAATTTGAAAATTAATCCGGTTTAATGGAAGCAGTATGATAAAAACAAATTAATGATTTGGAAAATTAATACCTGAATCAGGGAATAGATAAAACTCCTATGAAAATCTTAAGGCCATAGAGTTTAGAAACTTTGCTCAGAAAGGTTTTTGCTTTGCGATTAGTCTTCATGAACAGGTGAATGCCAACATTCAAAACCCGGGATATTCTCTCAATTCATGCTGGCCTGTAAATTCTTGTCGGATGCTTTATCCTCACCGAATCTGCTGTTAAGGTCTTTGATTGATCCCAGGCTTTCCATCAGGTCTGGCAGATAATCAGTCTGTCCAATAAATGTCCACAAGTAAGCCACTATTGAATAGATTTTACCTGTTGAAAAATTATCGACATCCACGCAGATAAAGGTTGCGTTAATCTGAACTACAGCAAGCAGTTTTTTTACAGCATCTGTTGCACTGTATTCCTGCCAGAAGCCTAATAATCCGCTTACAACTACAATTGTAAGAATTATTGCTGCATCAGCAGGATCATGCAGAAAGAACGATAATCCCGTGGCAAACAGGAGGATCAGAATTATCGGGCTTTTAAACTGACCCAGAAAGAGAGTGAAGATACCTTACCTCTTCGGAGGTTTCAGTCGGTTTGCCCCAAAGCTGGCAAGACGATTTCGTGCTTCAGATGATGTAAGACCACCGGCTGTGGTATTGAGCCTGTTAAACAGGTCAGTCTGAGACAGGCTCCAGAAATTATGAATAGTTTCCCCTAAGACCACTTTGATTTAAAATATGTTTTATAAAGATAAAATTATCAGTTCCTTTTGATATCAGGATATATTCCCGATAAGCTTTGCTATTATAAAAGCGGCTCCTGCTGCAAGCACACCAATAAAGACAGTCTTCACAGCTCCTAATAATGGTTTGTTTCCTGTAAACTTTGTTTTTACGTAACCAAAAAGGAACAGGAACAGAACAGTTATAATTGTGGAAAGCAATAATCCTTCTTTAGGGGTTTTCGTCACGAAATAGCCTACCAGTGGAACAATACCCCCTACAACATAGGAGAGTCCGATATTCAGGGCACTCTGTGAAGCCCTGTGTATATCGGGCATTTCCATTCCCAGTTCAAAACGCATCATGAAGTCAACCCACTTCTGCTTATTCTTGCTAAGCTCAAGGGCAATTGCATCCTGCAGACCGGGACTTATACCATATTCCCTAAATACATCCCTGACTTCCTGCATTTCTTTTTCAGGAAATTCAGCTACCTCATCATTTTCCCTTTTTAGTTCTGTCTGGTAATGTTCCACATCGGTCCTGCCAGCCAGATACCCACCCAGACCCATGGCAATCGAACCGGCAACAATTTCAGCAATGCCTGCTGTAATTACAATACTGTTGCTCGACACTGCTCCGCTAAGCCCTGCTGCCAGGGCAAACGGTACTGTTAATCCGTCTGACATTCCAATGACAATATCCCTTATCAATTGGGAAGAAGTAAAATGTTTTTCGTCGTTCATTGTTCTTTTTTTAATTTCATTAAATGATTTAGCCAATTTACAGTTAATCTGCACCAGATCTTTTTCAGGTATGAAATTAGGTTTAAATACACTTATCCGCTTTAGGGGCCAATACCATTTCTTTTCTATTAAAAGATTTGTAAAAATTTTTCTTCTACATTGGCTACTCCTTCACCGGCCCGTATTGAAAAATTTAGCCTGGCTTTAGAAAACCTTCCTGCCTGGCTTATGTGGAACGAGCTGTACAGGGTCTTAAATTCAGCATTCACATTTTCATGGATAAGATATTTCTGCTCCTTATAGATATGACCTGAAATTTCAACAGTGTAAAAAAAAATCCCAAAAGTAAATTATTAAAAGTAAGACTGCCTGATGCAATTAATTTATTTTCTCCTCAGGTATTTCAGGATACATTAATATAAAATTAAATTATAAAAATGTCTTGTTGAATAAAATCGCCGTAAATATTTCAACAAGGTTCTATATAATTAGTGTTCATCGTAAAAATTATATTGGGCTTCGCCTACTATTAAGTTTAAACCGCGATTGTTGAGAAAATAATCCGAGCGGAAGCCAAGAAAGGGGTTATTAAATTATTTTCCCCGAATATCGTTTATAATAAGAGTTTACCTGTTAAAATACAGATGGTTGTTTCCTGAACCTTTTGTAAGGTTTGTCTCAGTTGATGATCCTGTGTCAACTTTAAAAACATCCCATTTCTGCTCCTTATTGCAGGCAAATGCTATTTGCCTCCCATCCGGAAGCCACTGAGGATAATCAAAATAATCGAATGATCCTGTAGAGAGCAGTTTCTTATTTTTCCCGTCAGGATCCATCATGTATATTGCCAGTGGACTTGGGTGGTACCAGTAACAGTATAAAAGCTTTTTGCCATCGGGCGACCATTGGGGCCATGACTCATCGACATCGGCACTTTCAGTAAGCCTAATCTGGTTAGTGCCATCCGCGTTCATCACATATATTTCCTGGTTACCGTCCCTGTCGCTCGAGAATGCTATTCTGCTGCCGTCAGGTGACCATCTCGGATTATAGTCATTTGCACTGTTGCTTGTCAGCCTCACCTGGTTTGAGCCGTCTTTGTTCATTGTAAAAATCTCCATACTTCCGGCTATCCTTCTTTCGAAAACAATTTTATTGCCGTCAGGCGCCCAGTGAGGGTTGTAGTCCACGTCAATGTAGTTTGACAGGTTCCTGAGATCGGTTCCGTCAGGCTTCAAAGAATAGATCTGATAATGCTTGTCCCTGTCGCTGATGAAAGTGATCCGGCTCCCGTCGGGAGACCACTGCGGGACCCAGTCCAGGGAAGGATTATCAGTAAGCCTGGTTTGTTCTGTGCCATCGGGATTCATTACATATATCTCACGGTTACCGTCCCTGTTCGATTCGAAAAGAACCTTTTTGCCGTCGGGTGACCATTGCGGGTTAAAATCATTAAAGCTGTTATTCGTTAGACGTGTAACATTCATACCTTCCATATCCATCATGTATATTTCATCATTTCCGTCCCTGTCAGTCCAGAATAATAGAAGGTCATCTGTCGACAGCTGAGGCTCATCATCTTCAGTGCAGCCCGACAGCAGAACAGACATGATGAGAATGATAAAACCACTGATTACTCTTTTCATTATAGTCTTATTTTATTTGCCAGATTTTCACATCTTTATTGTCACCGCGACACTGCTGGTCTTCACCGAGGCGGTTTTGAGGATCAAGTTCTACCTCAACACGATAATCTCCCGCTGACCAATTTACTTTGGCCGAACCGTGATTGGCACTTACTTCAACACTAAAAAGGAATTTCCTCGGTTCAGGCAGCTTATACCATTCATGACCATAAATACCGCTGAACCCCCATTCTTCCTGGCAGACCACAACCTGCTCCGGCTCCTTTATTATTCTGACAAGAACATTCTCGATGGTCACCGGACTGTTAAGCCCTTTATTCCTTAACAGAACATTAAATCCAAAGTAACCTTTTGAAAGCGTGCAAATATAATCACTGCCCGTTTTTTCTTCCCTGATGAATTCATCCACGATCTTGCATTCAAGATCAACGGACTCAGTATATACGGCTGCCGGTCCTGTGCTGTAACCTGATTGTTTGCCGCTTACGGTTTTTACATTTACATAAAAGCCATATGGATTTGTTAACCAGTTATATGGCACACGAAATGTATAAGACCCGGTATTTGACGCCCGGCCAACAATATTATAATTTGCAAGCTGTTTCCCGCCGGTGCTTAACTTTGATTCAAGATCTATCCTTACATCGTCATTTGAATTTACCGGAGCCCATCTGATCACGTATTCCCTGCCTGCTTCCCATACATCATTTTTCCCGGGCGAGGTCACCTCTAACGGGATAACCCCCGGCAGGTTCTTTGATGATGATAATGTGTTAGTTACAGGTGCAGCACTTTTTATATTTCTCAGCTCAGTTTCTGAAACTTTTACAGGACTGATTTTTTGTCTGACGGTGTTAATCTGGTTGACTTTTGAGATTTGTTGCGCTGAAGTAAAAATTAGCCCCTGCAGTATCATGGCAATAACAAAAAATGTCGTTTTGGAATTGCATAACCGGGATAATGAATATGTATTCATAAGATTTAATATTTAAAATGATTCAAAGCTTTACAAATTCAACCCTCCTGTTATTTGCCTTACCTTCGGGTGTAGAGTTGTCGCTGAGTGGTTTGCTTTCGCCCCAGCCTTTTGTTGTCAGACGGCCGCTCTCTATGCCCATCTGTATAAGAGTGCTGACAACTGTTTCAGCACGCTGTTCGGAGAGCTTCTGGTTGAATGCATCATCGCCGTCACTGTCGGTGTGGCCCTCGACACTGAACTTAACTTCAGGATGGTCATTCATTAACTGGAATATGGAGTTGATCACACCCATAGACTCTGGTCTTAGTGTAGCTTTATTTACATCAAATCTTATCCCATTGGCAATTATCCTGCCATCCTGCTGAAGCCTGTCATAAAGCTTTACTCCTCCTTCAGCAATTCTGATGTTCCTGATGAAGCGATTTATACCTTTGGTGCCTGCACTGTTAAATGAGGGAACTCCTATTGTTATTCCTGTCGGGTTGCATTCCACATTTGGAATATTGACAAGACGGGCGTCATCAAGATAAATTTTAAGGGCCCGAACATTAAATGACAAAGCTATATGCCTCCAGTAACTACGGCTGAGGTTATCATCATACTTCTCACCCGGATAGGTTGACCCTCCGAGGCCCTTGTAATAAATGGCATTGGCAGAAACAGTTATCAGATTGCAGGCATCTGCCTGGTTCTTGTCGTCAAACAGTTTCAGGTAATAATAACAGTATTCCCGGGCTTCGAACCATGCATCGAACTCAATTGTGAAAATATCAGGCAGGTAATCAACTTTGGGATTTTTAAGATATGGAACAATAAATGCATCTCCCGACCTGAAATAGATCACTTTGCTATTGTCAAACACGGCATTTTCTATCCCTCCGCCGTAAACCAGATCCCATCGCGACGGGAACTCACCGTTCTGCTCATTCTCGTGGATATCTTCAAAGATGATCCTGTCGCCAGGTACAAAATCATATTTAGCCCAGACAAGCGTCGGTTGCTGCTGCCCGGTACTCTGAATTTCATCACTGGGATTGCCGGGGCCATTTACAGGCTGATTTTCCTGATTATCCGGGATATCCTGATTTTTCTCCTGAACTGCCTTCTGTTCCTTCTCCTTTTTTTTGAACAATGAAGCAACACCCTCTTCTGCTTTGTCAAAAACTTTGTCAACTGCTTCATCAGTCTTTTGATTGGCTCTCCGATCGGCTTCCCTGACCACTTTACCCTTAAAATCCACTTTTATTTGCGCGTTAATGCAAGTTAACGGCACAAAAAGAAGCATAAAAAGCAATACCTTTTTCATAGCCCTGTTATTTGTTATTTTAGATTCTATAAATTTATAAATCAGTAAGATAGAAATCAAAAAAAAGTGATAAACCACGCTGCAGGGTGATGAACCGTGACAAATAAGTGATGACTGCTTGAAGGGAGTGACCAGAGATCCTAAAAATCCAGGTGAAGGGTATCTTTTATCTTTTCAATAAAAAGCCGTCCAATGGGAATTTTGTTATTCCCAATGATCATGTGACTGTACTCAATTGCTTCAATATGATTTATGTTCACGACGTACGATTTATGGATCTGTAGAAAAACAGATCCGGGAAGTTTGTTCAGGAAATCTTTAAGAGTCGACCTTATCAAATGTTTCTTCCCTCCGTTGCAGAACAACTCAAGGTAGTTGCCGTCTGATTTGATCCACAAGAGGTCACTGAACTTTATCTTTACCAGCAGGTAGTCTTTCTTTATAAAGATGCAGTCGTTCAGCACCTCATTCGGAGATTCCCTGAAAGTTTCGTCAGCGGTACTGTTTCCACTGCTTCTTCTGAAAATTGCAACTTCAATTGCAGCAAACAGATCCTTATCAGTGAATGGTTTGATGAGGTAACCATCGGGCATTACGTTTCTTGCTCTCTCAACAGTTTCTCTGTCGGCATAAGAAGTCAGGAATATGAATGGTATTTTGTACTGCTCCCTTATCACGCGTGCAAGGTCAATACCATCCCTTTCTCCCCTTAGCATGATATCGAGCATAACAAGGTCCGGTTTAATGTTCTTAACTAATTGTTCCGCTTCATCTGCCGTAACAGCCATCCCGGTTACAATATATCCCAGGTTGATTAGTTTAGTCCGGATGTCTTCAGCTATTATCAACTCATCCTCAACTATAAGTATCCTTATTTCTCCCGATGCTTCCAAAATCGCCAGAATATCAATATTTCAATTGTTTTATTACAGATGCAATCAAATTACAAATTTACTGTCATAATTTATAACTGAAGTACTTAAAATGTTATTGTGATATCAGTACCCTCAATGGTCGAAAAATCTATATTACCCCTTATCTGCCTTACAAGAAGTGATACAAGTTTCAGACCGAGTGTTTCAGCTCTGTCGAATGATATATGATCGGGTAACCCATTGCCATTGTCTTTTACCTTAAACAGGTATTTTTTATTCATGTTTCTTGAAAGTGAAATGAAAATATCACCATTGGATCTTCCCTTAAAAGCGTATTTATATGCATTCACTATAAGCTCGTTTGAAATCAGCCCGAGAGGAATGGCTGTATCGATATCCAGTAATACCTTTTCGCAATCAATATGATACGATATTACGGTGGTCTGATTGCCATACCCTGAAGAAACAGATTCCACAAGTCTTTTAAGATATTGTCCGAAATCGATTTCTGACAGTTTTTCCTGCTGATACAGCATCTGGTGAATCAAAGCCATCGATTTTACCCTTTCCTGGCTCTCCCTGACAGCATCCTTGACTTTATTGTCATCAATATTATATGATTGCAGACTTAAAAGACTTGAAATTGTCTGAAGGTTGTTCTTAACTCTGTGATGTATCTCCCTGAGAAGAATTTCTTTTTCAGAATTTGCCTTCTTCTTCTCTTTATAATTATGCCATAAGACAACAATAAAAGCCATTACAAGTATAAGAATTGCAATCAGGGAATAACCAACTATTCTCTGATTTTTAAGCCTTGCCTGTTGAATCCTTTGTTGCATCCTGAGGGTGCCTATTTCACTGTTCTTTTTTTCTGTTTCATATTTAAGCTGAAGCTCATCTATGTTTTTATTTTTATCAGAGGAAGTGATCGTATCATTCAGCGATTTATAAATTTTAAAGTGTTTAAGAGAGTTTCTAAGATCACCGGCGTTTTCATAAGTTTCCGCCATCTGCTTATTTATGATCATGTTTTCATAAAAGAGATCAAGAGAGTCGGCCAGAAGGCTTGCATTATTTAAAAAATTCAATGCCTGGTTGTAATTTTTTTCTCTGTCGTAAAGAATTCCAAGATCATACAAGATATTGACTCTCTCCCGCAAATCTTTTAAAACTATTGATTTATCGAGACTTTGATTAAATATCACCTGTGCGCTGTCGATTTTTCCCTGATCCAGAAAAACCTCACCCAGGAATCGCATTGAAGAAATCTCGCCGCTTCTGTCGTTCAGTTTTCTGGCAAGCTTCAGAGAGTTGCGGAAATAATACTCAGCCGAATCCTGCAGTTTTAGTCTGCGGAATGACCTGCCCATGAACCTGTGTGCAATTGCCCGACCCCAGTAATCTCCTGTCTGATATAGACCTTTGTCAGCTTTTCTGAGATAGATAATAGCTTTTTCATCGTCTTGCATTTCGTAAAAAACTGATCCCAGGTAATTATAAGCATACGGCAGTTTTGTCAGGTAATTCATTTTCTCAAAGATTTCTATTGATTTAAGCATTCCAGAGGCTGCCATTTCATAATATCCCATATCCTGATAAACTATCCCGGCAAGAAGGTGTAACATTCCCTTCATAAAAGGAATTTTGGCAGAATCGCTCTTTTGCAAAGCTTCGGTGTAATATCTGAGAGCTGTATCCTTTTGACCCCTAACCCAGTAAATCCTTCCAAGGTTTGAAAGTGCTGAAACCTGAATACGTAAGAGATTTTCCTTTTTTGATTTGTTAAGGTTGTCCTCAAACAGAATAAGAGCATCATCAAATCTCCCCTGGAGATATTTCAGGTTAGCCCTGGCATTGCCGACATACAGCAATCCTTCAATGTTGTTCAAATTTCTGAATCTTATTTCTGATCTGTCAAGCATTTTTATACACGTGTCATATTGCCCCAGCGACAGATAGTTTGAAGCTATATAATAACATGCGTATGCTTCTCCTTCAGCATTTTTCCACTTTAAGGAAGTCTCAAGCGCTTCTTTAGAAACCTGAAGGGATTTGGTCGGGGAGATATACTGGTACTCAGCTGCGAGTGCATTAAGCATCTCAGTTTTGTTCCTCGATTGCTTCAGGAGCATATTAAGACTGTCAGTAACGTAATTTTCCTGACACAATGCTTTACTTGGAAAAACGGAAATAAATATGCAAAACACCGGCAGGTAAAAAAGGAGCTTTTTGTGATATTTATGACTTACTTGCACTTTTTAATGCCAAGCTGTATTTGTTTTCTCTGAGGTTAATATCAAAAGTAATCAGAAATTGGCTATATAACAACAGGTTGAAGTCAATAAAGAAGGCTTAAAAGAACGGCTGCAATAAGGGAAATATCAAACCTAAAAATCATTCTTCAGATAAGTAAAAATAATATTTTATCACTCCTGCTCAAAATCCTTAATTATCAATGGAAAAAGTTCCCCGAATAACGACTTCAGTCATACAGGGAGTCTAATAAACTCTACATGAAATCAAACAGCTTTGTAAGTCAATTATTTGCAAGGCCAATTTCATTAGCAGTAAAAAAGTCGCTTATATTATTACACCATGTTTTAATAATGCGAACAGATATGTATGCCAATATACGCAGAATTCAAGCCAAAACGTTCAAAAATACCCAATACCAGACTCGAAACCATGTTGAAAAGGTAATCCGCTTAACTTTAATTTTCTTAAAATGTCGATCGGTTTTCGCACAATTCACTTGAATAATTGTTTTACTCTAATAAAACTATCTTAGAAATTTACAATGAATAGAAAAGCTTTCTTGTTCGGAATTGCCTCAACCGGTTTTATAACATTTGCTAAAGGTAGTGATCTCACTGATGATCCCGCATCTGATGGAGCCCTGCCAAAAATTGTTGGACCTGAACTAAAGAATTCATACTGGTATATAGGACATTTAATGAGTATTCTTATCTCAAGTCAAGATACCAATGGATCATTTTCTCTTATCCACGGATATGAGATAAAGGGTCTTGAACCGCCACCGCATATTCACACCCGTGAAGATGAATCGTTTTATCTTCTTAATGGCAGAATAAATTATATGGTTGGTTCAGCAACATTTAAAGCCAAAACAGGTGACTGGATTTTTCTCCCGCGAAATATCAAACACTCTTTTCATGTGGAGACTGACCAGGCAGAGGTCTTGATCCATCTTTCCCCCGGTGGATTTGAGAATTATTTCAGGGAGATGAGCGAACCGGCCAAGGAACTTGTAATTCCACCACATCCACAGGGTCCGCCTGATGTAAAAAGGATCGTTGAAACCGCCTCGAAATACGGGATTAAGTTTCCTGATTTCAGTTAATTAGGGAAAAATAGCGACATTGGTTTTAAAAATGTCCAAAAAACCAAAATCTTGTTTTGATAGTTTGATTATTTTTCACTTCTAGCTTCAGTCGTGCGCCGCGCCTCCAAAGTAAACATATGGTCGTAGAAAAGGTCAATATTAAAATGAAATAATTTCATTATGGATATTTCACAAGAGAGTCCTGAGCCAGCACCGGAGTTACTTTTTAAACGCTAAACACTTTTCAAAGAACTTTTTAACGGATTATTAGTCAACGATAAATTCTGGATGTTTTTGCTTTATATTTGAGGAAGCAGTAAATTCTGTGAATTAAAACTATTTCCATGAGTCTGATCCTCCAGAAACACTGGCACCATCTGCCATTTGAAGAAGTAATAGAACTTCTCGAGGCTAATCCCAGGGCAGGACTTGACATGCTTGAGGTTAAACACCGGCAGCACCGTTTTGGTCTTAATAAGATTACTTCTAAGAAGGGAAAAAGTCCTTTCATACGGTTTCTCATGCAATTCAATAATCCGCTTGTCTATATACTTCTCATTGCAAGTGTGGTCACTCTTGTGTTTAAGGACCCTACAGATTCGGCTGTCATATTTGGTGTTGTGCTTATCAATTCGATAATAGGGTTCATTCAGGAGTCACGTGCTAAAAATGCGATTTCAGCGCTGGCCAATACTTTGACTTCTGAAGCGACAGTAATCAGGAGCGGAAAAACGATGCGTATCCAGGCATCAGAACTTGTACCCGGAGATATCGTACAGCTGCAAGCCGGAATGAGTGTTCCTGCTGATATGCGTCTCCTGGCTTCAAAAGAATTACAAGTAACGGAAGCAGCACTTACTGGTGAGTCATTGCCGGTAAAAAAAGATGCGATGGCTTCTTTGCCAAGCGACACAAGTTTGGCTGACAGGATCAATATGACTTATGCATCGACACTTGTCACATACGGAACTGCAACAGGAGTTGTTGTAGCCACAGGGGACTACAGCGAAGTTGGTCAGATTTCCAGGCTGATTTCTGAAGCGATTGAATTACAAACCCCTCTGACACGTAAAATATCACGTTTCAGCCTGCTCCTTCTTATTGTAATCCTGATATTATCTGCACTTACCTTTTTGGTTGGTCTGTGGCGTGGCCAGTCGGTTATTGATACTCTTATAGCTGCCATTGCCCTGGCTGTAGGTGCAATCCCGGAAGGTCTGCCGGCTGCTGTCACCATTATCCTCGCAATTGGTGTCTCAAGGATGGCAAAACGGAATGCAATTATACGAAATATGCCTGCTGTTGAAACACTTGGATCCACAACCATAATATGCTCCGATAAAACAGGAACTCTTACACAAAACCAGATGACAGTAAAAGAAATATTCACTGCCGGAGGTTCATATCTGGTTGACGGAGTTGGTTACGAACCTCAGGGAGAAATCAGGAACAAAGATGCTCACGGGATTGAAGTATCAGAAGACATGGCCTTATATGAAACTCTCAAGGCCGGCCTTCTTTGCAACGACAGTCAACTGGAACAAAAAGACGGAAGATGGAATATTCAGGGTGATCCTACTGAGGGAGCGCTCCTGGTCTCAGCAAGAAAAGCGTCACTAGTGAGTGGAGATAAAACTTTTCCGGTACGGATAGATGAGGTTCCGTTTGATTCCCAGCACCAATTCATGGCAGTCCTGCTTGAAGATGGAATGGTATATATTAAAGGTGCTGCAGAGGTGCTTCTTAAACGATGCAAAAGGGTCATGAAACATAACGGACAAACTGACACCTGCACAATAACTGTTTTTCAGGAGGCAGTGGAAGAGATGGCCTCGCAGGGCATGCGGGTTCTGGCCTTTGCCCTACTGGAAAAAAAAGGCTCAAAGAAAATAGTACATGATGACCTTGATGGCATCACTTTACTGGGATTGCAGGGTATGATAGATCCTCCACGCGAAGAGGCTGTTACAGCTGTAGCCGCCTGTCATCAGGCTGGCATCAACGTCAAAATGATCACAGGCGACCATGCTCTTACCGCATCAGCCGTAGGCAAACAGATCGGCTTGACTGAATCTGGTGATCAACAGGCACTTACCGGATATCAGCTTGCAAATATGTCGGATGAAGAATTATTTGAAAAAGCGGAAGAAATAAATATTTTCGCACGGGTAGCCCCTGATCAGAAATTGAGACTTGTTGAAATACTCCAGTCAAAAGGTCATATTGTGGCAATGACCGGTGATGGCGTGAATGATGCACCAGCTCTCAAACAGGCCAATATCGGTATAGCGATGGGTATCACGGGAACAGATGTGGCAAAGGAATCGGCAGACATGATTCTTACAGATGACAATTTTGCTTCAATTGAAGCAGCAGTTGAGGAAGGACGAGGAGTATTCGACAATCTCATCAAATACATTGCATGGACTCTCCCTACCAATCTTGGTGAAGGACTTATTTTGCTAACTGCCGTTGTTATGGGAGCTACATTACCCGTTTTGCCGATCCAGATTATGTGGATTAATCTGATCACTGCAGTTCTGCTGGGTATATCGCTTTCCTTTGAACCCAAAGAAGAAGGTCTGATGCAAAGAAAACCCCGCAATCCAAAAGCACCCATACTGAATGGTATTCTTATCTGGCGGATAGTTCTGGTGAGTATCCTTATACTTCTTGGCGCTTTCGGACTCTTCGAGTATGAACTGTCCAGAGGCGCATCCCTGAAGGAGGCCCGCACAGTTGCAGTCAATGTAGTGATTTTCGTAGAACTTTTCTATCTATTCAATGCACGCTCAACAAATGTGTCT
The DNA here is from genome assembly GCA_964514725.1 of uncultured Rikenellaceae bacterium. GTDB lineage: Bacteria > Bacteroidota > Bacteroidia > Bacteroidales > VadinHA17 > LD21. The sequence goes on from CAZEUL010000005.1 coordinate 53,587, forward strand.
GTATTCCGTATCAGATTCTTTTCAAATCCCTGGGCTGTCGGCGGTGCTGTTTTGATGACCCTTGTACAACTTCTATACACCTATGCGCCATTCATGCACAAAATCTTCGGTGGAGCGCCGATATCCTTCAAGATGTGGATTTATGTTTTTGTTGTGAGCCTGGGTGTTTTTTTAATTATCGAACTGGAAAAATGGATCAGAACCCGGGTTAACAAAACTATTGAATCATAGGAATGCAAACACATTATAGGTGACTTCTGGAAGTTCAAATCTTCTAAAAATCGTATACATAGACTATTGGGAAAACATGTTCCTTTAAGAAGGGATCCTCCCTGGATTAAAAGAAAACTCTGCCTGCCTGATTCCAAAAGCCAGAAAGCATTTTACATATTCGAAATCCAAAACTAAGCAGAACAATCATCCCAGAGAATTTGTTATATTGCGTTATAAAGTCAATTACAAATTACTGAAACCACCAGACTTTTAAAATGCTATTACTTTTTTATAAATAAAATCAGCAAAATGAAAATTATCGGTATTGATCAGGTCGAAAAGCAGAAAGCCAGGATGGAAGGGGCTGTCGGCGTATGGAAACAAATTCCACTCGGAATCAATGATAATGCCCCGGTCTATTCTTACAGGGTTTTCACTGTGGAACCAGGTGGTAATACACCATTTCACAGTCATCCGTATGAGCATATGAATTACATCATTGAAGGTGAAGGCGCATTGGTAAATGAGGCCGGAGAAGAACAGCCTGTAAGAGCAGGTGATTTCGCGCTTGTTAATCCTAACGAAAAACACCAATACAAAAATACTTCATCGGAAAAGATATTCAGAATGATCTGCGGAGTGCCAAAACAATTTGAGTAAAATATCCTGAGCCCGTAATAAACCTTTGGAATTAAAAACTAAAATGACATATTTAACTGACTATCTCCAGGTTGCTGAGAATATCATTAATCATATAGATTGTTTTTGATCAACCGGCTTTTTGAAAGTTGTTAACCTTAATGAGTTCGCCTTCAGGTTTTCTGTAAGATCTTCACCAGTTCTATACCTTCGCCTTTACCCAGGTTCCTCGAATATTGCTTGTCAACCGGATTGTTCCAGTGTTCGTGGACTCCCAAACTGTTTGGCATTGGGACCCCATCTCCGTTTGGGGTGTATATGATTCCTGCGGGCCAGTTTTTTGAATCCGCGGTCTGATGCAGATAATCATCCACGCCTGGTTCGCTGATATAGGAAACTGTATGTTCAGGATTTGTAAATTCAGTCCTAAGAAAATCAAAAGCTACAGACTCTATAGCAACCGGGTCGAGTGAAAAGAACACCGATGAGCACCAGTGGTTATTGAATGGTGGCATTAAGAATTTTACCGGAAGTCCGTTCCAGTCTGCACCTGACCATAAAGCATCAAGGACATAAAACAGATTCTTATCACCGGTATGCTTATTGCCCATAATGTCTACAAGTACTCTGTAATAACCGTATCCCCTTCGATTGCTGCTGTTAAGGCCGGGATGGAGATGAGCCGCACTTCGTCTTGACTGTGTCCCGAAATGATTCTTGGCACAAAGTGTAATTCCGGCAATTCCATGTCCCTTCATAGCTGCGGGATTGATAAGGTATTCGGCATCTTCGAGAACAGTATAAATTTTGTCAGACCCTGCCTTACCCATAACGGATTTATTATCAGAATAGAAAATAAGGTCTTTGCTGCTTTCACTGCAGCTTAATCTGCCATGTGTCGCACCAAAGCTTGAAAGATAATTCACCTGAGGGAACTCAGAATAGTACTTAATGTATTCATCCTGATATATATTCCGCATGGCGTCTCCCACATATATGCATTCCTGCGGAACACCTGCCACATGGACCAGCTGCCTTAGCAGTGAAACGACTATCTGGGGTGATGTCTCGCAGGATAATGGCAGAGGTTTGTCTTCAAGCCTCCTGTATTCAGAGTCCATGCCCCCTGAAGCCGAAGTCCTGTTCAGCTTAACATAAATCTTTTCCCCATTTTTGTATGAAACGTTTCCTTTACCACGTTTCTGATTATAATATCTGAATACAGCATCCCAGGCATCACTGGTATTATCTTTCCCAGTCATTGAGCAAAGACCAGCAGTGACCATACTATCAACTATTGCCTGATTGGTGTTTCTATCCATAAACCAGGCATCGTATTCCTGCCCTGGTTCATCCTTTGATAAATGTTTATTCGCACACTCAGGATTTGTAGATGCAGGGTTCCATACCCATGTTACCCTTCCGGGAATAATCCCCTGAGCCTTACCAATAGGCCTGTTGGGGCTATAGAGATTCTCTGCCTGATTTTCAGGTGTTTGTGATAAAGAACTGCTCGGGAGATTGCTTTCCCCTGAAATTTCCTTCCTATTTCCCTGGGCCTTTACCGCTGACAGGAACAAACTCCATTGGACCGGTGCCAGAACCAGCCCTTTCAATACCCTGCGTCTGCTTATCTTTTTTGCCGGTGTTCCTGACGATGAACATGGCAAATGTTTGTTTGTAAGAGATTTGTTCTTTTGCATCTTATTTGATTTTATTACAATCTTTAAAAAGCTGAAAATTACTAAAAATTTTTTCTAAAGAGGATTACTGACATATATCATAAACAAAATTCAAATTATGTTGTTTAGATTAGATCAAACTTAAGAAATTTCAGGAACTATGCAGACTATACTTGGTGCCAATGGAACAATAGGCAAACTTCTTGCGAAGGATCTCTTAGCATATACTGACAGGATAAGGCTTGTAAGCCGAAATCCTGAGAGAATAAATGAAAGTGATGAACTTCACCCAGCTGATCTTACTCTGCCCGGAGAAGTCGACAGAGCTGTTGAAGGGTCTGATATAGTTTATCTGGTAGTAGGGCTTGAATACAGGGTTAAGGTCTGGGAGGAAAAGTGGCCCGCCCTGATGAGGGATACCATTAATGCATGTATTAAACACAATGCCAGACTGGTCTTTTTTGATAACGTTTACATGTATGACAGGAATTTTATATCAGACATGACTGAAAATACACCTGTGAATCCCTCGAGCCGGAAAGGGGCAGTAAGAAGGCAGATTTCCGAAATGCTTCTTCAAGCTGTAAGGGAGCGCAACCTTAAAGCACTCATAGCACGTTCAGCTGATTTTTATGGACCTGACAATAATAACAATTTCATAACCCAGATGGTGTTGAAAAATCTCAGCAGAGGCAAAAAGGCAATGTGGTTCGTTAATTCAGATCTTAAGCATTCCTTCACATATACTCCCGATGCCGCCAGAGCAACAGCGCTGTTGGGCAATACTCCTGATGCATATGGAGAGGTGTGGCATCTGCCTACTGACAGCAGGAAAATAACAGGCAGGCAGATTATCACTATGTTTGCTTCTGAGCTGGGAAAAAATCCAGAAATCTCCATCCTCCCGAAATTCATGCTTTTGCCTCTTGGTCTTTTCATACCTGTTATGCGCGAGATGCCGGAAATGATGTATCAGTATGACCGCGATTACTTTTTCAATTCTTCAAAGTTCACTGAACGTTTCGGTATCTCTGCTACTCCCTATGAAGAAGGTGTAAAGACAACATCAATGATGTTCAGGGGATAATTCCTGCACCTTCGTATTTACCATATAGTTTATAAACAGACCGGAAAAACTCTTCCTGTTTTCTGACAATATTTGCGTAGCCGGTATGTTTCTTGATGACTTACACAAGAGGGGAGTCACGACGGTATGTTTATTAAGAGACAGATCGGTCAGCTCATAATACCCTGACCGGCAAAGCCGGCATAAGGTTTCATCGTTCTGACCGCAAATTCCTTAAAAGGGGAACTGCGCAGCCTGCATTTATCCCTGATATGCTTTTCCTGTTGTTCTTCTGTGAATGAATGAGGGTTGATGCAATCAGGAATAACAGGAAGATTATTGCAGTTCTTTTCATGAAAATCCTGATATTAAGTGCAAGTCAGCATTTTTGAATCAGAATTGTTAACCAGGAATCCTTTAAATGCTTTACAATTATTGTAATTGCGTTTAACCAGGATCTTTTTATTTAATTCTTATCACTTTATTAACATCTGCTCTAAAATCAACCGCATATATGTAACTTTAACTGTCAAATTTCTGTAGGCGGGTGCTAAATGAACAGATATTATTAATTCACAGGAAGATAATTATTTAAAGAAATCTATTATTGAAGTATGGATAATATATATATGGCTGCCGGAATAGTAATTGCACTTGCATTCGGTCTCATCATCGGATGGTTGATTGCCCGTCAGAAAGCTTCAAAGGAAAAAGAAAGCTATTTTGAGGAATTAAAAAATAATCATATTCCTCTTCAGATATATGACAGGGAAAGACAGGAAAACAATGATAAGGAAAAAATAATCAACAGTTTAAATGCCAGGGTTGCAGAACTCTCGGCAGACCTTAAGAATACTGAGGATAAACTTTCAAACAGTAAAAAGGAGATTGATGAGCTTCATGAAAAGCTGTCGCTGGAGTTTAAAAACCTTTCAAATGAACTGCTTGAGGAAAAAAGCAAAAAGTTCCTTGAGCTGAATGAAAAGAGTGTAGGTGAATTGTTAAATCCTTTGAAAGAAAAGATAAAGGAATTTGAAGGAAAGATTGAGACTGTTTACAAAGATGAGACACGGGAAAGGATCTCATTGAAAAAGGAACTTGAAATAATTGTAAAATTGAATCAGCAGGTAAGCGAAGATGCACATAAACTAACAAATGCTTTGAAAGGGGATAAAAAGTTCCTGGGAGACTGGGGCGAGGTTCAGCTTGAACTTATCCTTGAAAAGGCCGGTTTGGAAAAGGACATACATTACAGAAAACAGGAGACCGTCAAGGATGAAGAAGGCAAAAATCTGAGACCTGACTACATTATTAATCTTCCTGATGAGAAACAACTGATAATTGACTCAAAAGTTTCGCTGGTTGCTTATGAAAGGTATTTCAATGCGGATGATGAAAAGACAAAAGAATCTGCACTTAAACAGCATCTTTCAGATATGATAAATCATATCAGAGATCTTGGCGACAAGAATTACCAGAAGTTGTATGGTATTAATCCCCCCGATTACGTTCTTATGTTTGTTCCGGTCGAACCTGCACTTGCAGTAGCACAGAGAGAGGATTACGGGCTTTTTGACAAAGCTTTGAAGAAAAATATTGTTCTGGTCAGCACTTCGACACTTCTGGCAACCTTAAGGACAATCAGTTTTATCTGGAACCAGGACAAGCAACGGAAAAATGTCTATGAAATCGCTAAACAAAGTGGAGCTCTTTATGATAAATTCATAGGGTTCATTGAAGATCTGACCGGGGTTGGAAAGAAGATAGACGATGCAAAGGAGCAGTATACGAATGCTATGAATAAGCTTTATGAGTCGAAAAAGAAGGGTGATACAATAATCGGCAGGATTGAGAAGATAAGAGAGCTGGGGGCGGATACCAGTAAATCGTTGCCTCAGAATATGCTCGATCGGATTGACGAAGACTAATTGGTTTGATCTGTCTCTCAGGTGCTTTTTACAATCAATTAAGTGTGTCTGTTTCTGCAGTGACACATAATACTTTGTGATATATTCTATATTTTCAGGTCAGAAGGTGATATTTTGATTTATCCTGAATCTCATACATGAAAAAAACTGTCGAGACGGTTCCCTTTTTTTAGGCGGTAATGATAAAAGAATAATATCAATGCTACCGGTAGTGTTGATATTGCAGCAATGAGCGACCATCGGAGATTCACAACGCCATTCAGGTATTTATCCAGAACCATTTCTGTTATGACACAAAATCCGGCTAAAACAATTAAAGCTGCAGCTAATATATTCATTCCTTTAAAATGCGATGTCCTCCAGAGAATCGCTATAATTCCCGTTGTGACAAATGCAGCAATTGTTATTGGAAGCCCCACAGGGAAGAACCAGTTCTGTCCGGGTTCTATTTGATCCAATAAAAAGAGGGTTCCTAGAATTATCGACATCAGGCTGGGCAGTAGTATAAGTGTCCTCTTATGAAAATAGAAAAAAAGTGTCATGATTACCCAAAATGCCAATATCGATACATCAGAAAGCAGTGACCAATTGAGTCCTTTGCTGGTTGAAAGATCAACAATTGTACAGACTGCAATCCCGGAAAATGCAATTATACCACTAAGCTCCCAAAAATATTTTCTGTTCTCTTTTTTTTGTAATAAAATGATATCTGAAGGATAGTTAGCAGATTGAGATTCAGATTTGCTGTTATTCACAGGATGTTTTCCGCAAAGGGGGCAGACTTCCAAGTTGTTGTCAAGCTCAACACCACAATTCATGCAAATTGTTGTTTTCATGGTTTTTAGTTGTTGCTCAGAATTTTTACATGTATGCCATCAAGTAAAAGTTTCCGGAAGAAACATCGTTCAAGTTCATGCGACTGTGAAATATTGCTGAAGGCTATCCTTAACTTGTCTTTAAAAGAAATTATTGCTGCGGTTACTTTGACCTTCGGATTTGGAGGTGGCGAGATAAGATCGAGTGATTCAATCAATTCACTCATTTCTTCCGGCAGAGTCACAAGTCCCATATTTGTAATGATTCCTGTAAAACGCTTTGAAGCAAGTCCTCTGTAAATAGCAGAAATAGCCATTTTTTTTATGAACAGGGGAAGGACTCTGACAATATAAAGTTTTTCATAGCTGACATTTGTTGAAAGGAATCTGGATATCTGCTTTATATCAGAACTCATTTGCATCTGGTGATGTACTGACACAAGTATTTCATCAAATGTATATGTTCCCAGTCTGAGGTCAAGTTCAGGCAACACAAAAAGTGAAAAATTGCGCATTGTCCTGCTTGGATACTTGTTTCTCATATTTACAGGCACTTCAACTCTCAGGACTTTTCGTTTATCATTTTTGTTATTCCTTTTATTTGAAATATAAATCTCCTGAAGGGAATAAAGATATACAGCAACTAAATACTCCGTAACAGATACTTTGCACCTTCGTGTGAGTTCAAGGATCTCGCTGAGACTTGCTTCACCATTGATAACTCTTAGTCTTGGCCTTTCATTAAGCCTGAAAGGCAAATGCCATGCTTTGACAAGTTTTACCGGCGGCGGCAGTTTTCGAAAGAATCTGTTGTATCCGTCTTCCATCTCCTCTTCCGAAATCGGTGTACCTGGCAGAATTATATTACCTGTCAGGCTTATATGTTTGCCTGTGATTGTCAGGTAAGTATATAAAAGGGATTTAAGATATTCCATGGCACCTCCGCCGTCGGTGAGTATATGAATGAATTCAACCGATATCCTGTTGTTTTTAATGATTATCCTGTACAAAGGCTCATTCCTTCTTTTCAGGGCAAAAGCAGTGCAGGGTATTTTTTCTTCAACCTGAATACGTGGAAGCTGATCGTTGAACTCCAGAAAATGCCAGAATAATCCACTTCGCAGTGAAACGCTGAAATATGGAAACCTCCTTGAGGTTATTTCTACAGCTTCCCTGATTGCAGAATATTTCACCGGCTCCTTTAGTGATGCTGTGATCCGGAATACCGAGGTCAGATCATTTGAAACGATTGCCGGAAAAAGCTTTGCAGCATTATCAAGCTTAAGCCAACCCTTTTCCTGAAAGGACCTTATATTTCTTCTCTTATCAATCATTTACCAATTTGTAAAGATAAGACCTTTGACATAATTGATTTCAGAATTGAGGTTATATAGGATGGTTACGTAAGTCTTTGTTAAATATTTATTTGATTTACAAACCCTGTTTAGTGTAAAAGTCTACCTGGAATGTCTCTTAAAAAATGACCAGATTATTTCATTTGCATCAATATCCCTGCTGGTTTTTCCAATGATCCATACAGGTAAATACTGGAACCCCCCCGGCCATGTATGACCACCCCCTTCAACAGAATATAAAATCACTTCCGTCCCTTCCAATCCATCCAGATAATGCATACTTTTAACTCTTGTTTTATCTTTTGGATCCTTATCAGGTTCATCAATAATAACAGGATAAACCGAGCACTTATTCCATTTCACCCAAAACATAATTGATTCATTAACAGATAATACCTTACCCAGGTTTATCCTGCGAATACTTCCGTAAATGTCTCCTCCTTCGTACGGTACAAGTGGATCATTGGTATTGTTGATAGCCAATACTGAAATATATCTCGACGGAGAACATTCAGGAAAAAACAAGAGGGGAATATTCCCGTCAACAGGAGCGATTGCAGTTATTTTATATGTTAGTTCACAAGCCAGACGATATGCCATAATTGCCCCATTGGAAATGCCAGTAACATAGACTCTTTTCGGATCGACTCTGTATCTAGTTATCATTGAGTCTATTAATGCAGAAATAAATCCGACATCATCAATATTTTCCCTGTGTGCCCGATCGTTTGATTCCTCGTCCATTCTTCCATCATTCCAATTTAGATCTATTCCGTCAGGATAAACCACTATGAAACCATCTTTCTCAGCAAGCTTATTAAACCCTTTACGTGTAAGCAGGATCATGCTTTCACTGTTTCCACCTCGTCCATGCAAGGCTATCACTAAAGGCAGGCGGGAGTATGTTTCATAATTTGAAGGCAGAAAGATTTTAAAAGTCCGTTTAAGATTGTCATACACAAACGAAGCTTTCTGAGCAACTAAAGAAGGTACAAAAAGGGCCATAATTGTGATGCCGGTCACGGCTGTCTTAATAAAATATGATCCGATTCTTTCGGTCTTCCTTTGATTTTTCATATACACTTGCAAGATCGGCATTTTTTGAGTAAAATTCCATCAATCTGGTTTATTAGGGTGGTGTCTGATCGATTAGTTTTAAGATTGTCTTCTTACGTATTTTCAATAAATCAAAGTCATTTTCGCTTGCAGTCATATACAGATGTGTGCATATCATTTCAGAAAAGTATTCAGAAATGTTGTATGATCACCTTATTATTTGCTCTCTTTAAACTCTTTCTTCAGAGACTGAAAAATCTCCTTAACTGTTGATATTTTAGTCGCCCTGAATGCATTGCTTCCGGCAAAGGCAAAACCATTTTCAAAATTACCTTTAAGTGCATTGATTAATGCGATAATTATGCAATAGGGACTTTTATCAATATCACAGGTCTTGATACATTTAAAAGGACATTTTTTGGGTTGCTTTTTGCCATCTCTCACCTTCTGGATAAAGCTTGAAAAGATAGCCCGGCCAGGCATTCCTACAGGACTCTTTATAATTTCAATATCTTTTTCGTCGGCATCGACATATGCTTGTTTAAAAGCTTCTGATGCGTCACATTCATGGGTTGTTACAAACCTGGTTCCCATCTGAACACCGGATGCACCAAGTTTCATTATATTATTGATATCCTGCCCTGTATAGATGCCTCCCGCTGCAACAAGTGGTATAGGTTGATTGTATTTTTCTTCAAAAGATTTCAATTCATTAACAATCTCCGGGACTAGCTTTTCCAGAGAATAATCATTATCACTGATATTTTCCTCCTTAAAACCCAGATGACCTCCTGCTTTTGGTCCTTCAACAATGACAGCATCAGGCAGGTAATTGTAATTTGACTTCCATTTTTCACAAATAATTTTGGCAGCCCTTGCTGAAGATACTATTGGTACCAGCCTGGTAATACTGTCCTTCTTCAAAAAAGATGGCAGATCTAAAGGAAGACCAGCACCGGCAATTATCAAATCAACTTTCTCAGCTATGCAGGTCCTTATCATGTCAGCGAAATTTGTCATCGCTACCATTACATTAACACCGATAATTCCAAGAGTCTTTTCCCTGGCTTTGCGTATTTCCTCCTTCAGGCCATAAATACTGGCTGAAAGATAGTTTTCGGAAAAATCCTTGTATAGAATTCCAAGGCCTGCACAGGATATCACACCTAATCCACCTTCATTTGCAACTGCAGCGGCCAGTCCTGACAGCGAGATGCCCACACCCATACCTCCCTGAATAACAGGAATGCGGATTGACAGATTACCAATTTTCAATGGCTTCATAAGATTTATTTATGTTTGTGGCTCCGGGAGCGGTTGATTTATATCCCGGCTGAAATGAACTCAGTTGCAGACTGGATTAAATGCGTGACAACGCTACATGGAAATCACAATGTTAATAAGGACACAAAGATAATCAAATTATCTTGATTTTTAATATTTTAAAAATTCCACGAATGTGAACGAATTAAACCATGGAGAAATGTATTAAAAAAATAAGAAATAAAATGCCAGAAAAAGTAAACTGCAGAAATAATAATGACCTTTTTTATTAAATTATTGAAAATAAATGAAATATTTTAAATAATAAGAGTAACTTGCACCGAATTTAAATAATACATAATGAGTAAAGGAACAGTAAAATTTTTTGATGAATCGAAAGGATTCGGATTCATCAAAGAGGAGAATACACAAAAAGATTATTTTGTGCATTCATCAGGTTTAAGGGATATTATCAGGGAGAATGATAAAGTTACCTTTGACCTGGAAATGGGTAAAAAAGGATTAAATGCAGTAAATGTTAAACTTGTTTAGGTTATCTATTATAATCATTTAAGTTTTTTTGGTCCCGCCAGAAGCGGGACTTTTTATTAAAATCAAAAATTATGTTTGAAAAAAAACCAGCCATTTTAAAATCACCGGATCTTTCAAAGTTGAGAGAAGTTATTATTGATCACAGAACAAAGATCTATATTACACCGGACGAAGATATTGAGGAGGCAAAAAACCGGTACCTATTAAGAAATTCCACAAGAAGGATAAAATAGCAGAATAATTTACTTCCCGTTCAGTCTTTATAAGAGCTTAACCTTTACAGCGTATAGCCCTTTGGGTGCTTTAGCTGTTTTAAAAACAAGCAGGTTAATCTCAATTCCCGGTTCCATATAGACATTGGCATGAACAAATGTTTTCTTTTTTAATTCAGGTTCGCTGACAAAGCCAAATCCTTCTGATTCATTAAAAAAGCTACCCCCCTTTTTATAAGATCATAAGAATTTCCGGGTTTATTCCTTGTGACCTCCATTTCTATTTCTTCAGCGGTTACTTCTACATTCCCGAGAGGGTTTTGATGTGTTAGGGAGATCCTTCATTAGCCCTGATTTTACAGATTCCCCGTGTCATTCGGATCATACTTCAGCCGGAAAGGAATCTCTTGCAGCTGTCCGGAGTTGCTATTCATGATCCGAAGTAACCGTGGCATTATTCCTTTTCGTGACGGGGAACTCATTGTGTTTTCATGAGAATGGATCATCCTGCCTGAAGCATGGTTCTACACATTAAATATTCTTGGAGTCAGCAAATTCAATTTTTCCTGTAACAAAAAACATCATAACCCGAATTCATAAATGTTATTAAAGAACATTATTCAATCTTTAAATGACACAATTAACAATGACCATCAAAATAATCACTGGTCAGAATAAGATTGTTCTGATCTCCTACTAAGAATAAAAATGATCTGTGTTGGCCATTATTTTACCTGAAAGATAGATTATGAAAAAAATGTTCTGACAGTTGTTCACCCTTTTATTAGGGAATATTGGTATCTTTTCGAGTGTAAAAAAATCTTGAGAAATTTAGAAATTACGTAATAAATTACATAATATATTACGTAATATATTACGTAATTTTAATGATCCGGCCCCAAAGATTTACGGTAAAAGCCAGAGGGTAAAACTCAGGATCTGGCTTTCCTGACCCCCTTTCTGCCGTTGCCTGAAACCTTATGGAGCAATATCAGTCAATATTTAACGTTAACAGGTATATATGGCACGCAATAAATTGGAAGAAGAAAACATCCGAAGCCTTACAAAAGTCGGAGGATCGAGTTATGCTGTTACAATTCCGCGCGGTTTTATCCGTAAACTGAAATGGAAGGAGAGACAAAAGCTGGAAGTAAAATTGTATCGTGACAGGATAATCATCAAAGACCTGAAATAATACAACCTTTGCTCAGGTTTATAGAAAGAAAATACACTTTATAAGTTTAAACCTTTACTCCTGCTAAATTGAATCAGGTTGTCTTTTCTTTGCCCCAGGTTAGCACAATTACCATACCCACCAGGGCGAATACGGCAGCACTGACCAAAACATCAGTCACAACAGTAACCAGACTGCTGTACATTGTTGTCATTGACCAGAATGAAAGATCGACTGTTGTGGAAAAAAGAGCCCCAAATATGGCACCTGTTATTAAACCATCGACAACACTTTTGGCTTTTGACCAGTTCAGTATAAGAGTAAGAAACAATGCAGCGGCCAGGTTTGAAGCAATTATTGCCCACCAGACCATTTCACCAGCCGGATTGTTTGCACATTGGTTCGTATTGGCTGAGAAATAATCCATCAGGAGGATCCCGTAGACAAGCCAACCCAGGAGAAAATAAAAAATACCTCCAAAAATAGTACCCCTTAAAAGTTTCATATTCAGTATGATTAAGTTAATTCCTACAATTTACAACTATTATTTCAATTGGCAGCTTAACATTAACAATAAATAAAAACACTGTCCGTTTAGCACCTGGATAATTATTTTTTCTTATAATCCGGCTGCTTAATATTGATAAACAGTCAGTATTAAATTCATCTTATTTACGGTATTTTTAGTAAATTACCTGCAAATGATTATTCTGAGAACATATAATAATTGGAAATAATTATAAAACATCCATGTTTTTGCATACACAAACCTATTAATATGATAATCATCTACATAGAGATTCCATCATAACGTTAAAAAAAATTTATTTTATTATGAAATACTGTTCGATGAGTTTATTCTCGCTTTGGATTGCTATGCATTCCTTGGCATTGTTTGCCCAAAAGAAAGAAACAGGGCTTGAACGGGGGAGTATCCATCCAGGATATATCATTAATCTTAAGGGGGATACCTTAAAAGGTTATCTGCTCAATATAAATCTGTGGCTAAATCAAAAAATGACATTCTTTTATTCTGATCCGGAAGACAGGAAAGGAAGAATTAAATATACACCCAAAGACATAAAGGCCTATCAGGTCGGTAATCGTTATTATGAGAGTATCAAATACCCGTTCTCTTACAGCACTCACGCTGAGAATTTTATTTTACGGAAGGTTAATGGGCCTATTAAATATTATGTATGGTATTATGATGAGGACAGAAACAAACTGATGTCGCTGGATAAACTTTCGCTTACTGACCTTGAAAAGGCAATTATTTTTGATGAAAGCGAACTTTGGACCAATGAATTCGGAATGAAACAAAACGAACAGACTCTTACTCCTTTCAATTTGAAGTTTCTTATGAAATTCAGCAAAAACATGGCTGATTACGTAAGGGATTATCCTGAATTGGCAAAAAAAATTGAAAACAAGCAGGAGGGGTATAGAAACATCAATATTGAGGCGATAATTAAGGAGTATAACGACTGGTACCTGAAAAACCATTGATTAAAACTTGGAAGGCATCTGTTTACTTATTACTCAGGGTAAATATTTAAATTTCATTGCTGAAATCTTCATAATTAACCTTGTACCAGATCCTGATACTGAGAAAACCTCACATATTTCATGTAGGGTGGCTGATAAATCGTGGTATCACTGGCACCGGAAAGAGATATATTCCTTTTATTGCATAGCTTCTGAAGTATGGTAAACATATTTAGAAACCGAATCTGCCGGTGTTTCTGTTATCGTGTCTGAATTTGGGCCAAGGGGTTGAAGCATAATCCGTTCCTGATATTTTAACAGCAACAAGACTTCCTTCGTAGTTACTGCCGAACATTCCTCCGATATATAAAACGCCTTCTTTGACTATTGCAGGTGAAGACCAGTTAACTGAGACCGGCAGTTCATATTTGTAATTCAGGGTTCCGTCGGGATTTAATACATACAGAAAGCCTGTTTCTGCTGCAAAATATATCATATTATTGTTATCGATAGAAGGAGTGCTGTAAATATCATCATCAGTTACATGAACATTTTCAATGGTATAACTCCATACCTTTTGTCCGGCAGGTGAAATGGCTATCACTCCGGCAAGTTTATCAAGCCCGTTTGCCTTTGTTGCAATAATTATGTTGCCATCCTTGTCAATAACAGGCGAGGCCCTTACAAACCTTTCTCCTTCAACATAGTATTTCCACTTAATTGAACCGTCATCAGGATTAAATGCGTAAATACTGGAATAATCCATTCCTTCATATCTTGCTTCAGCACTAAAATAAACAATACCATTTTTATCTATTGCCGGAGAAGAAAACGACATCTCCCATTCATAAGTGAAAGAATTGTGCCACTTTTCCGATCCATCAGGATTTACCGCTACAACCAGATCCTGGCTGAAAACAGCATAAATGGTCCCATCAGCGGCAATTGATGGTGATGCTTTTGCGCTGAGGACATCATACGCAACCCATTTCCCGGATCCGTTTGAAGGATCCACCGCATGAAGTCCACATCCGTTAATATAGATTGTCCCGTCTGATCCTATTGCCGGACAACGCTGACCTACATTTTCAAAATAGTAGTATTTGAACTGATCATAAATCCATCTCAATGTCCCTGAGGTATTTATCGATATCAGTTTACTGTAAAAATCCTGAACATAGATGTTTCCATCATTACCTATAACCGGAGAAAATAAAAGGTTGGAATGAGTAAATGACCATTTTAATGTTCCATCTGGTTTTAGGGCATAGAGAGTTCCTGGAGCCCCACCATTCATTCCCGAAGTGAAATAAATTGTATTATCCGATCCGATAGCCGGCACCGAGTAATAAACCGGATTGCTTGTATTGAACCTCCATAACACCTTTTGCTCTGCTTCACTTTTGAGAGTGATGTCTTTTCTCATAATAAATGAGCCTTCATTAGAAATAATTTTATCATCAAGGGTTGTGACCAGGTTGATATAACCCTCCAGTGTTCTGTAACCATAATTTACTACCATACCGGTGTCATATTCATATTTACCTGGTTTTGGATTGCCATCAACTCCGTTCCCTGTTATTACGGTAAGCCATACTTTTGGTGGAGAAGGGGGCTTATCTCTGTCTTTTTCTTTATCACAGGATATTAAGTTAGGGATTAAGCAAATAATAATAAGGTAAATATTAGAAACTAATACTCTGTATTTCCTGAAACGATCCGTGCTCAATGACAAGATGGCCGGCATTTTGAAATAATGATAAGATCCTTCAATATACAAAATTACGAAAATTCATTTTCGCATTGTGGAATGAAATATCTCATCATATTCATCATCCTGATCTTTTGTTATTATTATGACAGATTTTATACATTTGACAAAATCAAATCCGGAAAACATGAAAAATTTAATTCTTTTATTCATCATTGCCGGCATTATGGCTGCCTCATGCAAAAACGGAACGAAGAAAACCAATAATGAACAGCAGTCTTTGAGGCAATTTGAAGTTGCAGAAATATGGCGCACCGATACTTTACTATTAACGCCTGAATCAGTTATTTATGACAGGAAACGGGATGTGTTTTACGTGACCAATCTCAATTTAGAGCCGAGGAAAAAAGATGGAAACGGATTCATATCAAGGATGGATAGAAATGGTAAAATTATAGATCTTAATTGGATAGAAGGACTTAGTTCCCCGAAAGGTATGGCCATAACTGGAGACACTCTGTTTGCTGCGGATGTAGATGAGATCGTGGCAATGGATATCAATAACGGCAAAATTCTCAAAAAGATTCCAATAGAGGGATCAAAGATGCTTAACGACATTACGTCGGACAGCAATGGGAACCTGTACATATCAGATACTGATGCAAACAGGATCTATTTTTACAGTAAGGGAAGGGTTACGGTCTGGAATGAAGATCAGCTTAATGGTCCAAACGGGCTTCTATGGGAACAGGGGAGACTTCTTGTAGCTTCCCAGGGAGGACAGGACTTTACTTCCATTGACCTGAGCTCAGGTTCAAAAAAACTGCTTGCAGACAAAATTGGAAGGGGAGATGGAATAGCATGGACAGGAATTCCCGGATATTATATTGTTACAGACTGGGAAGGCGAAATATTCATGATAAATCCCGATAATTCCAGAGTCTCGCTTATAAAAACCAAAGACAATGGCATGAATACAGCAGATATTGCTTATTTGCCTGAAGAAGGCCTTTTACTTGTACCTGCTTTTTTCAAGAATTGCATAGTGGCATATAAACTGTCTGAAAAAAGTCAATAACCCGGTAATTAATTAAAAGCTAATCCTGATGTCGAGACTTTTCTCTACTCTTTCAATTAAATATCTGACACTGAGGAACCGGATTGTAATGTCGCCGATGTGTCAGTATTCAGCATCTGACGGATTTGTAAACGACTGGCATCTGGCACATTATGGCAGTCGTGCAGTTGGTGGCGCCGGGCTTGTTATAACAGAGGCAACAGCTGTATCTCCTGAAGGCAGGATCACTCCGGGTGATATAGGTATCTGGAATGATGATCATATAGACGGATTAAGCCGGATTGCTGGATTTATCCATTCAAAAGGCGCTTCTGCAGGCATTCAGTTGGCTCATTCAGGAAGAAAGGGTTCCTGTGCAGTACCATGGGAAGGTGGAAAACAACTGGAGATTGATAAAGGAGGCTGGCAAACAATTGCACCTTCCGACTTACCCTTTATTCCAGGTGACAGAATTCCTCAACCTCTTGATATTGAGAATATTGATAGACTGATCGCAGCTTTCAAGGTTGCCGCCGAAAGGGCCAGGATCGCCGGATTCAGAGTTATTGAAATACATAGCGCTCATGGATATTTGCTGCATGAATTCCTTTCTCCTCTGAGCAACAAACGGAAAGATGAATTTGGAGGAACATTTCAAAACCGCATCCGGCTGCTAAAGAAAATTATTGAGGCAGTTAGATCAGTATGGCCGGAAGAAAACCCGCTCTTTGTCCGCATTTCCGCAACTGACTGGACAGAAGGGGGATGGACTCTTGAAGAAAGCGTACAGCTTGCTTATGTTCTTAAAGATATGGGAGTCGACCTCATCGATTGCTCATCGGGAGGGAATGTTTTTGATGCTGTTTTACCTTTTGGTCCTGGATATCAGGTTCCTTTCTCAGAAACAATCAGAAAAACTGGGATTTTGACAGGGGCCGTAGGGCTGATCACACATGCAAGACAGGCAGAATCAATACTTCTGGAGGGGAAGGCAGATTTGATATTCTTCGGCCGGGAATTTCTCCGCAATCCCTATTTTCCCCTTCAGGCAGCAAGGGAACTAAAAACAGAGTTTGACTGGCCGGTCCAATACCTGAGAGCTAAATAAATTCTAATCAATAAGTATTATTAAAAAAAATGTATTTTTGTATTAATGGTTGAACAATTGTTCATATATAATATTCAATGAAAAGCAAGGGAAAGGATATAACTAAAATTGCTGTTGTTGAAGAAGGGAAAGTCACTTCAGTAAAAAAGAAAATGAAGAATGATCAGTTTTTCCATTACCTGGCAGAGACATTCAAAGCATTGAGCGATCCTACACGCACAAAAATAATTTATGCCCTGTGTCAGGAAAATGAGCTGTGTGTTCGGGATATTGCCGCAATCATAGGGACTACAAACTCCGCCATCTCTCACCAGTTAAGGACTTTGCGAAATATGAAACTTGTGAAATACAATAAAGTCGGCAAAGTGGCATTCTATTCACTCGATGATATTCACATAAATAATCTTTTTGCCGAAGGATTGAGACATGTCGAGGAAAAATGATTTTTTTGAAAAGTTAGTTGAATAAATGCTCACATATCAATGCAAATCTGAAATATGAACAGAATCAATTTTGAAATGAACCTAACTGAATTGGAAGACGGCCAAAAAGGGACCATTATTTCGGTACATGGAGGTAAAAACCTTATTAAGAGGCTGGCCGATCTCGGACTTACATCCGGAACCGAACTAAAGGTCATTCGCAGGACTCTGTTCTCAGGACCGGTGCAGATAGAGGTAAGCGGATCAAGATTAGTTTTGGGCAGAGGTCTGGCGTCAAAAATAATAGTCGTATCAAAATGATTGACGAAAAGAAGATCAATATAGTTCTTGCTGGACAGGGGAATTCAGGCAAATCGGCGATATTCAACTATTTAACAGGTCTTCATCAGCATATCGGCAACTGGGCAGGCAAAACTATTGAAAAGCGTGAGGGAACACTTTATTATAAAGGTTACACCATTGATGTTCTGGATCTTCCTGGAATTTATTCTTTAACAACTTATTCAACAGAAGAATTAATCTCCCGTAATTATATTATTCATTTTCGGCCTGATTGTGTAATAAATATAGTAGATGCCACAAATCTTGAAAGGAACCTGATTTTCACACTTCAGCTGTTGGAGCTTGAATGTCCTGTCATTCTTGCTTTGAACATGATTGACCTGGCAAAGAAGAAAGGTGTCACAATTGATTTCAGAAAGCTTCAGGATTTAACAGGCGTTTCTGTAATTCCAACTATTGCTTCGAGGGGAACCGGACTTACGGAACTGATAGATAAAGTAATAGAACAGAAAGACCAGGTGAGATATTCAAAACCGCTTAGTTTCGGAAAGGAGATTGAAAATTGTATTTCAGACCTTGCTTCGGAATTAAAGGATAAATCCCTTCCTTACCCGATAAGATGGGTTGCAATCAAACTTCTTGAAAAAGACACTGAAATAAATAATCTTGTTGCTGAGAAATATCCTGAAATAAAGGATAAAGCCATTAAACTTTCTGTTACTCTTGAGGAAATCCATGGGCATGACTCGTCTGTCATAATTGCAGATGAAAGAAGTAATATTGCATCCCGGATCACGAGGGAGATTATAACCCTGGCTCCAAGGAAAAAATTGTCATTCAATGAGAAACTTGATGCATTGACAACTCATAAATTCACAGGTTATTTATTGATGATCCTTATTGTCGGGGGCTTGTTCCTGACGGTATTCAGCCTTGGGAACATTATTTCCGGATGGCTAGAAAGTATTTTCAGCGGATGGTACGAATGGTGGAACAATAACATTGGCACCGGATTTTCTGCAGCACTTGGGTGGTCGGCAGTAGAAAGTATTCTTGCCCTTCTTCAGATAGCAATTCCTTATATTCTTCCTTTTTACATCATTTTATATTTACTGGAGGATTGGGGGTATATATCACGTATCTCTTTCCTGATGGATAATTTAATGCATAAAATGGGAATACACGGTAAAGGCTGTATCTCGTTTATTATAGGTTTTGGGTGCAATGTCCCCGGGTGCCTGTCGTGCCGTATTATGGAATCTAAAAGGGAAAGATTCATCACTGCTGTGCTTGTAACCTTGGTGCCCTGTTCTGCCGTTTCGGTGATCATTTTCGGGCTTGTCGGAAAATATGCTGGTCTTTGTTGGGCATTCGGACTATATCTGTTTGCCATGATCCTGATCTTCATTGCCGGAAGAATTTCATCCAAAATAATAGGAGGGGAGCCTGTAGAGCTTATAATGCCCATGCCTGACTATAAAACACCTCATCTTAGAACGATATTTCTTCAAACA
The DNA here is from genome assembly GCA_964514725.1 of uncultured Rikenellaceae bacterium. GTDB lineage: Bacteria > Bacteroidota > Bacteroidia > Bacteroidales > VadinHA17 > LD21. The sequence goes on from CAZEUL010000005.1 coordinate 73,145, forward strand.
TGGGACGCTTTAAAGGAATTTGTTTATATAGCTGCTCCTGTTGTTATTGTATCAGGAATAGTTATTCAGGCAATAAATCTGGCTGGATGGATGCCTGCTTTATCAGATTTTCTGAGTCCGGTAACAGTAAAATGGCTCGGATTACCTGCAATAACAGGCATCTTGCTGATTTTCGGCATTTTAAGAAAGGAGCTCATCCTTGTGATGCTGGCAGCATTTCTGGGTACCTCAGACTTTTCAAGTGCTTTGACCAGCCAGCAAATGATCACTCTGGCAGTTGTCAGCATGTTTTACATTCCATGTGTTGCAACAATTTCTGTTCTTTGGAATGAATATGGATGGAAGAGGACATTGGCAGTATGTGTCCTCGAAATAGCTTTTGCAATATTACTTGGAGGAATTGTAAAAAGGATCCTTGATTTTATTTTCTGATTGCAAGCAGGATTTAATTGGTTGATCGATAGCAATGATGTCTGAAACTATTGTATGTAGTCTGTTCCGTAAGGATATCGCTGGGGTCTCTTTAGCATAGAATTTGCACTTTCATTATTACTGAACCTTTCTGCTTCGGGATCCCACCTTAACACTCCGTGTATCTTCATGGCAATATGGCTTATAAGACATACAGTGCATGCCCTGTGGCCCACCTCTGCAGGAGAGATTGTCTCTTTACGGCTTTTTATGCATTCCAGCCAGTTTCCATGGTGGTTCTCGCTTGTATACAGGTGAATTTCATTTTCACCGATCTCAGAAGTGAGTATACGGGGATCACTTGCATCAAGTTTTATTGTATGAGCGTGAGATACAAAAATCCATCCATTCGTGCCTTCATATTTAATACCGGGAGGATAACCACTGCTGACATACATGTTGATCCCGTTCTTATATTCAGCTTTTACCATGAAGTCACCATGAACGTCCCAAAGACCTGACCTTGGAAATTCTGCCACAGCCGTTACAGAAACCGGCCCGGTCAGTTCCGTATCCATTCCCCATGATGAGTAATCAAAAAGATGAGATCCCCATCCGGTTATCATACCTGCACCAAACTGTTCACATCTTAACCAGCCGGGACGGGAATAATCGTTTTGAGGATGCACCCTTATTTCGGTATAGTAAACCTCAGGAGTTGAACCCAGCCACATTTCATAATTGAGATTTTTTGGTACCGGCATTTCAGGAACCTCCGGTCCTGACGGATCACCGGGGAGTCCTATTCTTACAGTATGGATTTTACCGATCCGGCCATTTCGGACAAGCTCTGCTGCTCTCCTGTATTGAGGATCTGATGACCTGCATTGGGCCCCTGTCTGGAAGACAATACCCTGTGTTTTAACTGCATTGCAGAGAAGCCTGCCTTCTGACACAGTAAGTGTAAGCGGTTTCTGAAGATAGATGTCTTTTTTTGCTCTCGCAGCTTCGATAGCGGGCTGGGCATGCCAATGATCGGGAGTACATATAATTACTGCATCAATTTCAGGATTCATGAGTAATTCATGATAATCTTGATGCATCCTGATTCCTTTACTGTTTGATGTGGCTGATTTCCCTTTATAGTAATTCTCTATCATTTGTCGGCTGTCATTCAAACGCTTGCTGTCAACATCGCAGACAGCAATTACTCTGGCGTTATCAAACTTAAGGATTTCAGGCAGGTTGTGTTCACGTGCAATACGGCCGCAGCCTATCAGGCCGATATTGATCCGGTCTGAAGGCACATTTTTTTTCAACACGCTGGCCGGAATAATTTCAGGAACAATGATTGCACCTGAAATTAAGCCGGATGCACTTCTTACAAAAGCTCTTCTTTTCATTTTCTATGAATAAAATCTCAATCAGTTTAATTTAAGTGCTGCATAACTGTCAAGGAACAGAACTGACTCACCATGTCTCCTCAATATGGATGCTGGACAAGCTGCAGTTATTTCGCCCGACAAAGTATTTTGAACAGCAGTTGCTTTACGCTCGTCAGGAACAGTACAGCTTATAACCTTCGAATCCATTATGGCCGGAATTGTCAGTGTCACTGCTTTTTTCGGAACATCATCAATACCATGGAACCAGCCTTCACCAACCTGCTGTTTCCTGCAGGCTAAGTCCAATTCAACCACTTTCAGATATTCAGGATCGTTAAAATCTGCAAAACCAGGATCATTAAAGGCTATATGACCGTTTTCTCCTATACCTATACATGCTACATCAACAGGATAAAGTCTTAGAAGGTTTGAATACCTTTCAATCTCCGAATTGATATCAGGTGAGTTTCCGTTTAAATAGAATACATTCCCTGGTCTTACTATATCTGCAACTCTCTCTTTCAGGAATTTCCTGAAGCTTGCAGGGTGTTTGTCTGTCAGCCCTAAATATTCATCAAGATGGAACAGATTGATTTTTCCCCATTCAAGTTCTTGTTTCAAAAACGCATCAAGGAAAGGGAACTGCGATGCACCTGTTCCAAGAATAAGATTTGCGTGCCCTTTGAAATTAATCGCTTTACCGATCTTTTCCGCTACAAAAAAGGCAGCTGCGTGGCCCATCTCTTCCTTTGTTCTGTATATTTCCACCTTTAATCTGTCTTTGTGGAAAGACCTGTGGCAATCCATAAATCTTTTGTTTTAAGATTTCTGTATTAAAACATAAATGCAATTTAGCCACAGGTCATTCTGCCTGCCTTAACTAAATTGTTATCCTTCACCATGCCCCTGTAATTTTAATCAAGATATTTTTTAAACCACCTCAACATTTCCATTTTCATTTCATCTGTATACACATGCCCCGTATTTTTATAAATGATGCTTTTAAAGTTTTCCTGTTTGTCATAGAGTTTGTAAACAGTCTGAAGTTTTTTTTCCAGGGTTCTTATTCCGCTTAGCGGTGATCCGGCATCATTGTCACCTGTGAGAACAAGAAACGGCCTCGGTGCAATAAGCCCCATAAGTGCTTCAGTATCAAAATATTTTAGCATTCCAGGAACGAAATAATATATTCCATGCGCCCGAAGTTGTCGCTGTTCAACAAGCTCCCTGTACCTTGTAAAACAAGCAATTCCGACGACAGCCTTTATTCTGTCATCAAGTGCTGCCAGCCACCAGGCACGTGTACTTCCCATGCTCATTCCTTCAACACCTATCCGTGATGCATCTATTTCCGGACGGCTGGCAAGATAATCAAGGGCAATCTGTTCATCGCGCAACATCATACCCCAGAGTGACCGGCCAAACCAAAGGTTGAGCTTAAACTGAGATAATTCCTGATCAGAATTTTCCATCTGCATTTCCAGGTTACCTGCCGGGCCCAGGCCTCTCCGTTCACCGTTAAAATAACTGTCGATTGCCATTACTGCAAAACCATTGGACACAAGCAATGCCATAACATCCTGTGCAGTATTCGAGGCGGAACCGAAAACATTGTCCTTACTGCTGCTGTGCCCATGCAATCCTAAAATTACGGGACATTTTCCTTTTTTGTCAGCAGGTATGGCAAGGTAACCTGGTATCCATGAATCCACTTCATTGTCAATAATGAATTTTTCAAATATATATCCGTTCCTGATCTCTTTTGATAATGTCTTTACTTTCAGCTGTTTCGGACGAGGAGGCATATCCCCCAGCAAATTTGTGATAGTCTCCTTCACCTTAGTTCTTTCATTATTCCATACAGGTAGTTTATCAGGGAAAGAAAAATCAGGATATTTCCATTTTCTGTAATATTCAGGGACACCTTCCCATGGTTCCTGCCAGATGCTGTCGGAAATTGAAGTAGACTGGCCCCATGATTTATTTTCTGAAATATCGAATGATAATAGAATAATAACAGGAAGGAAGTAAAATTTTTTCATGATGGGTTGTATAATAAATTAATATGGCACATGTGTTATTTCATGAACAGGTTTTATTACAAGAGTAAAACTTATTCTAAAGATAATCAATTTATCTTATGGAAGTTATGCAGATCAGGGATGAATATATTACTCTATTTCCGGTTCTGTTCAATCTTCAAGCAGTTTTTTAATATTATCATTTACGGTTATTTTATGAGAATTCAGAAATATTTTAAGTGAATGACGATCAATATTCTTGTTTATTGTATGAGGAGACGTAACGCTTAGTCCTGCAATTAGTGTAGCAAGCTGCTGGGAGTCAAAGAGATGTAATCCAAGTGCTATGCCAGTGAGTAAACCTGAAAAAAAAGCATCTCCGGCTCCTGCAGTGCTTATTTCTTTTACAGCAGCTGCAGGAAAACTATTAAGCCGGTGTCCGTCCCAGCACCAGCTTCCTTTTTTACCGGCAGTAATTGATACCTGCAAATTTCCGTTTATTTCTGCAAGTTTCCTTACTGCTTGTTCTGCAATTCTTTCTGAATCATTGCCGGCAATATCAAGTCCTGCTGCTGATGCAGCTTCATCTGCATTGATTGCAAGAAGGTCGACAAAGTCAAGGATCCCTTTATCAATTGCCTGTCGCATTTCTTCGGTCGTGAACGAGGCAGAACAAAATAATCCATATTGCTTTCCGAGCTGGAGCAGCCTTTTTCTGGCCTCCAGTGGCACTTCAGGTGCTGCCATTACCATTCCTTCAGATCCAAGGTCCCTGATGTGTCCCTCAACCTTTTCGATGTATGCGGCATTAACTCTTGAACTTGCCGAATCGTCTGTTGTAAGATTTCCTCCTGTGCCGTCAGGATAAAAAAAGCAGAAAGAAAATAGAGTAGATGTCTGCGGTATTGTTTCAACCCATTTGAGATTAAAACCATCTCTTTTCATTTCCTTTAAAAGAAGTTGTCCGGTTTCATCATCTCCTAATTGTCCGACAGGAATTACAGAGAAGTGGGGTCCCAGAAGCTTCTGGATATAATAAAGGACTATATGCTGCTTGCAGTAATCATTTATCTTAAGAAAATGACCGCTTCGGCTCTCTTCACGTCCGAGGGTATGATTGCCGTTCAGAACAAAAAATTTACCTGAGCCTATGCCTCCAGTGCCAACCAGACCATTGTAGCGGAGTTTACTGGGGTCAAATTTGAGGGAGGCGGATTTCATATTAATTTTAAAATAGTGTCCAGTCAGGGTTTTCACTTATCGGATGTCTTGCCGTATCAATTGTAGCAGTAATAATTACATCAGGATGTTCCTGGCAAAGGGTTATTGGATATTCAACTGTTATTGGTCCGAACAAAGCGACTCTGAGGGCTGTCTGCTTCCATGCTCCGGTATCGCTGAACAGCCTAATTTTTTTTGCCGACAGACATTCCTTCATTCCAAGGGTAACTGACATTGGGGGAACAAACTGCCAGGCTGATCCGAAAGTGCGCTGAGCAAGGGCAATTATTGTATCGAGATTGTTTTCCTGTATTCTTATAGTTGAATTCCTTAGCTCATCAAGAGATATGTTACTGAATGGATGACGTCGGGCCTGGTTATATGCCATGTGTCCGTCCTGGCCCCAGCCACCGAATGTTATATCGACAGGAGCCTCATTGATTTTCTCGGTGACCTCCATAATGTTGAAACCATTAAGCCATATCCTGTTCTTTTCCGGTACAGAAAGCTTTGGAGAAACCGGATCATAAAAGTGTTTTTCCATGAATCCCCTGAAACTATATGGATGGCCCTTAGGCAATTCTCTCCCCTGCCAGTCGAGGCACTCATCCATATGAAAAACCACAAGGTTATTCAGGTTTATCATTTCCTTGTTTATCAGGTTGGTAAATGGCTTGTACCAGCAGGATGGACCGCACGGTATTATTGCCCTCGTTGGTTTTCCGTTCAGATTGTTCTTAATAATTTCATCGGCCAGTTCCCTGGCCATAAGTAATCCCATTTCCTCAGCATCCTTAACAATTCTAAATGGTATTTTGCAGTCAGGGTTGTTTTCAAGTTTATCGTAAGGAACGCTGCACCACCTGAACAGGCTGACGGCATTAATCTGCGCATTCATAATGTTGAATATTTAAAATTCTGAAATCAGTGAGAACCATTTTCCTGCAGTTGATCCCCAAACTTCCTTATAAGTGGCAGTATTGATCTGCGGCCAGTATGGTGTATCTTCATTGAATCTGGATTGAATCCCCACCGGTATCTCTCCGACTGTTTCTCCTGGCAGAGCAGTATATTGTTGCATATAATTGCTGCCTTCGCCCCATATCAGTGACTGGCCAAAAGGATTTTTGCCGACAATCCAGAACAACTGCTGTTCAGCAATATCCATAAGTTCTCTGTCGTTAAGGAATTTACCGCATAAAGCAGCAGCTTTTCCGGTTGCCAGATGAACAGCTGCATTTCCTTTGAAAGAGAACCATACAGGAAATACCCTGAGATAATGCTCGTTGTCAAGTTTGAAGCCATTTTCAAGTTGTTCTTTGTAATCCTGTGAAACATCTTCAGTTATGCGTACCTGAACAACATAAAAATTAAGTGAATCTTTAACTTCATCTATATGATAAACACCACTGGGGATCATTCCATAAGGTTTAACATACTTCATGATGTTCTTAAGGTATTGAGCGTATAACCTGATTGAGTTCTCCCAGATTGAATAGTCGGAATGATCAGGCTGGGTTTCGCACAGCAGTGTCAATGCCTGCATATAAACCTGGTCGCGCGACTGATGATTGAAATGCACTATTGATCGTTTATCAAGATCACGATAGAAGAAACCTCTCATACCGTCTTTATCATTAATTGGCTCCTTCCTCTGACATTGAATTGTATATTTAATTGCTTCAGCTGCCTTATCAGCATAATATTTATCATTTGTCAGTTTGTAAAGAATGCTTGCAGCCCATGAAATGGTTGCCATATACTGGCTTTGCGAAGCCATATAGGCATGACCGCCTCCTCTTATCCTTTCATTGTATCCCAGTTCGTCAAAACGTTTAATGGCAAAATCAAAATCTTCCCTTGCAATTTTACAAAGATTGTTTTTAAGCATTAAATCATTTTCAATTACCAACGAGGCATAAGCTTCTATCCCGGAAAACAGAAAATTTTCAAAACCTCCGTTATGAATTCTCACCTGGCGTCTTCCTGAGTCATCATCTGTACCTATAAGTCCGTCAGTCCAAAGATTTGTACTCCACGATTGCATCCTGAATCCGTTACCCAGACGGGTCTTCATAATAAAATCAATTCCCCATAAAGCTTCTTCCATGAGCCTGTTGTAAAGATCTTTATTATTCTTTTCTTTTGCCCTGACCGCCATCTCAAGCATTGAAAGTGCAATTTCTCCGGTCTGCAAGGATTGCTGCGACATATCTGCGGCATCGTGCCATCCTCCGTTTATGGGGAAAATATGGCCATTGTATTCTCCGTTAAGGTCGCTGTGGCAAGCACCATGCTTTCCCGGTACAGGATAGCCACAGCGTTCGCAAAACATGAAATTCAAAACTCTCCATGCTGAATTGTCCCATAAATCGCGGTCGATAAAAAATGGTTGAGTTGTAATATTGCCAATCCTTATCATATATTTACCTTCGCGCCTGAAATCAGTAAAATCAATGGTCTCAAAATCACCAATTAATGTTTTACCTGGAGTTATGTTACCCTCGTACGCCACCTGACTGGTGGCATGGTCTACTAACTGGAATTTCCCATTATGATTGGTGATCCTTACGATGGCTGATTTTTGGCTTTCAGGCCTGTACCCTGAAGTGGAAAAGATTATTCTGTTTTCGGCAGGCTTCCATCCCGATACGGTTTCAGGATTCTTAACTACCTGCAAATCAACAGCATCAATATCAAATTTCAGGGAGTCGCCCATCGTTCGTTCTTTTCCGAATATTTCAATAGCAAAGGATATTTTCGTGACTTTGTCCCGTGCCAGTTCAGAAATTTCAACGAAGCATTCATTCCATCTACCGTTTTCAAGATTAATCTCATGAATTCCCTCCCTGCGGTATTTATCAGGAACTTTGATTTTGCCGTCATTTTCAATATTAAGGTTCAGATATATGCTTCGGGCTCCCTCGCAGTCGGGATAAATATTGAACCTGATCCTGTTATATTTTCCCCAGTTCTTGCCGCCCACATCATAGCTGGCAATTGAGGTGCCTCTGCCTATTCCCCTTTCCGGAAGTTTTTCAGGAACGGTTGCAGCCGTTAATCTAAGACTATATTTCCCGGAGATGCTTCTTTCTGAAGTCTGATACATAGTTCCGATACCGCTGTGAGACCACTTTTTCATTTCCTCCATATCACATAACATATCGGAGACAAGAACCTCTTTTGTCAGACCGAATGTCTCAAATGATTTACTGTGATCAAGAGGTAACGGAAAGTGGATATATCCCGTGTGGCTGATATCAGATCTCAGCTTCTCATCGGGCTGAGCGGAAAGAAAAAAATAGCTGGAGAGTAAAAGCAGAGCCAGAAGTATAATTTTTTGCATGGATGAATCGGTTTAAATTTGGACATAAATATTCTGATTACTAAAGTATGGTAAATTCAAAGTTAAGTTGTTTTTAATTATGCAGAAGGATAATGAAACATTTTTGCTTTGCCGGTGCGAATCAGAATATATTCAAATTTAGATGATGCTCATTTTAACCTGCAGATGTAATAATTTCAACATATTACTTTTTAGTTGATCAATAAAATATTCAAGTTTCAAGGAGAGTCTTAAGTTCCCGGAGAAAGATTACGTAAATAACTGTTTTATAATTTAATTTCAAATCAGGAATGTTGAATAATATAACATGCTATTTTTGTCTGACCTATATACATCCAATAATGACCGATCTTGAAACATTAAAAAAACTTGTACTTGCTCCTTATATTTTAAAAGCCATGGCATTGATAAGGGTACAGCGGCTGGTCGGCGGAAATCAGTTCAGGCACAGTTTCAGCACCCTTGGGATATTGATTGATTACAAGCTTTTTGATGACAGTGTTTTGCTGAAAGCTTCACTTTTACATGATCTGCTGGAAGATCTGCCCGAGACTCAGGTAGATGAAATAAGAGCAATAGATGATGACAGTAATAAGGTGGTTGATCTTGTTCTTGAAGTTACTAAAATGAAAAATGAGACGAAGGAGGAATACCTTCAGAGAATACTTGAGAACGGAACCAGAAATGCAATGTTACTTAAATGTGCCGACCGCATAAGCAATCTCACCGACCTTCACAGGGATACTCACACTAATCAGGGAATCGCTGATTACCTTGATCAGACAGAAAAATATGTAATACCTATGGCGCGAAAAGTGAATTCATTTATGGTGATTGAGCTTGCCGATCTTGTTACAAGGAGGAGAGAGATTCTTAAAATAATGGAAGGCCTAAAGACTATTTAAAAGCCTTTCATTCCTCCATTCTCCGACTCAGGTTTTGAAGCATTTAAATGGCCACCCGGTTTCTCGGGTGACCATTTCTGTCAGAATAAGGGGATTCCCTTTTTCCCCCTGAGTTTGCTCCCAAAGACTATTTAATGATCTCGACTACTGCATATTTTGAAATCTTCCAGAATTCTCCCGGATTCTTGATTTCAATATAGGCTATAGACTTTTCATTTTCTCTTATCATCTCATAGGATCCGGTAGGATGTTCAGTTATTAACCTTGCATTTTTAGAGTTGACAGGGATAGTCTTTGTGCGTGTGACATCAATAGTCTTGAACAGACTGTCGGGGAAGTCAGCGGCAAGAGACTCTTTTCTGCCGATACCCAGAAATCCGCCCTCCTTAAGTAGAAGACCTTTTGCCTTCAAATCCCTGAATGTGCCTGTTGCGAGGAAGGCTTTATTTAATTCGCTGGTCTGCTGGCTTATAGTTTCATCCTTCATGTTGAGAGTGTCTTTGAGAGCATATACTCTTGTATTAAGCTGTTCGATTTCGGAATCCTTTGTTACCAGTATGGACTTCAGTTGTGTTATTTCAGACTCATACTGTCTCATTGAAGCCTCAAGTTCAGCGATTCTTGTCTGTAATCCTGTGATGGTGGTTCCCGATTTTTTCAGCTGGGCATTTAACCTTGCAATTTTTTTGTTGTTTTCTTCTATAAGACTGTTTATATATCTTATGTCTTCAAGGACCTGATCTTTTTTTGTCTTTGAAAGCTCTCCTTCTGATGCCTTTACATTCAGTATATTTTCCCTTTGTTTAATTGCATTCAGATTCTTCTCAATCTCATCAAAAGTGATAAGCCAGTCGTTGATCATAGAATCACGCTGTGTAAGCTGGTCTGTAAACTGAAGTTTCTGACTTTCCAGAAGAGCTACCTGTGTGTTATGATCACGCTGATATCGTGAATATCCAAAGATCCCCAGCCCAATAAGAATTAGCAGTCCGATAATTCCGGTTATTAGGGCTCCTTTAGTAACACCTTCCTTTTTTGCATTTCTAAGTTTGTTTTTCATAACCACACTTTCGCTGGTAAAATTAGAATTGCTGCCTGTTCTTGTTTCATTGATTTCCATTGTTCTTCCTCCGTTTTAAAAATTAGAAAATATTTTTACACTTTTCAAAAGTCTCTGAATCGGGTCTTTCGTACATTGGGTACTCCTTCTCCTGATAACTGTAAAATCTTTTTTACAATTTTTGGTTCAATAGGTTATGTTTAACTATAAATTCTTTCTGACTGACGCCCTGTCCGACTAATGTCTGGCAGAGGGATAATCGGAAAGGATACACCAGGTTTTTCTCCGAGGTACAGACGAAGCTTCTGATGCAGCTTCTTCTGTAATCCAGTATTAAGTGGTTTATTATGATTTCAAAGTCCATATCAAAATAATCCAATATTTATAAACAAATCTGGGACCAGAAGTGGGACTTGTCGGCAAATAGCTCATAATAAGTTAAATAATAAAGAATATTAAAAAGCCAGATCTCTCATTTTGAGAAAAAACTCTCATTTTGAAAAAGCAGGATTCAGTTACCTGGTTCTTTTTCCTGTTTTAACATCCTGTATATTGTTGAAACACCTATGTCAAGCTTTTTTGCTGTAAGGCTGATATCGTTGTTAAATTTTCTAAGGGTTGCTTTAATTATTTTCAATTCGTGTTCACGCATTGTAAGGTTCTCATAATCAAAGCTGTTTAATGATTCTTCAGTATCAAGTGTGAAATCATCAGCTTCTAATTCGTCGTTTGTTGATAATGTGACTGCAAGTTCAACAAGCGATTTCAGTTCTCTTACGTTACCTGGGAAAGAATACATCATAAGCTTTTTCTGTGCTCCTGGTGAAAGCTTTTTTACAGTGATGTTGTTTTCGGTGCAAAATCTATCAATAAAAAAACTGGCAAGTATTAAAATATCATTTCCTCTTTCGCGCAGTGGAGGCAATTCCACTGGAAGCCCCAGTAGTCTGTAATAAAGGTCTTCCCTGAATTTCCCTTTTTTTACCTCTTCCTTCAGGTTCTTGTTTGTTGCGGCTATGATCCGGCAGTCAGTTTTAACAGGTTTATTGCTTCCAACCCTTACTATCTCTTTTTCCTGTAATACCCTAAGAAGTTTTGTCTGAAGGTTAATTTCCATTTCTCCTATCTCATCGAGGAAGAGTGTTCCCCCATCAGCCTCTTCAAACCGTCCGGTCCTTCTGAATGAAGCTCCCGTGAAAGCTCCCTTTTCATGGCCAAATAATTCGCTTTCAATTAGCTCTGAGGGTATTGCAGGGACATTTACTGCTACAAAAGGTTTATCCTTTCTTTTTGAATTATAATGGATGGCTTTTGCCACAAGCTCCTTTCCTGTACCTGTTTCTCCTGAAATGATTACTGTTATGTTGGTTTCGGAAGCTTTATCTATAAGTTCATAAACAGTTTTCATCGCCTGGCTTTCTCCGATAATTCCCTGTCTTACACTGTATTTCTTTTGTACTTCCCTGCGTAGGGTTGATATTTCCTTTTTCAGGTCAATTCCCTGAACAATGTTATGGACAGTATTCAGCAGGCGTTCCTTTAGATCTTCAGATTTGGTGATATAGTCATATGCTCCCATTTTAAGCAGTGTCACCACTACATCAATATCATCCTGCTCCGAAACGAGAATTACCTGTATGTCGCTGGATTCCTGACGTATACGCTTAAGGACTTCAAGTCCTGACAAATCCGGCAATCTGAAATCAAGAGTTACAATATCGGGGAATTCATTAAGGGAGGCAAGAAAATCGTGTGCATTGAAAAAACTCTTTACCTGGTAATCGGGGTTTAATGATAAAGTGTGAACAAGAAGTTTATTATACCATTCATTATCTTCTACCACAAAAATCTTAACGGGTCTTTCAATCATGTTTGACAGTTTTCGGGGATAGAATTAAATCAGATCTCAGCAAAACACTAAAATACAAAGGATTTGTGTGAAAATCAATTCAATTTAGAAATCTGTTCATTCAGAATTTCCCTCACAAGTTCAAATTCGTCAATTACGTTCTTCAGCATCTCCTCAATGTATCCATTTGCATTTTTAATCTTTGCTTCTCTTTCAATTTTCACAAGCAGCTCAAACATGGCAGCAGCTCCGAGATGTCTGCATGGAGGCATCATTTTATGCGAGATTTCAGCAACTGATTCCCATTGTTTTTCATCTGAAGCCTTTTTGACTTCATTTATCATTGTACCGGTTGTAGAAATGAATGATACAAGCATTTCTTTAACAAACTCCCTGTCGTTATCCGCAATGTGATAAAGATTTCTGAGATCTATTTTCCCTTTGCCTGAAGGCTGGTCAAAATCAATATTGGGAGCTTCGGGGATAATTACCCGGTTCTTTTTGTTGACAGCATTCATTGTGGCTGTAATTAACATCTCTTCAGTAAATGGTTTATGGAGAAAAGAACTGATCCCTTCCCGCCTGTAATCCATAAGCTCCTCATCAGGCGGGGCCGCAGAAACGATAACAACCGGTAATTCTGTTTCGGAAATTTTCATCTCCTGCCTGATAAATCTTACAGTGTTAAGTCCATCCATTTCAGGCATTCGCATATCCATAAAAACAATATCATAACGATTCTTTTTCAATTCGTTGACGGCATTCAGCCCATTTTCCTCCTCATGATGGAAGACTTTCCACCTGTCAAGAATCTTACTGAAAAGCAACCGGTTATATTCTTCATCATCTACGATAAGGAACTTCATTCCTGTAACCACATCCGGAATACTTACCGGTGAGTTAATATCTTTTATAAGGAGATCTTCATTCCCAATGAGAATTGGAATGCGGCAGATGATTTTTGTTCCCTTGCCTATTTTGCTTTTAAGATCAATTGTCCCATTATGAAGTTCAATCAGTTTTTTTACAATTGATAATCCCAGGCCTGTCCCGCCATATTTACGTGTTGTACTCATTTCAGCCTGAGTAAAGTCTTCAAAAACGGTTTCAATCTTTGAGTCGTCTATACCAATACCTGTATCAGTGAATTCCATTACAAGGAATATTTCATCATCTTTTTTCTTTTCACTTCTTATGTCAAACCTGACAGAACCATTTTTTGTGAATTTTACTGAATTACTCACAAGGTTGATCATGATCTGCTTCAGCCTGAATGGATCTCCAAGCAGTGCAGGAGGAGTATCGGGGTCGAGGGAATGAGTAAGCAATGTATTGTTTTTTTGTGCCTGATTCTCAAAGAGAGACTGAACCTCATCAAGAATCCGGGCGATACTGAAATTTGCCTTTTCAAGTTCGAGTTTTTGGTTCTGCAACTTTGAAAAGTCAAGGATATCGTCGATGATTTTTAATAGATGATCGGAAGATGATTTAATTACCCCAAGCGACCGGGATATATTTTTGTCGGGCGATTCGAGGAGAAGCTGTTCTGTAAAACCTGAGATGGCGGTAAGGGGAGTCCTGATCTCATGGCTCATGTTAGCAATGAACAATTCCCTTGTTTTTGACAGGTTTTCAGCTTCGTCTTTTGCTTTCTCAAGGGCAATCTGATATTTATATGCATTCCTTACATATTTTATTATTATATACAGCACTATTACAGCAAGAAGACCTCCTGAAATAATGAGTGCTATCAATATATTATAGGTTTTTTTTGCAACCTCACCGGCTGCCCAAGCTTTGGAATTGATGTCCTCAATTACTTCATTTTCAATCTTTGAAATCAGGTCATAGAATTTCCTTGTTATTTTACTGCTTGTATATGCCAGTTGTGATTCCTGTTCAACAAGTTCATCCCTGGCTGTACTGTCTTTTCTTACGACTTCATTAATGTCATTTATAATTTCTTTTTCATCGGGAAGATTTTTAGGTTTACGGTTGAAAACTCTTTTAAGGATTCCCTTTTTCTGGTCATTTTCTGCGGCAGTAGAATATTGTTCAGATAATTCCCTTAGATTATCAATTACGCTGTCATCTTTGTATAGGGTAAGCAGCTCATTCCATATATAAATGTTATCCTCAATAAGTTTGCTGATTGTATCTGTCTGGAGAAGCAGAGCAGAATCGTTCAGACATTCTGACCTGAATTTGGAAACCTTATCATCAATTCTGGAAATAATAGTATAGTAAGGTTTAATATCAGAAGGATCTTTGGTTATCGTATATATGCGAATACTGTTACCTGCTTTTTCAAGATCAGTAGAAATATCTCGAACACTCAGCAGTCGGAGTTCAGGATTCTTGTCGATACGTATGGATGAAACAATGGATGACAGATTCTTGTAAAGCAAATAGCTTGTGGCAGAAAGAAGGACAACAGAAATCAGCATTAAAAGACCAATTTTGATCTGAATCGAATTTCGTTTCAGATATGAACTGAGTAGCACTCCCATTATGATGATTGTTCCTTATCGCTCAAAAAGGTTTCCCAGTATTGATCCGGCCTCCTTGCCTGCATTTTTACCAAAAGGTGCTAATGCCCTTATAAGCTTGCGAATAGGCATTGATTGCAGCCACACTTTGCCTGTTCCCCTCATGGTTGCAAGAAAAAGGCCTTCACCTCCAAAAACCATTGATTTTAGGCTTCCCGTTGTTTCAATATCAAAATCAATTGACGGATCGTATGCCACAACACAACCAGTATCAATTCTCAATATTTCATTGTTAAGCTGGCGTTCAATTACTGTACCGCCGGCATGAATAAAAGCTTTTCCGTCACCCTCAAGCTTTTGAAGAATAAAACCTTCTCCGCCGAGCAGACCTGATCCAATCTTCCGGTTAAGAGTAACTGAAAGCTTTGTACCCATAGCTGCACAAAGGAATCCATCCTTCTGAACAATGAGACTATTTCTTATCTGCTTTAGATCAACAGGTATAATTGTCCCAGGATAGGGAGCTGAAAAAGCAACCCTGCTTTTATTCTGGCCCCTATTTGTAAAATGAGTCAGAAACAGGGATTCTCCGGTAATCAATCTTGAACCGGCAGAGAGCAGCTTACCGATCAGGTCCTGACCCGGAGAAGATCCGTCTCCCATTTTTACTTCATACCTGATATCCTGTTCCATATAAACCATAGCTCCAGCTTCGGCAATCACTGTTTCTCCCGGATCAAGCTCAATCTCGACGAACTGAATGTCGTCCCCGAATATCCTGTAATCAATTTCGTGTGAAACCATGATGTAATATTTTAAATTGTTACCTGTTTAAGAATTGAAATGCTATAGTGAAACTATCTGTCTGACCTTTAAAGATTTCGGACTACGGATTTGCAAATCCAAATACCAAAATCCCCAATCCGAAATTCCAGGCCTGATTAATTCTGGCCGGTTATATTTTTAATTCTGGTTATGCAGTTCATAAGAGTCCTTCCTGTATGGTAATTGCCTTTCCAAATATTCGACTTGGTACCTTCTTTTGCATGTGGCTCCTTATCGAGAGATCCGGAGTACCAGTCTCCATGTTCCCAATCGATCAGATAATCTTTTATAAACTTCCACTGATCGAAGAAACGTTTCCTGTAGTTCAGGGGGTCGTTGGGATATAATTCTGACATAATAAGGAGGGTATTGAGGGTTTCTGCCTGAGCCCACCAGTTTTTTGTATCTCTGAGAATAGTGACCGACTGCTCATTTTTATAACGATATCCTGCATCAAAAACGCCTGCACTTGAATTATCCCATCCGTTTACCATTGCATTATCAACCATTCTTTTACCTACTTCCATTGTTTTTTTATCCTCACCAATCCCAAGTGCCTCTGCTGCTTCCATGAGAAGGTAAGCAGTTTCCACATCATGTCCGAAAGACATATGATCGAGGAAATACATCTTCCGATGCACCTCTTTTGCAGAGTCCTGGTATGATACCGGACTAAGGTCCTCATTGACATAAAGCTGAAGATAGCCTTTATCCTTGACTAGTACATCCCGGATCAGGAGGAACATCTCATTAAGGCGTTCGTGTAACAGCTCATCGGGCCATACATGGTAAAGTTCAGTCAGCGCTTCCATCAGGTGGATGGAACTGTTCTGATCCTTGGGAGGAATACCTCTAACGCCTGATTTAACAGGAGATCCGTCCTGGTTAAGGAACTGAAAGTATCCGCCATACAGAGGATCGTGGCTCCCTTTTTCAAGCCAGGCGAAAGCTTTTTTTGCCAGGTCAAGTGCTTCCTTATCTCCGCTTTCTTTGTAGTAAGCAGCCAAACCATAAATACCAAACGCATTACCATAGGCATTCTTTGCAAACTGATTTGATTTATCTTCACTTACAGGTTTACCTTCACGTGTCACCAGATTAAAGAACCCTCCATATTCTTTATCCCACATGAAATCCCTGAGGAAAAGAAATCCATTCCTGGCATATTCCAGATAAACAGGATCCTTTGTAAAGGCACTCATTTTTGAACACATCCACAGGTGCCTACCCTGAGTTACTATCATTTTATTCTGATTACCTGTCATTTCCCACTTGTAGTTGAAATTACTTAGATATCCGCCATACTCTTTGTCAATCACTCTGGGGTACCATACAGGCATCATATTATTTATAAGAAGATCCTCCATCTCCTTGGCAACTGTTTTTAGGTCAGCCTCTTTATCCTTTCCCGAGGAACAGGCCATTGCAACAGGCATTGACATACATAGAATAATTAACGGTCTGAAAAATCTGGCCATTTTTGTCAGGTTTTAATTAATTGTCTGTAAATTAAATGATTTTTAAGAAATTATTTGCATTGGTTCAATTAATTCTAAATGAATTAAAGTCTGGCGCAGCAGCCCCGGCTTTCTCAAAATGGTGTTATTCAAATCTTTCACCCCTGGGATGTCCTTGTAACATTTGGTATTTGAAACAAATTTTTTTCATCACAAAGTTATCCAAGGTTGTTAAACATAGGACTTTACATACAGCTTCTACTGGTACTTTCAAAAATACTTGTACTCTTAAATACTTTGACTCTGCCTTTCATTTTTTGCTTTGTTAATAGTCTGATATTACCTTCTATCATAAACAATTTTGCTTGTTTTCTGTCCTCCGCCAAAAAAGTTGTCACCCGTTTGAATAATAACAAGCTTTTTCCTGTTTCTCTGCAATGTCCATATTTCCTTTGATTTCAGTTCATTGGTCCGGCCGGAAAAATTAAATGTTATTCTGGAATCAATGGTCAGAGTATCTTTTTCTGTGGACCAAAATGCTTTTTGTATCCTTGGAGAATTCATAAAAGAAATGGAATTGTTGTCTTTTCCATCGAGGGTAAGTGTTTCTTCGGTGATCTGGTCATCATCCCATTCCACCAAGGAAGCGGACACCACTGATATTTTATCATCCTTCTGTTTGACATCGAGTTTGTAGGGGGGAAAGGATCCTCCGCCGGGAGCTAAGAGGCTTTCACATTCATTCAGTCTCCACTCGCCGGTAAAGTCGGCAGACATATTAAATCGGACAGGCTCAAGGCCGCATGCCTTGCGATACTCTTTTGATCCGTTGGCAAATTTCCTATCCTCCATAAATACCACTCTGGGATTTTCCATGAGCCTCTGATAATCGGAAAATGGTGTGGATCTGGCCATGCCCGCCCAGACGACCCAGTAGACCCAACCTGGCTGTTTTTCAATGATTTCCGGAGAAGGGGGATTCCCAACCTCTCCCAGTGTGATGGGCTTACCTTTTGACAATGCCGATAGATCCTCATAATAAGACTGGTTAAAATCATTTCCATATATGTCTATTGCAAGGATATCAAAGTACTGGGATCCCGGATAGTATTTGATGAATTCTCTGTCGGGCCTTGATGGCCTGTCAACGCTCCACACCCATATCAGATTGTTCAGCTTGTGGACTTTTGTAAATCTGTTAAATAGCTGTCTGTAAAGTGCCGCTGTGGTGTATTTGCCTTCGTACCTGCCTCCCCACCAGAACCAGTCTCCGTTCATCTCATGATACGGTCGCCAAAGGACCGGAACATTTGCATCCTGAAGCTGCTTAAGGAAGGATGCAATGACATCAACCTGTTTTACCCATTTTTTGTAAAGCGTAGTACCTGGAGTAAGTATATCCCTGAACTGTTTGTCTGTAAGTCTGCCCTGAACACTAGCCAGGGGTGCCGAAGGATCAGATCCCTGAGCGGGCTGGAATGTAACAGGTTCATCGGCGGTAGGAGGGACGGCATGCCAGCAAAGGGTGATAATTGAACCAAGTCTATGCTGACGAACAGCCTTCTGGATTATTGCCGGACGCGCAAGATAGGAATCCTTGTCTCCATCCCCTGCAAATCCGAAATCCTGACTCCATACAACAGGGGTTTTCCCAATGTAATCGGTTACAAATTCGCTGTTCCTTGAACCTGAAAGTGGGAAGTTATGCTGTCCGGATAGTATGAATCTGCCGCTTATGTTCTGTATGAATGAAAGGAGAGCTCTTGCCTCAGGAGTTGCATCAGGGTTTACAGGTTCAACCGGCCATGTTGTTCCTGCCTTACAGGTCAGCAAAAAAACTAATGTGAATTTGATGATTCTTATGTAATTCATGGCATGAATTAATTTTTATTAATTAAGATTAAATCCCGAAATTTCGATTGTGGGTTTTTCACCTCTGGTGTCTTCATCCTTAAGCCTCATGGATATCACTTTTTCCTCGCCAGGCATCAGTGATAAGAAATTATCACTAAAGAAAACCGGAAGGATACGTTCCTTGCTCCTGTTGCCAACAACTTTCAGTCTTATCATAAGCGCAGGATGTGATGTAGTGTTTTTAAGGGTTGTTACAAGGTTCCATGTGTTTCCTGTTTTTTCCGAGTGTGTCGATTTTTCCAGATCAATAACCGGCAATTTGTTTAGGTCCCTGAAGTTTCCTTCCTCTTTTCCCCGCCAGTAAAAATTGTCTGAGATGACTTTGTCACCTTCTGCAAGTGTAAGTTTTATAAAATGGACAGGGGATATATTTTTTGGAAATTCCAGCCTGAAACAGGTAACTGTAGAATCTTCACTGCACACAATGTTCACTCCTTTATGCCACTTTACCGATCCGTCCATGTCAAATATCATAGCTTTTGCGGTAAGCCCCGATTTGTTTCCTGCGCTGTAATTAACCACTTCTATATCATTGAAAACAGGATTCCATTGGATATGTATAGGTTCGCATGCTTTTTTGCATCCAAAGTAAGCAGCTGTGGGATCCAGGTAATAATCATAAGTCTGCCAGACCATCGATGGCCATGCGGGATGGCTCATCCAAAGGAGCAGCCCCTGTCTGTACATGCTCCTACCTTCAAACATTCCCCTGTACCCGTCATAGTTTATCCACTGTGCCAGTTCAGTGAACTTCCTGGGATCATTTACCTGGCCGAATCCATCCTCAACCATTTGATTGAATGATGCAGCATTCTGAGCGCTCTCCAGGCAAAAGTCGTGCATTCCCCACATGTTATTTTGTGGCCATAAGGCACTTTCAGGAAGGGTCTGTTTAAGACTTTCCCATGTCATTACATTAGGCATTCCACGTTCGCTGTGAAACTTAAAAAACCCATAAAGCAGAAAATAATCTTTTACCGGAAGGGCCCGATATGGGCCTCCCCCGCTGACAACCCCCATTGCTGAATTTGATATATAGTGAAGTCCAGGATGTTTTTTAGCTATCAGGGACTTAAGGGCAGTGTCAAGCACCTCAGGAGGATTGCCTTCATTACGTCCGCAATAGAGACCAATTGATGGATGATTACGGATCCTTTTAACATAGTCGTCAGCATTTTTCATGAACATCACAGGGTCGGAAGGATCAGGACCATCAACAGGATTTGCAAGCCAGAAATCCTGCCAAACCATAATCCCATGTCTGTCGCAGGCTTCAAAGAACTCGTCATCGCCCGTCTGGCCAACCCAGTTCCTGATCATCGTAAAGTTCATATCGGCATGATATGCAACTGCTGCGTCGTATTCTCTTCCCCGGAACTTAAGATTGGACTCGGGGAAGCCCCAGTTGCCACCGCGTCCTATAAAGCGTCTGCCATTAATGTACATATTGAGAATCTGATGTGTCTCAGAATAAGTCATCTCCCTGATACCCGACTTAAAAATTGTCTTATCTGATATTTTCCCGTCAGCAGCTCTGAATTCGATATCAACATCGTATAAGTAGGGATTTCCATATCCATTTGGCCACCATAATCGTGGATTTTCCATGTGCAGTTGATAATATTCTGAAGGATCCAGTTTAACAACTCTGGTTTCTGATGGTTCAAGTTCTATTTCTTTTTCGAGGTGAATTTCACCAAAATTGAATAATAACATTCCGGTTACCTTTTCCTGACTGTGGTTTTGTAAAGTTATCCCTGCAAACAAGTCTGCTTTTGTAGTATCAGGAAGCGGGAGATCTGACATTATGAAAGGATCACAGACAGTAACATCGCCGGTGGTTTTAAGATAAACGTCGTTCCAGATGCCTATGTTTCTTCCTCTGATCGTAGGGATCCAGTCCCAGCCTATTGATGCGTGAAATGTTGGATTATCAGCTCCCAGGACACCTCCATTTTTGTCGGCACTTAAAGCTGTTTGTTCCTTTACCACACCAATATTTTCGTTCTTCCGGATAAGCACAGCAATTGAGTTTTTATCTCCTGATTTTATAAGATTGGTCACATCAAATCTGCCTTGTGCAAAAGCTCCGTTTAATCTGCCTGCCTTTGTCCCATTTATAAAAATTTCAGCTTTCCAGTTAATTCCATCAAAATTCAGGAAGACATGTTTATTTTGAAAGCTTTCAGGTATCTCAAATTCATTCCTGTACCAGAAATCGGAATTAAAAAACGATTCCGATATCATAAGCTGGTTATCGCCATAATTGGGATTGGGGACCGCACCTGCATTCATATAACTTGCAAGCACCGTTCCCGGAACTGTTGCATCAGTCCAATTATTGCAGATAAAACCCGGCTTTGAGATCTCTTCACCTGGAGATGACACTTCTGATGCCCTTTGGATCTTCCATTTGCCACCGGTCAGCATCATTTTATTATCTGACACAACTGGACCTGATTTGGGTTTTGTTATAAGGCCACCTTTTCCAAAAATTTCAATTTCACTCAAAACATACTTATTGCCAGGTTCCGGTCTGGTCATCAATATCCTGACAAAACGACCTTTCCCTTTTTCATTGATAGGGATATCATCAATAAGATCTTTATTGCCGGGAAGCTCGGCAAGGTCAATCCATGTTCTGGCATCGTCAGAGACCTGGACGGATCCTTTGAGGGCTTTTTTTATCCAATGCAGTTTAACCCTGTCAAATGTACTTCTGGATCCAAGATCAACATAGATCCAGTCCTCCCCGTTGCCTGCACTCATCCATGCGCTTTTAAAGTTATAAGACGTGACCATTTTCATTTTTTCCCCTCCATTGAAAAAATCCAGATCACCAAATGTCCACTTTTCACCGTTTGAAGCATAAAGTCTAATTCTGTAAAGGTGATATGCTACAGGATCTTTAAATGAAAAGGCTGCATTAATTATTCTTTGAGGAGGCGGGGTGGTGAAATTAAATGAAAAGGAAGGTCTTGGTGCAGATGAATCAGGTCCGTAAGGACTAAGAGCAAACGGGTTGAAAGACCTTCTATATGAAGACCCGGATTTCTGAGATGCCTGTTTTGTAATTTTCGCAAAAGGATCCTCTTTTTCTGTACCAGGCAATCCATTCCCTTTCAATAAGCCAATCTCCTTCCAGTTTACACCATCATCGGATCCTTCGCAGATGAATTTCCAAAATGCAGGTTTTTTATCATTGTAAGTCAGGGTACCGCAGAGCTTAATTAAATCTGCCGGAACGGTTTTTGCTTCACTGTTGAGACCAAACTGCACAAATACTTTCGGACCTTCAAGGCTTAACCCGGTGACGCTGTTATGATCAAGCAGCCATTCCCTTTCGTTCCTTGGAACAATTCCCTTGCTTGTTGAAATGGTAAGGTAGTCGGGCATTTCTTTTTCAGTTATACCGTCGGTTACAAGCTGGGCTGTCAGATTGTAATCGTAGCTTGAGGAGTTGAAAGCAGGTCTGTGAAAGGCTATATTCCTGTAGTTTATAATGTCGGGAACCAGGTCGGGGGAAAAGTCTTCGGAAGGATTTCCCGGATAAATTCCGATACCACGTGTGTATAGAGTATTTTTATTTCTGCAGCCGGGACTAAAAATGATAAAAAACAATACCACCAGCAGAAAACAGACTGTGTTTATTGATTTCATACTGACTAAACTATATGTAAAAACAACCTGCCCAAAGGTAGTTGGCGACTTTCACTCGCAGACCGCCAAATTTCAGTTATTCCTTTTGCTTTCTCAACCCTGAAAATTCTTTGATTCCTACATCTTGTCATAGACGTGGGTCTCAGTCATATCGCCCCATGAAGATGTTGAACTTGAATCAATTACAAGATTAGCTCCATCCAATTTATATATCTCAGTGATATTTATCTCATTCCCGTCATCCATTACAATCTTGCTTGTAATTTTTAGTGATTTCTTGTCATCAGACCATGTTGCGTTTGATTTTTTTTTCGTTTCCATGTATCCTGTGTTCACACATTCCTTTCCGTCGAGGGTGAATTTGTCAGTCATTGTGAAGGATTCACCCTGAAATTCGGAATGACGTTCAACGCTCAGGTCGTTGCCTTTTTGTGCAATTATAAGCTGAAATGGCGCAAAACTGAACTCAGCATTCAGCTTACTTTTTCCGGAGTTTAGTTTCCAGTTTCCTGAAAAATCAATTTCCTGGGCGGCAATACTCAGCGAAGCCCATAGAATTAAAAAAAGAAAGAAGAATTTTTTCATTGGTAATAAGTTAAGTAAATGATTTAATTTCAGTAATTTATTTTTTTTTATAACTGAAAGTCACTATTCATGAATAATGCATATCTTTTCATTGCAGTTTAGAGAAATCTATGGTAAAAGATCCTCAAAGTCGGCTGCAAAAATTATCTGCAAAACCTCAACAATGTCTTATCCAAGCAGTTGTTTTACCTTTACTGATATCTCCCTGCCATCAGCTTTGCCAGTTAGCTCTTTAATAGCTGCGCTCATTACCTTTCCCATATCTGCGGGTGATTTTGCCTCAAGGCGTGAGATGACAGATCTGATTATTTCAGTCAGCTCCTCATCGCTTATTTTTGCAGGGAGATATTTCTCAAGAACATCTGCTTCGGCGACTTCCTTATCATAAAGATCCATCCTGTTCTGTTCCTTATATATGGCAGCAGATTCCCGTCTTTGTTTGACAAGTTTCTGGATGATTTTCAGTTCATCTTCACTGGTAAGTACAGCATCCGGTCCTTTTTCAGCTTTTGCAAGCAAAAAAGCTGTTTTTGCAGCCCTGATGGCTTCAAGAGCCACTTTATCCTTGCCTTTCATGGCATTAATAAGATCGCTGGCAATTTTTTCAGCAAGTGACATAGATTTTATATTTAAAGTGTCGGTTTTTGAAACTTAATTATAAAAGTAGTTGAAAAAAGACAAAAGACAAAATGAAACCCACGTAACCTATACTTCTGAGTGTTTTACCTAATATTAACCCGTTTCAGTTTTGACCTCCTTCAAAATATCTCTCCTTTACAAGGTGAACTAATTGCCTTATCCAAAAGTGAGAGACCGGGAGAACACAAGGATTTAAAAATACCGCAAACAGAAAGGGATTTAACATCTTTTATCAATCTTACATCTCCTGTTCTTCCCGGAACTGGTAATGAAAGGTAGCAAGAAAAGCTGAGCCACATCTATTTCTTTGTTGCCTTGAACGTTCCATTGGGTTGAATGAAAAGTAATCCGTTTACTGTGCCATTATCAGCTTTAACAAACTGAACTTTAAATCCTTCCAGCACTTTCAGTTTAAAAGTATCGGTACCAGACGGAGCAAGCTCATATTCAGGCTGCCCGGGAACGAAGAGGAAGAGTGTTTTATCATTTTTAGTATAAACCCTGGAGACAATTTCACCTATAACATATTCACCAACATAATTGTTTAATGATTCTTCTGAAACTTTAATAACATCTTCGGAACGTTTAAATTCAATAGGTTTAATTCCGGCCTCAAGGTTAGCTGAGAAACTTTCCAGCTCACCCGCATTGTTTGTTCTGAAGTTAAAAAGGATCTGACCTGTTATAGTACTGTCGATTCCGTATTTTGTGATCTCATAAGGCTTAAAAACATCGTAATGATAATGCCTGAGCCAGAATTTTTTCAAGGGCAGCAAAACGAACATCGAGTCTCCCTTTGTATTTATACTTATTGTTCCATAGCCCGGATTTGAATATCTGCCTTCATATTCTTTAATTTTATGTGAGGGTGAGGTCCCTTTTATTCTGGAAGAGACTGATTTCACTTCTGCTTCTTTCTGCGATTTTCTGGTTTTGTCTCTTTCGGACAGATAATACTTATTCCAGTCGAAATCTTTAAATTTCAGCATCCTGTCAGCAAGAATGTTTCTTACTATTCCCGGGATGCTTGAACCATCCTGGTTGACGAGGATCACGATTCCAATACTGTCAGTTGGGAAAAAGCAGGTCAAGGCGGAGAATCCGTCAATGTTACCGCCATGTTGAACAAGGTAATGGCCCTTGTATGAAGTCAGATCCCATCCGAAGCCATAATTGTCAAAAAAGCGGTCAGGAAAGTTACTTTGAGGTAATCCTGCCGATGCTATCATTTGGGAACTCATTGCCTCTGAGATATAGGTTGCAGGCAGAATTTCTCTTCCATCATATTTACCATTGTTGATCCAGGTTATGAGCCATTTAGCCATGTCATTGACACTGCTGTTAATGCTGCCGGCAGGGCTCATGGCTCTTATTCGGTAGTAATCCGTTTTTTCAATAATACTGTCTTTTTCCAGTGTGTAACCAATTGCAGCATCATTGTTTTTTAATAAATCTTCTATTGACAGGGTGGAATTTGTCATACCAAGTGGTTTGAAAAACCTGTTGAGGATATTTTCTTCCCAGCTTAAACCTGTTATCTTCTCAGCAATCAGACCCTGAAGCATGAACATGAAATTATTATACTGGTACTTTTGTCTCACTGCTGCTGAAGGTTCCATATAACGAATTCTTTTCATCAGAGAATCCCTTGAATCGGTCGGGAAAATGTACCACGACATATCATGCCTCGGGAGACCGGTCCTGTGGCACATCATATCACGGATTGTCACCAGGTTATCAAGATCCTGATTGTAAAATCTGAGTTCCGGAAGGTAGACCCTGGGGCTAATGTCAAAGTCCAGAAAACTTTCATTTCTTAATTGCCCTAGCAGTGCTGAAGTGAAAGCCTTAGTGCATGATCCAATGGCAAAAAGTGTATTTGGTGTAACCGGCACCTTATTTACATAATCTCTGTAACCAAATCCCCTTGCATAAACAACTTTCTTTTTTTCAACAACTGCTACTGCAAATCCAGATGCATGCCAGTTGGAAAGTAGGGTTTGAAGCTTTGAATCTATCCCTGTAAGCCTTTTGTCAGGCTTTTCTTTTATTGTCTGGGCTGATAGGGGAAATACAAGGAAAAACAAAGCCATAGAGTAAAATAGTTTTTTCATCTTATTATAATTTAAATAATTAAGGCTATAAAGGTCTTTTTGATCGGAATGGCTGATATCATGATATTCTTTCCATCTGTTTTCTGAGGTATATTTCGTTTTCCTCATCAAAGCAGACGAAAATCACTTTTTTGATTTTGCTTGTATTTGAAAGAAAATCCGAAACTGTTTTAAAAGCTATTTCTGCCGCTTTTTCTTTAGGGAATCCGTAAACGCCGGTACTTATATTTGGGAAGGCTATTGTTTTACAATTGTATTTAATGGCAAGGAGGAGCGAGTTTTTGTAGCATTGAGCAAGTAATTCTGCCTCATTATAATTTCCACCATGCCAGACCGGGCCAACCGTGTGTATAACATATTTTGCTGGAAGGTTGCCTCCTCCCGTAATTACAGCCTCTCCTGTACGACATTTTCCCTGCTTTTTCACAATTTCCTTGCATTCTTCAAGTATTGCGGGGCCTCCTGCCCGATGAATGGCTCCGTCAACACCACCCCCTCCCATTAACGACGAATTTGCTGCATTAACTATCGCATCCACGCTGATCCTTGTAATATCATCTTTTGCAATTTCTATCATAGAAGTCATGAAATTTATAGAAGTTCATTTTAATTAACTCATTTAAAGGTAAACTTTATTGTTATAATATTGTTAAGAAATCAGACTTTCAGAAATCAATTCATCATGGGTGCCTCACAAAAAACCAATAGCAGTTCTTCAGGCGGAAAGATAGTAAGGAAACAATTCCCGGTTACAGGGATGTCGTGTGCATCCTGTTCGGTAAATGTTGAATCTACTTTAAGCAGACAACCCGGTGTCATAAAAGCATCAGTAAATCTTGCATCACAGATAGCTACTATCGAATTTGATCCTTCAGTTATCAATCCGCAGGAACTTAAGGAAACAATTGTTTCGACAGGATATGGTCTGATAATAGATGAATCAGAGAGCGCTAAGGAAGATCTTGAAAACATACAGCAAAAGAAATACAGATCAATGAGGACTAGAACAATAGTGGCGATATTGCTGGCAGTGCCTCTAGTTCTTATAAGCATGGTATTTATGGATATCCCGTATGCCAGTTATATTATGTGGTTTCTTGCTACCCCGATTGTATTTTGGTCAGGCCGCACATTCTACATAAATGCATGGAAACAGGCAAGGCATGTTTCTGCAAATATGGACACCCTGGTTTCGCTCAGCACTGGCATAGCATATTTATTAAGTGTATTTAATACATTATTTCCTGAATTCTTGGAAAACAGGGGGATTCATGCTCATGTGTATTTTGAAGCATCCGGCGTTGTGATAGCTCTTGTTCTCCTGGGTAAATTACTTGAAGAAAGGGCAAAAGCCAAAACTTCTTCGGCAATTAAAAAGCTTATAGGCCTTCAGCCAAAAACAGTATTCAAGGTCCTCCCTGATGGTGAGATCCGTGAATTTCTGATATCCAAAGTAAAGCCCGGGGATACAATACTTGTCCGTCCGGGTGAAAAAATACCTGTTGATGGAAGAGTAACAAGCGGCTCCAGTTATATAGATGAAAGCATGATCACCGGAGAGCCGTTGCCCGTCCTCAGGGAACCTGGGTTAAAAGTATTTGCAGGAACTGTAAATCAGAACGGAAGTTTTCGGTTTATTGCCGAAAAGGTAGGAGCAGAGACATTGCTCAGCGGAATCATACGGCTTGTCCAGGAGGCTCAGGGAAGCAAGGCCCCGGTTCAGAAGCTTGTGGACAGGGTTGCAGGGATTTTCGTACCTCTGGTTGTAGTAATCTCAATTGTCACATTTTTCATCTGGTGGTCTCTTGGAGGCGAAAATGGCCTGATCCAGGGAATCCTTTCGATGGTTACTGTCCTTGTCATCGCCTGTCCCTGTGCTCTTGGGCTTGCCACTCCCACCGCCATTATGGTAGGGATAGGGAAAGGTGCGGAAAACAATATTCTGATCAAGGATGCAGAATCACTTGAAGCTGCTCACAGGATGAACACGGTGATCCTTGATAAAACGGGTACAGTGACAGAGGGCAAACCTTCTGTTGAAAAACTGATATGGAAAACAGAAACTGATAAAAATTCACACTCTGACATTTTATACAGCCTTGAGAAGCTGTCAGAACATCCTCTGGCACAATCAGTTGTAAAATACCTGCAGGATTCTTCAAAGATTGTTCCCATTTCAGATGTGACAGGAATACCCGGGAAGGGAATTTTTGGAACACATGGTGGTAAAAAGTATTTTGCCGGAGGCAGAAGACTTATCGTTGAAAATAATATACAAATTGACCAGGAACTTGAGAATATTGTCCAGAAATGGGAGGAGGAAGCTGAAACAGTTGTCTATTTTTCTGATAATAAAAATGTTATTGCCATAATTTCAATCTCCGACAAAATAAAGGAAAATTCTGCTGCGGCAGTCCGGAAGCTTAAAGACCTTGGTCTTGAAGTATGTCTTGTAACCGGTGATGACAAAAAAACAGCAGACGCAGTAGCCAAAAAGACAGGCATTGAAATTATTAAAGCATCAATGCTTCCATCCGATAAGGCTGATTATGTTAGAACACTTCAGAAGGAAGGAAAAGTCGTAGGCATGGTTGGTGACGGAATAAACGACAGTCAGGCTCTTGCTACTGCAGATATAAGCATAGCGATGGGTAAAGGTTCCGATATTGCAATGGATGCTGCAGGGATGACAATAATCAGCAATGATCTCATGATTATTCCTGCCGCAATAAGGTTAAGCAGGAATACTGTAAGAACCATTCGTCAGAATCTTTTCTGGGCATTCATTTACAATGTAATAGGTATTCCGATTGCAGCGGGGGCTCTTTATCCGCTCAACGGGTTCCTTCTTAATCCCATGCTAGCTGGTGCAGCAATGGCTCTGAGCAGCATAAGCGTGGTGAGCAACAGTCTGAGGCTGAAGTACTCTAGTTATTGAACAGTTTTGCCGCGTTATCGTGATAGATCTTTTTAAGTACTTCCTTTGACAATCCGAAACCGTTAAGTGCCCAGTGATATTCGAACCGATTTATATCATAAAAGTGTTCGTCGGACGATTCCAGCACTCTGAAGGTTATTCTGTACATTGAAGTATCATAACTCATGTCAGTACCGTATAAAAGCCTGTCCTGATATTTCTCATAAAATGCTGCCATAGTCCGCGGAATAGTAGCTGATTCTGCATATCTGGCAGATATGTCGGCATAGAGGTTGGGATATTTGTCAAGCAGATAACCAAGTTTATCAAGATCATGGTTCAGGTTAGCAAAATGACATGCCACAAAAGTTGTGTTAGGATTATCTCTTACAGCATTTTCAAGAGTCTGTATGAGCGCATCAAAACCTATTATACCCGGTTTAGTCATATCGATCCTCCATGTCTGGGCGTTCATCAGTCCGTCGTTTGTTGAATCAATTTTTTCGTACATCCAGATTGGATCTGCAACGTGGATGCTGATTGGCATTTTAAGCTCGGCACACTTTTGGAACAAAGGTTTCATTTTAGGATCATCAAAATGCATACCCCATGCTTTCACCGGTTCATTGAAGAACAGGCCAAGCCCTTTATCCCCTTCTTCTCCCACACCTCTGGCACCCATTTTATAGCATCTTTCAAGTTCCTTTACAGCTGCAGGCCCATATCCCGGCTGATCATATCCAGAATAATCAAAACCACACCATAGCTGAAACCTGTCACTATGGGAAGAATATAAATTACAGATTGAATCAAACCGTGACCCTGAAGATTCTGTTAGAACAATGTTCTTCTCTATTCCGCATTCATCCATATTTTTTATCCATTGTTCAAGTTCTTTCTCATTTTTTGCATAATTGTGGGTATGAGCGTCAATTACAGGGAAAGCAGCCTTATTAACATGTGATACAGGGACTTTATATAAAGATACGGGCCTGTAATTCTTTAAAAGGATTCTATCAGCGTTGTCAGAGTTTGCTTGCCGGCTCTGTTCCCGGGTGGAGCATCCATTAAATATCAGAAGTAATCCTATGAAGGGTAAAAAATGTAATCTCATGGCTTATAAGAAATTAATTATTTTAAGTTTGTTTTCAATAAGTTCAGTAACTGCACTTGTAGCATCCGGGAACACTTTTCTGAGATCAATTTCACTGTTATCCTGCAGTCTTTTTTTAAGGGCTTGCATAAATGTGTTTTTTGTTTCGGTTGCCAGATTAACTTTGCAGATGCCATTTTTTATTGCTTCCTGCAGCATAAAATCAGGTATTCCGGAGCTTCCATGAAGCACGAGAGGCACCGGAACCTTTCTGCTTATTTCTGAAAGCAAGTTAATGTCAAGTGCCGGCTTGTTTTTGTAAAAGCCATGCACAGACCCTATTGCGACTGCCAATGAATTTACTCCTGTTTTCTCAACGAATTTTACTGCATCATCGGGATTTGTGAATCCATTTTTTTTCTGATTCTGTCCCAGCTTGGCAACAAATCCAAGTTCAGCTTCAACGCAGGCATCATAACTTTCAGCAATTTCGACTACATGACGTGTTATTTCAATGTTTTCAATAATTGGTTTTTCACTGGCATCTATCATTACAGAATCAAATCCCTCATCAAGGCATTTAAGAACAATTGCAACAGAACTTCCATGATCGAGGTGCAGCCATGCTTCAGCTTCATATTCTTTTATTGCGGCTTTTGCCATTGAAGCAGCCAAATGCAACCCCAGGTATCTTAAAGAACTTTCTGAGAGCTGAAGTATTACAGGCAGTTTTAGCTTTGTCGAAGCCGTGAGAATGGCAGACAGAGTTTCGAAATTGTAGAAATTGGCTCCAAGGATAGCCCTATTTTCATTTTTAAGCTGGGAAAGTTTTGCTTGTATTTTCATCCGGTTAAAGGGAATAGTTAAATCTTTCCAGGGCAAGCCGGCGTACTGTTTCATAATCCCTGAAAGCAGCAGTGCCTCCGGCCATTGTGGTGTTTAATGCACCGGCCAATGCTCCGGTCTCAAGGCATTTTCTGAATGGTTTCTTTTTAATGAAATCCCTGATAAACCCGGCATCAAAACTGTCACCTGCACCAACTGTATCGACGACCCTGTCATTAACGAAAGCAGGCTGGTGAATCAGTTGATTTCCATTCCACCCATAAGCACCGTCGTTCCCATTTTTTATAATAATCATGTTAGAGTAATTACTTATCTTTCTGATACCCTCTTCCATTGAACTGGATCTGGTCAGGAACTTAAATTCCTGCATGTTTGGAAGGAATATATCTACAAAGGGCAAGAGTTCCTCAAGTGGAAGTTCCCATTCCTCTTCAGGGTCCCATTGTGCATCGAGCGAAGTTGTAAGCCCTGATTCCTTTGCACGTCGGAATAATGAGGGCAGGTCATTTTTGATCCCGGGCTGCATAAAGCAGGTGGCAAAATGCATATGAATGGCAGTTGACAGAAAAGAAAAATCAATATCTGAGATCTTAAGATCTGACATAGCACCCGGGTATGTGATATTAGCCCTGTCCTGATCATACACGAGAACAATTGTAGCTCCGGTTTTAAGAAGCTTTGACCTTATAATATGTTGAGTGTTTACCTTTTTGCTTTCAAGGGAATCGATAACAACCTTAGCAAAGTTATCTTCTCCTATCTTGCCAATGAATGCGACATTTACTCCCAGTGAACTGAGATTGCTTGCAAAGATTGCTGAAGAGCTGCCCAGAGTCACCTCCAAATATTCAGCGGTCAATTCTTTCCCAACCTGAGGCAGATTGCCAATTCCGTTTAGGATTATATCAACATTTAATTCTCCGATCACGACAACTTCAACATTCTTGTCTTCCTCATTCATATTAACTCAGATAATTATGTATTAAATATGCTGCTTCTATAAGAGATTGTTGAGTCCCACAAGGTTGAACCTGTAAAAATATTTATCCATTGCACTTTCAATCGATGATTCAACAATTGTTGCTGCTTCAATACCACATTTGGAGAGGTTGTTGTAGAGATGTAACCTTACAGCCCGTACTTCAGGGTCCTCCCATATATAGCGGCATCCTGTTTTTACAAGCCATTCCTGTCTTTCAAAGGAATTTGAATAGAAATCATCCGGATTTTCATCAGGTTGAAGCCACTTTTTCCATCTACCCGACCTGATCACTGAATCCCATAATACTTTCCTTATTGGGGCAGGATCTGAAAGGATCCCTTCAGTGATTAATTCTTCTTGAATATTTTCAAGTTCCATTAATCCGTTGTATTCCAGCTCAGTGAATTCCGGGCCGACATTTGCTGCACCCATGCCTGACTCAGGATATGCTTCGGGGTTAGTGACATTATCTGAATAATGGCCTTTGATCAGGCTGCCGTATTCACCTGCAATTTCTGCAAGCTTTCTTGCAACAACAGGGTCAAAAGTTGAGGTATGCAGATCAGTGCCAACTTTTCCGACAATAAAACATGGCCACGCATTTAGGATGCCGTAGGAGGTGAGACCTTCCTTGAGAAGTATAAGGAACTTCCTGAAAACATCAAGGTCGGCAAGCCCTCCGTGTACTTCCTCAGTACCCACTTCATACGAAATTGAGGGAAAATTATTTCTGATCCGGAAATCCTCAGCATGCTTTATAAGCTCAATGGTTCTTTCAGCCACAGTGTATATGCTTATTTTTTCCCTTGCTGAAAGGTTCAAATCGATTGTAGGATCAACATGGATCAGCTCATAGCCTGCAATAATGGCTGCTTCAAAAGATCTTTTCACCGCTTCCATGGTCTTTTCATACGGCCATTTTTCAATACGGTGAATATCCTTGAGCCAGGGTCCTCCATGATCAATTGCAATAATCACAGGGGAAGTTACATTCAGGTTACGGGCATGGAACCGGACAGTCTTTACAAATTCAGACTGTGTCATTCCGGTATAACCGCCATCAAGATCCACCTGATTCAGGGTAGCAGCAAATTTAACAGGGGCATTACATCTCTTTGCAGCTTTGAGAGCTGCTCTTATAACTGAAATGGAATTTGGACATGCTGCAAGAATAGTTCTCTTAATCCCTGTTTCTGCTTCAATCTCACGTATCCTTTTCAAAATATATTCCAGAAGGGGCTTACCTTCTGAAGCAGCTTTTTTTCTGAGATACTTATTCATTCAGGCAGATCAGAATTTGTAAATTGTCACATCCTCAACAACACGTGAAATAGCACCGCTTTCAGAAGGATTATCAGGCCGAAGACCAAGATCAAGAGATTTATAATAGCCAAGAAGCTGGCCTGGAAGTATGTTGCACACAGTAAGGAATTCTTCATCAACCTGACTTCCTTTATCTGATAATTCTATTTCAAGATCAAATTCAAGCCCATCAACCGGAGTCTCAAATATTCCGATTGTAAGGAGAGGTTTTTTCCCTTTTTTCATTGAAAAAACCAGATCTTTTTCATACTGCCTTACGTATGGATTGTTTGAAAAGATGAAAATAAGAATTGTAGTTTCATTGGTAACTGCTTTAGGGCCATGTCTGAATCCGAGATAGGTATCATTTTTACAAATAACATTTCCGTCGGTGAGCTCCTGAAGTTTCAGATGTGACTCGGTTGCTGTTCCATAAAATGGTCCTGACCCAAGAAATACAGCTCTCTTAAAATCGATTGAAGCAATCTCCTTTAATTTACAAGCATATTGATCAAGAATCTTTTGCCCGTAATTCCGAAGTATTTCAATTTGTCCCTTAAGTTTATCAATTTCCTCAAGCCGGGCTATCAGGAGTCCGCAAAGAAGCATTCCTGTATAACTTCCTGTCATTGCAAGCCCTTTATCATTGGAGGATGGAGGAAGCAATATTACAAGCTTTTGAGATGTTGTTTCAAATCTGGCAAGCTGACCTGTCTCATCGCATGTTATAATGAGATGAGAACAGCTTTTGCATAGTTTATCAGCCAGAGTTGTTACGGCAGTACTCTCCGGACTGTTCCCGGAGCGTGCGAATGAGACCAGGATAATCGATTCATTTTCAAAAAAGTGATTTTCAGGATGAGAAAGAAGATCAGTGGTTGCTACAGAATCCGTATGAATCTTGAGATTTTTTCGAAAGATCCCATTCAGCGACAATCCTATAAATGCACTTGTCCCGGCTCCTGTCAGGATAATTCTTGAAACTCCCGGTATAGCAGATCTGAGGAATGAGGATATCCTCTCTTTATCAGTTGATATTTGTTTGTAGATTTTTTCCCAGAGATCGGGTTGTGATGCAATTTCCCTTGCAGTATTCACAGCACCAAGCTCTTCCAGCAAAGTGATTTCCATGCCAAGTGGGTGCATATATGTTTTTTTTATAATTCAGGTTTTACAAAGGTAGTTAAAATGAAAACATAAACAAATTTAATGAAAGATTTTCGAATTAAAAAGCAAGTAAATGAAAGAAAATGATTTTTACAATAAAATATATGATGGTTTTTAAATCTGCATGGGTTTTAACTGTCAATGATCATTTTGGAAAAACAATTATTATTCAATAGCATTGATACTTCATTATTGTTGATTATTTTTGGATTGATTGTCCGGATTTTTTCCTGGCAAAAGTAAAAATTCTAAATCTGTTACAATTCAACTTAAATATTTTTATCATGCTTAAAAGGAATTTAATTTTTGCATCGCTTTTCCTGTCACAGGTCATTCTTGGACAGAAAGCTTCCATAACTCTGGAAACCAGGGATATACTTACATATCCTTATAGTGATCCCAGTCCTGTGCCGATACTTGTTGATAGAAGGGATGAGATTTACCCCTATCATACATTTAACGGATATAGCCTTAAAGGTCAAATGCAGAAGTGGAAAGTTGTCAAGCTCGAAAATGATTACATCGAAGTATGGGTAATGCCTACTGACGGAGGAAAAGTATGGGGTGCAATAGAGAAATCGACAGGAAAGGAATTTGTTTACAGGAATGAAGTGATGAAATACAGGGACATTTCAATGCGCGGGCCATGGACTTCCGGGGGTATTGAGTTTAACTTCGGATATATAGGGCATAATCCTTCAACATGTGTTCCTGTAGATTACAAGACAGTTGAAAATCCCGATGGAAGTGTCAGCTGTTTTGTAGGAAGCCTGGACCTTCCTTCAAGAACCAAATGGTGTGTGGAAGTAAGGGTGCCAAAAGACAGAGCCTATTTTGAAACCAGGACTTTCTGGAATAATCCCACACCATTGCCGCAAACTTATTATAACTGGATGACCGGAGCTGCGGTAGTGAAAGATGATCTTGAATTCTTTTATCCCGGCAACCAGGAGATTGGCCATGGCGGTGAACATGGTCTGTGGCCTGTAAATAAGGACGGCAGGTATGTAGCCTTGTATAAAAACAATAATTTCGGTTCAAGTAAATCTTATCATGTAGTAGGAGAGTTCAATGATTTCATGGGAGGTTATTACCATAATTCCGGATTCGGATACGGACACTGGGCTCTGTATGAAGAAATGCCGGGTCATAAACTGTGGTTATGGTCACTGGCCAGAGACGGTGGTATATGGGAAGATCTTCTTACGGATACTGATGGCCAGTATATGGAATTTCAGGCCGGCCGGCTTCATAATCAATATGGTGGTACATCAAACAAAACACCGATTTCACAGATTCCTTTTATGCCCGGACTTACCGACAGGTGGACAGAAATCTGGTTTCCTGTGAAGGATATAGGTGGTATCTCTGATGTGTCTCCTCTGGGAGCCCTTCATGCCAAGGCTGAAAACGGCAAGCTTCAGTTCGGAATTAACTCCTTTGCCTTTACTAATGGTACGGTAACAGTAAAGTCAGGAGGAAAAGTGATCTTCAGTGAGGATGTAAAATTCAGACCAATGGACGTTTTCAAAAATTCAGTTTCCCTTGTCGACGGAGCTGATTATGAAATTTCGGTTGAAGGTATGGACCTGAGGTTCAGCCCTGCAAAGAAGAATTTCATATCCCGACCTTTCATTTCAAACATGCCTACAGATATGGTGACTGCCTCAGCAGTTTATCAGGAGGGAATGGAACACAAGGAGAACAGAAGCTACCGCGTTGCAAAAACACTTCTGAAAAAATGCCTGCAGATGGATCCCCTTTACACTGACGCGATGGCAGCGCTCTCGGAACTCTATTACCGGAGTAACCTGTACGATTCTGCCCTCTATTATGCAAATAATGCACTGCAACTGGATACATATCATCCCGCTGCCAATTATTATGCCGGATTGACATACAAGTCAAAAGGGAACCTTATCGACGCTGTTGAATCGCTTGGATGGGCAGCCAGATCGACTCAATACAGATCAGTTGCCTACTCCCAAATGGCAGCCGCCTATTTTCAGCTTGATGACATGCAGCTTGCTGAGCACTATGCAAATCTGTCACTCGATTTTGAACGTGATAATTTCAACGCCTTGCAGATACTGGCAGTGATTTCGAGGAAATCGGGTGCAGCAACTAAAGCCGATGAATATTTGAAAACCATCAGCATGCTTGATCCTTTGAGCCATTTCGCCGATTTTGAGAGGTATATTCTTCGCCCTACGGAAGAAAATGAGAAGCTTTTTAAATCAACAATAACAAACGAAATGCCATATCAGACATATCTCGAATTATGCATGTTCTATTATGGCATTGGACTCAACGAAGATGCCTTGCAGCTGCTTGAGAAGGCTCCCTCACATCCTTTGATTACAATCTGGAAAGCATTTCTCAGGAATGACACATCCATACTTCAGGAAGCTGCCATTGCATCACCTGCTTTTGTTTTCCCCTACAGGACTGAAACTGTTTCTGCTCTCAACTGGGCTGTTACCAATAATAAGAGCTGGAAATTTAAATACTACCTTGCTCTAAACTATTTAGCCATTCAGCGTGATGAAGATGCTATGAAGCTTCTCCGCGATTGTGGTCAGGACCCTGATTATGCTCCTTTCTATCTTACCCGTGCAGCACTCCTGCGGCCAATTAATGATGAGCAGATTATCTCTGATCTGCTTGCTGCTCAAAAGATAACTCCTGATGACTGGAGAACAGCTGTAAGGCTTATAAATTACTATGAGGATCATGGTGATAATAAGACAGCCTTGACAATAGCAACAAATGCTTTCAAAAAGCATAAAGAAAACTCTCTGGTCGGTATCCTATATGCACAGGCTCTTATCAGGAACGGACTTTATGCAAACAGCCTCAAAGCTTTGGAAAGTATGAATATCCTACCAAATGAAGGTGCACGGATCGGAAAAGATGTTTATGAGCAATCCTGCCTCTTCCTGGCAGTAGATCTGATGAAGAAAAAGAGATTCAGTGAAGCTTTGAAAATGATAGATAAATCGAAGGAATGGCCTGAAAACCTCGGAGTTGGCAAACCCTATGTCGTTGACACGAGAATCCAGGATTACATGAAAATCAAGTGTCTTGAGAAGTTGAACAGGAAGAATGAGATAACAGATCTGGTAAAATCTATTAAAGATTTTACAAATGATAATTTGGGGTATCCTTCATTAAGCAATTTTCTGGTCGTACGTCTTTTAAAAGAACAGGGCGACCCTGGCGCGGCCATCGATCTGATGCAGAAGTTGAGCAGTTTGTCACGGGCTGAAAATCTGGTAAACAAATGGATCATAGCTGCTGAAAAGAATGATCAGACTGCTTTAGCTGAACTTGAAAAGAGACTCTCGGATAATACTGATTTCCAGATTATAAAGAAAATAGAAGAGGTAACGAAATAACCTCTTATCATCTAAACGAAGCGTATTGAAAGTCGTTTGGGTCCCTTTTTGATGACCTTTGGTAGCCTGTCTGACGCCCGTCAGGCAGGCTACCAAAGATTAACACAAAGCATCAAAAAAGGAAAATCCTTCAAAATGACTCTTTTAAGAGAGCTTTTTTTCTATGACAATCTGTACAACAATTAAACTTTAATACTTAATTCAATATTGTATTTTCTCCTACTAAAGCCTGAAAAAGATTTTTCGTTTGTACAGGTAATAGCACATATACCAAACCATTGAGGCTACTACGATTATTGTTACGACATTAACATAAGTATCACCTGCCCAGAAGAACAGCCTTGAAGTAAATGGTTCTGCCATTGCTCTCAGCAGTTGTTTCCCTCCAAGATTTGAAAAGAGATAGATAAAAATTGAATTCATACCTACCACTGCAAAGAACATTGAGGTTTTGGTGAATTTCATTACATCTATTAGCCAGTATGAAAAAGCAAGGGCTAAAAGACAGTATCCACCGCTGACTATAACGAATGAACTCGTACAGATGCGTTTGATAATTGGAATATACTGATCCATCATGTATCCAGCTATTAGTCCAATTATTCCTGGTATGAGCAAGGTCAGTATTTTTTGTCTGTGAGGAAGATCTTTCATGAGCAGTTTTCCGGCAAGCACACCCCAGATAGTATGTGCAGCAGTTGGAATTGCATTGAAAGCAACCCAGCGGTCGTAGCTGACATGACCAGTCAATAAAACATCAACCCATGATCCGAAATTATGGTCAGCCGTAAATGGCTGGTTAAATCCTTCCACAGGCCAGATACGGTAAATGACATCTGAGAGTATTATCATGGCAAAGGAGATCACCAGCTGGATCTTGAAGTCTTTTCTGATGATAAGGAACGCAAAAAGATATGTGAATGAAAGCTGAGCCAGAACATTCGTAAAACTGAAATAATCTTTATCTGATCCTAGCATAAAGCCAAATACCAGCAGCCAGAACGACCGGGCAGCTGCGTGTTTAAGGCACTTGTTCCAGGAGTCACCCCTGGCGAGGCGTTTTGAAAGGGAGAATGGCATTGCGACACCAACTATAAACATAAAAAATGGCTGGATCAAATCCCATGCATAAAGACCATGCCATTCTGCATGTTCAAGCTGCTTGCTTAAGATGGTGATGACGGCCCCTCCTTTGCCGTTTTCAGCAAGTTCATGAAAAACGCCCGTGATTCCCGTTACAAGCATGAACATGGTGAACCCCCGAAAGAAATCAACCGATAAAACACGGTTTTGTTCCTGAACAGATTGGACAGGTGTACTCATATTGAATTGTTTTTGACGTTTAAGGTATATGAACGATTAATTAACTGATAATAATTTTAGTTTTTTTTGTGAGAATCAATGAGTTCTGCCAGTTCTTTCCTGTATTCTTCGAATTTATAACCTCTGCATGACCAGCTTACATCTTTTTGTGATTTTGCTTCCCAGACACCTGTCGGGATACATTTATTCACTATTGCTTCTAATTCTCCTTTGAGTCCCATACTTTTTGCCAGCCAGAGATATTCATAATCCTGTTCTCCCCGTCTCCAGTTTTTGGCTCTTACCGATGATAACGGTCCTTGCAGTTTCCGATCCTCATCAGGGAACAATGCATCCTGCCCCGGATAGAGGAAAGTTCCGTCACCGTTTATCCTGTCTTCATAGGTAAGCGGATTTTCAAAAACGTTCAGATCTCTCCAGAATGTTGTTGACCAATAAAAATATTGATCTATATTGTATTTCCATACAACCCATGGCATCACCCTGAATTCAATTGCATCAGCATCGCTGACGACAGCTCCCATGCCGGGTCTGAATCCATTATATATTCCAAATTTTTTACCGGCAATCCTTTCCTCCGCAACAATTTCGGCAGTAAGATTCATCGTCCATTCCTGGGCAGATATTGACCAGAAATCTACATGGCCTTTTAGTGCAGGTTTTACCATATTGGTAACAAAAGTGGGGATATTCTTGCCGGGACCGGGATTTGTATGAGTCCAGACAGCCTGCATTTTAATAGTATCAATAGAACCAGTTCCAAGTTTGCCTGCAGGACCTTTCCAGTCAGGCTCATCCGGAAATAGATATTTGTGTCTGTCAACCCATGGGACATTCACGAGAAACCAGTTTTCCCAGGCATCAGAACCTGACCACCAGTCTTTCCTATTCATTTTCTTAACGCTGCCTCCGTATTCCAGTGGAAAATCACCTCCATAACCAATTGAAAAAGTAGTGTTCCCAATATTTCTGCCAGGGCCCCAATACTGAAAAGATTCATTATAAACTTCTCCGGTAAGGTACCTCTTGTAGTATTTATCCATTTCCTGAAGATTGTCCACGCCGCAAACAAGATCGAATCTGTGTCTGTGTGCCAGCTGCTGATATTTGAGGT
Organism: uncultured Rikenellaceae bacterium; assembly: GCA_964514725.1. Lineage (GTDB taxonomy): Bacteria > Bacteroidota > Bacteroidia > Bacteroidales > VadinHA17 > LD21. The sequence goes on from CAZEUL010000005.1 coordinate 113,168, forward strand.
CCATTTTGAAATACTCATCACTGTTATTTTCCAGGTTATGCCGATTGGCAATATAGCCGGGGTAATAGCCGAACATGGTTTTCAAATGAGTTGTATCTGGGAGCTTAAAATCATAAACTTTTAGATTAACAGGGATCTTCTTGAATGTTCTTTCAGCGGCTTTGATTGTGATGCTTCCCATATAATTGCCGGCGGCAGCATCATCGGGTATCAGGATGTCTATCCACACTCCCTGGTTCGTCCCAGGATCGATACTGAAAGGAGCTCCGCCTTTTCCCGCGGGTGCTGAGAATGGGATCAGACAATCAGGTACCCATCCTGTGTAATAGGCAGAGGGAACAGCTGTCTCTGAAAAAAACCAGAGCGGCGGGGATCGTTTGACCATATTCAGATAATGCTCGGTAAATAATTCCATATACCTTCCCCGGTAGTCGAAAGGATCAGAAGGTCCGGTCATAGATCCGGGGATCACTGAATTACCGTTTTTAAGATCGCTTACAATGACATTTATATTTTCTGCTCCGTTCTTATCAGCCTCAATTATCAGCTGGAAAGCAACAAATTCATTTCTGGCCCCAAACAGGTTAATCGTATTGTTTTTCCAGACAGCATTTTGAGGATCGGAAGCAAGAGTATTATTAATATCATCCTTCCTGATCTTTTCACCATCGTCAATAGCCCAGACTCTTTTTATACCTGAATTTGAACCACATGATTCCAAAAGCAGGACTAGCAGGATAAGGATTGCCAGACTTATATTTGGTGATTTGGGATTAAAAGGGATTTTCATAATTAATTGTTGGTTTTAGTAGGTTTCTAATCAATCAAGTTTGCATATTATTATCTTCGCAAGTGCTTCGGCTGCTGAAAGATGTTGCAAGTTGTGAGTCATTTGGCATTATTCTTTTTAAGTTATGGATTCAGAAAAAAGTGATTACAACTTTTTAAGTTTTATATCACTTTAATGCTTCCCACGGTGTACCATCCATCATGGGTTCTGCCTTTATTAGCAATTGGAATCACATGTTCAATTGAAGAGTGAAAGACTATTCCCAATTCCAGGGAATATAAACCCGATTCAAGATCATCGGGAAGCTTAAACGATGCCTCAATTTTTTTCTCCCCCGGCAGCCAGCCGCGAATAGAAATTTCAGTTTGTGCCATAGCATGATTAATACCTCTGGAATCCTTTAACCTGAAGGCAATCCTATGATCGCGGTATGGGGGAGCTATGCCGACATTTTCCCATTTCATCGAAACAACCATTTCGCTTCCATGAATCACATTTGTGTCATAATTAATATCCCTTAGAACAAGTCTAAATCCTATTCTTTTCATGAGTCTTTCGATTTCAGGAAGCCAGTTTGCCGGTATGGAGTGAGATTTATTCTGGATAAAGGTAGCATGCCAGGCAATTGCGTCGTCGACAACGCTTTTAGGCGGTGTCGGATAACCACCAAAGGTTCCGCATGGTTCAAGTGCCACTGTTCCTGTTTTCCATCCATCTGGCATCAGTTTAACCATCGGCCAGTATGAGTCACTATGATGATTCCAGCCTACTCCTGGACCCTCGCCGTTGCCCCAGCAATCGCCTCTCCATGCAGACCTTCCTTTTGAGTTTGCATATAGGACATTTTCCTGGTCGTCCACCAGAGCTGTCAGTGGAGTGGTTGGAAATGCTTCATAATAAAGGTCGATGATCTTTTTTCTGGTTGCATCACCTGGCATCAGCTTAGGATCACAGTAATTATGCCACTCACCCCAGAGGCCTACTGAGCCTATGTCAACGAGAGCCAGATCGGGATGCCCGTCATACCTTTGGCCAAGGGCCCTGATAAGTTTCTCATGTAAATCCCAGACCAGAGGCTCTTCCAAATCTATTTCATAATGAGCTCCTTCCTCAGGGCATTCTGAATAAGTGTATTTTATATCTTTATCTATCAGCCATTGGGGAATGGTGTTCTGATAACCAGGATAAGATAACATGACCCTGAAAGCCAAAGCCTGGTTTGATTCTCTGCATTTTCTTAGAACTTCGTCTATCATTGCAAAAGCATACTGGCCCTCTGAAGGTTCCAGGTCACCCCATGTCCATCGGTAGTATGCACAACCTGATTTGAAAGGAAGTCCTGTCATGGATGGGTCTTCTCCGGCTGTGCTGAAAAATGTCTGCCATCCCACTCCTGGAATCTGAATGAATCCGGTATCCTCTTCCGGTATACCATTGTCAATCTTTTCCCTTGATGAGCATCTTAAAAATAAGCTTAAAACAAGTATTACTGATGAAACAAATAAAAGTGTGAAACGATAATTCTTTTTCATTGATTCTCATTTTTCAGTCTTACAATTTCACTGGCAATTTTTTCTCTGATCTTCAGTATCCTTTCAGGATCCTCCGATGTCGACCACCAGTTTGGTGCAATTTCATAGACAAGACTGGTGACCTTATTCCTGTCAGAAAGTTGTTCAAGAAGTACAAAATACTCCCAGTCTTCCATTGAATCACGGACATTTTTCAACCTTATGCAGGATATCGGACCATCAATTCCGCACGGGACACCAGGATATATGAGATAGCCACCGCCATTAAACTGGGATTCAGATTCGGAAAATGCCGGTAAAAGCCAGGGATCCATGATGCCTGTACGAGATTCGCTTATCTGAACAGCAGACCAGTAAAGAAGTCCGTTGATTCTGTACTGCCAGTTGATCCATGTGGGAGTGCGGTAGGAGGTAAGAAGGGCATCAATATGCCAGTATGGTGAATCATAGTCCTTCAGCTTTTCATACTCAGGATGATATGGCGGGGTTCTTTGTGAGAGGGCCGTATATGACCACACTTCATCGCCATGTGCGATCTTTTCATCGATCGATTCACGATGTATGAAAGCCCACAGGGGGCACCAGATATCTACTGCAGGGTCGATATCGGGCCAGTCCGGATTCTGCTTGTAGGTCTGCTCCACCACCAGGCACCTTAACTGTGGGGAGGCTTCGTGTATCATAGCACCCAGTTCAATTACCTCCTCATAGTTTTCCTTCAGGTTTGGTTCATCCAGCATGTATACATAAGCTCTCTTATCCCATCCATTCTCTTTTAAATAATTATAATAATCCCTGTAATAGCGGATCGCCTTTTCTCTGTTTATTGTTGTCATATCTTCGAATCTCGCCCTGGGAATCTCAAAATCCGTTACATGAAGATCCTGAAGATATTTTCTCAGAGATTCAGTCCTCAAAGGATCAATTTTCAGCGATCCATCGGTATTGACCTCGGGTAAAAAACTTGAAGGGATTGGAGGATTTATCCTGTGATCAGACATCATCCTGCAATAGCGTAATTCTATTTCCCTGAATTTGTCTGAGTTCCTTTCAGTTCCGAACATTTCAGGGATCAGCCAGCTTACACTTCCGAAATGATTCCTGTGTGTCGGCCCGTCAGGGATAGCAAAATCCCAGACTGTAAGAGTTACTGGTAATGAAACAGTTTTTGTAAAAAGACTATCCTTAATGGTACTATGCAGTTCAGGGAAATTTTCGAGAGTGACTGTAAAAGTGCCTGTGTATTTTCCGGCAGGAGTATCCTTTGGGATATAGACATCCACCCAGATCGGCTGGTTTTGACCTTTCCATACATCGAATGGCAATGCATACATCTCAAATCCGCTAGAAATGAACGGAGTGCCCCATTTGACCCTGTACTGGTGGAATGGCTCTATGGGTTTTCCCTTGACAGGATCGATAAATGGCACCAAGGGGTCGGCATACAATCCGGGAGGGAGTTGCGCACGGGGTGAAGAACGCCGCACCCTTGCGTATTCTTCCCTGTACAGGCTGATATTTTCTTTGCTTATGGTCCCGGCATCGCCATTCAGTTCAGTCATTTCGGCATTTACAACCCTTAAGTTTTTCGTTAAAGCACCAACCACCACCTGGAATGATTCCACCTCATTTTTTGCAGCTGAAATTGCTGCCGTTTCTTTTCCGAACAAAGGCTCATCCTGTCCGATCCTTTCCATACTGCTGATTGAAGTGAGCCTGACTTCTTGTTTATCGGCAGGTTCTGAACAGGAAATCAATAAAACAGATATTAGTACTATCATTAATTCATTGTTAGTCTTTTTCATTTTATTTCTTTTTTAGTATGACTTCTTTATATTGCTTTAAAATTAGTGCCTGAAAATATAGTGTGGAATTTCAATTATTTTTCTATTTATTTAAAATATCATGCGGAATCAGTTCATTTTTATAATTTTTTATGATTAAAACCTGAAATTCAGTTGGAAGTATTTCCATAAGAAAAATTATGATAACTTAAATTTATCAAGAAAAAGTTATTAAAGTGAATTTTTAAAACATAATTATTAAGAAAATTTTACATATGCTTTCATTTCTTTTGTTTTTTATTATATTAGAGGTTTAAATAAATTTTTTTATAAAAAGAAATTTATCTTAAACTAAAAACAACCCAAAAACTTAAAAGTCTTTAACTTAACCTAAAAAGGCATGAAAAAAGAACTAAGATTTTGTTTTTTGTCTCAATCAACAGGCAGAAATATCCTGTTATTGAGATTTACTTTAATGATTTGCTTTCTGATTGCTGTACCTGTGGCGGTCCTTGCCGGCAGCAGGTACACGGATGATCCGGAAGGAAATGGAACTGTTGCGGCGCAGCAGCAGCGGATAACAGGAACCATCAAAGATGCCTCCACTGGAGAGCCTCTTGTCGGAGTTAATATTGTTGTTGAAGGAACAACAACAGGCACCATGACTGATGTAAACGGTAAATTTGCAATTGAAGTGCCTAACCGTAACGCGGTACTGTCAGTAAGTTATATCGGCTATGTTGCTCAGAAAATTACTGTTGGAAACAGAACAGTTATTGATATTAGCATGGAATCGGACCTTAAGGCCCTGGAAGAAGTTGTAGTTACAGGTTACGGAACTGTAAGAAAGAGTGATCTTACCGGTTCTGTAAGTTCGATCAAGACAGAACAGATACTTCAGCTTCCCACACAGCGTGTTGACCAGGCCATTCAGGGGAGGGCTTCCGGTGTCTTTATCATGAATACAGACGGCTCTCCGGGTGGTAACACACTCATTAGAATCAGGGGAAGCAATTCAATTAATGGAGGGAATGATCCTTTAATAATTGTTGATGGTCTGCAGGGTGCCAATATAAACCAGCTGAACCCGAATGATATTGCTTCCATGGAGATCCTTAAAGATGCATCAGCTACAGCTATTTATGGGTCACGAGGTGCAAACGGAGTCATACTTATTACAACAAAGCTTGGCAAGCTTGGAAAACCAGTTATTGATGCTACTTACAGTATAGGTATTCAAAACCTCGCCAGGAAACTGCCTGTCATGAATGCATATGATTTTGCAAGGTATAATAATTTTTACAACAGCTTCAATACTGCATTTGGACAGACACCAAAACAATACTTTACTGAAGCAGATATTGAATACTATAAAACTCATTCGACCGACTGGCAGGATGAGATCTACAATACTGGAATTATGCATAATGGTAACCTGGCTATAAGCGGAGCAACTGAACGAATTAAATATATGGTCTCCACCGGCTACCTTAACCACCAGGGCATTCTGTTGAATTCAGCTTATAACAGACTTTCATTACGGGCAAACATTGCCGCTGATATCACAGATTGGGTTGATTTTGGTATGAATTATTCCTATACTTATGAGAAATATAAATCACCTCCCTTTGAAGCAAACCTCTTCACCGCTGTAAATGACGCTCCAAGATGGGCTCCCACTGAACCTGTTTATGACGAAAATGGAAACTATTGGAGGCATCGACCGGGTTATGGCGCCTACGATACATGGAATCCGGTTGCCACAGCCCTTGAAACGAAAATCGATAATCCTACTTACCAGAATAATATTAACCTGTTCCTGAATTTTAAGCCATTGAAAGGTCTTAGCCTCAAAATTATGGGTGGCGGAACTTTCTCAACTGGATATAATCTGAGGTATGAAAATACAAAAACCAGGAACGGTTATGCAATGAATGGAGTTGGTACAGTTGAAGATAATTTCCGTAATGTTTATCAGAACACCAACATTTTGACATACGATAAAGTGATTGGGATTCATCATATTACCTTTACCGGTGTTGCCGAAGAAATCTTCAGCAGAAATATGGGTAGTTCGATGAGAGGACAGGATTTTCTTGTTGACCAGCTGGGAACTGACAATATGGATGGTGCAAAATCAGTATCGGTTGACTCATGGGCAAGCAAAAGAGCACTTATTTCTTTTATGGGACGTGTAAATTATGGTCTGATGGACAAATACCTGGTGACTCTGAGTTACAGAGCTGATGGCTCGTCGGTTTTCGGAAAGAACAATAAATGGGGATATTTCCCATCAGGATCCATTGCGTGGAGAATTTCGCAGGAGGGTTTTTTGAAAGATTCGGAGGTTGTGACAGATCTTAAATTAAGGGTCAGCTATGGTGTTACAGGTAACCAGGCGATAAGCCCGTATGGTTCTCTTGCCCGGCTGGCTTCATGGTACAGGTATGGTTATAACAACGGTTCTAATCTAAATATAGGATTCGGGCTTTCTGATATAGCTAATCCAAATCTGAAATGGGAATCCACGGCCCAGACAAACATAGGGTTGGACCTCTCCCTGTTTGATGGCAGACTGACCTCTACAATTGATCTTTACAGGAAAGTTACAGATGATCTTTTGATGCCCAGACAATTACCCGATTATGTTGGCGTTTCGAGAGTTATAGATAATATAGGGTCAATTGAGAACAAAGGGATAGAGATTTTAATCGGTGGAGATCCCGTTGTTGGTAAATTCAGATGGAACACATCTCTGATCTTTACGATGAACAGGAACAAAGTACTTGATCTCGGACCGGGAGTAACAAGAATTGGATACACTCCCACATCAGGAGGTTACAACCTGGGTTCAGAGTATATGTTCCTTGAGGTTGGACAGCCTTTTGGTCAGATGAGAGGATGGAAATATCTCGGATTATGGAGATCAGATGAAGATGCTGAGGCAAGGAGTTACGGACAACTTCCGGGTCTGCCAAAATATGCAGATATCAGCGGACCGGACGGTGTGCCTGACGGTCAGGTAGATGGTCTGGATAAAACAACAATAGGTTACGGTTATCCCGATTTTACCTTCGGATGGACAAATGTGTTTAATTATAAGAATTTTGAGCTCTCCTTTCTGATAAACGGTTCCTATGGCAATGAGTTGTTCAATACGATTAGAATCAGACGTGAAACTTATGAGGCAACCGATCCAAAAGTCTGGAATTACTGGACTCCGGAAAATCAGGATACTGATGTGCCTGCATTATATGACGGACAATGGGTACAGGATCAGCATCTGGTAAATAAATATATTTTCGGCGGTGGTGGAGGAGCAACATCAAGATGGGTTGAAGATGCTTCATTTGTAAGATTGAAAACAATTACTCTTGCCTACACATTTGATCAGAACCTGCTCAAGAAGGTAGGATTTTCAAAAGCCAGAATATACGTTACCGGAACAAATCTTTTAACCCTTACCAAATACACAGGGTATGATCCAGAAGTAGCACAGTTTGCATACAATGACGCACTTATTGGCGTCGATCAGAGCGTATATCCGCCTGCCAGAATGTATACTTTCGGCATTGATTTTACTTTTTAAACCTAATCATTCATAAAAATATGAAAAGGAAAATTTCAAATATACTTTCACTGTTGTTGTTGTCATCATCGATTCTGTTATTTACGCCTGGTTGTAATCAGTTAATTGAAAAACCTACTGATTTTGTAGGTCCTGACAACTATTATACAACACCATCACAGATTGAATCAGCATTTACTGCATCAATAGATGTCCTGTTTGGGGGATGGACCTTTTATGACTGGTACAGGTATCCCGAGGTCTTTGATATGGATGATCAGGTTTATGAGGGGGATCTTGTTATCGGAGATGATCTGGGCAATGCCTGCTGGACAAAGCACTACAGGGCTATTGCTGATATTAATCCTGCTATAAAAGCTTTGGTTGAGGATAAGGTTGTAGGAATATCTCAGGAGGAAAAGGATGAACTTATGGCACAGGCTAAATTCCTAAGGGGATGGAATTATTTTATGCTTGTACGCTATTATGGAGATGTCCCTCTCATACTTGAAAATACCGATCCCACTCAGACTGATATTCCCAGAGCTCCAATAGCCGATGTATATGATCAGATAGTTAATGATCTACTTTTCGCAACACAGCATCTTCCTGCAGTTTGGGGTTCTGAAAACAGGGCACGTCCAACAATGGATGCAGCAAAAACCCTGCTTGCAAAGGTCTATATTACTATGGCAGGTTTTCCTCTGAACCAGCCGTCTAATTATGCCAAGGCAAGAGATATGGCCAAACAGGTTATCGACGCAGGACGATATTCTCTGGTACCAAAAGTTGAAGAAGTATTCGCAATGCAAAATGAGTTCGGTCCGGAATTCATGTGGAGTTTTCATAATTCTCCCGAAGAATATGTTATTGAACCACAGATCTGGCTGCCGGGAGAAATGGCAGGAGGATGGGGTGACTGCACTGCTGAAAAACTCTGGGGAGAAGCTTTTCCTGAAGAGCCCCGAAAACATGCATACCTCCTTCTGGAAGACCATTGGTTCGGCACAGGCACCACATACCTCGATTGGTGGAAAAGTGCACCTTACGTAAGGAAGTATCTTTACGACACTCCGGAGAACATGGAAAAGAATGTGTCATATCAGTGCATGCCAATAATTAGATATGCCGACGCACTTCTATTGTTTGCAGAGGCAGAAAATCAGGTCAACGGACCTACTCAGGCAGCATGCGATGCAGTAAACCAGATTGTTAACAGGGCTACAGGAGGGGTCCCGAATCCTGCCGATCCCCTGTTTACAACATCGATGACAAAGCAAGAGTTCGATGATGCAATAATTCAACAGAGAAGCTGGGAGTTATGCTTCGAATATGACAGGTGGTTCGATATACAACGCAAGCGGATACTTGATAAAGTTGTTGATCCTGTCTATTTACAGAATTATTCAATAGAAGACTACCTGCTGCCGATACCTCAAAAAGACCTAAGGCTGAATAAAGCTTTAACCCAGAATCCGGGCTATACTGATCCTACACCATAGTGGATACTTTAACATAAATAATTTGCCAGCTACCGGATTTATTAAATCCGGTAGCTCTTTTTTTGATTTTTATTTGTTATCATTATGGCAATTGATCAAAGCAATAATATCTTACATGAATAAACCATTCAGCACCAGGTTATTCTTTTTTGTGATCTTTTTTACAGCAGTATTTTCTTCTTGCCATAATAAGGGACTTAAAAAGGATTCAGTGTCGAAACCCTTGTTCCAGTTGCTGGAGCCAAAAAAGTGCGGGATAACTTACGCAAACACTCTTACTGAATCAGACACCGATAATGCTGTATTTTACGAATATTATTACAATGGATCTGGTCTGGCAGTAGGTGACCTTAATAATGACGGGCTAAGCGATATTGTTTTCGGTGCAAATATGACCGAAAGTAAAGTTTATTTGAATCAGGGGAACCTGAAATTTAAAGATATTACAAAGAAGACAGGGATAAATACCTCAGGAAAATGGATAACCGGTGTGAGCCTGGTTGACATTAATCATGACGGATGGCTTGATATTTATTTTTGCGCAGCCGGCAACATTGATTATGACTATACAAACCTTTTATACATAAGTAATGGCAGCAGAGAGAACCTTTCATTCAATGAATGCGCAAGGAAAGTTGGATTAGATGATAAAGGGTATTCTACACAGGCCGAATTCCTGGATTATGACCGCGATGGAGATCTTGACATGTACCTTGTTACAGCTTCTATGACCATGCCTAATAAAAATGCTCTCCGACAACGTAAAAATGACGGATCAGTGCCCAATACGGACAGGCTTTATAGAAATGAGGGAATTAATCCCGCGACAAACCTGCCTTTCTTCAGGAATGTTTCAAATGAAGCTGGCATAACCTGGGATGGATTCGGACTCGGAGTGGGTGTTTGTGATGTTAACATGGACGGATGGCCGGACATTTATGTGGGCAACGACTATATTTCGAATGACCTTCTTTACGTGAACCAGAAAAACGGCACATTCAGAGAAATGCTGAAGGAGTATACAAAACACGTAACCCTTAGCACAATGGGACTTGATATAGCAGATTTCAATAATGATGGACTTATTGATATCATTACTCTTGATATGCAGCCTGAAAATTATTACAGGAAAAGAACTATGGCTCTTAACATGCGTGATTATAACAGGTACCTGAGCGAATTAAATGCCGGTTATTCATCGCAGTACATAAGGAATATGATACAGCTCAATAATGGTAAAGTCGACGGCAGAATAACATTCAGCGAAATAGGACAGCTTGCCGGGATTTTTGAGACTGACTGGAGCTGGGCGCCACTTTTTGCTGATTTCGACAATGATGGTTATAAAGATCTGTTGATTGGGAATGGAATTCCTCACGATGTTACGAATATGGATGTTTCTGAATTGTGGATGAAAACAGTCAGAGCAAACCGAAACATTCAGTTCAGCGTGCTTTATAAGCTTCTTAAAGGTGAAATGGATAAGCTTGGAGACATAAAGAAATACAATATGATTTTCAGGAATACAGGAGAACTGATTTTCGAAAAAAAATCAGTTGAATGGGGACTTGACAAGCCTTCATTTTCCACTGGTTCAGTATTTTCAGATCTTGATAATGACGGGGATCTTGACCTGGTGATGAACAATATTAACGATCCGGCATCGGTATATGAAAATACACTTATCGGGTCTGATTCACTGAAATCCAAAAGCCATTTTATTTCATTGCTCCTGAAAGGCGATTCATTGAATACAGGAGGTATAGGAGCCAAAGTTACTTTATATCACAATGGCATGCTGCAATATTATGAACATTTTCCAATAAGGGGATTTCAGTCTATGGTCGATCCGAAGATCCATTTCGGACTGGGTGCATCTGAATATGTCGATTCGATAATAATATGCTGGCCCGATAAAAAAATACAAAAGCTTCGCAACATTAAATCCGACCAGTTCATTGAAGTCAGATACGCGGATGCCAAACCGGACAAAATTTATGAAAACAAAAGCGGGAAAGAACGACTGTTTATCCCATTATCCCAAAAAACCGGAATAAAATATATTCATCAGGAAAGGCCGTTCATCGATTTTGACATCCAGCCTCTGGTGCCGCATCAGTATTCTAAGGAAGGACCCGGAATTGCTGTGGGAGACATAAATTCTGACGGACTGGATGATTTTTTCATAGGGGGATCAACAAGCTTTTCAGGAATGTTTTTTGTTCAGGGTAATAATTCAACTTTCACATCATTCCCGCTTGAGGACGAAAACAATTACGAAGATATGGGCACCCTTCTCTTTGATGCCGACGGTGATGGAGATAATGACCTATATGTAGTCAGCGGAGGATCGGGCCTCCCTCCGGGGATAGAATTATATAATGACAGACTTTATGTGAATAATGGCAGGGGCAGATTCACAATCGTCAAAGAAGCTGTACCTGATGAACGTATATGTGGCTCACATGTTACTGCTGCAGACTTTGACAGGGACGGCGATCTTGACCTATTTGTATGCGGAAGGGTTACCCTGGAGAACTACCCGATACCTCCAAGAAGTTTTCTCCTCAGGAACGACAGCAAAGGATCTCAGATAAAGTTTACAGATATAACAAGCATCGTGTCACCTGAGCTTGAAAAACCCGGACTCCTAGCCTCTGCAATATGGACCGACTTCAACAGGGACGGATGGCCTGATCTTATTCTGGCAGGTGAATGGATGCCGCTTGCCTTTTACAAAAATGAAAGAGGTAAATTCATTAATGTGACTCAGACAACGGGATTGGATAAATATACAGGCTGGTGGAACAGTATTGTTTCCGCTGATTTTGATAAGGACGGCGACATCGATTATGCCGCAGGGAATCTAGGATTGAACACCCAGTACAAAGTGTCGGTGAGCGAACCTATGCGGATCATTGCCAAGGATTTTGACCTTAACGGCTCCCTGGATCCGGTTTGCAGTTATTATGTCCAGGGTAAAAGCTATCCCATATATCACCGAAACGTATTATTATCACAGATGCCATCTCTGAAGAATAAATTTAAAACTTATGAATCCTATGCGAGAGCTTCAATGAATGATATTTTCCCGGAGAATACACTTAAGGATGCATATATCCGCGAATGCCGTTATTTTGAATCGGCCTGGATTGAGAACATGGGTGATGGATCTTTCAAAATCCATTCGCTACCAATTGAAGCTCAGATATCTCCGGTGTTTGGCATGGTTGCTTCTGATTATAATGATGATGGTAATTTTGATATTCTGCTTACCGGGAATTCATATTCCTCCAACATATTTACCGGACAATATGATGCATCTACAGGATTATTTCTTGCAGGTGACGGTAAAGGTGGATTTTTACCTGTTCCGGCAAGAAAAAGCGGTTTCTTTGTCGATGGCGACGCAAAAGCTCTTGCTGAATTGTCATTAAAAGACGGAAGTACAATCATACTCTCAGCACAGAATTCTGACACCCTGAAGGTCTTCAAATCCTTATCAAAATCACCAGGGCCGATACGACTCAGGAAAGATGAAGTTTGTGCAGAGGTAACCTTCAGGAATGGCGAAAGAAGCTATCACGAATTCCATTATGGCAGTGGTTATCTGTCACAGTCATCGAGGGTGCTCAAAATCTCCAAAGATGCACTATCAGTAAAGATCACCTCATATAAAGGTGAAACAAGAAGTATTCAGTTCAAGAGCAAATAACTTAATAATATGAGAATTATTCTTTCATTCATAATGACGATTCTGGGTGTCACACTGCTTGCACAGGACATGAGCTTTTCCAGTCGGGGGGATATGCTTTATAAAGAACTGCCAAATCCGGCAGAGACTCCAATGGATGAATGGTTGAAGTTAAAAACTGATATCTATGTCAGTTTTGCCAGCGACAATATCAGGTATCCGAAAGAAAGGGTCCCTGAGGTGAATGTATCTGAATGGAATGTTAAGGCCTGGAAAGGAGAAAAAGTACACACTCAGATACTTGTTTGGACAAGAAAAAAACTGCCCCAGGTCAGAATAATTCCGGGTGATCTGATTAAAGATGGTGGAGGCAGGATTAACAGCGATAAGATTAAAACAGGTTTTGTACGATATGTAATGACTGATGAATTCGGGGAGGGATGTGATGAACGAACTCCCGATAAATACAAAGCATCACTGGTTGAAGATCCGATAGATATTATTGATATCATTGAAGTACAACCCTGCACTGTTCAGCCGGTGTGGATATCGATTAATGTGCCTTCAAATGCTGAAGCAGGTAAATACAGAGGTATCATAACAGTTGACTGTGGAACAAAATTCGACCTGAGTGTTTCCCTTGCCGTTACAGACCATAAGCTGCCACCGCCCTCAGAATGGAAATTTGACCTTGATCTGTGGCAAAATCCTGATCCGGTTGCAAAAGTCCATGATGTAACTTTATGGAGTGATGATCATTACAGGCTCATGAGGCCATACTACGAAATGCTTGCATCCGCGGGTCAGAAAAACATCACTGCATTCATTATTGATCAGCCCTGGGGACCTGATCATGTTTACCACAGGGATCCCGCTTTTATCAAATGGTCGAGAAAGAAAGACGGAACCTGGGCCTTTGACTATTCTGTTTTTGACAGATATGTGGAATTTGTAATGAACTGCGGGATAAATCAGCGGATAAATTGCTATTCAATGATAACCTGGGATCTTAAATTCATCTACTTTGATGAAGCAAAGGGAGATACTGTGTCTGTTTATGCCAAACCAGGCACACAGGCTTATAATGATTTATGGGAGCCGATGATCAGCGATTTTACAAAACATCTTAAATCAAAAGGTTGGTTCGAAAAAACAACTATTGCAATGGACGAGAGGGATATGGAAGGAATGAAAGCTGTCATGGCCCTTCTAAAACGGATAGATCCGGGGTGGAAAACGGCTCTTGCAGGTAATTATCACCGTGAAATAGCAATGGATATCTATGACTATTGTGTAATCATCCATGCAAAATTTGATGAAGATATCCTTAAGGCCAGAATTAAGGCAGGTATGCCTACTACTTATTATACTGCCTGCGGAGAGAACCGGCCAAATTCATTTACTTTCTCACCTCCTGCAGAAAATGTCTGGATAAGCTGGTATGCTGCAGCTGAAGGTTTTACGGGTTATCTTCGCTGGGCATACAATAACTGGACAGAAGCCTCCCTGCAGGATACCCGTTACAAAACATGGCCCGCCGGTGATTGCTATCAGGTCTATCCAGGGCCAAGATCCTCGATACGCTTTGAAAAACTGATTGAGGGTATTCAGGACTTTGAAAAGATCAGAATCCTTAAGGAGAACTTTTTAAAATCAAATGACAAAAAGAATCTCGCTGACCTGGAAAGCATCTTGGATCTTTTCACTCTGGAAAATATTCAGAAAATACCGGCTTCGGATATGGTAAGCAGGGGGAGATCTTTTATTTCCAATTTTTAAAATCATTAAATCGATAAATATGAAAACATTGTTTACCCAATCATTTGTCCGGCCTAAAAGGCAGATTCTCACACATGTAGTCATTACAGCTTTGGCTGTTATGCTACTGATTTTTGTACCTGTATCCATGCTGCAGGCTCAGACTGACAGCAATGCAAGCGTGAAAGTATGGGCGGTACCAGGCGAACAGAAAGTGCGTCCTGATGATAAGGCAGAGACAAGCAATCTTGTATGGTCAGCGGAAAAAAAGCAGGTTACCCTTGCTGGAGCGGGAAATGAACATGTCCCTTTCCAGGTTGTTATTTCTACCCCTGTTCCTCCGGGATGGAGGCCAAAGGCTCCCGACGGATTCTTTGTAAAGGCGTCTGAGCTAAAATCTCCTCAGGGGAAAGTTATCCCTCAACAGAATGTGAAACTGTTTTTGGAACACTATATTCAGATCTATGCGGTGTCAAGTCCTGTAGGAGCAACCGGATATTGGCCCGATGCACTCGCTCCGCTCAGCGAACCTTTCAGCATGCAGGCACAGTATAAGGTTGTGGGTAACAGACCTGTGTGGATTGACGTTTTCATCCCTTCCGGAACTCCAAAGGGAACTTACTCCGGAACTGTAACGGTGGAGAGATTCGGAAAGGTGATTGAAACGATTGGGGTTAACCTGGAAGTATATGGATTTTCTCTTCCCGATGAGACTCATATCATAACCTATATGAATATTTCAAAAGGTGAGGTATCCAGGTTTTACAGATTACAAGGTTCTGCTCCTGCG
The DNA here is from genome assembly GCA_964514725.1 of uncultured Rikenellaceae bacterium. GTDB lineage: Bacteria > Bacteroidota > Bacteroidia > Bacteroidales > VadinHA17 > LD21. The sequence continues at coordinate 128,586 of CAZEUL010000005.1, forward strand.
ACAGATGATCTTTTGCAGAGTTACTTTGATTTTCTGTTTGATCATAGAATGGAAACCTGGTTTAATGACCCTCTTGTCCCTGAAATTACCGTAAGCGGAGAAAAGGTCGATCTGAAATTCAATGAGCAGAGATATGATTATTATATGAACAAGCTAAAATTAAAGAGAGTTATTCTCGAGACTGCTCCCGGTGAAATTGTCAGGCATCTTAATGCTGAACCTTTTTCTCCGGAATTCAATAAAGCGATAAAGAGTTACCTTACATCTGTCGAATCTTTCTTCAGAAAAAAAGGATGGCGCGACCGTCTTGTTTTCAACAGCCCCATAGATGAGCCTAACACCAAACAGGATTACGAGGAGACCCGTCGCTGGGCACAGCTTGTTCATGAAACTGTTCCTGGGATACCTTTCCTGGCAACAGAGTCTCCTGTTTCAGATAATCCTGACTGGGGAACGTTGCGCGGTTTTGTCAACAATTTCTGTGTACACGGGAATTCTTTGAATGATCCTGAAGTAAAACAGGCATTACGCGAGGAACAGGCAAAGGGAGGTGAAGCCACCTGGTATATCTCATGCGATCAGGCATATCCTCAACCCAACTACTTTATTGACGCTCCTGCTCTCGACCCGGTAATGGTCCCCTGGATAACTGAACGATATAAAATGAACGGATTCCTTTACTGGGCAGCCAACTTCTGGAACCAGACACCCGATCCGTGGCTTGATCCTGTGACCTTCATTTCAGGATTTGAATGCAGCGGGGGGTACGTTCTTAACGGTGAAGGATCGCTTATATATCCGGGCAATCATACAAAGAGATACACGGGTCAGCCTGATGTCAACGGTCCCGTATCATCAATAAGGTTTGAACTTCTGAGGGAAGGTATAGAAGATTATGAGTATATCTGGATGCTAAAGAACAAAGGAGCAGCTGATTTTGCAGATGAGATTGTGAAGAATATGGTTATCGACGTCAGTACATTCAGCCGTAACCTTGCTGAACTGTATCTGAGTCGGAAAGCAATGGCCATGAAACTGGAACAATTATCAAAATGAGAACAGGAAAAATCTTTCTGACCGGATTAATTATACTTCTGGCCGGTCATATTAATCTGGGAGCGCAAACAGTATATAAGCCACCACAGAAAAAGTTGATTTTCTTTGGCTGGCATATGCCATATATCCAGCAATTCATTGAAAATATGAAAATTTATGAAAAACCTCCCTTTGACGGGATAAGTTTAAGGATCTCTAAAGAAGCAGGCAGCGGAAACATCTTTATGGTTAAAAACTGGAAGGAAGTCAGTGAAAAGGCAAAGGAAGAAGAATTGATCCGGGCAGCAGCTGTTAAAGCCGGTGAAATACTTACAGATAATTTCATTGTACTTTATGGAGCTTCCCAAATGGACTGGTTCAGTGATGAGGACTGGAAACTTGCCGAAGAACAGATTCGTTACGATCTTAAGCTGGCCAGGAAAGCAGGATGCAAGGGAATTGTCTGGGATCCGGAACCTTACAAACCCGGTAAAAATCCGTGGAGATATAATGAACAGGAGAAAACCTCGCTATATTCATTTGAACAATACAGCTCTCAGGTAAGGAAGCGGGGCGCTCAATTTATTTCTGTTCTTCAGGATGAGTTTCCGGGAATAGTGATTTTCTCGTTGCGCGAACTGTCCGACTGGCAGAATGGATCGCCATTTTCGACTCCGTTGCTGCCGGTCAGCAACCGTGAAAAAACAATTGATGAGCTGAAAAATGCCTGGTGGGGGTTACACATTGCATTTTATGTGGGTATGATCGAAGCAATTAAACCAGGAACCAAGTTCGTTGATGGCAATGAAGAAGCTTATTACTATACTTCACCGGGGGAATTCTATGAAGTCCGCAATACACTAGCAGTTGATGCTAAAGCACTTATTCCACCTGAATTATGGGAGAAACACTCATGCTATAACCGGATCGGACATGCAATTGCTGCTGAGTATATAGCTGGTAACTGGCTTGGCATGGCTCCATTTCCATATCGCCTTACAGGACAGGGAGTTATGATGAGTGCTGAGGAAAAGGCAAAATGGCTCGAACATAATGCATACTATGCCCTGAAGACGGCAGATGAATATACCTGGCTCTATACTGAAGGGATGAACTGGTGGACCGGGGAAAAAGTCCCGGAGGGATTTAACGAAGCTCTGGTTTCGGCCAAACGAAAAGTGGAAGGAGGGCAGCCTCTTGGCTATGAAATCGACCAGATGATCAAAAACGCTCAGAATAAAGCAGAGGAATTTTATAAAGACAAAAATAAGTAGTTGTGCATATAATCAATTACACTATGAAAAGTAAATTTTTATTATTAAGGAATTACATCACCATTTCAATCTTTGTCCTTGTTTCTTTACAGGCAAAACCACAGATAAACAAACCTCATTTACAGGTGCCGTTTATTAAATCATCACCGGTAATTGATGGTAAACTTTCAGAGGCTTCATGGCAGCAGGCTTCTGAATTGTCAGAATTTGTCAACTGGTCGCTTGACACTTATATTAAGGATCCGGTGAGTGTGTTCTTATATTATGATGAGAAGAATCTTTATGTCGCTTTTCTTAATAGTGATCCCGAAGCAGAAACACTTTACAAAACTGTAAGCCCGAAAGGACCCAGAGACACCTTTCTGTGGGGCAGGAATCATGCAATGGTCGGATTAGGTTATGCGGGCACTTCTTTACAACTCATGGCAGATCCGAAAGGAACCATGACTGACTGGAAGAACAACGATATAAGCTGGAACGGAAACTGGCAGTATGGAGCTTCCATAAACAAGACTGACTGGACTGCAGAATTTTCAATCCCGTTGAGTGATCTTGGACTCGCTGAATTAGGATCAGGTAAGGAGTTAAATCTGTCTATTTCAAGAAGCTATCCGGGAGGGGAATCCTCAAGTTGGTCGGGAATCTGCACCCTCACTCCCATGAACAATATCAGGTGTGCTTACGGAAGGTGGCAGGATCCGGTTCCCGGCACTAATACATTGTCATTTAAAGCTTCAAACTTTGGTGATAATGCAACTGATCTGCAGTGCGAATTGAAGTTTTATGCTTTGAATGAAAAACCTGAGTTCATTAATCAGACAGGTCAGGGAGCCTCTTCCGATCTCCAGATTGTCATAAACTCTGAACCGCTTGTTTACAGGTATAAATTTTCTATACCTCCCGGTGGTTCCATTGACGAGAAGTTGCAGTATGATCTTCCTCGGGAAGGTTCCTATTTTGCATCAGCATCAGTTTTGTCATCAACCGGAAATGTAATCCGACGGGGAGTTGACTATTGGTTTACAATCGAACCTAACAGAAAAAAGCTGGCTCAATTAAAAGGATTGATTGGAGAAGCAATAGCTTCAATGACACGGATTCCAGGATCAGCAGCGAATAGTATGAAACAGGAGGCCGACAGACTTTATTCGGAGGTCATCAGACAGGAAGAATCGGTTGAAAATGAATGGAAATCAGGAGGATGGGACAGGTTGACAGCAAAAACGAAAAAGCTGGAAACCGATATATCAAGACATCTTAATAAGGTAAGATGGTATACACTAAAAAACTGGAGAGGTGATTGGGATTTTGGTATTGCACTTACCCATTCTGTAATTAAACTTAAAAAAGATGCTGTTTTCCCCCATCCTGTCAGTGATAAAATTGAGATCTCTCTTGCAGGGAATGAATATGAATCATTCCAGATGGCTCTTCTTCCCTTTAAAGCTGACATCAATAATCTTAAACTTGAAGTCAGCGACCTGACTGCTGAAAACGGAGGTATTATCAATAAGAAGAATATTGAAATATCACTCGTGGAATATAATAATATCGAATGGCAGGCTGATTATGTTGCCGAAAAGGGCTGGCATCCTGATCCTCTGATCCCATTTAAAAACGGGATCAATATTAAAGGAAATGACCTTTGCCGGCCTTTATGGATTACTGTTTATGCACCAGCAGGAACAAAGGCAGGTGAATATAAAGGCACCATAAAAATCAGCGCTGGCGGAATGAAAGATGTTACGGCATTTATAAACTGCAGAGTATGGGGATTTGATATTCCTGCCGTAAGTCACCTTAAAACACACTCATGGGACCAGATTGAGTACCTGGCTGATTTCTATAATCTTGAAGAATACCCGGTTGAATGGTATATGAATTATTGCGGATTACTTCTTAAGAACAGATTCAATCCGGGATCTGCCGGCGTTAATTATGTTAGTGACAAACCAGTTAAAAAGGGGAAGTATGACTTCAGCAGGGTGGAAAAGGTACTTGCCTATTGTATTGAAAGAGGTCTTACACGCTTTTCCATGATCCAGATGAAAAAAGGTTTGTACACACCTAAAGAAGCTGAGGATGCTTACAGGTTCATTGAAGCTTACAGCAAATTCCTCAAGGAGAGAGGATGGCTTGATGAAGCCCTGGTTGAACTGTGGGATGAGCCCACAGATCTGGAATGGCCATATATAAAGGAAAGAGCTGAAAGGATAAAGAAGATTGATAAAGATATACGTCTTCAGTTGTTTGCCGAAGGCGGTCCTTATGAATTTTCAGATCCTGCCACAGATAAATATGGACTTAATGATTTAATAGATATCTGGGCACCGGTGAATATTATTGAATCGCCTGAAACACAGGCAAAGGGTGGTGAGATCTGGACTTATTTCTGTACACTTGCCAGGGAATCGGCCCCGAATTTCTTCATTGATTGTCCGGCAATTTACCAGAGAAGTATTGCCTGGTATTGCTGGATGTATGGTGTGGATGGTTTCGAGCACTGGAGTTCAAACTATTTCTGGCGCAATGTTAAAAAGGGTGAACCTCTTGACCGTAAATGGCCTAATGTGCCTTGGGATTCAAGGACATACTATTACTACAACGGTGAAGGTCAGCTTGTCTATCCTGGGCCTGATGGTGCTACATATTCATCGGTCAGACTTGAGAACTTCCGCGACGGGATGGAAGATTATGAATATCTTTTCATGTTGAGAGAGCTCCTTTCTGCTCCAGGTAATGATGCTGATAATCCTGAACTCAACGCTTACAGACAGCTGCTGAAACCTGAAGATTATCTTCTGATAAAGAATCCGAGGAAGATAAAGGTTACCCTTGAAAATACCCTGCGTTTTCCTGACCAGCCTGAATTGATACTTGAACGCAGAAACATGATAGCCAGTGCAATTGAAAAACTCCTTAAAAAATAAAACCATGAAGCTGACAACATTTGTATTTCTCATTCAGTTTAGCACCTGTAACCTTCTGTCACAGGTCTTTACCATTGGATCCGTCTATGATCTGGATCCGGTTTTTGAGGACGGATACAGGATGCCTGTAATGAACGATTCAGTAAATATCTTCGGGATAAGAGGAGAAATTGTCTCCGGGCAGTTCGTTGTCAGCGCAAAAAAACAACTTAATAATGTAACCGTACAACTGAGTGATTTTAACGAGATTACATCGGGCGCAGCACTACCGGACGGTTCTGTAGAATGGAATTTCGTGGGTAGCATTCCTTTAACGAAAAATACTCCCAATCAGCCTGATAGAGAGCTTACCAGGAAGGCTCCTGCACGATATCCCGAGTACCTGATGGCTGAAAAAAGTGTGAATATGCCTCAAAAAACTTTCAGGGCGATCTGGCTTACTATATCCATACCTGAAAATTTAAGAGAAGGAACCTATGCAGGAAAAGCAACGGTAAAGTGCAGTCAGGGCGAACAGTCGATACCAGTTTGCATTAGGATATATCCGTTAACTCTTTCTTCCGAAAGGCATCTTAAGGTAACCGAATGGTACAACACAGGCGCTTTCAACCGCTTTCACGGAATAAACGAGAGGTATTCCGCAGAATGGTTTGCAATGCTTAGAAAATATGCGGAAAATATGGCTGCGCACAGACAGAATGTTTTTCAGGTCCCGATGAGTGCGGTGGAAATAAGCAGGAATAAAGACGGCAGACTTGATTTTAATTTTACAAGATTTGACCAGATTGCTGAGGTTTTCTGGGATACAAAGAAGATGGATTATCTTGAGACCGGGGAAATTATGAGGTTTGGTGATAATGCATGGTTCAGCACTTCTATTAAAGTTCAGGATTTCAAAGTAAAAAATGAAATAACCGGAACGGTTGAGACAATTCCGGGAGATGATGTTGCACCATATCTGCTCCCTGAAATTGAAAATCATCTGAGAAAGAAAGGGTGGCTTGACAAAACCCTTTTTCATGTAAAAGATGAACCATCGATGCATAATGCTATGGCCTGGAGAGAAAAATCATCGTATATACACAGGCTGGCTCCTGACCTTAAAAGGCTCGACGCAATAGAAACTACAAACCTTCTGAATGATATAGAAATAGCAGTTCCCAAACTCGATGCACTCGGAACCTGGCACAGCTCTTTTGAAGAAGCACGAAGGAGGGGTGTGGAGTTATGGTTTTACACTGTCGGAATTTATCAGGGCAGCCTCTTCCCCAATAAGACAATTGACCTGCCTGTAATGAACAGCCGCATACTGCACTGGCTCAACTACAAATATGATGCAACAGGTTATCTTCACTGGGGCTGGAACCAATGGGAAGAAGATCCGTTTAAAGATGTGGGAATGCATATTGGTGATGGATGGCATGTCTACCCTGCCAGGGATGGAGTCCTCAATTCACTGAGATGGGAACAGATGAGGAACGGGATACAGGATTATGAATGCTTCCTGATGCTTGAGAAAAAGATAAAGGCTCTCAGGGATTCGCTTGGAGCCAGGGCCTCGTGGATTATCCCTTCGCAGAGAGGCAAAGAGATCGCTTCAGAGATCGTTATGAGCTTTGATGAACATTCCGATGATCCGCGCTCACTATACAAAGCAAAGGAAAAACTTTTAAATGAACTGGTAAGTTTTAACAAACCTCCTGAAATATATATTCAGACTACACCGGCAGAGGGCGCCACAATAACATACCACTCTTCAGTTGAGCTATATGGATGGACTGTTCCTGGGACAAAAATTATTGCCAACGGGAAAGAACTTCCTGTAAGTGCTCAGGGATACTTCTTCGAACAATTCGGAGGAGAGGCACTTGATAATACAAAAATAGGCCTCTCTGACGGTTCAGTATATGTACAGGCTGTGAAAGACGGGAAAACGACTGAAATTGTAAGAAGATTTATTATTAAACGATAAAAAGATCTATGAAAAATTAAGATTTTATGTTGAGAGACAGAAAGAAATTATGTAATGGATGATTAAGCCGTAAGATTGTTTCTGGATGTGCTAAACAAATCACTGTCGTGTAATATTTAAAAAAGTATTGATTATCTATGACATATATTAAGCCAGACAGGAGAAAATTCATTATCCAAAGTATTCTTGGAACGGCAGGTGCCGCATTAGGAGGATTTATACCCGGAAAAATCAATCCATTACCTCTTGATGGCGAAAAGGAAAATAATAAGTTTAAGTCAGGAGTTAAGGTAACGGTCCAGGCTGAAGAAGAGGTCTATAAGTATACACCGGCCGAAAATGGTGCAGGACCAATGTGGTGCCACGGCTCGACCTGCATTGTCCGTCACGGAGATAAAGTTTATGCATCGGGAATTGAAACAGTCCCGGTCTGGAAACCACTTAACAATTGTCGGTGGATGCTTTTCAGACGTTCAGAAAAAGGATGGGAACATGTAATGACAGATGAGAAAAACCGAACCCGCGAACCAAGTCCGCTCGCTGTTTTAAGTAATGGGCAGATTTACCTGTCGGCTAATCCGACACTGACAGGTCCTGAAGAATACAATGGTCCTTCAAAACCAGAGTTCTTTGTTTTTGATTCCAATGATCCGAATTTAAGTTACAAGCAGGTCTTTCCCGAATGGGCCGGAAATCCTCCATTCACAGAACATTCCTACAGAAGCCTGGCAGCAGATGGGCCGTCAAATGAACTTATTATTTTTCAAAATATTGGTTATACTCATGCTGAATGGTCGTTTCTGGATAAGCAAAACCGGTGGGCAGCACAGGGACGACTTGTCTGGCCATGGGGTTCTGAATACGAAGTACCCGAACCAATAAGGATATGCTATCCCAATGTAATGCTTAAAAATAAAGCTATCTATTTCTGCGGAGTAAGCGATATAATCGAACCCAAAAAAGCATGGAGGGAATTTAAACGACAGTTGACAGGCAATGAATGGGATTATGACTTCAGGAGGCTGTTCTTTACTTGGACAGAAGACATAACCAAAAACGCTTTTCACGACTGGATTGAGATAGCCAGTCGTGAAGAGACCTGCGGATGGATTTACCCTGCCGATTTGTATGCGGAAGATGACGGGTCGGTCCATATCCTCTGGACAGAAAGGGCTATCGATGAAAGATTGCGTGAAAAATTCTTTCCTGGCGCAAAGCAATCTCATGCCCTGAATTATGCTTTGGTAAAAAACGGGAAAGTTATTGCCAGAAATATCCTTCATCTTAATGAAGAGGGAGGAACAAACGGAATACCATCTGAAGCACGATTTCAGATACTGCCTGACCATAGGATATTTGTTGTTTACGCAGTAAGGGAAAATGTTACTGCAGGTCAGACAACAGTTAAAAACTATGCCAGAGAAATCGATACCGGATCAAAAAACAGAAAACCGGTACTCATCCCGCTCAGATATCCCTTTTCAGGTTTCTTTACAGCTACAGTCCGGGCAGGGTCAGAACCTTCTTCCTTCCTGGATATTCTTGGCACAACCGGTGAAAAGAATACAATACGTTATGCAAAAGTGAATCTGGACTTTGCTATTTAATTTTTTTTTTAATCTATAACAGTTTAAAATGAAAGGTTGTATCTTTTTAAAATGGATTTTAAGCTACCACAAGTATTTTGGAGAATTTACTAACTAAATAATACACATGAAAAATGAAAAGCACTAATATTTCAAGAAGGAAATTCGTCAAAGGATTGGCAGGCAGCGCTGCCGGATTTGCAGCATTTGGAAACAATTTAGGCATGTCAGCAATAAGTTATTCGCGTATTATTGGTGCTAATGAAAGGATCAATATTGGTGTCATTGGATGCGGTGGAATGGCAGGCAGTCACATGGAAGCTCTGTTGAAAATGAGAGAATCTGACAACGTTGAGATCACTGCAGTATGTGATATTTATACAAAGAGACTGGAAAAGGCTAAAGAGCTGACAAAAGCTCAGGCTATAAAAAATTATCAGGAACTATTGCAAAATAAGGAAATTGATTATGTACTTATAGCCACGCCTGAACATTGGCATTATCAGATGACCCTGGATGCAATAAGCGCCGGAAAGCATATTTATGTTGAAAAGCCAATGACTCATACAATTGAACAAGCCAAAGATGTATGTGATAAAATTGCCGCGTCAAAACTCAAAATGCAGGTCGGGGTACAGGGCATGTCAGATGATTCATATGAAACCGCACATAAAATGATTCAGGAAGGGGCGCTTGGGAAGGTTGTTATGGCTCATATCGATTACTCCAGGAATTATCCCGATGATTTCTGGGCATACCCAATTGATGCAGATGCCAAACCCGGGGTAAATCTGGATTGGGAAGCATGGCTTGGTCCTGCACCAAAACGACCATGGGACCCTAGAAGATATTTTCAGTGGAGAAGATATTGGGATTACTCCGGAGGAATTGCAACAGATCTGTTTATTCACCGGGTGACCAGGATCATTAAATCGCTTGGATTAAGTTTCCCCGATTATGTTGTTGCCACAGGTGGCACATGGAATTTTGTAAACAGTGTGGCCGAGATACCCGATACCTTTAACATGATGTTGGACTATCCTGAAAAAACAACTGTTATGGTTGTTTCATCACTGGCAAATGACATGCCGATAAGGCATGTGATAAGAGGGCACAATGCAACACTGGAATTTACAATGGAAGGATTTACAATCACTCCTCAGGAGCAATCGGAAATGGCTAAAATAAGTGGTACTGGAGAAAAAGTAAAAGGGAAAAATATCTTTACCTATAAAAAATCAGGGGGTGAAGATGTAACTTTACACCACAGAAACCTGATTGCCGCAATAAGGAAAAACGAACCATTAAAGTGCGATCAAAATCTTGGTTTTTATGGCGTTGTAGCTTGTATGATGGGAGTTGAATCATTTCGTAAAAGAAAATATCTGAAATGGGACCAGCAATATCAGAAAATTGTTGAAAGTTAAAAATTAAAGGTTGATTATCAGTGCCTTAATAAGGTTTTCAAACAAACGTTCTGAATAGCCTCATGATATTTTAAAAACACGAACACAAAGAACCAGGAACACTGAAAAAACCTTATCTTGCTATTGAATCTTTTAGAAGCATTGCAAATAAGTAAAAAAGAATTTAACAATGAATACGAAAACTCGACCAACACTTTCACGCTTTGTTCTGTTGCCTTTGTATTCAATATGTGTTTTTGCCTCTTTACTTTTTTTAATATCCTGCTCAGCAGATAGAAAATCAAAAGCACTCTCAACTTTACAAATAGGGATTGCTGAGCTTAACTACACTCCCGAAACAGGACTTGATCTGGTTGGAAATTACCGCGGTGATGATTATGCCTCTAGAGGGGTGCACGACTCACTGTATGCAAAAGCCCTGGTTGCTTCTGACAGCAAAGGTCAGAAAGTAGCAATACTTGCAATCGATATATGCCTTCTTCCGAAGGAACCGGTGAAATATATCCGTGATTATATTGCATCAAAAAGCGATATAAAGTCGGAGAACATTATGGTAATGGCCACTCACACACATAGCGGTCCGCCATCCGATCTTGATGCTCCTAAGGCAAAGGAATATCTTCTTAAAGCGGCAAATGCTGTTCTGGAGGCTGACAGGAATCTGAAACCGACAGTGGTATCGGCAGGAAGAAGCTCCGAAAACAGAATATCGCATAACCGGCGGCTCAGATGCATCGATGGTACAACACATATGTGCTGGGAGAAGTTAGAACCGGGATACGTAATAGAACCATGGGGTTCGATTGATCCTGAGGTTATTACACTGACTTTTAAGCAGGACGGAAAAGAATCGGGTGTCCTTGTTAATTTCGGTTGCCATGCTACAACCCTTACAGGTAATAACTGGCTCTATTCCGCAGATTATCCGGGATATCTCGCTGAAGCAATAAAGAAAGTAAAAGGTAAAGATTTCAAATCGATGTTTTGTAATGGTTGCTGCGGAAATGTTACCCAGGTCGATTACAGGGTTGGGTTTCCCGATACCTTTCAGGAATGCCAGCGTATCGGGTATATACTGGCAATTGCTGCACTGGAATCAATGAAAAACTCAAATGTTGTGCCGACAGATAAGATTGTTGTATCGCGTGAAATGGTGCCACTGAATAGAATTGATATATCTGATGAACAGATAGCCTGGGCTAAAGAGATCATGAAAAAGGTTGAAAAAGAGGGAATGCCTCCTATTCAGGCAGATGGCATGCCAGATGCATATTATGCAAAGGAATGGCTTGAAATGAGAAAGGTTCAGGACATAACAGACAGTGTTGAGGTTATGGTGATCAGGTTAGGTGATGTTGCGTTCGTCGGTTTGCCGGGTGAGATATTTAATGAGTTTGGAATTGATATAAAATCAAAATCACCCTGCAAGAACACAATTGTAACAAGTCTGACAAATGACAACAGAGCTTATTTCCCTACTAGAATTTCTTTCACTCAGGGACCTGTAGGATTTACACCAATGATAACTGGTTATGAGACAACCCCGGGAACAACTCTTTATGAACCCGGATCGGGGGAAAAACTCGCAGAGTCAGCAATAAGGCAGCTGAATAAGCTTTTTGAATAATTATGGTTCCGTTTTTTCAAGAGGCATTTTGACTTTTTGTTAAAATTGCTCTTCAGCAGTAAATGTAACTTACCAGCTTCTTTCAAGGAAACATAAAAAAAATGATGAAAATGAAAAAAATCATTGAAAAACTAAGTTTATTAGCACTTCTAAGTGTTATCTGTTCATTTTCAGGAGAATCACTCATGGAGAGCAAACCTGTATATTATGTCGGCAGACTGAAGAAATCAATGAAGATAGACGCCAACTGGGAAAAGCCTCAATGGAAAGTTGTCCAATCCGTTGATATCAGGAATTTTATGGGCACTGTTCCGGCTTTTAAACCTGAAGCTGAGGTAAAGATGGCATATGATAACGATAATATCTATGTTATCTTCCATGTTCATGATCGTTATGTAAGGTGTATAACCAGCCAGATTAACGGACCTGTTTGGCAGGACAGCGCTGTTGAATTTTTCTTTGCCCCTGACCCTGAATTACCACTTCAGTATTTCAATCTTGAAACAAACTGCGGCGGAACCCCTCTTATGCATTACAACCTTATTCCAAGGAAAGAGTCGAAGAGTTTGTCAGAGGATGATATAAAGAGGATAGAAATAGCTTCAACCCTTCCAAAGGTAATTGATCCGGAAATGACGGGCCCCGTCATCTGGACACTTGAATACAGGATACCGCTGGATATTCTTGAGAAATACTCTGCTGTATCACGTCCGAAAAAAGGTGTTGAATGGAAGGCTAACTTTTACAAGATAGCGGAAAACAGCTCAAATCCACATTATATTACCTGGGCAGTGATTGAAAATGAAAAACCTGATTTTCATAAACCTGAGTTTTTCGGACGTCTGATATTTGAATGATCAGGTTATTTTTCTATACCAGGGAAGTCGTTCAAGCGGCACCTCTATTGTGATTTTAGACGGCCCAGTAACAATAGTTCCGTCATCTCCCTTCCATTTGCCCTCAGGAATGATGATTTCCCTTGATCTAGCTCCTTTTTGAATGACCGGAGCTACCATTATATTCTTTCCAAGCATAAACTGGTCTTTTACATTTTCGTAACCTTTGCCCGGAAACTCATATTCCAGATTACGTACCATAGGTTCACCTGATGCAGCGCACTCCTTTGCCAGGTCATAGATTTCATTTCCCATAGCCTGGTGCAGGTTTGCCATCTCCCTGCAAATCTCCAGATTATCTTTGCCAAGGACCCTCCATGGTGCTACTGAAAACTGCATCATTGGCATCAACGCATGGATCTCAGAGGACCTCACAATCAGTTCTTCGTCAAGGACACTTGTGTCCTGGAACGAGGTCCATTCTCCTCCTCCGATTAAATCGGGGCATCCAAACTGGTGTCCTATAATACCAAGTCCGATCATATCCGGAATAAGCACCTGCAGGTCAGCCCATGTGTGACTTTTGTCACGCAGCCGTTGTGCCAGAGGTTTTCCTGCCATTTTCCAGCAGGCACGGTATTCATTTAATGGATATTTCAGACCAATTTTTGCAAATGATTCACAATGTTCATTTGGCCCGAAATCACCATAAGAATAAGTTCCGGTATAGTATTCCGGATCCCCGGCATCAAGTTTAAAGCCATCAACACCATATTTCCTAACCAGATTATCCAGTTGTTCTCTGAACCATGCATCCCCATCCGGATTTGAAAGATCAATTATGGCACTGGCACCGTTCCACCAATCCACAATTGCAGGAGTCGTTTTTTCCTTATCCCTGAAAATCATAAGTTTTTTACCCTGCAGATCGCGGTAAACGGGCGAATCAGAACTTATAAAAGGACAAACCCAGAGCATTACCCTGAATCCCAGTTCGTGCAGTTTTTTCATCATTGTTGAAGGATCCGGAAATTTCTCACAGTCAAACTTCCAGGTCCCGTATCTGTCCTGCCAGTTGTCGTCAATCATCAAAACTCCTGGAGGAAAGCCGTTTTTAATTATGTCCTCCGCATATTTGATCACATCTTTTTCGTTCTGGTCATACTGGAGTTCAATCCATGTATTATATTGTGGATTTGTGAACATCAGAGGATCCGGAGTCAATCCTGATGGCGGGAAAAATGTTTTGCTGCAATATAAAAAAGCATCTTTAAGAGTTTCTCCCGATTTGCCTGTAATGATTTCAGCTCCGCCTGCCTGTACTTTTATCTTATCTGAAGAAAAAGTGATTCTCAGTGGTTTTTCACTCCAGATGTATCTGCCTTTGTTTGAGAGGTAAAGTGGCTGGGCCTGATTACCTTTGCAATCACCATTCTGGTCGTATGTGAAATTTCCCCCGGAATAAGGAGAATTGCGCCCGTCAACCACCGCTCCTCCCCACCATTTTTCATTTTCAAGGAGGGATATTTCTTTTATTGGCATGTTGCTCCGATTGAATTTGCAGGATTCACTAACTGCAGAAAAAACAGAAGCTGCAAGTATCAGAACGACGATAACATTTTTCATTCAGTTTTATATTGTCATTTATCAAGTGTATTCAGAAAATCTGAAAGCTTAAGAATATCATCTGTTTTGTCAAATTTAATTTTATTGGTTTTAAGGAATGCTTTTATCTTTGTTTCGTCTGAAGGAAACATATCAACCAGGCTTTTTCTTGAAAGAAGAACAAACTCTCTTCCCGGCATAGTCAGATAAAACTGTCTTACACGCTGAAATACCATGTCTTTGTTGGCGTTAAGCTTGTAAAAGTTACCATCAACCGGCATTGTTCCGAATGATGTTGTTGAAGAAGCAGAGCTGGATACACCGTAAGGGTCTTTGTTTTGCACTTCTTTAAGTTCAAATCGCTCTTTAAGTCCGATCACATGTTTACCTTTACTCATTTGTTTTATGTAACCTTTATCATAATAGAAAGTGTCCTGAGCTATTGCCACATATTTGATATCTTTTTTGTTGATTATTGTCAGAGTGTCACGCGACTGGATAAATTCCATCTCACCCAATAGAAAATTTAAGTTAAGACGCCTTTCAGAAAATATTCCGTTTTTAAAAACCACTTTACCGGTTTTAAATTCAGGGTAAATATATCGTAATTCAATTGGAAAAGAATCAAGGATTTTGGTGCCAGCCTTTACCGTTATAATTTCATTCTGCTGTCCTGTAAGAACTTGGTTAAAAAAATAAATGGACAAAATAGTAAATAGGAATTTCTTCATTTTGATACTATTAATTTATGTTGCTTAATCTAAGAATCATTGCTTTCAAGGTTTTGAATCATATTCAAAGAAAGCTCCTGCTTATTTATTATTGTTATTAAGAGATCGGCCACTTTTTATTGCGGCAAAGATTTCCAATGTGTCATAAAAATAAAATTAATAAATATTTCTGTCAACAGGTTTACTTTTTAAAAATTCACCACGTATTTTGCCAAACTGAAGATAATACCAGAAAGTATTTCTTTCTTTCTTACTTAGGCTCTCCTCAATTTTAACTTTGTCACCCCTTTTACTGTTAACATTTTGCACATAGGATCTGAATCTTTCATAAGTGTCAGGCGGCAGGACTAATCCTTTAATATCAGGAATTGAATCCGTGTAATTTCTGTATGCTGCCAATGCTTCACAAATATGTCGGGGAATTGAACTATATCCTTTTTTTTTCAAGTTTTTAGCTTCTTCAGCAATTCCAATTATGTCTTTTTCGAGCATCAGACGAGCCATCTTATATTCGAATGCTTTCCTGTTAAGCGGATTTGATCTGATAAGCAGATCAATATTCATAGCATCTTCTGTGTGAATGAAAAAATCCTCTCTTGGCATCAGGGTAGATTTTTCACCAAGCTCAGGATCTTTTTTCACCATCTCAGTGTTGGTCAGTAACTTTTCAAATCTGTGAGCCTCTGATCTATACCGGAACGTCCTTTTAAGAACATTGATATATCTCTCAGCGACTCTGTAGTTGCCGTTAATCAGTTCAGTTTTAATAAGCATTTTCAGATTTTCGGGTGTATACCCATAGTTAACCATCAGTTCAAAAGCAAGATGACGCGCTTCATTTACAAGACCAATTGCAAAATAATAATGCATTATTCTCGAGGCCTGTTCTCTGTTTCCTCCAAGTGAAAGAGACATTGGACCTGCATCCTGCCTTCCAAAAAACATTCTGTCGCATAACCTGCCCTTTTCCGATAAGGCAAGGTTGTAGTAAAACTGCTCTACAATATTGGAAGAACCTCTCTGCTCATGTTCCGAAATGACCTTATCAAATTGATTGTTTAAGAAAAACTTTTCTATTTTCATTACTTTTTCGAAAACAGGATTATATTGTCTGAACAGGAAAAAAACCAAAGCAGAAAAAAGAATAACTACTAAACCGGGTTCAATTATCTTCTTAAGCTTTCCGAAGAGACTCATCTGCGATATTTTGACTATCGCCGGGAAAATGATAGACATTATGTAAAGGCTTAACATTGGTATTGTTATTCTGCCATATTCATTGAAAACCAAAGGATAACCGGTTAAAGTCCTGATAGGTTTAAGAAAGACAACCTTACTGGATAAAACTATGGTAACCGCAAGTACGATCATTTGTAATCCGGCAAACAGAAGAGTCTTTTTTCTATCTGTGGAAGTAATGGCATAAATCAGGTAAATACCTATATTTAATATGGCATAAGTACCTGATATATAGTAAAATAGTGGTAAAGATAATAAAAAAACAATCCTTAATGATCGGGTTATTGGTTTTATTGAGAAAAGAAACAATGAAAATGACATCAGTAAGCCAAGGGAATGTAAAATGTTGTATCGATAATCAGCCTGACAAATTATAATTCCAATAGGCAGAAGTAAAATCAGAGGCAGGATTAAAGTCTGAAAGTGGTATACTCTCTTAACTATTGAATTCGACAACAAAGCGAGGCTCGTCACAGCCAGTGAATTTATAAAAGAGCCAAAGAAGTTTATGTAATAAAACTGAATTATAAAATCAGCTGCATATTTAAGAAATCCTCCAGGTTTAGAAAGATTTTTCTCAAGATAATCCAGTGTGAAAATAAATAACGATTTATTTTCATGGTAAAAGAAAATCCCTTTTCCGAACAATTGCAGATATAAGAAGGATACAGTAAATAGAATGAAATAAAAGATAATATTCTTTCTCATCTTTCTAACCACTTTGCTTTGACAGGTTCATTAAGAGATGCTTTGAAAAAAGCCCGCGGGCCAATTTCAGGCTTTCCCGTAATTAGTTCGGGTCTGTTGAAAGTTTTTTCCATCCGTCTGTATTTGTCCGGATCTTTTTGAGGAAGTATAAAAGGTTTTCCCGGATTGTCAGTACTTCCTATGTATGAAAAAAAGGGCCTTGCGGTCAGACCATCCAAACGTTTACTGCTGAATACCAGCCATTTGCTATTCGCAGACCAGGAATGATAACTTTCTGTCTCATCACTGTTCAGGTCCATCCTTTTACACTTCATCGTCTGAAGATCAAGCATAAATAGATCCGCTTCCCTGTGCCAGATAGAAAATGTTCCATAGTTGTGAAGTGTGAAGACAAGAAATCTTCCATCGGGAGAAATGGAAGGAAATGATACAGATTTATCGATTTCAGATGCATTAAAAACCAATTCAGCCTCATCAAATTTCCCATTGACAGGATTGAAACGTCTTCTGTATAGATCATATTTAATCCTGCTGTAATCAAATTCCTCTGATACCTGAGGAGTCCTGCAGTAATAAAGAAACATCCCATCTGGAGACCAGAAAGGGTAGGTTTCCATAAATTTTATTGAATCTCTGTTGTTTGTATCAAACACAGCATTTTTCTCCAGATCATATAATATAAGTGAGGAATAAAGGTCTGTCACTTCAATGTTTTTTCCTCGTATCATATGAAATGACTGAACAGTCCGATTTGATGAGAAGGCAACGTATCTGCCTGAGGGATGCCATGAAGGATAAACGACATTGGCTTTCATGTTTTCTGTCCTGAGTATCCTTCTTGTAAGACTGTTTCCGTCAAAAAAATATGTTCCTCCTTTTGATCCCCTTATATGAATAAGAAATTTTTCCGGCTTATTCTGATAAAAGGAATGGCAATTCATGCAGTTTCCGTCAAGAAGCTGGTTTTCAACAAATGGCATTTCCCTGAAGCTTTCAGTGGATCTCAGCATAATCTGCATTTCGGACCATGATTCATAACCCGGATAAAGAATGCGGTAACAGAGCCACGGATCTAATTTATCAGGTTTAACATACATCCTGAACGGATCATATTTTATAAGCTTGTTCCCTTTATCTTTCGATATTATTTCGAATTCCAAACTGCCATCTTTTGTCTGATAAAGCAGTTTCCTCCATAACCTCAGGGGGAATATTACTTTGCCGTCTGAAGATTTTAAGGTCTGGACAATTCCGCGCGAAGAGGTTATGTTTATAACAAAGTATTTCCCCTGCTCAGTAATTCTGAAATTCATTGGTGCGATGTTTTCCGGAATTGTTACGCCGGAATAGTCGGGTTCAATAACCGGTTCTCTACCGGCCAAATTGGCTTTTGAAATTTCAATTCTGTCACAGCCGGCTGTTATCATTGCAGGAATCAGTAAAAGAAGTTTCCATCTTATGAGTGCACCCCTGTTCATAATTGATTGTTTTGCAAGGTTATGAATTTACTGATCTGTTCTTTTACATGGAAGTAAGTTAACCATTTGTTGAATAGAAGTTAATATTATGGTATCAAATTTATTTTCGGAAAATTGAGCTTACAATATCTTCATCTGAAAGTTCGTCCCCCTTTGCAGGGCCATGCCAGACACCTCCTCCGAAAGTGATTATATAAATCTTACTTGAATCAACCAAATCCGGTTCAACCCTTTTTCCCCATTTGAAATTGTATCCTCTGATCCTGTTCCATGTTTCCCCTCTGTCCTCTGACCGGTATGCTGATCCGTTAAATCCGCAGGCATAATATGTTTCGTTTCTTTTATCAAACGTAATATCATGAATATGCTGGTCTTTTCCAAGTGTCTGTTTCCACGATTTACCGTCATCAGTTGAAAGGAAGATGCCACCACCGGTATCGGAACGGTATTTTCCCGGAGATACTCTTCCCCAGGCTGAAAGTATTAGTCTTCCCGGTTTTTTATTATCAATTGAAATGTCCATTGGTCCGTTTGTTCCTTCCGGCAATTTCATTTTCACCCAGTTTTCAGCTCCGTCATCCGATCTGTAAAGTGCTCCATCAAGCTCATTACCTATTGAACCATCTTCGCTTTTTCTGCAAACAATCAGAAACAGCTCCCCGTTTTTACTCATTGAAAGTCTCCAGGCAAATGGTTCACTTCCTTCAATTCCTGAGCTTTTATTTGTCCATGACCTGCCTCCGTCTAAGGATTTAAAAACACCCCTGCCAAAAGCACATGCGTATAAAGTCCTTGAATCTTTGCTGCTTTCAGGATCAATAAGGATATGCGTAATAGCTGCTTCTCCAATGTCGCGGCTCACAGGGTTCCAGGTTTTGCCTCCATCAGAGGAGTTAACTATGCCTCCCTTAAAAGTGTCCGGTCCTCTTCTTCTCCACATTTTCGGCCTTGGAAGGTCATGAATATCGCTCATTGCAGCCCATACTCTGCCTTTAATCTGATCGTCAAAAGCAAGCCAGTAAGTGCTGTTGACCCAGTTGCGGGGTATCCCGTTGTTATTGGTTGCACTCTCCCAGCTTTCTCCCCAGTCATTGCTCTCCATCAGTCCAATGTCTGTATTTGCAATAAAAACATGAGATTTTACAAATGGATCAAAAAAAATGTTATAACCAGTTGTTACATCCAGACCTCTTGAAATCCATCCGGCACCTTCTTTTCTCCTGGTGTAAACCTGCTGCCATTTTTCCCCGCCATCAGGTGTCCTGATTGTGCGTCCAAAATCTGTTGTAAAGCAAATGTCAGGGTCGCCTGGAGCAACAGCAATTGAAAACGGATTTTCTCCCCATCCCGGACCAAAACGTTCATCAATCCATCCCTTCTCATAATTTGATGAGAAAATTCCGCCATTCCTTGTAAGGTTATCTTTCCAAACGAGCTTCCAGGTCATACCGTAATCTTCGCTTTTTGCAACCCCTATCAAAATTGTATCAGATGATACATTCAATCCTGAATAAGAGACATAAGCAATCCGCGGATTAGTTGAACATGTCGCTATTGTTCTCCACTCCGGCATTTCTGACCCTGGCTGACAGAACCTTAAAATATCATCCTGACGGTTTTCCCATGTTTTGCCTTTATCCTCCGAGTAATATATTCCTGAGGGAGATGCTTCAGGGTTGAAATATGATTTCCCCGAGATGGCATATATTATCAACTTCTGTTTCAGACTGTCATAACCTGCCGCATATTCATTAATAATATTTACCCCTGATGGTCCTCTGTTTTTAAACCAATTTCCATTTTCCTTCACAGAAATGTAGTTTTTACTTGTGATACAAATTGTTCTGTTATTGACAGGAGAGCCCTGGTCAATGAAAATATTCCTTGCGTCATTCTCCATTTCTAGTTCCTTTTTCCAGCTCTTCCCCTGATCGTCTGAAGTGAAGTAACCTGTTTTCCTGTCAATTGAAAAAACTGCATGAAGGTTCATTGAATTGGATGGGTCGACTGCAAAAGCAAGCACCATTCTTCTTGTGCTGTCAACTGTAACCAATTGTTCATCTGCATGATCACCCTTGGATATTATACTGATTATTTCTGATTCCTTAGGGTAAACAATGTTCCAGGTAATGCCGCAATCTGTGCTCTTAAACAATGCTATCGAATTAGCATAAATAATATCAGGATTTACAGGATCGAATGCAAAGAACCTGACAGGTCCTCTGAGGTTGAACATCCTCCATGATTCTCCTCCGTTATAGGTAATGTATGATCCTGTCATGTCGCATGCAACACATACAATATCAGGATCATGAGGACTTATAGCTGGCCAGAACATCGCCCCACCACCCCCTGGTCCGATCCTGCTCCATTCAGGTTCCTCCCGTCTGCTGTTATTTTCAACAGATCTGCCACCACATCCGTAAAGTATGGCTAAAAAGAAAATCAATACTCTTATTATGTGCAATTTTGGTGTTCCCATTATACTTTAGTTATTTATCATTTAAAAAGAATGCCACCTGTTTAAATATAATATACCTGTCAGCCTTATATCATTATGTGCCGCAAAGGTTATTTGTTTTTTGTCTTACGATGATTAAATTGCATCAGAAATTCTATAAAGAATAGATTCCCATTATATGATTAATATTAACAAAAATATTAAAACCACTGATCTTTCAGGGAAACTTAAAAAATTTTGGCAGCTGTCTGGAGAGAAAATATTGCTTGTTGACAGAAATTATGATGAATCAAATGGATCACCTGTATTCACCATTAACGGAAAGTATTCAACACGAGGATGGACGGAATGGACACAGGGATTTCAATACGGATCTGCCATTTTGCAATACGATGCCACGGGAGAAAATGAACATCTCATCTATGCGAAGAAAAAGGTACTTGAAAAAATGGCACCTCATTTAAGCCATACGGGAGTCCATGACCACGGATTTAACAATGTCAGCACTTACGGTAACCTTCTGCGCCTTATGGTTGAAGGAAAAATTACTTTTAATGAATGGGAAAAGAATTTCTACGAACTTGCCCTGAAATTATCGGGCGCTGTACAGGCTTCCCGCTGGACAAAAACTAAAGATGGAGGATTCATACACTCCTTCAACGGACCTCATTCCCTTTTCGTTGATACTATCCGTTCATGTCGTGCCCTTACCATCAGCCATATGCTGGGTCATAATCTTCAGGGGGAGGGAGATGTAAAGATCAGTCTGCTGGAACGGGCGCTTTTGCACATGAAAGCTACTGCAAAATATTCAATATTCTATGGCGAAGGCCGAGATATCTATGATGTTTGGGGAAGAACAGCCCATGAAAGCATTTTTAATATAAAAGATGGAAATTTCCGTTGTTCAGGTACCCAACAGGGATATTCAGGGTTCAGTACTTGGACCAGAGGATTGGCATGGGCTATGTGTGGATTTGCTGAACAGCTTGAATGGTTAGAAACTGTTGAAGACAATGAGCTTGAAGTATTTGGCGGAAAAGATCAGATTAGATCTGTATTCCTTAGGGCCGCGAGAGCAACATGCGATTATTACATTGTCAACACCCCTGTTGATGGTATACCTTACTGGGACACTGGTGCACCCGGACTTCATCTGATAAATGATTATCTCGACAGACCTGCAGATCCATTTAATTCATATGAACCTGTTGACAGTTCGGCTGCAGCCATTGCATCCCAGGGATTGCTGCGACTGGGCAAATATCTCAGTGAGACCGGTTATGACGTTGACGGAAAAAAATACTGGCAGGCAGGACTTGTAATAGTAAATACTTTACTTTCAGAACCATACCTTAGTGCAAATCCTGAACACCAGGGACTGCTTCTTCATACAGTTTATCATCGCCCCAATGGATGGGACTTTATTCCTGAAGGAAGTAGAACTCCTTACGGGGAATCATGTATGTGGGGAGACTATCATTTGAGAGAGATTTGTCTTTACCTCAGCAGGATTAACAGTAATAGCAGATATTATACCTATTTCAATTGCGTAAAATGAGCATAGACCCAGTAAAAGACCTTAAACGTCTTTGCATACACACAATTACTACAAAACCGTGGAAAATAGAGGAAGCTGCAAAACATTATTCAAAATCAGGTGTGAAAGGAATAACAGTATGGCGAGATGCACTTAACGGAAGAAACATCAAGGAGATTGGCGATATGCTTCGTGACCGCGGAATGACAATTGTCTCTCTCTGCCGCGGAGGGTTTTTCCCTGCTACCAGTAAGAAAAAAAGACAGGCAGCAATTGATGATAACAGACTGGCAATCGAGGAAGCCTTTAAACTCGGAACCGATAAGATCGTTCTTGTATGCGGTGCAGATCCCGCACTGCCACTTAAGGATTCAAGAAAACAGATATTTGAAGGAATATGTTCTATTCTTGCAGATGCTGAGAAAGCCGGAGTTAAACTGGCAATAGAACCTTTGCACCCAATGTATGCCGACACACGGTCAGCCATAAACACAATCGCCCAGGCAAACGATATGGCAGAATCAATTGGCAGTGAAAATGTCGGTGTTGCTGTTGACGTGTATCATCTGTGGTGGGATCCTGATCTGAAAAAGGAGATATTGAGATGCGGTAAAAACAACAAGATCTTTGCTTTCCATGTCTGCGACTGGAAATCACCTACGCTTGACATTCTCAACGACCGCGGACTGATGGGAGAGGGATGTATCCCGATAAGAGAAATAAGATCATGGGTGGAGGCGGCTGGTTTTAATGGATTTATTGAAGTTGAGATTTTCTCAAACATCTGGTGGAAAACCGATCAAACTGAATTTCTTGGAAAAATTATTGAGGCGTATAAGAAGTATGTGTGACAAAAGTCCTGAAAATCATCGATCCCATTGGAACTCAAACTGCCACTTTTACAACTTCCCATGGCTAATTTAGGAGTATGAAGGAATAAAAAATAAAAGATAAGAAATGAAAAAGCATTCAGTCGGCATAATCATGAATGGCGTTACTGGAAGGATGGGAACAAACCAGCACCTTCTCCGTTCAATATGTGAAATTATTAAACAGGGAGGAGTAAAAATCGGAACTTCCGGAACGATTATGCCTGATCCGGTACTGGTTGGACGTAATGAGGATAAACTTAAAATCCTATGTGAGATAAGCGGCATAAAAAAAATGACTACTGATCTTGATTCAGTTCTTGGGGATCCATCATTTACTGTATATTTTGATGCTCAGACAACGGGCAAAAGAGCTGATGCAGTAAAAAAAGCAATAAGGGCCGGGAAGCATATTTATTGCGAAAAACCCGTGGCCACAAATACCAGTGAGGCATTGGAATTATTCACCCTTTGCAAACAGTCAGGTCTGAAGAATGGCGTTGTTCAGGACAAGCTGTGGCTGCCTGGAATTATCAAACTAAAGAGACTTATTCAAGAAGGTTTTTTTGGTAAAATACTTTCAGTAAGAGGTGAATTCGGTTATTGGGTTTTTGAGGGGGATGTAATACCTTCACAACGGCCATCATGGAATTACAGGAAGGAGGATGATGGAGGAATAATAAAGGATATGCTTTGTCACTGGCGTTATGTTCTTGACAATGTTTTCGGAAAGGTAAAGGCCGTGTCATGCATTGGTGCCACCCACATAGAAAGAAGAGTAGATGAAACAGGAAAAGAATACAAATGTACTGCTGATGATTCTGCTTATGTAACCTTTGAGCTTGAAAATGGCATTATTGCCCACTTCAATTCCTCATGGACAGTAAGGGTTCGACGCGACGACCTTCTGACACTTCAGGTTGATGGGACAAAAGGATCGGCAGTGGCGGGCCTCAGAGAGTGTTATATCCAGCATTATGGGAATACACCACGACCGGTATGGAATCCTGACATTCCTCAACCAATAAACTTCTTCGATGGATGGTCAAAGGTGCCTGAACAGGAGATCTATGAGAATGCATTTAAAGTACAGTGGGAACTTTTTCTTAAACATATAGTGAATGATGACCCATTCCCATGGGATCTCCGTGAGGGAGCAAAAGGTGTTCAGCTTGCAGAGAAAGGGCTGGAAAGCTGGGCTAAACGATGTTGGATCGATATACCTGAACTTTAAAATCTAAATAATCTGAAACCCGCATGTATTATAAACACAAACAAAAATGAAAAAAACGACAACATGTGGGTTATATGTGACCTTTTAAAATCAAAATTATTTACAAATGAAAACTACACGCAGAAATTTCATATCCAGGTCAGTGTTGACAGCTGCCGGTATTACAGCCGGAATCAACTCTACCCTTTTTGACATTCAAAGTATAACAGAATCCGGAACAATACCCGCGAATTTGCATACATTGGATGACGATGCCTTCAAAATATCCATCTTCTCAAAACATCTCCATTGGCTTAATTACAGCGATATGGCCAAAGCACTGTCAGATATGGGATTTGACGGAGCTGACCTTACCGTTCGTCCGGGCGGACATGTTCTTCCGGAGAATGTCGAAATAGATCTGCCAAAAGCAGTAGAAGCCCTTGCAAGAAACGGCAAAAAAGTCTATATGATTACCACTTCAGTAATCGATGCAGAGGATCCGCTTTCAGCTAAAATATTGAAAACAGCCTCCTCTCTCGGAATTAAACATTACAGAACAGGTTACCTATTTTATAACGAAAAGAACCCTGTAAGCAGCGATCTGGCCAGATTTCAGCAACAACTTGAAAAACTTGCGATCCTGAATGCGAAATATTCAATATCAGGCGAATATCAGAACCACTCCGGAAACTACGGTCAGGGAATCTATTTTGGCGCCCCAATCTGGGATCTTTCCGCAGCCCTTGAAAAAATCAATTCACCATGGCTCGGTTCACAATATGATGTTTACCATGCTACTGTTGAAGGAGCTAATGCCTGGTCAGTCGGACTAAGACTTATTGGTAAATACATCAGATCGGGAGATATCAAGGACTTTAAATGGATGGAGAAAGATGGCAGAGTCAGATCTGTTACAGTACCACTGGGTGACGGCATGGTCGACTTTAAAACTTTTTTCATTTTTCTAAGGGAAAATAAAATTGGCATTCCTCTTTCAATACATTATGAATATCCGCTTGGCGGCGCCGAAAATGGTAGTAGAGAGCTTACAATGAAGAAAGCAGATGTACTGGCAGCTATGAAAAGGGATCTTGAAACGCTTAAAAAATATCTGAAAGAAACTGGATTAGCATAACAAAATTTGTTCTGTCATTTGGGCAAGCATCAAGAGAATAAGGTTAAAAATGTCTTTAAAACAAATACCTTATACATAGATCTTGAGCAAAAACCAACTGATAAGTGATCTTTAGATAAAGTGATAAATAATTTTATGTCAGCGGGATATTAAATCCGGGAATATGAAAAATATGAAATATTGGGTATTGCATATTTTGCTTTTTCTTTCATTTATGTGCAATGCTTATGCACAGAAAAAAGCCTTTACCAGAGAAGATTTTGCCAAACCTCCTATACAGTATTGGCCCAGACCTTTATATTTCTGGAATAATATAACTGTCAGGCCAGAAGTATTAACCGATCAGATGCAAAAAATGCGCGATATATGCGGTTATGGAGGTTTCGGAGTTGTTCCGTTCGGGAAACATTTCAGTCCTGAATATCTCTCAGAAGATTACCTTAATCTTTATGGGATCATGCTTGAAAAGGCAAAAGAACTCGGAATGGCTGTAAGTCTTTATGATGAGTTTGGATTCCCCAGCGGATCGGTTGGTGCATTTGATGAAGGAGACGGAACGCCTCGGTTTCAGATGAAATATCCTGATTATACAATTCAGAGACTTGACAAGTTTGAGGATGAAGTAACCGGACCATTATTTTATGAGAGGAAGATCCCCGAAGGTAAAATTATGGGTGTAGTGGCCATGAATATGGAAGATAAGAAAAGAATGGACCTTTCTTCAGATGTGAGAGATGGAATTCTGAAATATAATATTCCCCCTGGCCGATGGAAGATCATGTTCTTCAGTTGTTTAATTGACGGTAATCCGTTAACGGATTATCTTAATCCTGAAGCAGCTTATAATTTCACGAAAATGGTGCACGATGTTTATTACAACCGTTTTAAAAATTATTTCGGAAATGTCATTTACGGGACCTTTTTTGATGAACCTTCAATGTTCCATGCTCAATTCAGGATGTGGACACCGATGTTTAATGAAAAATTTATCAAAAAGTATGGATTCAGTCCGGCAACACTTTATCCTGCCTTGTGGTATGATATCGGACCTGATACGCAATCTGCACGCAATTATTTGTTTGGTTTTCGTGCTGAATTGTATTCGGAAGGGTTTCACAAAGTGGTGAACGACTGGTCGGTGGCTCACGGGATAACTGCTACCGGACATACAGCTCCCGAAGAGGCAATTATACCTGCAAACGGTTCAGGCGACCTTATGAAATCATTCAAATTCCTCGAGATACCTGGTATAGACAAGATAGGGGGATACCGCTACGCAGAAAGATTCTATAAAATTGTCAGTTCTTCCGCTTACAACTGGGACAAGAAGCTGGTAATGTCTGAAACTTATGGTGCGATGCCTAATTACAATGAGCCGGGCGATCTGACATGGAATAATATCTGGGCTATTGCAAATGATCAATATTCTAAAGGAATAAATATGCTTATTCCCCATGCAGTCTGGTATGATAATACCAAAGTAACATACAAACCTGAACTTTCACACCGGAATCCTCTTTATGCCGACAGTTTGAAAACTTTTACGACCTATCTTGCACGACTGAATGTTATTTTGCAGGCTGGAGGAAGACATGTTGCGGATGTTGCGGTGCTTTATCCAATTAACTCTCTTCTTGGTGACCATTATTTCTATACTGAAAAAGGTCCGGCAAATGTTGACGGATGGGTGGATCCCAATAACAGCTTTTACAATGAAGCAGTTTCAGAAATAGACTATGTTAATCTCGGCGATTGGCTTATAAATGGTACAGGAACTGATTTTACTTTTATTCACCCGGAAGTACTTGATGAAAAATGCAAAGTTGAGCAAGGACGACTTGATTTGATGAATAATATTAATTATGAGAGTTATAAAGTGCTTTGCCTTCCTTCATGTTACATGATTTCTCTGAGCAATCTGAAAAAGATTACCGACTTTTATAATTCCGGAGGGTTGGTTTTATTTACCACACGTCTTCCACATAAATCATGTGAAGCAGGGCAGGACAGCGCAGTGGTAAGGATGATAAAATCTATCTTTCCGTTAATGGAAGAAAATGCATATGATATGATAGAAAATGAGAAAGGAGGAAAAGCATTTTTCCTTCCCAGCCCTGATGCACTCGGAATATCGGAAGTTTTATATGGATCAGGATTGGATTTTGATGTCAGGTATCCATTAAATCCTAATTTGCAATATATTCATAAGATAGTTGAGGGCCGGAATGTATTTTTGTTTGCCAATACGGGAAAAACAGCAATTCAGACCGAAACAACTATTATTGGAAGGATTCCCTTAGAGGAATGGAACCCCCATACAGGTGCTGTAAGGGAATCGGATTTCAGATTTATTGAAAACAAAACTTCAGGTTTATATTCAACGGTTGTGAGTTTAAACCTGAAACCATATAATTCAGTTTTTTTAATCGAGAAAGAATAACTGTCTGATGTTTCTGATTGGAATCTGATTGTTAATCTTTCAACTTTTTTCCTCCTGATGCCATTCAGATTGCCATCCATAATTGCATTACTGAATGATAAATTGTGTTCTGTGAATCAACACAAGGATTAATAAGACCACAATTGAACATCAGCCAATTTCAAGGCTTTAAATATATTTTTCGAAAACCTGATGGGAGAAGCCAATGGATTGATTGGCAATAATTTCACCCTTACTGTTTATCGTAAACAATTTCCTTTAATCCTGAAACTTTGTTTCCTGAAGCGGTAACTCTTGAACTGTTTTTGCCAACACGTATGGCCGTAGTTTGTTTCCCTTTGCCTGTTGACCTGATAGTGTTATTTTTTATAATGATGTCGTGTGTGACCCCACCTATATAAAGGCCGCTGGCTTCCTCCTTCATGCCATTATTTTCTATTACGTTGTTAACAAAAGTATTGCGGTGTCCGGCATTCTGTTCATTCTCATCACGGAACAAAACTCCCTGATGGGCATTTTCATAAACATGATTGTTTTCAAAAACATTATCAGTATCCTTATGACCTATTGAAATTCCATTATCTTCATTGGCATATAATATATTGTTCCTGAAAATCCCATTCTGCACTCTCCAGCAGAGAAACAATCCGTCTCCCTTGTTGTGATGTGCAATACAGTTTTCAACTACCGAATGGTCTGATCCTGTGCCTGGATGAAATCCAAGACCACCGCCATTTGATGCTTCAGAGCCTCTGATAGTTATTTTTTCGGTTATCTGCCAGCTGAAAGAATCCCCGTTAAATTCATTGACTTTCACATTCTCAACAAGACAGTTTTTTGACTTGTGAATATAGACACCTCCACCCCTGCATCCATTTATATAATCATTTTTTGCCTTATTCCCTTCAATCACCAGATCTGCAATTCTGACATTCTGTACTCCAACAGCCTCAATGATTGAGCAGGCATTTGAGACAACACCATTTTTCTCTGCTATATAATCGTTCACAGTGTTGTTGTCGAAATAGATGACATTATCAATGATATCTGTTATGACCGCTGTAGTCACTTCCCATCCCTGATTGTTGTCATCATCTGAAAGCTGTATTCCCATCCCTTTCCTGAATCCGCTGGCATCTTTGACGACAGCCTTAAGCATACCCCAGTCGGCATCAATGATGTAGCTGGTCCTGAAACCATCACATTTCCTGAGAATCGTAGATTTCCCTGATCCGACAAGTGAGATATTATCTGAAAGGCGAACGGGCCCGGTTATTTCATAAGTTCCGGGATTTAATCTTACAGTTCCTCCTCCTCTGGTCTTGATAGCATCCAGTGCTATCTGAATCGCTGATGAGGAATAGCCCGGTATGTCTGCCTCAGGTCCGCCGACCGTAATAATCTGTTCCGCCTTTTTTACATCAACCAGACCAATATTCTGCCCAATTGCAAAGATGCCTGTCAACAAGCATGTGATTAATGATGTTGCAACTTTTTTAAATTCTCTTTTCATTTCTAGATTTTTATGGTTTTGGAAATACAAGTTTATTTTCATTATTTTTTATTGTTCTGCAATTTCTTTTCAATAAGATTCCCCATCATGATTCTCTGAAAATCCCATTTTTGAGCATCAAAGCTCCATACATCAAGATTCCCGATGGATTTAGGACCAAATGGGGCCTTAATGATTTGATTGACAATAGAATCGGCCCGCATAGTATTGCCATCAGCCTCTGATAACAGCCTCATGTACTCATATTCCTGTACTCCATCACGCATGGCTTTCAGCCGGATAGAGGGACATGCACCATTTACATTGGGTACAACACCAGGAGCATAAATCAAAAGAGCATTGCCATTGATTTTTTTATACGTGAATTCAGCCTCAGATTCTGGTCTTGCCTTAGATGCGTCTTTCCATGTTTCCGGATCATACCATCCGCTTATCCAGCCTGCTCCGGCTCCCCAGCTTAACCATGAACGGGTCCTGTATTTCCAGCTGCTCCAGCTTATTGCACGGTCATTGACAAGCGGAAGATCCAGAAATGTAGAACTTCCTACCCAGCTGTTCACCTTGCTCTCGTAAAGCATCGGCCCGTACAGCCATACTTTAATGCCCATATCCTGATATTTCTTAACCGTTTCATAGTCATATTCAATGGTATGGGAAGCCCAGGAGTTAATTGAATTCTTCACAACCTGAAGCGCTTCTTCGGTGTAGCCGCCATCAATCCGAAAATTTGCCTCAGGATATAATTCACGGAACATATCGCCATAATATACCATACGGCTCCATGCCTCAGGGAAATATGATTCATCAAGCCCATTCAGATAAACAGTGATATCAGTTTTGGAGGTATCAATAAGTGATTTGAAATGCTCACGAACCTGTTTAATACATTCAGTATATATTGTTCTGTTTGCAGGTTCTCTTTCAACATCAGGCTTACCGATATCAGGCCAGCCTTTAGTTCCGTGTTTTCCATATACATCAAACGGCAGAACGAATGTTTCAATAGGTTCTCCATACCCCGGACCAAAATGATATCCGAATTCTTTTGTAAATGCCTTGCCTGTGAAATATTTATTTAAACGATCATCAAAGGCCTTCCAGTCAATAATAACCTTTCCTGTCTCGCTTATTTTAAGCCCGGGCTCGTATGTCGGATCCAGCATGGTCACCCTGTTTCTTTTTAATAACTGATATATCTCCAGTTCCTGCTTCTCAGGCATGCTTTTCATAAATCCTTCATGTTGAAGGCCCGCCTTTAACTTATTCTCATTAGGCAGCTCAAAATCCCATATTGTGAGATTTACGGGAATTTTGCGTGTGAATCCTTTAATTGTTATCTTTAATTCTGATGAATAAACACCCGGAGCCGCTTCCTGCCTGCTGAAAGGAATAAACTGATCAAACCAGATAATTATAGATTTCTGATTATCAATCCGGTTGTTGAAATCAGGAAGCCATAAAGGATATATCCACCGCCATTTTACCTGTGATGAATCATCCTGAATGTAAGAAAAAGGGATAAGGGCATCCGGGTACCATCCATTGCCAAGTGAAGCTTTGGGATATCCCGTGCTTGGAGTTTTAACTTCAACTGCCCATTCAAGAAAAGGTTCAGGCTTTACCGGAACTTCAATTTCTCCTTTTCTGAATGGAGCCATCTCAACTCTGATATTATCCAGTGTCTCTTTAATCAAAGTGGTTATTACCAGCTGAAATGAAAGATATTCTCCTCTTGCGGCATGCAGTGTTACCAGATTACCATCATAAATCAGATTTTTCTTTAGCAGATCCCTGCCTGTCTCCTTATCATCTTTTAAGAGAACAAACCGGTTATCAATGATTTCATTGTTTGTCGGATCAAGCCTTACCGAAGATGGGATTACCGTAACCGTCCAGTCTGATCCTCCTCCGTTTTTTTTAGGGGCCGAGCAGCTGTATAATGTGTAAATAATCAATGAAATAATAAACAGATTTCTCATATTTTATGTATATGTATTTTCTAATAAATTTATCTCAATATTTTGGAATCCATTTCACACATTCCAATACCATTCCATCATTCTGCAATTTTCACGTTCCCCCATTATCCTCATACTGTTTTCCTTCGGCCGTGAAGTCAATAACTTTCCCAATTTATAAAAATGTTTAAATTATTAATGCAACAAATGAAATTGTCATAACAGTTTTATTATCTTTTTACTTTAAAATTGAAAATATTTGATCCATATTTAATAAATACTATGATTATTGTCTTACATTAAGTTAATCAGGATAAAATGAAAAATACAGTTTTGTTTATTTTAGTGCTAAATATAATTGCATGCACCAGGGATGAAAAGGTGATGTACGCAGATCTTACACCTGCTGAATTTAAAGAAAGAATTGAGAAATGTCCTGTAGCTTATCTTCCATTGGGGACCCTTGAATGGCATGGCGATCATCTGCCTCTTGGTTCAGACGGACTGCAGGCAGAAGGATTTTTTAAGAAACTGGCAGAAAATTTTGGAGGCATCGTTTTACCAAAGCTTTTTGTTGGCCCTGATGGATATGATACACTAATAGCAGGCAGGGAGTATTATGGAATGGATTGCGGAAAGGTTTTCAGTAATCAGTGTAATTATGAGATACAGCAGCTGCCCGGTAGTGCCTACTGGGTTTCTGATTCAACCTTCGATATTCTTATGAACGGCATAATGAAACAGCTAAGCCGTGCCGGATTCAGGATTGTTGTTGCACATGGTCATGGACCATCGACTCAATATATAGGATCTCATGCACAGGAATTTTTGAAGCGTTATAATCTTGTTGTCATGAATTGCTGGGGCGGCGACAAGGATGACCTTTGCCTGA
Source organism: uncultured Rikenellaceae bacterium (assembly GCA_964514725.1). Classification (GTDB taxonomy): domain Bacteria; phylum Bacteroidota; class Bacteroidia; order Bacteroidales; family VadinHA17; genus LD21. The sequence goes on from CAZEUL010000005.1 coordinate 161,058, forward strand.
TGTGCGATCATGCAGGTGCTAACGAAACCTCTTTGATGATGTTTCTTCATCCTGATCTTGTAAAGATGCAAAACCTGCCATCTGATCCTGATGTCTGGCCTCTTGGGATGCTTGGCAAGGATCCGAGGACTGATGCCACCAGCTCCAAAGGAAGAAAAATAGTAGAGTTTGAAATTGAAAAAATGAAATCGATTCTTCAGAAAGAACTTGAAAAACTCTGATAACTAAAAGTATGTTAATGAATTCTGATTATAGCTGGTATTCTTTACATCCGGGAATATTTATATTTAATATTCCGAATATTTTCATATTGATCAATCCGGAAAAATTCGCATAGATAATTGGAATTAAATAAACTTTTACCCCACCAGGCATGCGTATCACAACCTTATTCTTATTTTCATTAACGATTTCTTTATACGGCCAGAAGGCAATTATCCGGGAAGTTGTGAGACCAGTTACAACATACCCATACTCTGACCCCGATCCTGTGCCAAAACCGGGAAGAACCTATCCGTATTTCAGATTTGATGGATATACTAATAAATCAGCTCCGGTCAACTGGAAAATGATTGAGCTTGAAAATGATTATATACGCCTTGCTGTTATGCCAGAAATAGGCGGGAAAGTATGGGAAGCCTATGAGAAATCAGAGAATTATCCATTTGTTTTTACAACAAAGGCGGTCAAATTCCGTGATATTGCCCTTCGCGGCCCATGGACCACGGGAGGACTTGAATTTAATTTCGGTGATATCGGGCACGCTACTACCTGTTCAACTCCGGTGGATTACTTCACCAGACAAAATTCCGACGGAAGTGTAAGCTGCTTTATTGGTGCTACTGAATGGGCATCAAGAACTACCTGGAGGGTTGAGATCAGGCTTGAAGCCGACAAAGCATATTTTACAACCCGCTCATGGTATTATAACGGTACACCTGTTGAGCAGGAGCTATATCATTGGATAAATGCAGGCTTTAAGGCGTCAGGAAACCTTGAGTTCATCTTTCCGGGCACACACCATGTCGGACATGGAGGAGAATACGGTAACTGGCCTCTGGATACCGTTGGGAGGGATCTCTCATTTTATGAGAATAATAATTTTGGCAGCTATAAATCATATCATATATTTGGTCGTCCATCAGATTTTTATGGGGGTTTCTGGCATGACGACAACATGGGATTTGGCCGCTTTTCACCCTATTATGAAAAGCTAGGTAAAAAAATATGGATTCTGGGACTTTCACAGGAAGGGACAAGATGGGAAAATCTTCTTGGCGATAACGACGGACTTAATGTAGAGCTACAGTCAGGCCGGTTGTTTACCCAGGCTTCGGAGTCAAGCATGTTTACTCCATTCAAACATGTAGGTTTTTCACCATTTGCAACTGACTCATGGTCAGATATGTGGTTCCCCGTGAAGCATACCCGTGGGATGACACAAGCCTGCTCCAAAGGGGCCCTTAACCTAAGGTCTGAAGACGGATGGCTTAAAATCGACTGGATGTCGCTTGGAAACCAGCATGATTCCCTTATAATACTTGACGGCCGGAAACCATTAATCTCAAGGTATTTAGACCTAAATCCATTAGGTTTGTTCCGCGATTCGTTGATATGGAACGGCAATCCTGATATATTGAAGGTAAAAATAGGCAACTACCTGATTTCCGACGGTTCGGTCCAGTCAATAAACCGTCCGTTGCAAAGTCCTTCCAGCTTCAGATGGGATTCTGAATATGGTTTGTTACTGAGGGGTTCTGACCTGAGCAAACAAAAGAACTACAAGGAAGCTGAATCCTTCTTTCTTGAAGCATTGGATAAGAATCCATATTTTGTCCCAGCTCTCATCCAGATGTCAGAGATACGATTCAGACAGGGATTATATAATGAATCCCGCGAGTATGCAAAAAAAGCTCTTTCAATTAATACTTATGATCCATGGGCAAATTATTTCTGGGGGCTTGCAAGCGACAAAGCAGGTTATTATGCAGATGCTGTTGATGGTTTTTCAGTTGCAACAATTGATCCTTATGCCAGACCGGCCGCTTTATTGAACCTGACCCGTCTGTCAATAAGACAAAAGAATCTGATCAGAGCGAAAAGCCTTGTTGATAAATGTATTGGTTCGAATCCTGAAAATGAAGATCCATTGATCCTTAAAGCCCTGATAACAAGACTTTCAGGAGAAAAGGATCTCTCTTTGAAATATCTGAGTGAGATTCTTGAAAGCAATCCCCTGTGCCATCAGGCCAGGTTTGAGAAATATCTGAATACTGAAAACATAGCTGACAAGAATGACTTCGTAAACATGATCAGGCAGGAAATGCCACATGAGACCTTCATTGAACTGGCTTTAAATTACTATAATCTTGGGCTGACCGGAGAGGCTTTAGAGTTACTTGGTATGGCACCCCGCAATCCAATGGTGGAGCTCTGGCAAGCTTTTCTTCTGAACAGGACCGGTAAAAAAGAAGATGCTGAAAGGTTACTTGATTCTGCTTCTTCAGCATCTCCTGAACTTGTTTTTCCATTCCGGACCGAAATGATCCCTCTTTTTTCATGGGCAAACAGTATAATACCTTCATGGAAATGGAGGTACTATGAAGCGCTTATACACTGGCAGAACCATTTAAATGATAGAGCAGGTAACTTGTTCATGGCATGCGGTGATGAACCTGATTTTGTGCCATTTTACATTGCAAAAGCCAGATTCTTCAGTGACAACCCTGCAGTTGTAAAGGCTTCTCTTGAAAAAGCCGTGGAGATGGACCCTTTATTCTGGAGGACATCAATTGATCTTGCTAAATTCTATGCAGAATCAGGCGATACCAAAGGAGCTCTTAAAATTGCAGGTAAAAATTACAAAAATCACCCTGGAAGTTTCGTGATAGGACTTCAATATGCGCAGATGCAGACTCTCAATCAGATGTATATTGAAGCCCTTGCTACTCTTAAAGGTCTGGAAATGCTCCCGGCCGAAGGTGATGTGAATGCACACACATTGTTCAGACAAACAAATATTCTTCTTGCACTTGATCTTATTAAGGGAAAAAAATATCACAAAGCTGTTCATTATCTGCAAGAGGCTGAAAAATGGCCTGAAAATCTTTTTTCCGGGGAACCCTATCTGGCTGATAACCGGGTAACACGCTTTATTACATCATATTGTATGGAGAAGCTAAACAGAAAGAAAGATGCAGAAGCTGGAATAAATTATATAAAGAATTACCGAAATCCTGATGGCAGAACCTTCAGGTCAGGTGATATACTGACTAAGTTACTACTCACTGGTAACCAGGAATTTAAGAATACCTTGAAGCTGGTCCTTGAAAACCTTGGTAGTGACAGGGATAAAGAAGTGCTTGTTAAGTTTCTGGAGTTGTTATAAAATTGGATGGAAAAATTATTTTGGCACCAATTCATCCCGACTGCTATCAGGATGGCGACAATATGATGTTTACTTGTTTTAAGCTACTCCAAACCTTTCAAGTTTGTAAAACCTGAATGCATTATCCCAATAGATTTTCTTCAATACTTCATCATCGAGTCCGATACCGTCTATTTTCCATTTTCCCTGGATAGGAGTAGGATGATCAAATTGTTTATCATTGGTCTGGAAATAGCGCCAGTGGATATCATAAAAATGATGGTTTTCTTCCATTGTGAAATCCTTACAGGGGCCTGCCCCCTGAACTTCACACTCCTCCCATAATGCCATATCTGTTCCGAACATTATTCTGTCCTGATACTTTGTAAAAAAGTCATGGCCTTCCTGTGGATCATGTTTCCCAAGTTCCCCGATGCGAGCTGCAGTATCGATGTTAAGGTTAGGGAGCTGATCGAGCCAGGTGCTCACCATTTTAAGATTTTCCGAATAACCGGCTACATGAACTGCAACGAATTTTACATTTGGGAAAGTTCTGTAGACATTATTGACCTGTTCAAAAAGAGTTTCCAGAGCAGGGTATTTAGTGCGGTCTGCAAAAGACCATTCAGGATGGAGTTCGAGTTCCTCCCAGCGCTCATTCTGAGGATTCCATGGTTGAAAGAAAGCTACCGGATCTCCTGTGTGGAAAGCTACCGGTATACCAAGTTTCTCGGCCCTTTCCCATATAGGGTACAGCCTCGGATCGTCGATGGCGATAAGCTTTCCATCCATATCCCTGGCAGTAAGTCCAAGGTCTTTAAGATTCTTGAGTGCAATGGCCCCTGCATCGACAGCTTTTTCAAGTATGTCTGGGGCTTTTATGAAAAATTCAGGATCGGTCTTAGCCAGATCCCAATCAAAGGTATAATGAAGGCCAAATCTGTTTCTGTATGGCTTTATGGCATTATTGATTTCATAAAATGCCCGGTCACCGACATACATATCTGAGTCGGAACCGGAAATTGAAGCTATCAGCACTGCGTATCTGATTAAATTATCATCCAATATCCTGAGAGCTTTTTCAATTTTTCCGGGTGTCGCGTGCATGTGGGCATCGATCAGACGGCCCCCGGCCGGTTTTAACTTATCTGGTTTGCTTGCACTATTGCATTGATTCAATCCTGCTGCCGAAATTACTGCTGCACCCATAGATGAAAGTTTTATAAATTCTCTTCTGCTTATCATTTTATTCCGGATTTATTTTGTCAAATCACCAAAAACATCTGACCGGCGATCCTTGCGCCATACAGTTTTCCACACCCCCAGCCCTGCGTTTCCTAGCCAGTACCATCGGGGGTTGTAATTCAGATCTACATCCGCCACCAGCAAACTGCCCTGGGTGGAGCTTTCCTGAAGCACTTCACCTGCAGGATTTACTATTACACTGTGACCGTCGAAAATGTTTGTCACAAAGTAGACTCCGTTGTCAACAGCCCTGGCTCTGGCGATGAGTTTCCACATATCAGGATCCCTGACATCTCCCCAGACCGGGCAGAATAAGATTTCAGCTCCGTTTATTGCAAGAATCCGGGAAATTTCAGGGAAAGCGCTGTCCCAACAGATCAGAATGCCAATTTTCCCAAAATCTGTAGTGAAAACAGGAAATTCATTTCCAGGTATTGCCCCGGCTTCGGTCTCCGAATCAGGTAGCTGCACCTTTTCATAAATTCCCTCTATATTCCCCTTACGACCGTAAAGCACAGCCACATTTTTCAATGTATCATCCTTCCAGCTGTAAAGACCCGAAACTATGTACATTCCATATTCCTTAGCCTTGCGTGACATCATAACAGATGCACTACCCTCAAGCGTGTTGGCTTCTGTTTTCTGCATCCCTAGTCCGGTATTGCAGGTAGGCCAGCCCTCCGGGAGGCATACTATTGTACAGCCTGCTTTACCCGCCTTGTCAAGCATTTCACTCATTAAAGATACGTTCTTTTCAACTGTCGGACCCGGCGGGCGAAAATAAAAGGTCCCGACTTTTATTTTTCTGGGCTGCTCGGGTTCACACGATTCGAAAACAATGTCATCCCACCACACTGTACCAGTACTCCATCTGAACACCAGATTGATCTCAGCGGCTGTAGTCCCCGCTACAGATCTGATCTTGTCCGAGGCAAGTATCCAACCTCCATCCTCGTTCCTTTCGGTATAAATATAATTGTAACCAAGTTGTTCATCTTCCCTAAACCATTTTACCCTTATCAAGACACTTTTATGAACCGATTTAATTCCACTCGTACGGTACCTGACACTTACCTGATAGGCCTGATCTCCTTTTACTGAAATTTTCTGGGCAGCTATCCCGTGGCAGTTGGGATTATTGCTTTCCATCCTCAAACCAGAATTCCCGCTGAAAAAAACCTTTTTGTCTAATGCAGTCAGAGGCTTCATGGAAGGAACCGGACCGCTGATTTTCCAGTTTACTGCATCGGTTGAAGAGGCCTCAAATCCAGGATTTATTACCAGATTATCTGCAAATGAAATTCCTGAAAAGAGAATAAAGCTGACAATTGAAACCACCGCAGGCAGTATATTAGATTTTTCTTTCATGTGTTTAGACTGTTTATTTGTTAAACCTGGTTCCTTTTAGCCTTTGAACCATTTATAGGTACATCCCTGGTTGAAATGAATTACTTCAATCGAAGGATACCTGTCTTTTATTATCCTGTTCAGCGATCTTATCCCCATCTCTTCACTTACGCCATGATTAATGACAATAAGAGGATGTCCGGTATCCTCCGCGTAAACAGTCTGGATATGGGTCCGGATAACGTCATCTATAGCCACAAATACATCGGGTTTCAAATCAGCAAAATCCATCGGGTCACAGATCCAGCCGGTTCCCAGGCCCACACTCGAAACCATTCTTTGAGGATCACCGTAGAATGCAACTCCGGGCTGCCCCAACTGCGACAGCTTGCCGGCAATCATTCCGGCAAAGCTTGAAGCAGTCATTTTATTAAATCTATAAACATTATAATAAGTACGAGAGGAAATTATATCATTTTTACCAAACCCGAGGAATTCTCCGAATGCAAAAGGAATACCTTTTTCCTGCAGCGCATCAATTGTGTCGTGGTTTCTTATTATCACAAGCTGGTTTTCATTAATCCACTTTTTCTTCTTTTCGATCTGTAACAGGTATTGTTGCTTGGTGTAATCAGATGATCTATCAAGAAAGCTGGGAACCTCATCAAGATCCCAATGTGTATAAAATGTCGGCTCATGAGTAACAAGGACATTTACCCCTGAAGTAACGGCCTTTTTACATGTTTCCCATGTCGACATCCAGCACGTTCCTATCTTTTTAATTTTTACATCAGGATTGCCGATTATTATCCTGTCAACTGTCTTCTTAGGAAGATTTGTAAGCGAGACAAGATAATTCTGAAGCTCCTTAACGGTCAGGTCATCAGACATTTTGCCTTTTAACGGGTACCCTTCCGGTGAAAACCCGGAAATTCCAAAGTAACTGCCGGAAAGTGCTGTAACTCTTATAAAATCTTTTCTATTCATACTGCTGAAAGAATTGTAATGTTGTGCCCTAAGTTATAAAATGAAATGATCATTTCGGAGATCATTATAAAAATTGTGGAACACCTGTAAATTAAGGAAATCTGAAAAAATGCGACTTAAGAAGTTTTACCAGATTTAAAAGCTTATTATAGAATATTTTTAATAAAGATTTTACCTTTATTGGAGCTATGATGGGTTTTTTCCAAACAGTTATTTAATGAAAAACGAAAAACATTTTTTGGAAGGAAGGGGTAAAACTTCTTCAAGAAGAAGATTCCTTTCAATGGGAGCTGGAATTTTGACCGGAGCTTTTATCCGAAATATACCTTTAACAGAGAGTCAATATAGACCTGGGCATATTTCAAGGGATCCATTATCCTGGCCGGATACCGGCCTTATTTTTGACTGCCACCTTCATTGTCCCTCAGAAAAAGGTGAAAGTTGGCAATGGTACAAGGTTACAAACACCTTTGAAGACTTTCTTAAATACCTTGACAAGACAGGTGTGCATAGAGGAATAATTAATTCACAGAGAAGCTATGGTGAGAGGCCGGAAGAATTCATAGCCGGTAATCGTGAAATCGCAAGATTTGTCGAAAAATACAAGGGGCGCTTTATAGGGGCATGTGTTGTCAATCCACTTTACATTGAAGAAGCACTTCGTGAGATTGAGTTTTGCCACAGGGAACTTGGTTTTATCTGGGTAGGTGAGTTATGCAATTACATGGTCCCATATGATTATTCAATAAAAGAATTCGAAACACTTGTAAATTATGTTTCCGGCCGTGGAATGATTCTATCATTGCATACGGAACATGGTGAGATGGAATATATTGCTCAGAAATTTCCAAAAGCCACAATTGCTTTTGCTCATTTTGGAGATGATCATGAATATGAAGACATTTTTAAGAGAATTGACATTGTGGCTGCAAATCCGAATTATTATCTCGACACTTCCGGTTATGGTCACGATCGTGTTGGAGTACTTGAATATGCCGTGAAAAAAATTGGTCCCGACAGGATCCTGTTTGGCTCTGATTTTTCCATAAATGATCCATCGACCGTGATTGCAAGGATTAAAAACTCTTTTCTGTCAGAGGAGGAAAAACAAAAAATACTTTCAGGGAATCTCTTAAAACTACTTGAGAAATCAGGAATTGAAGCCGGAGAAAATTTTTTGCCTGAATAAATTAATCTAAGCCTGGTTCCACATGTATAATTACATTCAGCTTCTCAAACTTTGATGAAAGTATCTCTTCAATGTGGTCACAATAACTATGAGCGTTTTCAACTGACTGATCCTTCGGGATTTCAATATGAAGATCAATAAATCTGTAATTTCCTGATATTCTTGTTCTTAAGCCGTGGTAATTTACTTCCATTTCATCAAGCATTTTTTCAAGCTTTTCAACCTCATCGTCCGACCAGGCTTCATCAAGCAAAGGTCTGAATGCTTTCCTGCTCAAAACCCATGCTTCTTTTATGATCAGACCAGCGACACAAATTGCAACCAAGGGATCAAGCCAGTAGATATCTGTCAGAATAATGAGACCAAGCCCGGCTGCCACGCCAAGTGAAGTATATACATCAGTCTTGAGGTGCAGTGCGTCTGCTTCAAGAGCAACTGAACCTGTCTGCTTTGCAACCTTGTAAAGTTGACGTGAAACAAAAGTGTTGACAACTGCAGAAACGACCATAACCAGAGAGCCAAGTCCCAGGGATTCAATAATTGTTTGTCCGCCAGTTATCTTTTTTATTGCCTCAATTATTATCCATATAGCGGCAACAAATATCAGAAGAGCTTCAATGACTCCTGATATGTTTTCAACCTTTCCGTGACCGTATGGGTGACGTGTGTCGGGTGGATTATCGGATACTTTCACCGAAACGAAAGCAATTACTGATGCTATTAAATCCATTGATGAATGTATAGCCTCCGAAATAATACTTACCGATCCGCTGATAAGACCAACGGCCAGCTTAATAGCAATCAGAAAACTATTAGAAATTACTGATATCCTGGCAATTCGTATTTTGGGATTCATTAAGTTTAGAAAAATTACAAAACTATATACAGTGTTTTTAAATAACTTGGAAATTCTTTAAATACTTGAAATAAGGTCACGAACCTTCTCTATCAGCCATTCTGGAGTTGATGTTGCACCACAGACTCCGGCTGATTTTTTCCCTTTGAACCATGTTAAATCAATTTCTTCAAGAGATGAAACAAAATAAGTATCAGGATTTACATTCTTGCAGACCGAATAAAGTATTTTGCCATTTGAACTCTCTTTGCCGCTTACAAATATTATGATATCGTGCCTGCTGGCAAATTCTTTCAAGTAAGGTTCCCTGTTTGCTATTTGACCGCATACTGTATTATGAATCCTTAGCAATTTGCTTGCATCTCCATTGTGTTTTGTTATTTTTTCTGAAATCAGATTTTTTATCTTCTGGTACTCTTTCATATCCATTGTTGTCTGAGAAAAAAGATGCACAGGCCTTTTAAAATCTATCTTATTCAGGTCGTCCGGGTCAGAGATAAGTATCCCTTCATTTTCAGTCTGACCAAGTAATCCTATAACTTCAGCATGCCCGGGCTTCCCAAAAATGACTACCTGCCCGTTGTTATCCCTGGAGGCCTTCCAGGTATCTCTGATCTTTGATTGAAGTCGTTTAACAATAGGGCATGTGGCTTCTATTATCTCAATGTTGTTTTTCCTGGCTCTCTCATAAGTTTCCGGAGGTTCTCCGTGTGCTCTTATTAGTACCTTGCAGTCCTTATATCCCTTGAACTGATTATGGTCAATTGAAACAAGACCGAGATTTGAAAGACGCTCCACTTCTTTGTCATTATGTACTATTGGTCCAAGGGAAAAGACTTTTTCACCTTTAAGCAATGCTTTTTCTGCAATTTCAACTGCATTCCTGACACCAAAACAGAATCCTGATCGTTTATCTGTTTCAACCTTCATTAAACTTGTTTTTGATAATTTCCATTATCCATACCATCTGGTCATTTACTGTCATCCTGCTATTATCCAGAGTTATTGCGTCTTCTGCACGGCGCAATGGACTTATGTCCCTGTTTTCATCAGCTATATCCCTGGCTATAATATTTCTTTTCACTGTCTCAAAATCAACATCGATGTTTTTACTTCTGAGTTCATCGAATCTCCTTTTTGCCCTTATATCAACTGAGGCAGTCATGAATATTTTAAGCTCGGCATCAGGAAATACGACTGTTCCTATATCTCTGCCATCCATTACAATTCCCTTGAATACCCCGATTTCCCTCTGAAGCTCAACCATCCTCGATCGAACCTCCTGAATCTGACTTATCCTGCTTACATAGGAAGATACCTCTACTCCCCTTATTTCAGTTTCAACATTTTCTGAATTAAGATATGTCTCATATTCACCCTGATCGGGATTATAAACAAATCCGATATGAATATTTTTCAGATCAGAAATAATTAAACCGGTTTTAATCACATCTTCTCCAATGTATCCTTTTCTTAAACAATAAAGAGTTACAGCCCTGTACATGGCTCCGCTGTCGATATAGATATAATTCAATTCCTTTGCTATAGCCTTTGCAAAAGTGCTTTTACCGCAGGATGAATATCCGTCAATGGCGATTATCAGTTTTTTCTCCACAATCAAAGTCTGTCAGATACAAATATGGCAAATTAAAACACAAAATCTGTACTATTTTTTTTCGGTACCCTTTTTAATAAATTGTTCGGTCTGATAATGAGTGAAATATTATTTGAGGTCCCTGCCAGATGATAAGAAGCACGACCAAATCCAACACTAAGAATGGACGTATTTATACCAAAACCCCATGAAAAACCTACTCCAGCCATCCTCGATTCAGTCTGAAGCTCTTTTCTTCTCTGATAGTTGTAACCGGCACTCAGATAAAAATTCCTGTGGGGGATCAGCTCAGCTCCAATTATGAAATGCCTCATTAAATTTTCCATGAATTCGGAAGATGAAGCGTCCAATTCTGATTTTTCATTTGTTCCATATTCATGTGTGAGATCAAACTTCTCAAGATGGCGTATTGTAAATGAGAATCTGAAAGGGGCATGTGTCAGTTTGGCAGAAATTCCTGCTTGTATTTCGAATGGTGCAAAATGCCGTTTCTCTCCTGCATACGTCGTTATCTGACCTCCTATGTTCCTTAAAACAATCCCGGCGGAAAAGAGTTCATCCTCTGATCTCCATCCTGCTCCTATATCGGCTGCCATTCCAAAAGATGTGTACCTTTCAAGATGCGACAATACTGGTTTGATATTTATGCCAAGTGAAAACAATGAATCTATTCTTAAAGAATAAATCAGGGAAAAAGAATATTCTGATGCTCCGAATGAACCGGTAATATTTCCTGAAATATCCGCCCCGGTGATTTTTCCATAATCGAGACAGGTAAGCCCGGCAGCAATACTACCTATTTTTGGTACGGACATTGAATAAATGGCCATCCCATAATTTATCCCAGCAAAGTAGTTCACATAATTAAGAGAAATGCTTTTATCCATCGAAGAAGAAAGAAGTGATGGATTGTTCAGGGCTAAAGCCGGGTCTTTTACAGGAAGTGAAACATTCATCCCGCCAAGTGAAGTAATAAGGCCTGATTGTGAGATATTCAGAAACTCATAAGCCCTTCCACCTCCTGTTTGGGCAGAAACTTCTTCTATAAGAATGAAAATAAAAATTATGCTTAAAGTTCTGTTCACCTTAATCGTATCTGAGTGTAAATATAAAAGATTTAACAGGCAAATAAATACAATGGAGTCCCTCAAAGATTCAGAGGTTGTAAATTATGTTCTTTAAGCAGTTTTTCCTGTAAGAATCAGAGCTTCATCGCTTTTCTTTTTCCGGCCGTTTGTCTGCGACATAATTAGACCGCTTATGACTATCAGCATACCTGCAATGTTCTGAAAGGTCAGGCTATCTCCAAGTATCAGAAAAGAAAAAACTGCAGTAAAAACAGGGATAAAATTTGTAAATACATTAGCCTTTGATATACCAATATTCCTTACCGAAAAAGCAAACAGAATAAATGCACCACATGATGCAAATATTGCCAAAGCAACAATGGGTATAAATGCTTTGACCGAAAAAGGTGAACTTATCAGCGGATTTAATTCGAAAGCAATAAAAACAGGAAAAAAAAGAATTGTTCCAATGAAGTTCTGGACATTCACAATAAACACCGGACTATAATTTCCAACCAGCCTGCTCAGTGTGAGATTGTAACCTGTTGCAGAAACAACCGCAAGCATAAGCAGACTTATACCCTTAATGTTAAATAATAAAACCCCTTCTTTATTGACAATGAAGATAACAACTCCAATAAAGGAAATTACGATGCCTGCATAATTCACAAATCTGAGTTTTTCTTTGAAAAACACCCATGCTCCAATAGCTGCAATGACAGGAATTGTTGAGATCAGAACCGATCCGACAGTTGCTGAAACATAAGTTAATCCGTAACTTTCACCCAGGAAATAAAGAAAAGGTTCAAAAAGGGCAAGCATCAAAAATAGCTTTAAATCTTCTCTTCTTATCTTCATAAATTTCTTCTTAAAGTAAAGGTAGGTGCTAAGAAGTATTAATGAAAGAACAAGTCTGAAAAACACAATTGTTATTGGCCTGAAAGACTCATTTGCCATTTTAAACCATATAAATGAAAATGCCCAGAATATCATTGCAAGCATTACTGCTCCATAAACCCTGAACCTGATGTTCATTTTTGAATAATCGTGTTTATATGGGGTGCGAATTTAATCTTTATAATCGAAACTGTTTGAAAACCTGAGGAATTTCTAAATTGTTTTGTTTCTGATATTTTCGACTGTATTAATCAAAGTTCCCGAACATGTCAGTTAACATTCATAGGAATAATAAGTTAACTCCAGTATCAGTTTCGAACAACCTGTAAATTAAGAAATCTCAGATTTGTTTGTGAATCTTAAATTATTATATTTGCCGCCTCTAAACTTTACAAAACCTAAGGGAATTACTATTATCTAAAAAAATCATTACAAATGAAAATTCTGGTTTGCATAAGTAATGTGCCTGATACAACGACTAAAATAAAATTCACTGGAGACAATAAAAGCCTTGATACCACTGGCATTCAATGGGTGATCAATCCATGGGATGAACTGTCTCTTACGCGGGCCCTGGAACTTAAAGATGATCTTACTACCGGAGTAAAATCAGTTACAGTCGGTCATGTAGGATTAATCGGTTCGGAACCAACAATAAGGAAGGCGCTCGCAATAGGTGCCGATGATGCATTCAGGGTCAATGCAGAACCTGTTGATGCTTATTTTGTGGCGGGCCAGATTGCAGAGGTAGTAAAGAAGGAGCAGTTCGATATAATTATGTGCGGTATTGAATCGAGTGATTTCAATGGTTCTGTTGTCGGCGGGATGATCTCTGAATTTCTCGGCGTCCCCTCTATTTCTTCAGTTTCGGCAATAAAAATTGAAAACGGTAAACCTGTTATTACAAGGGAAATTGACGGAGGGAAAGAAACAGTTCTCACTGAGGTTCCCTTTGTTGCAGTTGTTCAGAAAGGTATTGCAAAAGAACCCAGAATTGCCGCAATGAGAGGAATTATGGCTGCAAGAACAAAGCCCATAAGGATCTACGAACCTGCAGCTTTTGAAATGCTTACCGAAGTCACTGGTTTTGAAAAACCAAAACAGCGCGCCGCCTGCAAATTCGTTGATCCAGAAAATCCCGCTTCTCTTATTGATCTTCTACAGAATGAAGCAAAAGTAATTTAAAGTCAGAAACGAAATTTTTAATTGAATATGTCAGTTTTAGTTTATACAGAAAATTGGGATGGTAAATTCAAGAAACTTTCATTTGAACTTGTCTCCTATGCAGCTAAAGTTGCAGAAATGCTTAAAACTAATGTTACATCTGTAACAATAGGGAAAGCTGATGCTGAAGAATTAAAAAAACTTTCTGAGTATGGAGCTGACAAGATACTTAATGTCACGGATTCAACCCTATTATCCCTCGATAATCAGGTCTATGCAAAGTTAATTTCAGAAATTGCGAAAAATGAGAATTCGGAAGTTATTATATTCTCAAATAACAATAGCGGAAAAGCTATTGCGCCGCGTGTTTCAGTCAGACTCAAAGCCGGTCTTGCCTCGGGAGTAAGCAAATTGCCAATAAGCATTGATCCGTTTGTTGTATATAAAAGGGCATTCTCGGGCAATGCTTTTGCGTATATGAAAATTAATTCGGCAATAAAGATTATTACCCTTGCCCAGAATTCCTACGAATTGATAAGGAAACCGACAGGCGCTTCCCCGGAAATAATTGTAGCAGAGATTGACCTTTCAACTATAAAGACAAAGATTTCAGAGGTCCAGAAACAAACGGGGAAAATTCTTCTGACAGATGCCGAGATAGTGGTTTCAGGAGGAAGAGGAATGAAATCGCCGGATAACTGGGGTCCAATTGTTGAACTTGCTTCTTTGCTGGGAGGTGCCACTGCCTGCTCAAGACCTGTTTCAGATGAAGGATGGAGACCTCATGAAGAACATACCGGCCAGACCGGTAAAATAATTTCACCTAATCTTTATATTGCAGTTGGCATTTCTGGCGCAACACAGCATCTTGCCGGAATTAGTTCTTCCAAATATATTGTTGCTATTAATACTGATAAGGATGCACCTATATTTGAAGCTGCCCAATATGGTATCGTCGGCGATGCCCTGAAAGTGCTTCCAAAACTGGTTGAAGCAGTCAAAGGTATTAAGAAATGAATGATTAATTTCTCATTTTCCTTTCTATTGATGAGAACAAAATTCACTTATTTGATTTCAAGGGTAAAAAGTTTTAATCATGAAAAACAATCATGAAAAAAGATCTCAGTGTCCTTAATGAAAATTCTTTACAACTTTTGCGGTTAAATGATATAATTCTTTTTTTACCTCAGTTTAAGCTTTATTTAAAGATTGACTTAACTTCTACTGCAAAACAGACAATATCATACAAATGATCAGACAAACAATATTTGCCATTGCCCTTTTAATAACCCTGGGACTCTTTTTTTACACAATAAGACGTCTTATCAGGTTCTTCGGTTTTACCAGGCCTGCTTTTACTGTAAAGGATTATGGGAAACGATTTAATATTATGATGAAAGTGGCTTTGGGCCAGACAAAGATTTTCCGGAAACCTGTATTGGGCTTTTTTCATGCTTTGGTATTCTGGGGCTTTTGCGTAATACTTTTCGGCAGTATTGAAATGGTTATTGATGGCCTGGCAGGCACAAATCGGGCATTGAAATTTCTGGGGCCGGTTTATGATTTTTTAATGGCAACAGGTGACATATTCGCATTACTGGTTGCAATATCCATAATTGTTTTTCTCATCCGCCGGCTTTTTTTTCATATAAAGAGATTTGAAGGACCTGAGATGAAAAAAAAATCACATCTCGATGCTAATGTCGCTCTTACCCTTATTCTTCTGCTGATGATCTCCCTTCTCACAATGAATACAGGGTATCTGGGCTACAACTTTTCATCAGGCGGTGAGGTTTACGGATCATTTCCTGTAAGTATTCTGCTGATGGATCTTTTTGACGGGTTTTCAAGGGAAGATTTTAGTTTAATGCACGAGATTTCATGGTGGACCCACATACTTCTCATTTTCTTTTTTGCCAACTATCTGCCTTACTCCAAGCATTTTCATGTTTTCATGTCTGTTCCTAATGTTTTTTTGTCACGGCTTGAGCCTCTGGGCAAACTTACAAATATGGACAACATAACCAGGGAAGTGAAACTGATGTTGAATCCCGATACAACTTTTTCGGCTGTATCGTCTGATTCTCCAGCAGAAAGATTTGGAATAAAGGATGCTGAAGATGCGACCTGGAAAAATTATTTTGATTCATTATCATGCACTGAGTGTGGAAGATGTACATCTGTTTGTCCGGCCAACCTTACAGGTAAAAAATTATCGCCGCGAAAAATAATGATGGACCTTCGGGCAAGAATGAAAGAAAAAGGTCCGGGAATGATAGCAAAAGGAAAGGATTTTAATGATAATCGCTCTCTTCTACGCAGCTATATTTCCGAAGAAGAATTATGGGCATGTACAACCTGCAATGCCTGCTCAAAGGAGTGTCCCATCAACATCAACCAGCCGTCCTTAATTGTGGATATGCGGCGCTATTTGGTACTTGAGGAGGCATCTGCACCGGGAGAGCTTAAAAGCATGTTCAGCTATATTGAAAACAACGGGGCTCCTTGGCAGTATTCTCCTGAAGACAGACTTAACTGGACCAGAGATCTTAACTTCAAAATCCCAATACTTTCTGAAATGGCCTCCAGAGGGGAAAAACCAGAATATCTATTCTGGGTAGGATGTGCCGGTGCTTATGATGACAGATATAAGAAGGTAGTCAGATCCTTTGCAAGTATTTTGAATCATATTGGAATAAACTATGCTGTCCTGGGAAATGAGGAAACATGTACAGGAGATCCGGCAAGAAGAGCCGGAAATGAACTTCTTTACCAGATGCAGGCTTTTCAGGTAATAGATATCTTTAACAGATATGGTGTTAGAAAAATCATAACCACCTGCCCACATTGCTTTAATATTTTCAAAAATGAATACCCTGATCTTGGAGGCAATTTTGAGATTATCAATTATTTACAATTTCTCGATAATAAACATAAAGAAGGGGTATTGGATTTCTCCGTAGAAGCTTTGAAAGACGTAAAGATTACCTATCATGATCCCTGTTATCTTGGAAGGGCAAATGACATTTATTCAGAACCCCGGACTCTTTTAAAAGCTGTTTCCGGAAAATATACAGAAATGAAAAGGCATAAAAGCTTTGCATTATGCTGCGGTGCAGGGGGATCTCAGATGTTCAAAGAAGCTGAAAAAGGAACCAGGGAGATTTTTATTGAAAGAACTGAAGAAGCCCTGGCAACAGAAGCCAAAATAATTGTAACAGCATGCCCTTTCTGTATGACAATGCTTACCGACGGACTTAAATACAAAAACAAAGAGGAAGAAATTAAAAATCTCGACATTGCCGAATTAATAGCATTATCACTTGAGAACCGGGAAAAAACAATCTCATAAAAAATTAACTATGGAAATCAGAAAAATTTTGAAAAGCGGAGAATTTCTTATAAGGGAAGTTGACTGCAAAGATGTATTCATACCGGAAGAATTCAGCGAAGAACAAAATATGATTGCCCAGACATGTAAGGATTTTCTTGAATCAGAGGTATATCCGAATTTGCAGGCAGTTGAAAAAGGCGACAGGGCCCTTATGAAGAGCATGTTAAAAAAATCGGGTGAACTTGGGCTCATGGGTATTTCAATTCCGGAAGAGTACGGTGGATTTGGACAGTCATTTGTCACCCAGATGCTTGTCGCCGAGACCACAGGAGCCGGATATTCATTCTCCGTCGCATATATGGCCCATTGCGGGATCGGAACACTTCCTATCATGTATTACGGGAACGAGGATCAACGACAAAGATATGTTACAAAACTTGCAACAGGCGAACTTCTGGGAGCTTATTGTCTTACCGAACCCGGCGCAGGAAGCGATGCTAATTCCGGAAAAACCTCTGCTAAACTCTCTTTAGATGGAAAATACTATATAATCAATGGCCAGAAAATGTGGATAACCAATGCCGGATTTGCTGATACCCTTGTCGTCTTTGCAAAAATTGATAATGACCGGGTATTGAGCGCTTTTATCGTTGAAACAGGCTATCCTGGAGTTGTAATTGGTCCTGATGAACATAAAATGGGAATAAAAGGATCATCAACTGCCCAGATTTATTTTAACGATGTAAAGGTACCTGTAGAAAACCTGCTGGGTAAAAGAGGCGAAGGATTCAGAATTGCACTCAGCATCCTTCATATGGGACGACTTAAACTTGGGGCCAATGTACTGGGTGCAGCAAAAAAAGCAATTACTGATTCAGTTAAATACGCGAACGAAAGAAAACAGTTTGGAGTCTTAATTTCAACATTCGGAGCAATAAAATATAAACTTGCACAACAGGTCATAAGGCTTTTTGCATCAGAGTCGGCAGTATACAGAGTAAGTAAGGATATTGATGATCTTATGGACAGACTCAAATCTGAATGCGGTGATAAAGGCAGAGCAACTATAGAAGCCATAAGCCATTATGCCGTCGAAGCTGCGCTTTTGAAAGTTATTGGCTCGGAAATGCTCGATTATGTCGCGGATGAGGCCGTTCAGATCCATGGCGGAATGGGATATTCTTCTGAAATGGATGTGGAAAGAGGTTATCGTGATTCACGTATCAACAGAATTTTTGAAGGTACAAACGAAATAAACCGGCTTCTGGTCTCAGATACTGTAATGAAAAGAGCAATGAAAGGTGACTTTGACCTTTTCGGTGAAGCTGAGAAACTTTTCGGAATCCTTGACAATATTGAAGATGCCGGAAATAAAAATGAGAGTTATTTCCAGGAAAAATACAGATATATTAAAAACTTCAAGAAAATCATTCTGCTCTGTATGCATGCAGCGGTTAAACAATTCGATAAGAATCTGGTCAATGAACAGGAGGTCATGAATAATATTGCTGAAATGATTATGGAAACCTATCTGTCAGAATCACTTGCATTACGAATTGAAAAGATTGAAATGATTAAAGGTTTTGTAACTGAATACAGAGATATACTTGACGTTAACATATATGACACTTCTGAAATAATCAGAAAATCAGCCCTCGATGCTGTTTATTCCACAGACTTTGAAAATAATACCGAAAAAATGGTAAGAGCAATTGAAATGCTTTCAAAAATCCGAGGAGTTAATGTTAAAAATGCCAGAAGACGTATTGCTGATAAACTTATTGCAGATAACCATTATAAATTCTGATATGTCATGCTGAGTTCTAATCTTCAGATCCTGATTTGATTCCAGCCTTTTCTGATAATGACTTGCAGCTTTCGATCTGCATGAAATAAAAAATTCAGATGCTGACTAATATTGACAAATATTATCCAAATAAATGATATATGTCAATTTATTTTGTGATAAAGAACATCTAAGAATCTTTAAAATTGCATACAGCAGTCTTAAGATACTATTTTTTCTCAGATATCTTTGTGAAAAACTTAACAACAGACGGAAATGAAAATAATAGCTAACAAATCACACCTTTTCTTGGTGACAATGATTATGCTGTTTGCTGCATTAGTGTTAGGATCATGCGAGAAATATACTTATCAGGTGGAAGTTGTTGATCCCGGAGTCCCTGTCCTTTTTCAGACTCAGATTCAACCTATTTTTAATAATAACTGTATTGCATGTCATAAAGGTACAAGAAATCCTGATTTAAGAGATGGGAATTCATATACCTCACTTACTACCGGCGGCTATGTAAATCTTCCGGCAGAATCAAGCAAACTTTACAGGCAGGTTATTTCAGCCAGCCATGCCCCGTTTACACTTGATTCGGAGAAGCAGTTGATCCTAATGTGGATAAGTCAGGGGGCCAAGAATAATTAAGTGATTTTGTAACCTAATAAACCAGAATAAAATGAAAAAAACTTTGTTGTTTTTGTTTATATCCGCCCTAATGGTTTCATTGACAGCCCAGGAAGGGGATCAAACCAAAGAAAAATCTAAACCGGTCAGATTCACCTTTGGAACAGGGATACTTATTGATAATCAGACTGTAGAAACAACCTTCAAGGGAAGCCTTGAATTACAGATCCATCACCGGTTCAGTCTCATTGAAAACTATCATAATCTATTTGGAATCTATGGAGCCGCAAATACACGACTTGGTTTGAATTATGGTGTAACTGACAGACTTATGATAGGCGTCGGAACCACTAAGGATTATAAACTCCAGGATATCCAGTGGAAGTATCAGATACTGAGGCAGACAGAGGATAACAGCATTCCTTTATCACTTTCATATTATGGGAATTTCGTTATTGATCTCAGGAAAAAGGAAGCATTCGGACCGGTAGACAGATACAGAGATATTCACAGATTATCTTATTTTACCCAGCTTATTGCTGCCAGGAAATTCAATGATATCTTATCACTCCAGCTGGCACCGTCAGTTATTTATTTTAATGCTGTGCCGCAATATACAAATGACTCAAAATATAAGAACCTTAATTTCGGCCTGTCTGCAGGTGCCAGGGCAAATGTTTCCGGGTCACACTCAATTATATTGGAATATGATCAACTGCTTACCAAACAGGACCTTGAAGAACAGCCAAAGCCAAACCTGTCCGTCGGATGGGAATTGGGAACCGCTACTCATACCTTCCAGCTGTTTGTTGCAAACTATTCCCAGGTTATTTATCAGCGCAACCTGGTATTTAATACAAACGATTTCACGAATGGTGATTATCTGATTGGCTTTAACATAACAGTCAGGTTCTAAGTTCAATATGCAAAAAGTAATTAAACCTGGTGCAGTCTGGGCATTTATTCTGATTCTAATTTCACAATCGGTAAATGGAGTATTACAGAAAGATCCAAAACAAAATGGATCGCAGCCTGAAGTAACTGATACTCTCAAATACATTTCACCATTCTTTGAAGATAATGAGCGCTGTTTGAAGTGCCATGGGCAGAGGAGATACGAATACACCAATGAGGTCCTTGGGCGTCAGGTAAAATCTTTGATGTTTTCTGAAAGGATTATCGACAGGAACAAATTTTACCAGTCGAACCACAAAAGTTTCAGTTGTACAGATTGTCATTCTAAGGGCTATCTTACCTTCCCACATCCTGGTGAATTAAGGATGGAGCAAAAATTCAATTGTATGGATTGTCATGGCGGCGATGAAAACTTTGCTCAGTACCATTTTGAAGAAATTGAATCCGAATACCAGAAAAGTGTCCATTACAAGCTTGAGGAAGAAGGTTTTACATGCTGGAAATGTCACGGCCCGCATGACTACAGAATAAGTATCCGAAATACTTCAAATCTTAAGGAAACCATACTTTATGATAATAATATCTGTCTGAACTGTCATTCAAACTACAATCACTTTATGCTTCTGACAGAAAGAGAAGAGATGAATATTCTGAAGAAGCACGAATGGCTGCCTAACCAGGATGCACATTTTAAAAGCGTCAGGTGTATTGAATGCCATGCCCAAACTAACGATACATTGCTTGTAGCACATTATATTAAACCAAAATCAGAAGCTGTAAAGAAATGCAATGAATGCCACTCCCGGAATTCAATTCTGATGTCATCCTTGTATAAATTTCAATCTAAAGAACAAAGAAAAGATGGCTTCCTTAACGGGATTATCCTTAATGAGTCTTATGTTATAGGTGCAAACAGAAATGAATATCTTAATCTGTTAAGCATTCTAATTTTCATATTTACTTTGGTTATTATCGGAGTTCATGTTTTTTTCAGAATTATTAAAGCAAAAAAGAACTGATGGTTCATAAATTATACCTGTATCCAAAATGGGTTAGATTATGGCATATTGTTAATGCCATTCTTTTCATTATACTTATTGTTACCGGCCTGAGCATGCAATACACCGACATTCAGAATGAAAATTTTTTCGTGGTCGGATTTGCCAGAGCTGTCAAGTGGCATAATTTTGCAGCAATATTATTGACATTCAATTATGTATTTTTTGTTACCGGAAACATTATTACTAAAAACGGCAGGCATTACAGGATCTCTAAACAAAACTTCTGGACAGACCTTTGGTTACAGCTTAAATACTATTCCAAAGGTATGTTTAAAGGAGAAAAACACCCATTTCCGGTAACCGAGATGCGAAAATTCAATCCACTCCAGAAATTTACATATATTCTGGCAATGTATCTGGCAATGCCTTTATTAATAATTTCAGGTTTGGGTTTACTGTTTCCCGAAATTACCATTAAAAGATTTTTGGGGATGAGCGGCCTGATCCTGACCGATGTGCTTCATATTACAATGGGATTTTTATTATCAATATTCATGGTGATTCATATATATACGTGTACCCTTGGATCAAAACCCTCTTCTCTGTTTAAAGGAATTTTGACCGGTTATCATGAATCAGAAGAACATTAATCTTTTGACATCTCATAAAATTGCACGATTATTGTATCAAATAACCAAAACTTAAAAACATAATCATGAAAACTATTAAGAAAACTTTGATTTATTCAGTAATGTTAATTGCCGTCATTTCATTTTTTTGTTTTACCGTAACTGCTCAACAACCCAAACCCTGGGATGTTCCTGCTGAATATAAAGACATGAAAAATCCTGTTGCAAAGGGCGATGAAAGTAACAAAGCAGGTTTGGCCCTCTATACTAAATATTGTGCATCATGCCATGGCAAGACCGGTTTGGGTGATGGGGTAAAAGCAAGGATGCTTAAAGATTTCCCCGGGGATTTTTCAAAGGATTATTACCAAAACCAGACTGACGGAGAACATTTTTATAAAACCAAATTTGGCAGGAATGATATGCCAAAATATGAAGGTAAGTTGAGTGACGAAAATATATGGAATATTGTAAACTATATGAGGACATTTAAAAAATAGATATCCGTTTTAATAACTGGCTTTGGATTTCTTAAAGCCTGAACAGGATTTTTTAGGATCTTAAATCATTTGTGGGAATGAATGCCATTGGATTCATTCCCGTTTTTGTTTTAATGACATATTAATCATAAATGGAATTACAAATAAATATTATTCTTTAACTTTTAAAAATAATGTTAGTCTGTAACTATTTTTTTGTAAGCAAGAATATCCAGAACTGACATAAAAATGCTTTTATTTTATCTGATAATAAACCTTAAATAACCGTTTACCATGGAATTTAGATCTTTGGGAAGGAACTGGATAACCATTATTGGTACGTTGATCGCAGCAGTTAATCTGGTACTGATAATAGCTTTGTTCATTATATCAACACTGTTTGATAAAAGTTCCACCTACCTTGGTTTATTCATTTATATAATCCTTCCCGGTTTCATGCTGCTTGGATTAATAATGATTCCTGTAGGAATATTGATCTCCAGAAAAAAGGTAATATTATCTTCTCCTGAAGGTAAGAAGAGACTTCCTAATATTGATCTGAATAATCCTGCCCATAAAAAAGCTTTCATTGTTTTTTCAGTGGCAACAGTTATTATTCTTTTTCTTTCAACCTATGGAAGTTTTGAAGCTTATCATCTGACGGAATCGGTTGAATTCTGCGGAACTCTTTGCCACAAGGTTATGGAACCTGAATATACTGCGTATCAAAATTCTCCTCATGCCAATGTAGCGTGTGTTGACTGCCATGTTGGTTCCGGGGCCTCGTGGTATGTCAAATCCAAATTGTCAGGTTTGTACCAGGTGTACGCCACCATTACCAAAACCTATAAGGCACCTATTGAAACACCACTGCATGACCTGCGTCCCGCCAGGGAAACCTGCGAACGATGCCACTGGCCTCAGAAATTTTACTCAAGAAAGATCTATACCGGCAAATACTTCCTGGCCGATTCGCTGAATTCTGAATGGGATATTATACTCCAGATGAAAACGGGTCCTGAATATGAAAATCTGGGTTTTACAGAAGGGATACACTGGCATATTAATCCTGATGTTAAAATTGAATATAAATCAGAAAATGACAAAAGGGAGATAATAAATTATGTAAAATACACTGATAAAGGAACTGGTGAGGAAATAGTTTACAAAAATTCTAATCTTGAAATATCTGACAGTGCTCTGGCAGCTGCTTCTGCCAGAACAATGGATTGCATAGATTGCCATAACAGGCCATCTCATAATTATAGTTCACCTCCGGTATATTTCGACCGGATTATGCTGACAGGTGGTGTATCTAAGGAGATCCCGTTCATTAAAAAAACATCTATGGGAATTCTGGCTGACACTTTCACTGATAAGGACACAGCAATGATGCAGATAAGAGATGGAATCCTTAATTTCTATAAGTCAGATTTTGCAAACTTCTATTCATATAATAA
The DNA here is from genome assembly GCA_964514725.1 of uncultured Rikenellaceae bacterium. Taxonomy (GTDB): domain Bacteria; phylum Bacteroidota; class Bacteroidia; order Bacteroidales; family VadinHA17; genus LD21. The sequence continues at coordinate 185,029 of CAZEUL010000005.1, forward strand.
TGATAAAATTGAAAAATCAATTATTGCCGTTCAAAAAGCATTTTCGCAGAATACTTTTCCTGCAATGGGGGTTAATTATAGCGTTTATCCGGATCATATAGGGCATCTCGAATCTGAGGGTTGTTTCAGGTGCCATAATGATACCTTTGTATCTGAAACAGGGCGGAAAATCACTCGTGACTGCAACATCTGTCATACAATTGTGGGACAAGGCAGGCCGGGTTCAATGCAATTTTCCAATATCAGGGAATCACTTGAATTTATGCACCCTGTTGATATAGGAACAGCCTGGAAAGAAGCCAACTGTTCCGATTGCCACAAGTTTCTTTACTAAAGCAAAGACTTATAAGTTTAAAGGATCTTATTCCACTATCAAATATCCATAATTGAAAGAGACTGTGTTAAAAACCTTTAAATTGAGTTCATCATCCTTAATATCCTTCGCTCCATCCTTTGTAATACGCTGCGGATCATTTATTTATTTCATGCCATAAAGAAATGTCAAGGTTTTCTCAAAGACAAAGGACTTTTAATTCAGCCTCTTTCTAACAGGATTTAATAGCTATATGGCAGCTAAGGTGTTTTCCAGTAGTTTTTTGGCATACTTGTAGTTATGCACGCCCTTACTCTTATCTCTCAATATAAGCTGGAAATTAATCATTGCTCCAAATTGTGCATTTGTAAGTTGGGGCATTGCAGGTAAGGTATTGTTATAAGTTTTCTGATCATTTGTCCATCCTGTAGTCGATGGTGATTTATATTTACCACCGGGGTTTGATCCCGGATCATAAATATCAAAATATCCGGTATAACCACCTGTTTCAGCATCCTTGTTCATAATGCTTGGTGTTGCAATTAAATCAAGCTTGGCTCCCAATTCGTTGAGCTTTTCTGTTATATCGTTAGCAACTCCTGTAAAAGTAGGATTTGTTTCACTCATCGATGAATGACATCCCGTCATATTACAACCATTAAAATTACCCGCAGAAATAAATGAATGTCCTCCCGTAAATCCTGAAGGAGTTGCCATATGGCAATCCACACAGGAAGCTCCTGCCGTGTGCGGTGAATTTGAATAACCAGTTCCGAATTCAATGCCTCCGATTCCAGCAAGCATTGCACCATGCGACCCATAATGGACGCCGGTCCTGTATGAGATCGAAGATAATGTATAAGTTGCAGTAGGTTCGGATACGAGTTTTGAGTAGTCAATCAGATTTCCTGATGCTGCAGTAATCGGCCGAGGTTGATGACATTTTGCACATAAATTTCCTGTATTCTTGGCAAGATTAATGGTCTTGGATCCTCCCCACATAGTCATCGGAACAGCCGCAGTCGTTGTAAGTGGAAGAAACTCCGTTCCTGCATAATTTGTATGCAGTGAACTATGGCATGTAAAACAGCTGATTTCTCCGGGGAATGCCAGAACTGAAGCACTTGCCACATAATTGTTAATATACTTTGTAGGATCTGATGGATTAACCACAAAGGTTGCAGGGGTACTCTTCTTTACAACATCCAGGAAACCCTGGTGTGAATGACAGGGAGCACAGTTATTCCTTGTTCCTTCCTCAAAAGCCTCACCAAGATAATGTAAGGAATGCTTATATTCATTTGCTTTGGCATCTACCGTTGAACTGTTATGGCATAGTTTGCAAGTCTCATTGGCATCTTTACCGTCCTTGCCATCGTTCCCATCAGCTCCGGCCGGCCCCATAGGACCTTCGCAGGCTGAAAAAAGGATTGAAGCGGCAAATAAAATACTGAATGATTTCAGAAGGTTTTTCATAAAATGGATATTAGGTTTTTTCTTTACGCAATGTAACAATAACAAAATTTTAATTTATCAACCGAAGCGGTGTTATTTGCAATATTTTTAATTGATAAATATTTATGTTATAATTGACAAATATTAATAAAATAGTTGATATATATCAATTATTTATATGATATTTGTTAATTCTTGTATTTATGATTAAACGAAAATTTAAATTAGAGACCTAAATATATAAAAGATGTCAGAAAAGGAATCTTTAGAGACTGGTAAAACAAATATTCCAAAGTGGAAAAACTTTCAGCACCTGTCAAAAACTGAAATGCAGCTGGTAAAAGATAATATTTTCGAAGCCTGGTTCAAAGCAGGGGAGATCATTTTGAAGCAAGGATCACCTTCATCAAGTGTTCTGTTTCTTAATTCCGGAATTGCCAAAAGTTTTATTGAAGGGGAAAGAGGTAAAAACTTCATAATGGAGATTATTCAGCCTGGGACTCTCATGATGGGACCGGGTGCTTATGTAAACTCAAGGAATACGATCTCTGTAGCGGCAATAACTCCTGTTCATGCATCCTTCCTGGATTTTGGTATCTTCAGGCAGTTGGTTAAAACCAATAGTGCCTTTGCTGAAAGCCTTTTAGTTGATCTTTGTTCAAAATCACTTCAGTCTCATTTAAAAATAGTTAACCTTGCTCAGAAGAAAATGCCTGGACGTATTGCTGAAGCGCTTCTATATTTTGCAGATGAAGTTTATAATTCAGACGAATTTGAACTGTATCTTACAAGGCTGGAACTGGGTGAAATGACAAATATGGCCAAAGAAAGTGTGGTAAGAATTCTTAAGGAAATGGATGAAGCCGGAGTTATAAGCGTGAAATCTTCATTTATCAAAATTATTGATAAGGATAAATTACGTATCATATCCGAAAAAGGCTGAAAAAACTGAAGCTGTTTATTCCCAAGTAAAATTGATGATGAAAATATTTAAATTCTTATTCTCTCCCGTTTTGATGGGAGTTCTTTTAATAATTTTTGCAGTTTCAATGGCTGCAGCAACTTTCATTGAAAACGATTTCGGTTCCCCCGCTGCATACAAATCAGTATATGATACAAGATGGTTTGAGTTGATATTGTTGCTGCTTGCTGTTAATCTTATCGGTCAGATGATTACCTTCAAACTGTTCAGAAGCTCAAAACTTACAGTGTCACTTTTTCATCTGTCATTCGTGGTGATGATTATCGGAGCAGCCATTACAAGGTATTTCGGATGGGAGGGTTCAATCCATATAAGAGAAGGTGAGGAAAAGGATATCTGTTATTCATCTGACAGGTATCTGGCATTCTCACTTAAAGATGAAGCAGGTAATATAATAAGCCAGAATCAGGAAAAATTTATCGTGGGGGCCGGACATTACAGGGAAAAAATGGTGATAAATGGTAAATGGCATGAACTCATACTTTCAAAAATAATTACAAACGCTGTAGAGGTTGTGAACGATTCACGTAACGGAGAGGCTATAGTTTCTATGATTGCAGGTTATAATGAAACTAAGGAATCCATACATCTTAAAAAGGGGGATACAACCATTATGGATGGTATTTCAATTGGTTTTTACCCTGAAACAGAAACCGACCTTAAGATAACCTCCGACTCCGTTGCATTTTATATTCAGGGAAAGATTCCTTTCACCCTTATGAATATGATGACGCAGGAAAAAACTGCGGTTGATAACGGAAAGGTGGCCGAACTGAAAGAGATGCAGATAATAACGGCAGGAAATATAAGGCTTGTCACTCAGAAGCTTACAAGGAGCGGCACCCTGAATCCGGTTTCGGCTGACAAACAGATTCAGGCGACCGGGAAAAATGTTCTGGTTTTTGATTTGTTATCGGAAGGGAAGAGTGTGGCAACAGTTAATCTCTGGGATACCGGTAAGGAAATCAGATCTTCAGGAACAGCTGAAATAGCAGGTAAGTCTCTGGAGATTACTTATGGTCCGCTTGAGAAGAAACTTAATTTTTCACTTCGGCTTAACGATTTTATCCTTGAAAGGTATCCCGGTTCCAATAGTCCGTCAGGATATAAAAGTGATGTTGTTCTTTATGACAGGACGGCAGGAGTGGAAAAACCTTTTATCATCTTTATGAACAACATCTTAAAATACAAAGGATTCAGATTTTATCAGTCATCTTATGATCCTGATGAAAAAGGTACCGTTTTATCAGTAAATCATGATCCGGTGGGTATGAATGTAACTTATACCGGCTATTCTTTATTATTTATTTTTATAATTCTTTCACTATTAAACAATAAATCCGTTTTTAAAAGTATAAATGCTGGTTACTGGAGTTCTTCTTTAAGAAAAAAAGTACCTTTCATACTGTTTTTTATTGTCTTTAACGGAGTTGTAAATTTAAATGCCCAAAAGCTTATACCCGATAAAAGATCAGCAGAAGAATTTGGTCAAATACTTGTTCAGGATCAAAAAGGAAGGACAAAACCTTTGTTTACACTAAGTAACGATATCCTCCGAAAGGTGGCAAGGGAAAATTCATTGGACGGACTGACTCCCATGCAGGTTTACCTGGGCGTTTACCTCGATTTTGAAAAGTGGAAAGATGTACCTCTGATAAAAATTTCCAACAGAGAGCTGCAGAGAAGGATTGGGATAAGTGGTAATATGGCAGCATTTTCAGATATAGTTGATATCAGCAGAGGAGGAATCTATAAACTTTCAGATGATGTCAACAGAGTGTATTCATTACCTCCGGGTGAACGTAATAAGTATGACAAGGAAATAATTAAGGCTGACGAACGGATTAACATTGTTTACATGATTTATACCGGTAGGTTCCTTAAGATTTTTCCGAGGAAAGACGGGCAGCACGACTGGGAATTTCCTGAAAATGCCCTTAAAACTGCTGTTAACAAAGAGGATTCTCTATACCTTGAGAACGTCATCCCGATGTTTGCAGATGCAATCAGGTCAAAAAACCGGTCGGTGGCGAGTACGATCTCACAATCCATTATTGATTACCAGAAGAAATTTGCACGTTACGATCTTCCTCCTGAATCAAAATCGAGGGCTGAAATAATTTATTACAAACTAATGATCTTTGAAAGGCTTTTCCCTTTTTATGCGGGAATTGGATTAGTGATGCTTATCGGACTTTTGGTTATGGTTATAAGGGGAATTAAAACCAAATCCTTTTTTGTTAAAGTTTTGGGATGGCTCCTGTTTGCCGGATTTTTACTTCATACACTTGGCCTGGGATTACGATGGTATATATCGGGTCATTCTCCCATGAGTAATGGCTATGAATCAATGATCTTTATTTCATGGGTCACGCTTCTTGCAGGATTTATCTTTAGCAGGAAATCGGCATTTGCACTTTCAGCTACAGCTGTGCTTGCTTCAATGACACTTATGGTAGCCCATCTGAGCTTTATGGATCCTGAAATAACCAACCTTGTTCCGGTGCTGAAATCATACTGGCTTACTCTTCATGTTTCAGTGATTACCGGCAGCTATGGATTTCTTGGCCTGGGTGCGATCCTCGGCTTAATTTCAATGATACTTATTTCCCTCTCCAGTATTAAAAACAGGGAAAGAATTTCTGTTACAATCGACGAGCTGGTTGTTATTAATTACAGAACACTAACTCTCGGGTTGTATTTACTAACAATAGGGACCTTCCTTGGAGCTGTTTGGGCTAATGAATCGTGGGGAAGATATTGGGGCTGGGATCCTAAGGAGACTTGGTCGCTGATTACAATTATCGTCTATACTTTTATAACGCATTCAAAGAATATCCCGGGTCTCAAAGATATCTTTTCGTTCAACCTGTTTTCTCTCTTTGGCTTCTCTTCAGTCCTGATGACTTATTTTGGTGTAAACTATTATTTATCGGGCTTGCATTCATACGCGGGGGGAGATTCTGTTCCGATACCCGGATTTGTTTATTTTACTGTTTTGATTCTTGTGTCTTTGTCGTTTTTAGCTTATTCCAGATACAGGAAATGGGAAAAACAGACATAGCATTGCTAACCGCAAAAGACTATGCTGTAAATTCCTTTAAGCGGCTATTTAAGGAGCCATTGTATGCGCTCGTTCTATCCACATTGTCTTTCAGGGTTGGCAATAAATCCTTAAACCAAAGAATGTCAGAAAGTTAACAAGTGAGGATCAGGGATATAAGATTCAAGTAATATGCTTTTATTACAGATTCTTGTTTTTAGTTTCGTTTATTAAAACAAGCTTTAAAAGCTCATCAAAAAAAGGCTGTCCAGCCTGATGAGGAGAGCCTTTTCTGGTGGGGTGGAAGATGGGATTCGAACCCACGACTTTCGGAACCACAATCCGACGCTCTAACCAGCTGAGCTACATCCACCGTTTACGGCTTGCAAAATAAGCCCAAAAATTCCATTTAGCAAAATTTTAAATTTATTTTCTGCAAAGTCTATTCAATTGCTATCTTTGGGCCGGTCTATAAATTTATGGACCTTCCTGTAAAATTTTGTTCTGATAAAAATGGTTTCAGGAAAAACTTTGAGCGCCCTGTTCTCAGGATTGGGGAAAATTAAACTGATAGACAATATTTCAGGGTTACAGCTTTTTCACCTGATGCGTTTTACTGTTTTCCTGATAATCAGCATTGTATTTACAAAAAGTCACCTCACTAGAGCAGATATAGGTTCCTGGGAAATGTTCCTGTTTATTTCAGGACTTGTCAGTTTTTTCTGGGTCACAGGTATAATACAATCACTTCTGCCACTTTATCACCGGAATAAAACTTACCATAAAATTGGCGACAATGGAGAAGGCAAATCTCCTGAAATATTTAATGCATTTATTTTGCTGTGCGTTTTCAGCCTTGTTTTTTTCGCACTTGGCCATTCAATTAAGAATAGCTTCTCTGTCTTCAAAATATCAGGAGATGTTCCATATATCAACCTGCTTCTGCTATATCTGCTTTTAAGCAATCCGGTCTGTCTCATTGAATACATTTATCTGCTTAACAATCGTTCCTACAGAATATTTCAGTACGGTATATACACATTTTCTCTACAGCTAATACTTGTTATCAGTCCGATACTTTTTGGAAAGGACATCATTTGGTCTATTTATGGATTGCTGGCGGTAACAGGAGTGAGATGGATATGGTTGGTGATACTTTTGAGAAGATATACCGAAACGGAGATCTCGGTAAAATTCATGAAAGAACACCTCTATCTGGGAGTCCCTTTGATTCTTACATCTCTAATAAGCGGCTCAGCTCAGTACACTGATGGTGTAATAATATCAGCTGTCTATCGTGATCCTGGTATGTTCGCATGGTTCAGATATGGTGCCAAGGAATTCCCACTCGTCCTTTTACTTGCAAATGGGCTCAGCAATGCTATGCTTCCTGAATTCTCGACGAGAAGCAGAATGAAGGAAGCACTTGCAAAGATCAAATTCAAGTCACGGAAACTTATGCATTTATGTTTTCCTGCAACCATGATAATCATGCTTTTCGCAAGGTGGATCTATCCGCGTATCTTTACTCCCGAGTTTCAAAAAAGTGCAGATATCTTCCTGATCTATACTTTACTTGTTATCCCCAGGCTTATCTTTCCACAGACTGTAATTGTTGGCAGAAAAAAGACACACATTACCCTGATTGCCGCAACTCTTGAGCTTTTGCTTAATATCCCTCTGAGCCTGATGATGATTAAATGGGGATATAACATAGTAGGTGTGGCTCTTGCAACTTTTATTGTCTATACTTTCGGTAAACTGTTTCTTGCGGGATATCTCTGGATTAAGATGAAAATTAAACCTTCAGATTATATTCCATTGAAAGTTTATTTGATTTATTCCATCCTGCTTGCCTTGCTTTTCGTACTTATTGACCACAGGATAATAGATATTCATTAAATGAAATATCAACGACACATCCGTCTTTATCTGCCGGACTTCCGTAAGTTTGTATTCTTAAATTCTTCTTATATTTGCTTCGACAGTGCATTACGGAAAGATGCTTTAATGTCATTTTGTTTATAATAGAGACTGTTAGAAGCCACTTCTATGCAATTAATCCAGGTAACAACCAGGCAGGACAGAAAGGAATTTCTCAATTTCCCTAAAAGATTATATAAAGATGATCCATTCTGGGTATGCCAGCTGGATTCTGAGCTTGAGGCACTTTTCGATCCGGAGAAGAATTATTTACTCAGGCAGGGAGAAGCCATCAGATGGATACTTAAGGGAGATGATGGAAAAACTGTCGGAAGGATAGCTGCTTTTATTGATAAAGTAAGATCGGTTGTTTACAGTCAGCCTACAGGCGGAATAGGTTTCTTTGAGGTGGTGGAAAACAGAGATGCAGCCTTCATGCTCTTTGATGCAGGGAAAAACTGGCTTGCCTCAAAAGGGATGGAAGCGATGGATGGCCCTATTAATTTCGGAGAAAACGATAATAACTGGGGTTTGCTCGTTGAGGGATTCATGCAACAGGGATATGGAATGCCTTATCACAAGAAATATTACCGGAGATTTTTTGAAGAATATGGATTCCGTAACTATTTTGAACAATATTCATATCACAGGGAGGTAAGAACAAAGGACAACAAAATAGTTGAGTTTCCGCCGCGAATAATGAAAATAGCCGAATGGTTGTCAAAACGCCCCGGGTACTCATTTCAGCACTTTGAGTTTGGTAAAAAAAAGAAGTTTCTTGATGATCTGGTAGAGGTATATAATTCTACATGGAAAGCTTTCAAGGAGGATTTCACTCCGCTCGATCCTGAATTGCTTGAGGCAATGTTCAAAAAAGCCAAACCGGTAATTGATGAAGATATAATCTGGTTCGCTTATCTTCATGAAAGGCCCATAGCCTTTTTTATTCTTTACCCGGACCTAAACCAGATAATAAAAAGCTTCCGGGGAAAGATGAACTTTTTTAATAAGCTGAGATTCCTCTATGCCAAGTCTGTTCACAAAATGACAAGGATGCGTGCCGTTGTGGGAGGAGTAAATCCTTCCCACCAGAACAGCGGAGTTGAATCAGCAATTTTTTACCAGCTTTATGGAGTTTTCAAAAAGAAACCCTGGTATAAAGAACTTGAATTATCATGGGTTGGTGATTTCAATCCCAAAATGATAGCTATTTACGAAGCATTAGGAGCCAAAAGAGCAAAGGTTCATATAACCTATAGATATATGATTAACAATAAATTAAATTTTATCAGGTATAAGGATGAGATGGCTCTGATATTTAATAACGGGTCATCAAAAGAACATAATAAATAATAAATTTTAAATCATTTTGTTTTTCTAAGAATATTCTCTAATTTTGCAAACCCTTATTAAGGCATAATTTTAATCGGGATTAATAATAGAAAGCAATGAAACAAGGCATACATCCGAATAATTACAGGTTTGTTGTATTTCAGGACATGTCGAACGGATATTCTTTCCTGAGTAGATCAACAGCACCTTCAAAAGAGACTATTAAATGGGAAGACGGTAATGAATATCCATTGATCAAGCTTGAGATATCAAATACTTCTCATCCATTTTATACTGGTAAAATGAAGCTTGTTGATACTGCCGGAAGAGTTGATAAATTCATGAACCGTTACAAAGACCATGTGAACAAAAAAAAGTAATTCTGACAATAATTCCTAAACCCGGCCTGTGAGTCGGGTTTTTTTTTAAAATCATTTATTTATGGCACAATGATTGCAAGGTTTGAAATCTGGCTTAAGAAGGAAAATAATATGTAAATTTGACAGCATTTTTATTAGATGGAAAAGAAACAAAGGAGACCTGTCAGAGATTTATTTCTTCCCGGTCTGATTGATGGGGAAGGAGATATTGTTCCTATAATTGCTGATGGTGAAGATGGTGATCTTGAGGATATTGAAATTCCTGAAACAGTACCTTTGCTTTCATTAAGGAATACGGTACTTTTTCCGGGAGTTGTTCTTCCGATTTCAATTGGTCGTCCGAAATCAATTCAGTTGATTAAAGATGCCTACCGATCGGACAGAATTGTCGGAACTGTAGCACAAAAAGATCCAGACACTGAAAATCCCACATATTCTGACCTTCATAGTGTAGGAACGGTTGGACAGATTGTTAAGCTTCTTGAAATGCCTGATGGGTCAACGACAGCGATCATTCAGGGGCGCAGAAGGGTGGCTTTAAAGGAGCTGATAACTGATGATCCTTATTTTATAGCAAGAGTCAAATCTATTCCTGAAACAAAACCTGAATTGCCAAGCAAGGATTTTGATGCGGTAGTAGGATCTCTTAAAGATCTGTCGCTCAAGATAATAAAAATAAATCCCAATATAAGTCCGGAAGCTTCATTTGCCATTAAAAACATTGAAAACAATACATATCTTATCAATTTTATATGTTCAAATACTGACATAAAAGTCCAGGATAAACAGAAGCTCCTGGAGATAAATAATCTTCGCGACAGGGGATATCAGCTTCTGGAGTACCTTGTTCAGGAAATCCAGCTACTTGAACTTAAGAATGAACTTCAGTCGAAGGTTAAAAGCGACCTTGATCAACAGCAACGTGAGTTTCTGCTTCATCAGCAGATGAAGACAATACAGAATGAGCTTGGAGGTAATCCTCTTGAAAAGGAGATTGAGGAATATAAAAAGAAAGGTGATTCAAAGAATTGGCCGGCTGAAGTAAAGAAAACATTTGAGAAGGAACTTGAAAAGCTTCATCGTTTGAATCCGGCAGCAGCTGAATATTCTGTCCAGGTAAATTATATTCAGACACTTCTGGATCTGCCCTGGAATTATTGTACGGAAGATAATCTCGATCTTAATAATGCACGCAGGGTACTTGATGAAGATCATTTTGGCCTTGAGGAGGTTAAGGAAAGGATCCTTGAGCATCTTGCAGTTCTTAAACTGAAGGGTGATCTGAAGTCTCCTATACTCTGCCTTTATGGTCCACCGGGAGTAGGAAAAACATCACTTGGTAAATCAGTTGCCAAGGCTCTGGGCAGAAAATATGTCAGAATGTCACTTGGAGGTCTGCATGATGAAGCAGAGATCAGAGGTCACAGAAAAACGTATATCGGGGCCATGCCCGGGCGAATAGTTCAGAATATTAAAAGAGCCGGCTCCTCAAACCCTGTTTTTATCCTTGATGAAATCGACAAAGTAGGTCAGGATTTCAGAGGAGACCCATCATCAGCTCTTCTTGAAGTTCTTGATCCTGAGCAGAACAGCACTTTTTTTGATAATTTTCTGGAGATGGAATATGATTTATCAAAGGTCCTGTTCATAGCTACCGCAAATAATCTTGCTACAATCAGCGCAGCTCTTAAAGACAGGATGGAGCTTATAGAAATAACCGGGTATCTTGTCGAGGAAAAACTGGAAATTGCCAGACAGCATCTTTTGCCAAAACAGCTTGAAAACCATGGCGTCAAACCTGATCAGTTGAGTATTGACAATAATGTCATGGAGATGCTGATAGAAAAGTACACAAGGGAATCTGGTGTCAGGGAACTTGATAAAAAGCTTGCCAAGATAGTAAGGGTGACAGCAAAGAACATTGCTTCCGGCTCCGAGTATGAAACTGCTCTTGGAGAAAAGAAGCTTCTTGAAATTCTTGGACCGCCAAAATACGTACGTGATATTTATGCAGGTAATGATCAGGCGGGTGTTGTCACCGGCCTGGCATGGACAGCAGCAGGTGGGGAAATACTGTTTGTTGAGACCAGCCTGAGCCGTGGCAACGGAAAACTTACCCTTACAGGGAATCTTGGTGAAGTAATGAAGGAATCGGCCATTATTGCCCTTGAGTACCTTAAATCAAATGCAGAATTGCTAGGCCTTCCTGATAATTTTGCTGATAAATGGAATATTCATATACATGTCCCGGAAGGAGCTATCCCGAAAGACGGACCTTCAGCAGGAATAACGATGGCAGCTTCAATTGCATCAGCCTTTACCCAGCGAAAAGTCAAGAAATTTCTTGCAATGACTGGTGAAATTACGCTGAGGGGTAAGGTCCTTCCTGTGGGAGGAATCAAGGAGAAAATACTTGCTGCAAAAAGAGCAAGTATCAGGGAAATAATTCTTTCAGAAGAGAACAGGAAAGATGTTGAGGATATTAATGAAAAATACATCAGAGGGCTGAAATTCCATTACGTCGATACAATAATGGAAGTTTTGGATCTGTCACTTCTGCGTCAGAAAGTCAGGAATCCTAAGAAAATATCATTTGAATGAAAAAAATTGCTGTATTCCCAGGCTCATTTGATCCTTTTACCATAGGACATGAGGGCATAGTGAGAAGAGCTCTTAGTCTCTTCGATGAGATAATAATAGCTGTTGGAGCTAATGCACTGAAAAAGAACTATTATCCTCTGCATGTCAGAAAGGAAATGGTAAGACGTGTTTTCCAGGATGACCCACGGATAAAAGTTGATCACTATGAGGGCCTCACAGTTGACTATTGCAGGAAACACGGAGCTGGTTATATTTTAAGAGGACTCAGAACAGCAGCCGATTTTGAGTTTGAAAGAGCTATTGCACAGATGAATAAAGCCCTGGCTTCAGATGTGGAATCAGTTTTCCTGTTGACAATACCTGAGCATACTCCTATCAATTCTACTATTATAAGAGACATTATCCGAAGTGGAGGAGATGCCTCCAAGTTTGTTCCGTCAGCTCTCAATCTGAAGGATTATAAGGGCGAGGAAGATTAACAATTAATTTTCGCCTGATTCAGTCCCTGAGTATAGAGGTATTGATCAGATCCATGAGCGAAAGCCATGCATTACCCTTGATTTTACACAGTTCGTCGGGAGATAACCATTCAATTCTGGTTATTCCTTCATCCACCTGAGGTTCAAGCTCCATAGTTCCGGAATATTCCATCAGATACCAGCTGGTTTTTTTCAGATATGATATGCCCTGCCATGTATAGGTATGATAACTTGGCTCGAGTTGTTTAATAATATGATGACCCGTAATTCCGCACTCCTCCTGCACTTCCCTGAGGGCGCAGGCCTCTGGTTCTTCTCCTTCCTCTATATGACCTTTTGGAAGATCAAGCTTTCCCTTCTTTTCTATAAACAGGTATTTTCCACAGACATGTTTTACAAGTCCTCCTGCAGCTCTGACCTCAGTAAAATAAATTCTGAAGATTTTCCAGATATGCCTGATATCAGTGCCATAAATATTTATTGAAGGGATAGTGCTATCTTCCTGAAATTGAGATATAATGTTATAAAGTTCACTTGTGGCGTTGAATTTATGGAATAAGCCGTATTTTTGTAGCCTGTCAGGCTCAGAGCTGATCAGTATAAATCTGTTTTCAAAATGAACCTTATACATCATCAGATGGAAAATAGTGCCAAAAAGATTGCTGAATATCTATTACAAATTAAAGCAATTAAATTACAACCGTCAAATCCTTTTACATGGGCTTCAGGCTGGAAATCCCCTATATATTGTGATAATAGAAAAACATTATCTTTTCCTGAAATCCGAACATACATAAGTGACTCTTTTGCCAGGCTTATACGGTCCCATTATCCGGAAGCTGAAGTAGTAGCAGGTGTTGCAACAGGTGCAATTGCCCATGGTGCTCTGGCTGCTGATAAACTTGGCCTCCCATTTATATATGTAAGATCAGGCGCAAAAGAACACGGGCTTGGTAACCAGATTGAAGGCTATTTTGTCCCAGGTCAGAGAGTTGTTGTTATTGAAGACCTTATTTCAACTGGTGGAAGCAGCCTTGGAGCAGTAAAAGCACTTAGGGAAGCTGGTTGTGAAGTGCTTGGGATGCTGGCAATATTTACTTACGAATTCGAGAAATCTGAGACAGCTTTCTCTTCAGAAAACTGCCGGTTGAATACACTGAGCAATTACAGTACACTTATTGAAACGGCCCTGAATTCAGGGTATATAGGTGATTTTGAAGTTGAAACACTTAAGCAATGGAGAAAAGATCCATCTGGCTGGGGGGTAAGCAGGTAATCAAATGCTACAGTTATCAGAATTTAAAAGCAGGACAGGTATGCTTAAATGCACCCCCGAGGATGTGTTTGAATTTGTTACAGATATGAGAAACTTCCAGAATTTATTACCCGAAATCACTAGTGGGCAATAAAAATAATAGTTCGTTCTTTGAAATTATGAATTAATC
>CAZEUL010000006.1:0-184757 GCA_964514725.1 uncultured Rikenellaceae bacterium
TTGTGACCATGTTCAACAGACTTATTCTACCGCACTAATTGTCACAAGTCAGGACATATTCATTTGTGTGCCTTAGTAGCAAATGAAGTTGTGTGGCAAAACCTAGATATATGAACTAAAAGGTGCTTCAAAGGTTAGCACGAAGTTTGTCAGGGGTGAAGAACTCAATATAAAGACTTTTAATGCAACCTTGTTTGTAATTTAAAAATTCCATACATTCAAAGATCAGGTAATTCAAAATTTCAGAGCAGCTTTCACAGTTTCGACATTTTTAATGTTAAACGAAACCCCATTGTTTATTTTTTGATAATTTTACATGCTGAAAACAAAAAATGCAACCATGCATATAGCAATTGCAGGAAATATAGGCTCAGGCAAAACAACTCTTGCCGGACTTCTGGCGAAACATTATGGCTGGACACCTCATTATGAAGATGTTGATGACAATCCGTACCTTAATGACTTTTATGAGGATATGCAGCGCTGGTCCTTTAATCTGCAGATTTACTTCCTTAATTCACGTTTCAGCCAGATAATTGAGATAAGAAAATCTAATAAAACAATCATCCAGGACAGAACCATTTATGAGGACGCTTACATCTTTGCACCCAACCTGCATTCAATGGGTCTGATGTCGACTCGTGACTTTGATAATTACACTGCCCTTTTCAATATGATGAGCTCTTTTATCCAGCCGCCTGACCTGCTGCTTTATCTCAGAGCTTCCGTACCAACACTGGTTAACCAGATCCAAAAAAGAGGACGGGAATACGAGAGCTCTATCCGTATAGATTACCTGAAGCGGCTCAATGAACGTTATGAAGCCTGGGTCCAGTCATACAAGCTTGGGAAAATGCTTATCATAGAAGCCGACCATTATAATTTCCCCAATAATAAAGATCACCTTAGTGAAGTTATCGATAAAATCAACGCTGAACTTCACGGTCTCTTCTGAAGACTCCGGATTACAAGGGTAACACATCTTATTAATTGACAAATATCATCTTTCAAATTGATATATATCTATTAATTAATTGATTAATATCATCTAAAATGAAGACTTTCCGCAATATTTCAATACTTCTTTTTTATCTATTCTTTTTTTCCGAAAGCTATTGCCAGCCTGACCTCAAAAACTTTGCACCTATAGACCCGGATATCAGGATGGGTAAGCTTGACAATGGTTTGACTTATTTCATTAGACATAACCGGGAGCCGGAAAAGAGAGCCAGTTTTTATTTAATTCAGAATGTAGGCGCCATCCTTGAAAATGATAATGAGAACGGACTTGCTCATTTTCTGGAACATATGGCCTTTAACGGCACACAACATTTCCCTGAAAAGGGAATAATCAACAAGCTTGAGAGGCACGGCGTAGCTTTTGGAAGCAACATAAATGCCTATACGGGATTCGACGAAACAGTATACAACATCAGTGATGTCCCAGTGGATGTACCAGGGCTTATCGACACATGTCTCCTCATTCTGCAAGACTGGTCTGATTATATATCACTGACTGACAAGGAAATTGACCTGGAGCGTGGAGTGATAAGTGAGGAATGGAGAACTACCAAAAATGCCAGCAGGCGTATGATATTTAAAGTAATTCCTGTTGTCCTTGAAGGATCCAAATATGCCGAAAGGGATATTATAGGAGACATTGAAGTAATCAAAAATTTCAGGTATGATATTTTGCGTGATTTTTACAAAAAATGGTACCGGCCGGATTTGCAGGCAATAGCAGTTGTCGGAGATATAAATGTTGATGAGACTGAGTCGAAAATAAAACTTCTTTTCAGCCGTCTGGCAGCTGATGAAAATCCTGCTCCAAGAGTATATTCTGAAGTTCCTTACCATAAAGATACCCGTTTCGTGCTTGCCACAGACAAGGAGGCTCCTCAGACATCTGTTTCGGTACTTACACTTCATAAAGCGATCCCGCGCGACCAGAAAACCATGAAATATATCCGTGACAATCATGTGATAACTCTTATGAATTCGATGATGAATACGAGGATCGGAGAACTTCTCCAGAAAAATGATCCTCCTTTCGTAACAGGATCGGTATCTTATGGTGAGTATCTGGCAAGAGGCTTTGATGCATTTACAATAACTGCCATTGCAAGGAAAAATGAAGAGTCGCTTGCACTTGAAGCTATCTATGAAGAAGCGGAAAGGGCAAGAAAATTCGGATTCACCGACGGTGAGCTTGAAAGAGCAAAAGCAAGACTGATTTCAAATTATGAGAATTATTTCAAACAAAAAGACAAGATAAGCAATGATACTTATATTGAAGGGATCCGGAACTATTTTTTAACTGGAGAGCCATTGACATCAATCGACTTTGATTTTGATTTTCTTAAACGTGTTATCGGCGGTATTACCAATGATGAGGTTTTAGAAAAACTGAGGGAGTATATGATTGATGAAAACCGTACAATCATCATTCAGGGACTCGAAGGAGATGATGTCCACCACCTCACCGGACAGGAAGCAATAGGAATCATTGAAAAAGTCAAAACATCACAGCTCAGGGCATATGAAGACTCTGAACTCGGCGAATCACTTTTAGGAAAAGATCTTAAAGGTTCAAGGATATTAAAGAGCAAGTCTCTTCCGACATTCAATGCCATTGAATGGACTCTGGAAAATAAAGTCAGGGTTGTTTACCGGAAAGCTGATTTTGAAAAAGATAATATTGCCCTCTCTGCTTTCAGTTTCGGTGGCATATCCAAACTTGACAATGATCTTGTTCTCCCTGCTTATTTGCTGCCGGCAATTCTTCCGATGTATGGGCTTGGAGACTTTGATAATGTTACTCTCCAAAAAATGCTGGCAGGTAAAAAGGCAGCAGTTTCAGTGTCACTTGGAGAAACCACTGAAACTATAAGCGGATCTTCCACCCCGGCCGATTTTGAGACTATGATGCAACTTCTTTATCTTCAACTGGCTGAACCAAGGTTTGATACTTCCGCACATAGGGCAATAATAGGAAGATATGCTGCATTTATCGGAAATATGGAAAAAGATCCCAATAAAATAAAAAGTGACAGTATATCACTTATTACCACAGGATATAATCCCAGAACACCAATATTAAGAAAAGAAAACATTGAAAAAATAACTATTGACGACATAAAAAAGATTTATTATGACAGATTCATTAATCCCGAAGAATTTATTTTTTTCATTGTAGGGAACATTGAGCCTGATTCACTGATCCCTTTGGTTGAGAAATATCTTGGATCTCTCGCGGTAACCGGGAGGAGGGAGTCGTGGATCAACAGGCATATAAAACAACCTGAAGGGAAAATAGTAAAAGAAATAAATCTGCCCCTTACAATTCCTAAATCATCTGTGTTTCTTTCTTTCGCAAAAAATCTAAAGTACAAACCCTACAATTATCTGGGGCTCGAAGTAATTAATGGAATCCTTGACCTGTTATACACTGAAAAAGTTAGAGAACAGGAAGGAGGGACCTATGATGTGAGTGTTTCATTTTCTGCCCGGAAAAGACCTGAATCGATTGGTGAAGGTAGCATATCATTTGATTGTGATCCTGCAAAGGTTTCAGAATTAAAAAGGATTGTCATTGATGAAATACAAAACCTGGTTAAGAATGGTCCCAGCCGGGAGAATCTCAATAAAGCTGTAAACAATATCTTAAAAAACAGAGAAGAAAACAAACTTCATAATGCCTACTGGATGAATATTCTGACAAGGTATTACAGTTATGGCATAAATGGTGATGATCCGCGTAATTTTGAAAATATCCTTAAATCATTTACAACAAATGACATCAGGAGAATAGCAGGTAAAATGTTCAAAAAAGCCGATATAGCAGACCTTGTATTTAACCCTTTATAACTGTTCCGGTTGTTTAAATAACCGGATTTTTCTATCCGTATCCAGATTCAGGTAAGCGAACATCCAGCCATATTGTAACCGGATTACTTCTCATCAGCAATAAGAACAAGACAGCCCTTGTTATTCACCAATAATCTTTATCAGCTTACCGGCTGTAACCTGGCTTGAAAGTTCAAGATTGTTAAGCAATGCAAGTTCATTGTACTGCTTCTGGGGTACTCTGTAGTAGTTGAAGGCATCTGCAAGAGTCCCGTTTCTTTGAACCTTCACAATATGTAACCTGGTTGGTTTTACATTTATCCTGGAGGCATCGGTCAGCCTGGCGAAGCTTGACATGGTTGAGTTAAAAAGGTTCGCATACGAGCTGAAGTCGGGTTCAGTTGAAACCCCGTGGAAAACATATATAAGGTTATTATAGAGAATAAAATATGAAAGTACCAGGTTTGATGAAGTGGCACCTGTTGACTGGTCCTGGGTGACCTGTTTTGCCTGGGTCATAATGGCTTGTAATCCGTTGACATTGACTCGCCTGCTTCCCTGGATATTAAGTCCGTACTGTGCCATAGTACTGTCGACAGCTGACTCAAGGGTTTTATGTGGTGACAGTGTAAACAAAATGAGAGCTCTGCCGTCAGATGGAGCAATGGTAACCTGGATAGGTGAGTTCTCCAGCTTCCAGTCATTCGGGAAGCTGAATTTGAATTTCAGGTCAGGGTGATAGAATACATTTCCGTCAACATATCCCTGCCGGGGATCTTCGCCATAAACAATTCCATCAATGAGTTTCAGATATTCATCGCGGTTAACTTTCCACTCCGGCATATTTAGGGTAGCCTGCCATTCTGAAGCTTTCTGGTTAACGGAATTATAGCGGTCGCCCGGATCAGGATGAGTAGAAAGGAATGTCGGAACGCCACCATGGCTTTCGGCCATGTTCATTCTCTGGAGCACATGGAAAAAGTCAGCCATTTTATGAGCATCATATCCTACTTTTGAGGAATATTCTACTCCTAGCCGGTCGGCTTCACGTTCATCATCACGGCTGAACCTCAGGAAAAGAAGCTGCATACCCTGAAGAGCATACTCGGCGTATTGTGCAAACTTTTCCGATGCTATCATACCACCAATGAGCAATAGTTGTCCCAGCTGCTGTTTGCTTTGCTGGCTGACTGTGTGACGGGCAGCTATATGTCCCATTTCATGTCCGAGAACTCCCATGAATTCTGCTTCATTATTAAGCTGGGCCATTATTCCCCTTGTCAGGTAAATAAAGCCTCCGGGGACCGCAAATGCGTTGACAACGGGTGAATCCACTACCTTGACATGATATTGAATATTTGGCCGGTGTGAGATTTTTCCCATTTCTGTGCCTCTGGTCTGGACAAAATTCTGCATTTTTTCATCCTGGTAAACCCCAAAGGTCGCAAGAA
The DNA here is from genome assembly GCA_964514725.1 of uncultured Rikenellaceae bacterium. GTDB lineage: Bacteria > Bacteroidota > Bacteroidia > Bacteroidales > VadinHA17 > LD21. The sequence goes on from CAZEUL010000006.1 coordinate 5,298, forward strand.
CCTGTGGATCATAAGATATGCCAAGAGCTACTTCCTGTGATTCTGACATAAGCATTACCTGCTTCTTTCCTGTAACAGGATTTACAGCGCAGGATATGACAAGCACAACTGCGGTGCAAAAAATAATGATCAAAGCAGCAATACTCAGTTTTTTCATATTATGTAATTTTTATCTGATTCTTTAGTAATTATCTTTCCGATTATAGATCAAATATCGCAATTTATTCGCTAAAAACTAAAATATTATGGTATCATTTTCCGACCAAAACTTCACGAATCCTTTAAAATTAAACTTTAACGCTGTTTAAATTAATCAATGTAGAAAATATTTGAAAATATTATCATTAGTGTCCGATTATTTTTATATCGTCCCATACGGGACTTGAAAACATAAAATAAATCATTTACTACCAATATAATGTCCCTAAGGGACGGTTCCTTTAGGAACCAGATATTGGTAGAAATTAAATTAACCCCTGATATTACAAAATCCCGTAGGGACATAATAAAATCAATATTCACAGAATATCTGGTTCGTTTTAATCGGATAGCGGTGAAATATTATATATAATCCAGATTGACGGTTTCTGTTTAATTCGCAATCTCAATATTTTTAATTGAAAAAAGCTTCAGGGTTTATTATCAGGTTCTGAAATCTTCTAATGTTTCCCCCAAAGTATTAACTTTGCTTTAGACTCCTTGGAATGCTTAATTATAAGGTTAAAACTCCCTTAAAATGAAACAATATTCAAAAAAAATCAACCGTCGTTTATTTATTGAAAGAACCGGAGCCGTTGCAGCAGGCCTTGCTGTTGCACCAGGTGTTCTTATGAATGATGACATTAGTATGGCCAGAGACAACAGCCAGATTACTGGACCATCTGATTTTGCATCCTCAGGAGAGTTAGTTTCTGAAACAGAAGCAACAGCATTACAGTCGAAATGGTGGGAAAAAGAACCACTAAGGATTGTCGAACTGGAAGAGGGTTATGCGCCGGCAGACAAGATGAATCTGCTTCTCGATCTCGGAGCTAATGTTGAACATGTTACAAGGTTTACTGACACTTCTCCCGGAACTTCTTTTCTTGATGCCCATAACCTTTATGAAGGTCCAAGGGTAAACTTCAGCACATTGAAAGATTATCTTTCTGTAGCTCATAAGAAAAACATTAGGGTGATAATCTATTTCAATGTACATGCAATACTTTCCTCCTATGCTCATAAACATCCGGAATGGCAGCAGATAAAAGATGAAGGTAATCCTATAGAAGATGTTTATGGTGTTGATTCTTCCTTTTGCATAAACAGCGGCTGGAGGGAAGAGGTATTCCAGACTCTAAGGAAACTTGTTCAATATGAAATAGATGGAGTATTCTATGATGGTCCCATTTTCTTTTCATCTACATGCTACTGCGATTCATGTAAAAAGTTATTCAGGGAGAAATACGGTAAGCCGATCCCTCTGAAAACAGAAATGGAATCGATGCGTGAAAATCACGGGTGGCATGAGCTCCTGGAATTCCAGTCAGACAGTATTGCGCGTTTCCTCCGAGATTCGAACAAAATTATTAAAGATGCTAATCCCGGCATTTTATTATATATGAACGGAAATACCCTTGCTCCCTCCTGGCCTACAGGCAGGGACAACAGAAAGATTGTCAAAGAGACAGATATCCTTGGTGCTGAGGGGGGATTTCTTTACGGAGCAATGGAGGAACCGATATATAAGCCCGGGGCTATGGCAAAACTTCTTGAATCACAGGCCGGAGGTAAACCCACCGTAGTCTTCGATGCTGCAAAACAGGGACCTTGGACATTTTCAACACTCCCTCCGGGAGAAATAAGTTTATTATACAGCCAGACAATAACACACCAGGCTAATGTATGGCTGGCTATTTGCGATTCTCCTGAACCACATAAGGACGAAATGGATGTGATAAGGAAATATAATAAGTTCATAAAAGAAAATCCCGATCCGTTTTTCAAGACTCAGTCTCTATCAAAAATAGCCTTACTGTGGCCGCAGGAAGCAGGCAATTACTACAGCGGTTCGTCTGTTCCCCACACTGATTTCACAAAAGAGATGAAAAGCGCAAATGCAGGAAATCTGAGCGATGAATTCTACGGGTTCTATGACGGGCTATCGAGGCTGCATTATCCTTTTGACGTGATTGATGAAGAATCACTTATTGATGATCTGAGCAGGTATGAACTGATAATCCTGCCCAATGCAACATGCTTTAAAAAGGAGGCTGTCAGAAAGATAAGAGATTTTGTCAACAGCGGAGGCAACCTTATTTCTTCATTCGAAACATCACTCTACAATGAGACAGGGACAAAACTCAATGATTTTCAGCTGAATGATGTTTTTGGGACAGAAAGTGCAGGAAATATTTTTGGGCCGCTCAACTGGGACTATGCGATCATCAAGGATGTTGATCACTTTTCTCTTAAAGGCATCCGTCAAAAGTACGTTTATGCTCCGATATTTGGCTTACAGACAAAATCTAGGGCAAACCTACCGATGTTTTTCAGCAGGCCCCTGCCTGGAAGTTACGCTGCAAGTCCGTCTGCTACAGAATTCCCATTTATGATTGAAAATAATTTCGGCAAAGGGAGATCAGTATATATTGCAGGAACTTTTGGCGGCTCTCTGTACAGATTCCGTTTTCCTGAATATTACAGGATAATTGATAATATTGTTTCGGGATTAACCACCCCTTTAATAAGTCTGGAAAACGCACCTTCATCACTTGAAGTAAATTTAAGAAAAAAGAAAAACTCCATTTTCCTCTATATTATCAATTTCACTTCTGAAATGAAGAGACCCATTCAAAGAATTCTGCCTGTCAATAATATTAAAATAAATTTGTATGTTGATAAAGAGGTCAGGGGAATTAATTCTTTGTGGTCATATAAAAAAATCGAATTTACCCGGACTGTCGGTAAAGTTGATTTTGTTCTCCCGGAAATTAAAGATTATGAAGTGATTGAAATTCAAATCTGACATTCCTGATACTACTTTGACTTTAAAGGACCAATTTCAAGTGCAGAAAAATGAAAAACAGAAGATTAATTTTTTTATCAGGAGTTTTTACTGCATTCTTTAATGCGGCTTTAACCCAGAATTCAAACACCGGATTAATTATTTCGATAAATGCTTTTTCATTTAATGATCTCCTTTCGTCAAGAGACAAAAACAATGAGCAGGTGTTTACTCTCTTCAATTTGTTAGACTGGTGTGCTTCGAAAAAAATCAAAGCTATTGACGTTACAGCATATTATTTCCCCACCTATCCGGATGTGCCGTCAGATGAATATATCGAGACCCTGAAAAGGAAGGCTGATCAGCTGGGCATCGCGTTCAGTGGTACAGGAATACGTAACAATTTTGCATCGCCCGATCCAGCCGTCAGAGCTGCCGGTATTGCCCTGGCAAAAGAATGGATAATTGTTGCATCCAAGCTTCATGCTCCAGTGATTCGACTTTTTGCAGGCGAAATACCCGAGGGATATGAAAACAGATGGGATGAAGTCGCTACATGGATGGCGGAATGTTATAAAGAATGTGCTTCATTCGGGAAAAAATATGGAGTCAGGATCGGGATACAAAACCATGGAGATATACTGCAGACGGCAGAACAATGCATTAAGCTTCTCAAACTGATTAATTCAGAATGGGCCGGACTTATCATAGATATCGGCAGTTTCAGGACCTCCGATCCCTATAAAGATATTGAAGCTGCAACTCCGTACGCAATTAACTGGCAGGTGAAGGAGAGTCCATTCGGAGCAGGAAATGAAGTAAGAACTGATTTTAAAAGACTTATAAGGATAATCAGAGAAAAAGGTTATAAAGGATATCTGCCTGTGGAAACTCTTTCTGTTACAGGAAAGAGCTATAATCCGTTTCTTCTTGTAACTGAAATGATTCGTGAGCTTAATGAGGCAATTGAGGAAATATATTAGAACTTAATAAAGAAGGCAGACTCTTCCTGATATAAGATGCTGTTTTTAATAAATTTCAGTCACAAATTTTCTCCTGATTTTAAACATTAAATTGAAAAATTGCTTCGGGTATTTGTTGTCAGTTAAGGCAATCCTCAACCTTATTACCTTTGAGAAGATTCAGGAGGTTGAGCGCTGCACGCTTTTGAAGTTCTATTGAAGATTTGTCGGAATACCAGGCGTAATGCCCGGTGCATATAGTACGGGGATGATTTATCAGATAATTCTGTTTTTTCGTTAACGGCTCATTTTCAAACACATCGAGACCTGCACTGTGTATTCTGCCTGAGTTCAGTGCATCAATTAATGAGTCTTCACAAATAACAGGGCCTCTTGAGGTATTTATCAGAACAGGCTTTTTCTTCATGATTTGAAATTTCTCACTGCTGAGAAGATGTCTGGTTTCATCAGTAAGGTTACAGTGAAGACTTATTACATCTGATCTTTCCAAGAGCTCATTAAGGCCAACACGTTCTGCCAACAGATCCTTAAAGTGGCTATCAGGTTTGTAGGGATCACAGGCAAGAACTTTATAAAAAAGCCTTGATGCCTTTTTACAGAATTCGCTGCCAATTCTTCCGAGGCCGATTATTCCAAGGATCTTATCGTGCAATTCAAAAATATCCGGAACCGGAGGTGCAGAAAATCCCTTTAACAACTGGTACCTGGTATTCCACATAGCCCGTGTACATGTAAACATTAATGCCAGTGCATGATCAGAGACCGACTGGTTGGCATAACCTTGTACGTTTGCCACCTTAACTCCGTACTTTGTGCAAACTTTAATATCAATATTATCGTAACCCACACCATACCTGACTATTGCTTTCAGTTTGTTCAGTCCTGAAAGGAACTCTTCATTTATGAGAGTATGCCTGACCATGATTCCGTCTGCATTTTTTGCAAACGCGATTTTTTCAGAAATTGACCCTTTTGAATAGGGATAAATATTCAGATGGAATCCTCCTTTTTCGAAGATTTCTTTTTCAAAATCATATGATTTATATCCCGGATCCAGAATTACTACCTCCATAATTATTAGTGCTTTATGGATATTTTTTTATTACAATCACAATTCATTGAGTCTGTATAATTGCTTCTATATTTCTTTTGATTTCTTCAAAATTCTGTTTATTCATCCTGGCTCCAAGAATCTCAATAACTTTACCAGCCATCAGAGAACCTATAAGTCCGCATTTTTCAAGGTTCAATCCCAAGGCCTGTCCATATAGGAAACCGGCAGCGTAAAGATCTCCGGCACCCGTTGTATCGTTACATTGTACAGGATAAGCATCGATCTTGATTGTTTCGTTTCCTTTAATAATCCAGGATCCTTTTGCACCTATTTTGTAAATAACAATCTCCCCAAAACCCGAAAGAAATGAGAGCATTTGATCGGCAGGTGCTTTGGTAAAAGCATCTGCCTCCATTTCATTTGCAAAAAGAATATCAGTGTATTCAGTAATTATTCTGACAAATGAATCATGATGTGCTTGAACCACATTGTAACTAGCCAGATCGAGTGCAACTTTCATATTGTTGATCCTGGCTAACTTGCATGCTTTTTCAACAAGGGGCAGATTCGGAATAAGGTATCCCTCAATGTAAAGAATATCATATCCCTGAAACAGGATTGGACTAAGATCATCGGCATTTAATTCCACTGCTGCACCAAGGTGAGTTGCAAATGTTCTTTCTGAGTCCTGGGAAATTAGAGCTATTGCGGTTCCTGAAACAACGTTTCTCCTGATAAGAAGAGTATTTATACCCGCACTTTTCATATCCTTTTCAAAAAAATCACCGGTTTCATCCCGACCTATTGAACCTATAAATCCCGTATCAATTCCAAGCATAGCCAAACCATGAATAGTGTTTGCCGCAGAACCACCGGATGACCTGGTTTGGGGATATTGTCTTGTAGCTGCTTTTATTTTCTCCGACTTTTCCAGATCGACAAGCTGCATGCTCCCTTTAGGAAGATCAAACTTTTCAAGTATGCTATCATCATCAATTAAGGTCAGAATATCTACAAGGGCATTGCCAATTCCAAGAATCCTTTTCATATAAAAAATTTTCCAAAGATATTGCTTAATTCACTAAAAGCCGTTACTTTTGCGTCGCTAAATAATAAAGGCTTTTTAATTTAAAGTATAGTAAACTCAGCCGGATCGTACGGGACGTAGTACCCTGGACTAATTTGCAGATCAGCTGAACAAGAAGAAAAAATTTAATCCTCAGTAGCTCAGTTGGTTAGAGCGGTCCCGAGAACTCGGGATTAATCCTCTGGCCCTCTGAGAAAAAGAGGGAAGAAATATTCCTCAGTAGCTCAGTTGGTTAGAGCGGCGGACTGTTAATCCGTAGGTCGTAGGTTCGACCCCTACCTGGGGAGCATGAAAACAGAGCGAGAGTGAGAGTGAGAGCGAGAAGCTTGAACGAACACTCTCGGTCTGTTTTCCTCAATACTCACACTCAAACTCACACTTTCTTCGGTGTGGTTGCAACTCTTCTATAATCCTCCGAAGCTTCAGCGAAGGAGGACTTTTTCAAAAACGAGTTTTTCTGAAAAGATGCAACCAAGGATTTTCCGTTTTGTCTGACCATCAGCCTGCTTATAATACCCAGTGAGGTTCTCCAACATCGGAACTGTTTTTGTTATGTAAAATGTTGACAGTACAGATTGAGGTAATTAAATGAACAGCTCCCGCAGTCTGGTGGCATTCAATCCAAATTCCTGAATGAAAGATTTACTGAAATAGTTCGCGTCCCTGAAGCCTACTAAATATGCAATTTCCGTAACATTCCTGTCAGATTCAAGAAGAAGTTTTTTTGCTTTCTGCAGCCTGAAATTACGGATATAATTCGAAGCAGATTGCCCGGTAAGGGCAGTCAGTTTTCTGTGAAGCTGAACCCTGCTGATGCCCAGATCGGTATGTAATTGTTGTATCCCATACCTGTCGTTTTGATAATTCTCTTCAAGAAACCCTGTTACCCGTTCCATGAACTTCCCGTCTAATCCCTGTTCTTCTTCTCTGTCTTTTTTCCCATTATCGCTACCACTGTATTTTAACCTCAATATCTCTCTTTGTGCCAGTAGATTATGTAAACAGATCATCAGTTCCTTCCTGTTGAATGGCTTGGTAAGCCAGGCATCCGCCCCCTGTTTCAAACCAGTTATTTTTGAGCTTGTGTCGGCCCTTGCAGTCAGAAAGACAATTGGAATGTGATTGGTAAGAAAATCGTTTTTCAGTTCCCTGCAAACCTGGTAACCATCTTTCCCGGGCATCATCACATCGCACAGAATGATATCAGGGACAAGTTCCCTGGCTATTTCAATTCCCGGAATGCCGTTTTCAGCAGTAATCACCTGATATTCATCTCCGAGCAAACGGATGAGGTATTCTCTCAATTCAGCATTGTCTTCAATGATCAATAAGTGGGGAAGAGCAGAATTATTTTCCGCAGCTTCAAATTCCGGTATCCTATCCGCTTCCTTCTGTACAGCATTACCATAAATTGTAACAGATCCCTCAATCTCAGCATCATTCGTGATCGGAAGGGTAATGATGAATTCAGAGCCTTCCCCCGGGCTGCTTAAGACTTTTATTGAGCCCCCCATCAGTTTTATGTATTCACTGACAATTGTCAGACCGATCCCGGTGCCTTCCTGGCGGGGGAAACGGTTGTCATCAACCCGGTAAAAGCGGAGGAAGATTTTCTCCAGCTTATCTGCAGGAATTCCTATTCCAGTATCGCGGACACTGATCTCAACATTGCGCTCATGAACTTTACCGATGTTCATCTGGCGTAATGCTACAGTAACCTCGCCGCCTGCCCGGGTGTATTTGATGGCATTCGACAGCAGGTTGGCCAATGACTCTTCAAGCTTTTCCTTTTCAAAATCCATGATCAAACGGTCAGACTGTGACTCGAAGCGGAGCCGGACTTTACGGAAATCTGCATATCCCTGGAAAGTGCCTGTTGTAAGCTTTACAAATGCGACCAGATCACTTTGTATATAATGCATTGTCAAATTTCCTTCCTCGATTCTGGAAAGATTCAGCATCTGGTTGACCAGGAACAAAATCTTGTCTGAACTCCGCATTATGCTTCTTGCTTTCTCAGCAGTTTCGTCATAATGCAGTTCGCTGATTTCTTCCGCGTTCCCCTTTATCAGGGTTAAAGGGGTGCGAAATTCGTGGGTTATGTTGGCGTACAGTTTCGACTTTAGCAAATCAAGTTCCTGAAGGTGAACGGCTTTTTGTCTGGCTTCATTGGTCCTGGCAACAATGCTGTCGTAAAACACTTTTACCAGGAACAAGCACATCCAGATTTCATTCAATGTGAAAATCAAATTGTTGAATTCAGGGGTCCAATCCGAAACAGGACTAAGATATGGATATGAGAATACAACAATGATGAGGCATAAAATGTAGATGAAGGTATTCAAAATAAGAATTCTTTTCCTGCATATAGCCAGAGTATGCATGAAACAAATAAAGGCTCCTCCCCAGGCACCAAATGAATTTGGCAATCCCCCCGCTTTAATTACTATCAAAAAACACATAAACATATACAAGCCGTAATACACATTCAAGAAGATACCGATTCCTCTCCTGATTATAAATAGCAGGGCTGCAGGGAATACCATGATCAGAACCAGGGGAATGCAAATAAGAAATATCTGAACTTTATCCAGTATAAGAAACAAAATAAAGAGAGAACTGAGAGTGATGGTAGGTATGATCATATTTCCTACCAGGTAGACTTTCTGGTCAATCGTATCAGGCGTATCTTTTTCGTGCGCAAGATGCCTTTTGAGCCATTCATCTATTTTTGGATGCAGTATCATATCAATAATCCGGTATGAGATAAAATCATTTATCCTGGAGATCTTCTCATTTCCTTCGGTGTTATTCCGTATTCCTGAATAAAAACCCTCGAAAAATAATTCGGGTCGGAGAATCCAACTTCATAGGCAATTTCCGATATGCTCCTGTCTGTTTCTACCAGGAGTTTACTGGCTTTATGAAGCCGGTAACTTCTGATGAAATTCGAGGTCGGTTGCCCGGTAAGTGCAGTAAGTTTCCGGTGCAGTTGCACTCGGCTGATGTCTAAATACATGCAAAGATCCTTTATCCGATAATTTTCATTATTGTAATTCTTTTCAAGGATACTCAGTGCCTTGTTAAGAAACCTGATGTCTTCATTGCCGGTGCGTTCTTCCGGAATTGTTTCATACAGTTTCGCCTGGTATTTCAACTTCAGTTTCTCGCGCTGGATATACAACTGGTGGATACAAACCATCAGCTCCTTTTTATCGAAAGGCTTTGTGAGATATGCATCGGCGCCACATCCCAGCCCGTTGATCCGGGAATCGGCATCAGCCCGGGCAGTAAGCAACACAACAGGTATATGGTTTGTACGGGGATCATTCTTCAGCTCTTTACAGACCTGGTATCCGTCTTTCCCGGGCATCATCACATCACTAAGAATAATGTCAGGGATATGAATTACAGTCTGTTCCACACCTGATATCCCGTCGTCAGCGGTGAGGACCTGGTATTCGCCTCTCAGCAGTGCTTTCAGGTATTCAGCCAGTTCTTCATTATCTTCAATAACCAGTATCCGTAGCAAACCACTTACATGGTCTGCTGTTCTGAAAGGTGTAAAAACCTGTTTTGGGGACCGGGAAAAATTTCCCCTGACCATAATGTCATTTTCAACCGGTGCATTCTGAGTTACCGGCAATGTGATCACAAATTCCGATCCCTCCCCGGGAGTGCTTTTCACCCGTATTAAACCATTCATCATTTTAAGGTACTCCTGTACCAGCGTAAGTCCTATACCTGTTCCTTCCCGGTAAGGAAATCTTTGATCCTCGCCCCTGTAAAAACGGATGAATATTTTGTCCAGCTGGCTTGCAGGAATACCGATTCCGGTATCGCGGACGCTGATCTCAACAAGCCTGCCTAGTATACGGCTTCTTTCCGGCAAACGGAGGGAAACACTTATGTCGCCGCCTTCCGGAGTGTATTTGATTGCATTCGACAGCAGGTTCGAAACCGATTCTTCCAGTTTCTGCGGGTCAATATCCATCATCAGTTCCGGGAATTGAAGCTCCAAATGCAATTCAAGCTTCCGTGAATTTGCATAATCCATGAACGAATCAACAATTGACCTCACAAATGCGACCAGATCGTTCTGTACATAATGAACCGGTATTCCCTCCTCTTCCACAAAGGAAAGCTTAAGCATCTGATTCACCAGCGACAAAATTTTATCTGAGTTGCGGACGATGCTCTTTGCCCTTTCTGCGATTTCCCCTTCGTGTTCATCGCCGATTTCCTCTGCATTGCGTTTGATCAGAGTTAAGGGCGTGCGGAGTTCGTGAGTTAAGTTGGCAAACAGCTTCGACTTGAGGAGATCGAGTTCCTGTAACTGGTCTGCCCTGTTTTTAGCTGCATTTTTCCCCCTCACAATTGTTGAATGAAGAGCCAGGGCAATTACAAGTCCGATCCATCCGTAGTTAATAGCAAAAAACAGGTTGTTCTTCCATCCGGAAAGCTCCCCGTCAGGTTGCAGCCAGGGGAAGGAGATTCCTGTAATAATGACCCCGGCAACATAAAGTATCCCGACAAAGATCAGGAGTCTGGTATCTTCCATCCATTGTGCGGTGAGCAGGAAGAAATAGGCCGCCATCAACAGACCTGCTGAACTGGCAAAACCTCCTAGACTGATTATGATGCAGAATATCAGAATAATATAGGTGCTGAAGACTGTATAACTAAACCTCTTCGACCATTTCCGGATCATGATAAGCAGCATTGTCTGAACAAGGGCAAAGCCCACCAGCATCAGAATATGCCATGCAAGGTTTTTAACTCCAGTACGGAAGCCAGTATGGCTACGCACGAGAAAAGAATTATGGCAACGATGTTCGTGACCAGAAGGAATTTCTTTCGGAGAACCATTTCTGGTGGTTCTTTATGATAAGAGATTAACCGGGTATACCAGCCATCGATTGCTGAAAGTTGTAACATCTTTGGCAGACTTATAAAATGACCTCAGCACATTATCAGGATTTGTGTGCCGGACAGATATATTGTTTAAAGCCTAATATGCTTATTTCAAATTTACGACAATAATAGTATTGCGTTGCAAGGTTTTTAGAAGAATATCCGACAGGCTTTCGTCAGTCATATCTCTTAATGAAATTGTCCCGAAAAAGTATGGATGATTTATTCGTACATCAAATATCCTTCTGCAACCCAGCGGTTTATGCGTTCTACCGGATTGGACTGACCAATACATCCAATTCTGCCGGAACATCCGGTAAATTTTCCGGTCCCGCTTCCGGGTTTTAGAACTATTTCTCCTATCCAGCTATGGTCAGTAGAAATTTTAGCCCAAAATGTAATTTCAAAACTGTCGCCATTTGCAGCTACTAACTTTCCGTATCCTGCCTGATTGAAAAAAAGAGTTCCGTTTTCATCAAAATCCGCAGTAAAAGTTTCAAGATGGTAATAACTTGTTCCTGAATCATCGATTATTCCAAGATGAGTCCCGTTCCCGCCTATGGTCATCCTCTTTGGAACAAAGACGCCCGGTTGTCCTGGGAAAGGTAAAAAGCCATGATTCATATCCGGAACCGCAAACATATCAGCCTTGAACGGAATAGGCACATTGGCCCTATTGTGGGCTTCATTTAGTTTAAAGTCTTCGGGACTTTCATAAAATGCTTCGTCCTTTGCACAACCGGCAAAAAGGAACATTCCAATTGCCAGAAAACCGATAAGTTTTTTCATGTTTACCTCCTTTTTAAAGATTGATTAATAAAATGATTAGCAGTTACCAAAGTTAGATCCTGTCTGGAGGCAAATTGCTTTCCTATTGTTTCAATGTTAGCAGTATTGTTTCAGGATTTTAATTTCTGATTTCAAAAACCAGAAAGGCTGGCTGATTTCGGTCGTTCTGAAAATCAAAAAAATAACCTAAATGATGTAAGAGATATACAATTGGCAGAAGGTGATCAATTTACTCCGGCGGATTATTATTAATAAAAATATCTCCGGCTTTGGGTGGTCAACCTGTACCCACGTGAGATGGTCTGGGTCACCGGCTTCTTCACCTTATCGAATTCTCAAAATTTTCCATATTTGACAAAAGTACATCCTTATACTGGTTGCAACTTTTGTTCGTTAGGGGAGCCAAAATAGGGAGATATTCTTTAAATCTCCCTTTTTTCGCTGCAATGTTTTACGTTTACATAATTTATTCTGAAACCGCCGACAGGTTTTACATTGGACACACCAATGATCCTGACAGAAGGATTTGGGAGCACAATACCTCAGAAAAATACAAATTTACTGCAAGGTATAGGCCGTGGATCTTTCAGATTATTGTTCCCGTTTCAGAAAAAAGAGGAGACGCTATAAAGGTTGAAAAATTCATTAAGAAGCAAAAAAGCAAACAGTTTATTAAAAGTCTTATCCAGTCAGCAAATGAGCCTGATAATCTGAGTGGCTTAATCATGAAGATTGTTGGTTAGAGCGGTCCCGAGAACTCGGGATTAATCAGTAGGTCGTAGGTTCTCCCGAGAACTCGGGATACCTGGGGAGCAAAAACAGAGCGAGTGTGAGAGCGAGTGTGAGAGCGAGTGTGAGACGAGCGATCACACTCATTCTGTTTTTGAACCTGCAACAAAAAACTGGACAATATATTAAGCCACTAATTGATTTATAAATTTCTCTTTTTTATTTCTGATTGATGTTTTTATCGTTGTATGAATCCTGCTTACTATTAACACTTTGCACATCTTCTCAACGGGAAATATGGAGTCGTTTGCCTTTATGAATTGGAATATTTGCCATCGCTCTTGGAGAAAATGCTTACAGCTTTTTTTAAGATGTCACGCTCAAGTTGGGCATCCCGGAGTTCCTTCTTTAAACGGGCTATCTCCTTTTGTTCCTCTGTCATTGTTTTGTTTCCCTGGCCCGGGAAGCTGGCACCCAAGTTTGCCAAAGCTTCCCGTTTCCAACGATAGATCAGGTCTATGCGAAGATCCAGTTCTGCAGCAAGTGCAGAAATATCTTCCCTTGCGTTTGCGAGTTCAACTACCATTTGTTTGTACTCACGATCATACTTTCTTCTTTTTTTCATATCCGTTAAATTAAGCATTTTTAGCTTAACTTACTGTCCGGATAAATGTAGAAGTTCCTATAACTCTGAACAACATCCCTTCAGGCAGATATAATCTTGAATGGATCGATCCTTTATCCGGGGATTTAATAAGCTTTGAAAAACTAAACTGTACTGGCGGGGAGCTGGTCCTTAAAACACCAGGTTATTCCCTGGATATTTCAATGCGAATGGTCAGGGAATAAATTTCCGGTAATCAGATTTACGGTGGCTGTGATCATAAAAATTATTGCTTCCATTCTAACTATTAAACTAAAATTTCTTAATTTGTGGATGAACCAATACCTTGTGTCATGAAAAATATTCCTCTGCTATTTCTGATCATCATTATGCTGGGCTGTACCCGGCAGGGAAACCAGAAAATCAATCCTGTAAGGGCTGATGTTGATATAAAAACCACTCTTGTAAATGAAAATTTTGGTGGAGTGGGATTCGATGTGTTCGATCATATGCATAAAGCATCGCGGTGGAATTATGAACAGATATTTGCCAAAAGATGGAGAGAACTGAATCCCTCTTTTGCAAGGGTGCCGGATGATTGTACATGGGATTTCAAAAAGATAGACGAAGTATCCTGGTTTCTGGATGTGCTTAAAGAGACAAACACCGAAATATACATTACTACTTTTCATAATAACTGCCTTCAGAAAGGTAAAAATGAGGTGGAATATGTAAAAAAGGAAGTTGACAATCTCGAATACCTTAAAAAGACCAAAGGTTTTAACAATATAACATACTACTGTATGGCCAATGAACTCTCCCTTGGCCAGTGGGCATCAATGACAAAAGATCTGGATTTTTTCAAGAAGATCCAGGGAATGCTTTATAATGAACTGAATTCCAGAGGTCTTGACATAAAACTTCTGGCTACTGATGCTTCTCCTTTCGAATACTGGCCGACAATAGAATGGGCGGCAAACAATATGGACAGCATTACAGGTATATACGGTGGCCACCACTACATAAACAACTATGATCTTTTCGACAATTCCTTTTACAGTTACTTTTACAAAAAGATAAAATGGGGAACAGATCTTGCTAAAAGCAAAAACAAGTTGTTCATTGTAGGGGAATTCGGTGCAAAACAGAACAGCAACATCATCGATTCCATAATGCACGATGCCAATATGTACAACCATACTCCGCTTGAGAAATACATGGGCATACAGGTCTCTGAAGCAATAATGGCAATTATCAATGCCGGCGTGTACGCATGCGGTTACTGGACATTCAGCGATTTTCCGTTCCCGACTACAAGTCACCGCACAAATAAGTGGGGCTTATACCATTGGGAAATAGATAATTATACGACAAAACCAAGTTATTACTGTCTTGGATTGCTGACCAAGTTTTTCAGAGGCCCTTCGGAAGCATATGATGTTGAATCTTCTGATTCACTTATAAGAATTTCAGCCATCAAAAACAAAGAGAACGGTTCAGTTTCAGTGGCTGTTGTAAACAGGAATAATCTTCCCACTAATGTAAAGATAAACATGGGGCCTCTTTCCGGTGACAAACCTTTCAGAAAATACCTATATGACCCTGAAAATGTGCCATTCAATTATTTTGCCGATTTGCAGGATCCCTGCGGTAAGATATCTCTCAAAAACAACACCCTTTCCGACCAAATTCCACCTCAGTCGCTTGTTGTTTATACAACATTTTATGATGATGATCCTCCTTCAGACATCAGGAATTTAAAAGTGGAAAGACGAAAGGATGAAGGCCGCGACAGGGCATTTCTTACCTGGGATCCCAATACTGAAAAAGACTTCTGCTATTACAGGATTTACAGATCTGAAAAACCCGACGTTGAGATATCTCCCAGAAAACAAATCGGAACCACGATTGTCAATTCATTTAAGGATATGTCTGTTCACAATATGCCTGAATATTATTATCATGTTGTGGCAGTTGATCAGTCGGGAAATACAAGCAAATAAGGCTTGGAGCCAAAGGGGAAGGCTCAGGTCGCTAAGTCCTGAAGAACGTTTTGATCCTTTGTTTAAGATACGTTTGCTTAATTTCGACTTTTTGAATTATAGGGATACTTACATACCCAAAGCAGGTATTTGTTTATTCCTGAAATAGGTTTTCAGGTTTACCAGCTATTCAAGAAAATCTTCTTCACTGGAATGTTTTTCGTTTATATTAAGCCCTATTGTTATTAATTGTTTTCTTTATTGCTTTTAATCGAGAATTGAATAGTTGCATAGCCTCTTTGTCCGTCCGATGTAAATCCTTCCACATGTAATATATAATCATCGGGTTCATCAGATGCATAAAATTCTATATTCGCTCTTCCATTCTCATCCGTTTTTACATCAGGATTCCAATACAGGGTGTTCCGGAAATCAGGTATCCGGCTCATCTTTTGTGACACCTCTGAATAATCGGGAGAACTGAAACCTGAACCTGCCTGCAAAGATTCAAATTCCTGTCTGAAAACAGGCTTGTCAAATTCTATGGATGAAAGATCACCGTTTTTTGTTGTAATATCAATGATGCCGTCAAGAGAAATATCTGAAATAACATATCCCGTATTGAGAACATCAATTTTCTCAATCTTATCCCCTTGTATATTGAGGACCTTCTCATGATCAAAAACCGGAACACCATCAACTATAACAAGTGGATCCCTGATTTCAATCTGATAATTTCGCTTATTTATAGTATTAATCCATGTTTTTCCATTTCTACTGGTAGTGATGGCGCCAGGCACGACTTCCTTCAAAGCCTCCCTGAGAGAAGAGAGTTGAATGAAATCAGACATCATGGTTGTGAATTCAGGTAATCCGTAAAAATCATTTCCCATATCCCTTTTAGCAGCAACGGTCTTATTTTGCACATAAGCATCATAAATTCTTTTTACCTGCATACTGATAACAGCCCTGTTTATACTCTCAAGCAATCCTGTGTCAATATCAACTGAATGGCTGAATGATCTGCTGAATGCATTGGGGTAAGGATTGTCGAGTTCCACATAATATTCATCGAGTTCCGGAGACAGCGGTTGAATGACTAATTCCCTTGTCCCATCGTCGGGTGATATAAATACAAACCTGCCATCATCATTTGTTTTGGTAAATCGGCAAAGTGCCGTCTTCCCTACAAAAGAGAGTACCAGATTTTCCTGCCTTAACGGCTCTCCAGTGGCAGTGCTTCTTATTATTCCGCTAATTATATGCCCGTCTGGTTCAGGAAGGTGTAAAGATCCCGGCTCCTCAGAATAGTATGTTGAAAGGGTGTCTTTATACTTTAGAAAAATCAGCTTTTGGATGTTGCCAAATTCTCTTTGTCTCCAGTTGCCCAAAGGCAAACCCGAGATCTGCAGGTCTGCTTTTGATTTATCCTCTGTTTTAGTCAGTGTACCCATCCGAACTGCAGAAACCACCAGGTTGCCTTTAACGGCTTTGCCCCCGGAATCAGTAGTGAGGATATCTATCTTAACTTTTTCTCTCTCGGAATAAGATTGCTCATCGGTTATGACAGTGATATTAAAGTTCTGTTTAGGATTATTATAAATCCATCTCCTTGCATAACTGTTGCCCTTGTCATCTGCCACAATAATTGAGGCAAGTCCTGAAGGCAAGGAAGTCTTTTTCAGAATTATCTCACCACTAATGACCGGAGCTGTTTTCAGGACAAAAGTATCCAGAGCAACATGCGCATAAATCAGGCGATAATCCAATTTATGTGTATCAATATCAATACCTTTTGATACTTTTACCCTGAAAATATCATTATCCGGTTCTTCCACGACTGTCAGACCTATCCCCGAACCAATAACAGAGGGTAATTTAAAACCTCCGGATTTCATATTTCCCGTATCAGTCTTCAAATATAAACGGCCTCTTACCGGTGGGGTCACTCTGAAAATACCGTAGCCATCATTATCTGACTGGACATTGCATAAAATATGACCAATACTGTCAGTGACGACACCATTGATTTCAACCGGATCCATATTAAGACCAATGCTCCTGAATCCTATAATGTTTTCAACCCCTGCAATAATATTTCCGCTTTCCGGATAGAAAATGACAGTATCTAATTCAGATCTCCTTGAGGGCAATGTTAAGTTATCGAAATTCCGGAAGGGGTTAATTACACAGATGTTTTTATAAGAAAACAGTTCCGGGGAGAAGTTCTGCATCCAGTGAGTGCATGTGGCGATCGCATAATTTCCTGTTCTCAGCGAGTCAGGCAGGGTGAAAAATCCTGATCCTGAAGAACCGCCTATACGGATTTTTGCCTGAAGAACCGGATTGCCGGATTGATCCAGCAAACTAATATATGCCACTGTGCTGACCGCTGAGATGACATGTGTCAGCCTGCCATAACTGACCACCTTCAGAAACACTTTCTCACCTGCAATGTAAATATCCCGGTCAGTCATTACATAGAGTTCCTCGGAGAAATTGCTTTTAATACCAGGACCAGAAATTTCAGGAGGGAGCTGGGAAAATGAGAAATTTGTGCACAACATAAACATTAGGACAATCGGGAATTGTCGTAAAAGGGAGACCAAATAAAATTCATCGGCTGAATTGTTCATGATTTATTCAATATTATTCAAGATCGACCCAGAATTCAGGCTTTTCAGTACTGCCACTCATTGCACAGTCAGAACAATATTTGTCCACAAACATAAGTCTTCCTTCCTCCGGAGCAATGAAATTGTAATTCTGTGCTGTGAAATTCTTATAAATCCTGTCAAAAGTTACTGGCTTTTCTGATAAATAGTCCTGGGGGCCCTTAATAACAACATCACACATATATTGATAGGGATTCAGCCCCATTTCCTCTATATCACTCCCTTTAATGCAGATCCGTTTTTTAATTACACTTGATACCTGAAAGTAGCCAAGAACCATCTCACCGGGGTTGCTTAAACAATGAATATTGGTCATGATCTGATATGGTTGCCTGTCAAAAATGTCTCCTCCGCTTTCGCTTATCTCTTTCATTTGTCTCCAGAACTCATATTCTTTTTCAGTGATTGAATACTGGCTCACCTGAACGTAATATTGCAAAAGCAGTCTGTCAGACTTCTCAGAAGCTATGAAGAAAATTGGTTTTTTAACGAATTCAGCATGTACATCTGTTTCACCTGACTGAATTATTACTTCATCAGACTTTCTGTGCTTATAACAGGTTACATTTTTTATCGGTATCGCCGGAATATGATTTTCATCGATATATTGATGTGTTACCGGATAGGGAATATTGAATTTCCACCATTCCTCATAACTCCATCTGAAGTATTTACTGCCGGCCGGTCCTTTTGAATCAAGATAAACCATAATGCCACCAAGAACCTCACCATTTTTCGTAATCTGACTATCCTTTTCATAATAAAGGGTGTCGATCTCACCAGGATTGTCAAGTAAACATGGTTCTGATTCAAATTCCTTTCCCTCCGTGGTGCGTATCTTTAGTGTGTAAATCCTGCCTGCAACACCCAGGGGAGTCTTCCCTTCAGAAACATAGATTCCACCGGAAGTCTCTTTCAGTGATGTTGAATTTCCCAGATTATCAGTTATTGTAACCTGTGCACCGGGCACTATCGGGGGCTCATCATCTGGAATATCAGAGGTAATTGAAAGCTTTACATAAGCTGGTTCATCATTGTCGGTTAGAATAGCATCCACAACCAGAAGCGATTGATATTTATCAAGCTTCGGATTGTACGGATCAACACAGGTGATCAGTATCAGGAAAAAGAAAATGAATAGTATTAAGGATCTGCGTCCCACGTTCAACAAGAATTACCCTGATAATTTTCAGGGGTAATCATTACTTAACAAAAGTAGCACTTAAAATTCACAAATGAGTTTTAATAACTTTTAAGCCTTTAGTTTTCCGGGCAAAACAGCAGAGTGGTCAATATAAATCTTAACTTTGATGATATGAGGTCCATTTTGCAATAAAGCTTCCAATGAAGAAAATAATAATTACAGGATTGTTGCTGTTTGGCTCATTTAAAATATTCACTCAGACATATACTCTTAGACTCAATGCTGATAACACAGAATTCTTTATCGGGCTTGAAAATAAAAAGACTAAACATCTAGACTCTATTTATTTTGAAAAAGTTCATAATAAAAAGGATTTTGTCAATGGGAAAAATTATTTTCAGTATTTCCCGCTTTCTGTTCACAAACCTATCCTGTTTTACGGTGAAAAAAGGACAGCTTCTCTGGTTTTCAGGGGAAGATTATATAAGAATATTGTTCTTCAGTATGATACTTATCTCGATCAGCTAATATATGAGGATAAAGGCTTAATCTTCAATAGTATGGCGAGCCAGGTGGCCCTAAACAGTGATAATATAAGTCAGTTTGATATGTATCTGGATCATGACACCTTGTCTTTCCGTTACTATTCAAACAAGTCTTATCCGGGTTTTAATCTTGAACCTGGATTCTATGAATCAGTATATGAAGGAAAGTGCAAATACCTGATCAGGCATAAATCGACGCGCAATAAATTTAATGGTATTGATGAATACTGGTACCATCCAGAAGGATTTATTAGAGTTGGGGAAAAATATGTCAGGATATCCTCCAGCCGGCAGTTTGTAAATCTGTTTGGAATTTACTCGACAAAAATAAGAGACTTCATAACCGCAAAGAATATAAAGATAAGAGAAGCCGACAAATATCAGATTTCAGATATTTTAAGATTTTATGACAGGTTTGAAACTAACAGCCATTAGCAGGATCAGGAAAAGTTTGATGACAGGATTCATGCTTCTGATATTTTCTTCTTTATCAGGGCAGATGGATAATATTACATTTCAGTTTGACAAAATTGTTTTCAGCGATTTTGCTGATACTCTCGAGAGGACAATCCCTATTGTATTTTATTATTCGGATAAATGGGCTGATACTCTGACACTGTCTGTAAATTCATCAAACAATAACTTCAGGGAATTGATGGATAAATCATTAAGCAAATATGGCTTGTCATTTATAATAACATATAAGAACAAAGTCATTGTTACAAAGGGTTATTCAATTAAAACAAACTTCCGGAATGAATATCTTGATCATCTCAGGAGTGTTACTGTCAGAAGGGATACTTTTAATTATCTGCAGCCTGTTGTCATGGAAGAAAAGAGCTTGATCGATGATGAATACAGATTGTTTAAAATCGGCCGTCAGAAATCAGGTAACAAGGGAATAAACTCTATACTATCGGGATATGTTATTAACTCAACTGATGGTAAATATATTGGTGGTGTAGTTGTTTATATTGAAAAACTCAAAATTGGAGTGATTACTAATGATGTAGGTTATTACTCAATCACACTTCCTCCTGGTCAATATCAGATTGAATACCGGATGATGGGGATGAAAACTGCAAGAAGAAACGTCATTATTTATTCAAGTGGTGTTCTTGATATTAAGATGGATGAAAGCACAAGTGAACTGGGGGCTGTGAATGTTACAGGCTCAAGGAACAATGTCAGAGAAATCGGTGCAGGCATAGTGAGACTTGATAGCAGGATGCTGAAGCAAATACCGATGGGCCTTGGGGAGGCCGACATAATAAGAAGTTCCATGTTATTGCCCGGAGTTCAGACTATAAGTGAAGCATCGGCTGGTTTTAATGTGCGCGGAGGAAGTATGGATCAGAACCTTATTTATCTGAATAATGCTCCCATTTTAAATCCCTCTCATTTTTTCGGTTTCTTTTCGGCTTTCAATTCCGATCTTATCGCCGACGTAACCTTGTACAAAAGCGGAATGCCGGCAAAGTTCGGAGGCAGAATTTCTTCGGTTATGGAAATAATACCTGCTGAAGGGAACAAGGAAAAAGTTAAAATAAGCGGGGGAATAAGTCCTGTCACAGGAA
Organism: uncultured Rikenellaceae bacterium; assembly: GCA_964514725.1. Taxonomy (GTDB): domain Bacteria; phylum Bacteroidota; class Bacteroidia; order Bacteroidales; family VadinHA17; genus LD21. Next base: position 26,367 of record CAZEUL010000006.1, read on the forward strand.
GGCTTATGGCCGAAGGTCCTCTTGGCAAATCAAAAAGCACCTTTATCCTGGGTTCAAGGGCAACATATTCTGACTGGCTCCTTGGAATGCTGAAGGATTATCGTCTGAATCACAGCAATGCAGGTTTCTATGATATTCAGGGACTGCTAAGGACCGAAATAAATGAAAAAAACAATGTTTCGATTTCCGGCTACTTCAGTAAGGATAAGTTTAATTACAACAATGAGCGGGCATTCGACTACGGGAGTCTTGCTACTACTCTGAAATGGATACATGTTTTTTCAAAAAAACTGACTTCCAGATACTATTTCATAATAAGCAATTACAGGTTCAAACTCGATTCAAACCCTGACTCGACACTATCCAGCACCATGAACTACAGGTTAAACCAGAATATACTGAGGACAGAGTTTCAATACATGTATTCTGAGAAACATAAGTTTGAATTCGGTATTGACGGAATTTATTATTCTCTGATGCCTGGCGAAATGAATCCTGCAGGAGATTATTCCGTTGTAATACCTAAAAAGCTGGATAAAGAAAGGGCTGTTGAACCTTCATTATATTTTACCGATGAATATGAAGTAACACCACTTCTTTCAATGACATTCGGTATAAGGGGATCATTTTTCACATCATTCGGCCCCGGATCAGAACTTCTATATAAGGACGGTCTAACCAAATCTGCGGAGAGTGTTATTGGAACAATTAACTATGGACGAGGAGAAATTATAAAAATGTATCCGGGAATGGACTATAGATTTTCGTCCCGGCTGATTATTGCTCCCAGAGTATCAGTGAAATTGGGAGCACAAAGACTTCATCAGTATATCCACATGATTTCGAATACTGTATCCATGTCGCCTACTGATACTTGGAAGCTTAGCAATAGATATTTCAAACCGCAGGTCAGCGATCAGGTCTCCTTTGGTCTGTACCATACCTTTGGGAAAAAAGCCGTTGAGATATCTGCAGAGGTATATTTCAAATATCTTAAAAACATACATGATTACAAAGGAGGGTCAAGCCTTATAATGAATGAACATCTTGAAACTGACATTATAAGTGGCAAAGGCAAAGCATATGGAATTGAACTTATGATTTCAAAGCAGACAGGCTCTGTTAACGGATGGATAGGATATTCCTACTCAAGGACATTCCTAAAAATCAACGGCCAATATCTGGCAGAGAAAATAAACGGAGGAGATTACTACCCTGCAGATTATGACAAGCCACATGATCTTAAAATTGTTTTAAATTCAAAAATCTCACGAAGGTTTAACATTACATCAAATTTTATTTACAATACCGGCAGACCTATTACTTATCCTGTTGCATTCTACTGGTTTAATAACGGAAGTCATGTATATTATTCGAACAGGAATGAATATCGGATACCAGATTACATAAGACTTGATCTTTCTGCTACTCTTAATGGAAATCTTAAAGCCAGAAAGCTGAATCACTCATCATTTACATTAACTCTTTACAATGTTTTCGGAAGAAAAAATCCATATTCAATATTTTTCAGAGAAGAGGAAGGTGGGATAAAAGGATACCAGATGACAATTTTCGGCAGGCCAATCATTATGTTATCATATAATTTCAGAATATTAGGCAATGCCACAGGTGATTTCTGACCTGTATTGTTTTAATTAAATCTACTTTAGAAATGAAAAGAAAAGTATTGGGACCGGTTGTTTTGTGTATAATTATAACTGCAATAAATCCAGTTTTAATTCAAAAAGAAAGATCAGAAGATTATAACAATAAGGGACTATTTACTTCAGAGGATTTTTTTCATAAGGAGGAAATTCGCCACCCAGATATCATAAGAAAATTTGGTCCTGCAAACAGCATCTGTTCAGGCGTCAATATTCATTTTGTGACCGGACATGAAAAGGATCTGGATATGATAGCGGCAGCCGGATTCAGATTTATAAGGATGGATTTTATCTGGCAGAATACGGAGCTTAAGAAAGGAGTTTATGACTGGACATCATACGATGAGCTGACCCATAATCTTAACAAACGAGGGCTGCGTGCAATATACATTCTGGATTATTCCAATTCTCTTTATGAGGATGAGGTTGAATTTAAGGACCCTATCAATGGCACAACTCATAGAGGAACTGCATCACCAAGAAATCTGGAAAGTATTAATGCATTTGCGCACTGGGCGGCCTCGAATGTGCTATCTTTTCAGATCTTTTCTTAAAATTAAAACCGGGAACTTTGTGAACTGAGTTATTGTGGCATCTCAAACAGTCATTTTCACCGGGAAGAAAAGAAACAGCTTTGTAAGGACCTTTATGACAGGCTTCACAGGTTATCCCATCCTCTTTCCTGTATGTTGAAGCAAAAAAAGTTGCATCAAGGTCACCACCGGTTATATGACATTTAAGACAGACCTCACTTTCAAACGGGGCTACATTAAGGTGGGCTTCGCGGGCCAACCTGAAGGCTTTCCTGCTTTTTAATATTTCATAAGCCTCCGCAAGTTCAGTCTTCCGGATTATTTCATACTGGAATCCCATTTTTTTGTTGTTGTGGCACACAGAAGCACACTTTTCTGCACCAACATAAATATATTTCTGACTATCAGGCAAGGCAGAATTAATTCTCCCCGGGTCGATAGAATATTTCAAATAAAAATGCTGTTCAGACCTGGTCGTATAAAGCAGTCCTGTTAAAAAAAGTATGATAACTAATACAGTCGTAATGACGGGCTTTTTTAGATTAACGTTCACAGTCTAGCCAGATTAGTCCTTCCAAGTTATGATTTTTTCCGGTAATATTAAAAACAAACCATCAGGCTGTATTAACAAAACTTTTTAAGATTACACTCGTAAAAAAAACCGGAGCCGCATGGACTCCGGAATATCTTTCTGCCCTTATTAAATTAACCTGGTTTTATTTTACCAGATACGGGAAATAAGAGGCTATAAGACTTGTAGCACCCATCTCCTCCTGAGGACCTATTGACAGAATCTTCTGGTGGAAATAATTAGCTTTATTAATGTTCTTGTCATTGGTAATATAGCCATCTTTCTCATACTTTACGTCGATCGGGCATATCCCGAAATACTTTCCATCGCATTTGTACATTATCGACAGACCATCTGATACAACAATATAGTTCTTGCATTTTTTTTCCTTATCTACCAGAACGACTATTGAAATAGGTGAGTTCTCGTAGGTAATCCGATAGCTCGTAACTGCCTCCCCTTCAAGCATTACAGGTTCGTCATTCACCTCTATTCTGTAAATTCCGAAAGGAGTGTTGGTATTTCCCACTGCAGCTTTTTCAGCTGAAACCTTTTGACCCTGACCGATAGCAGATCCGACAAGGAAAAAGGTTAGTCCAAGAACGAACAGTGCTTTTTTCATAACCCTGAATCATTAATTTGTTTTGAAATAAACATGGAAAACCATTTAATTCTAAAATGTAAAGTTCTGCTAAAATATGCAGGAGTAAATAGCATTATTTCTGCTAAAAATTTCAATTCTTAATACATCTATCAATTAATTTTGAAATTATTTCAAAATTTAAAAGCCTGTAGGAAAGGTGATCCTTAAGAATTTATGAATGGAGGTATAAACTTAATCTGCTATAAAGGTCGGAAACAAATTGACACAAAGCAAATTAATTTGATCGTCTTGCTAATCAGATATTTATTCAATTCCTTTCGGGCATGTTACAAATACTTTTCAACAAAGAAACAAAGGCATGATTCTTTTCTCATTACACTTACGGAATAATCCGGCAGACATATTACTTGCTGATCAATAAATATTTGTTTCTCTGTTAAGAGTTTCCTAACTTTATAAAAATGAACATGTATAATGGCCAGCCTGGTACCAGGATATGAATATGACATTTTCATTAGCTACCGTCAGAAGGATAATAAAGGTGAGAAATGGGTAAGCGAATTTGTCGAAGCTCTAAAGACAGAACTCGAATCAACCTTTAAGGAGGAGATAAATGTATATTTTGATATTAATCCTCACGATGGTTTGCTTGAAACACATGATGTTGATGCGTCGCTCCAAGAAAAGCTTAAATGTCTTGTTTTCATTCCTGTAATTTCAAGAACCTACTGTGATCCAAACTCTTTTGCATGGCAACATGAATTTGTGAAATTTATAAGGATGGCATCATCTGACAGGTTCGGATTGAAGGTGAAATTGTTAAACGGTAATGTGGCCAGCAGGGTTCTTCCAATTCAGATCCATGAACTCGTTAAGGAAGATATTAAACTTTGTGAAGCAGCTCTTGGAGGAGTTCTCAGAGGAATCGAATTCATATACAAGTCTCCAGGTGTCAACAGACCCTTAAGATTGAAGGAAGATAATCCTCACGACAATCTGAACCATACCTATTACAGGGACCAGATAAATAAAGCAGCGAACGCAATAAATGAAATTATAACGAGTCTGAAAGGCTGCAGACCTGCATTTCCCGATGAATTTATTTTCGCAGAAGAACCAACTGCCATTAACCAGCCCGATGCAGCAAAAATAAAAGAAGGTTTACCCCGGAGAAAGCAATTCGCCAGCCAGGCCGGCAGGAAAAGAAAAACAAGGATTTTCGCTTTAAGCTCAGTGTTATTAATTATGGCACTCATTGCTCTGTTCCTTTTTTCAAGCGGAAGTACTCTGCCTTTCAGGGAACGTGACTGGATATTAATAACCGATTTTGAAAACCTGACCGGGAATCCGGTTTTTGATAAATCTCTTTATACAGCATTTTCACTATGTACAAGCCAATCAAGATATGTTAACGTCTTTCCAAGATCAAAGATGCTTGAAACCCTTGCACGCATGGAACTAAGCGGCCAAAGCAGTATAGATGAGAAAACAGGAAGAGAAATTGCAATACGAGAGGGTATAAATCTTATTCTTGTCCCGGGGATCAGTGAAATCGGTAACAAGTATGTTATAACTTCAAAGATTATGGATTCAGGGTCAGGGAACATTCTTAAATCGGAGGTGTTACATTCTGATTCACAGGCTGAGATATTTCAGACCCTTGATGATCTAAGTAAGAAAATCAGAAGAGATCTTGGTGAATCAAGATATAAGATAGCAGGCCAGGATAAATCTTTAAAAAAAGTAACTACATCTTCGCTTGAAGCCCTGAAACTTTATTCAATCGGTATTGACTGCCATATCAGGATGGATTTTGAATGTGCCAGGGAATATTATCAGAATGCCCTGAAGATCGATACAGGATTTACTGCTGCAAAAGCCTCTCTTGGCAACGTCCTCATAGAACATTTTGAAAAGAAAGAGGGTTGCAAAATACTGAATGATGCAATCAAAAAAGTTGACAACCTTACTGAAAGAGAAAGGCTTGGAATCCTTGCCTTTCACGCCGTGAATGTTAAGAACGATTATGCCAAAGGTATAGAATATGCCAAGACAAGAGTAAGTTTGTATCCCGACGATGCATCGGCAAGAAACAATCTGGCTTATTATCTTTATCGGGCTGGCAGAATTGAGGAAGCTCTGGCAGAATATAAAGCTACTGTCAGGTTATCACCGGATATGGTCCTTGCATACGGGGGAATAATATGGACATATCTTTCAACCATCGGCAGCATGGATTCAGCTTTAGTGTGGGCTGACAAAATGATTGCCGACAATCCTAAGAATGTATGGGGATATTTCTATAAAGGATCTGCAAATCTGGGAACGGATAATCTGACAGGAGCAGAAGCTGCTTTCATTAAAGCACGTGAAATTAATCCCGACATGCCTCTCAATGAGTACCGTCTGGCACATACATTAAGACTTCAGGGACGATACAATGAAGCCATAGAACTATTAAAAAAAATTATTGAAAAGCATAAAGACGAGGTTTCAGCCTATTATGATATAGGCCTCAATTATAAAGCCATGGGCAAAAAGACTGAAGCGATGAAGAATTTTCTTATCTTCAGGGAAACAGTAGCTAAAGAATGGACAAAAATATGGCCTGATGATCCCAAGACTTATATTGCCTTAGGTACAATATATGCCAGAACAGGAGAAATGGATAACTCAAAAAAAATGCTTGAGAAGGCAATGGTTCTTGATTCAACTTTGCACAGGAAATTCGCTGAAGTATTATCCGTCCAGGGTAAAACTTCTGAAGCTGTTATTGAGATTGAAAAAGCTTTGAAAGGCGGCTATCGCGACCTGGTCTGGCTGAAAATCAATCCCGACTATCAATCCATTCAGAATGATCCACGTTTCAGAAACCTGCTTAACAAGTATTTCAGGTAGTGAGAAATCTCTTAAAAGCTTGTTTGTCAGGCAACAGCTTTTCTGACCTTAAAGCCAAAGGCTCCATAATATGCTATAAAAGCAAAACAGATCAGAGGCACAATAAATCCCAGAGCCATATTTGATACATCCGCAATTCGTCCCATAATTACGGGAATTATAGCTCCGCCTACTATTGACATAACAAGGAGTGAAGACCCTTTTTTTGTCAATGGCCCCAGTTCTTTGATCCCAAGTGCAAAAATCGTCGGGAACATTACGGACATAAAGAAATATGTTGAAAAGAGAGCCACCACAGAAGTCCATCCCAAACCTGCTACTACAAGCATCATTGTTATAACATTGACTGATGCATATAATGCAAGAAGTCTGTTTGGGCGGACCAATCTCATAAAAACTGTGCTGCCTGTAAATCGGCCGAGCCAGAATAACCCCATGCCTCCGAAACCAAGTATTTGTGCTGCCTGCTGATTCGTAAGTGAAGGAATTTCCTCGGTTACATAGTTTATAAAAAAACTGTTAACACCCGTCTGTGCTGCCACATATAAGAACTGAGCCATAACAGCCAGCACAAAGTGAGGATATTTTAAAAGATCCTTCAGCCTTCCTGAAGTATCAGAATCGGAATTTGTTGCATGAGGATCTTCCTTGAGTTCAGGAAATTTAACCCTCCAAAAAAGGATTGCAACAACAAGAACCAGCGTCCCTATAAGAAGGTATGGAAGGGCTATTGACGCGAATTTATTTGAATCACCTGTCCCTGAAAAGATAAGCATCCCTCCTACCAGCGGACCAGCAATCCATCCGAGACCGTTAAATGACTGAGAAAAATTTATCCTTCTTTCACCCGATGAGGGAGGCCCCAGAACTGTAGTATAGGGGTTTGCTGCAGTTTCGAGACAGGTCAGACCACATGCAATCACAAATAAACATAGCAAAAAACTACCGAAGGTCTGGATTAAGGTAGCCGGCAGCATAAGAAAAGCCCCTGATGCAAATAAAAGAAGACCGAAAATTATTCCTCGTTTGTATCCAAATTTCTGCATAAGGAATCCGGCGGGAATAGCCATAAAAAAATAACCTCCGTAAAAGACGAACTGAACAAGGGCCGATTTTGCCTTTGACATATTAAGAAGTTCCTGGAAATGCTTGTTAAGAACATCCAGACAGCCATGAGCAAAGCCCCACAGGAAAAAGAGACTGGTTATCAAAATAAAAGGGACAAGAAATCCCTCGTATACAAACTTTTGTCTGTAAGAATTTGAGGAAAGATCATTATTCATTACATCTTGATTTAGGTAATACAAGATTGCAATGATTTACGACTTTTACAACAATTCATTAAAAATAAAATTTCCTGCAAGTCTGATGGTATGAGCAGATTCCAGTATAATTATCTGCATATACCCGCACCATCCGCAGGAAATTTTAAATCTTTAACTTTATGATTTTCTTACAAGAAGATTTACTTTCAGTTTAAATTCATCATAAATCGTTTTGTCACCCAGGTTATCAAAGAAGGAACCAGATCCATAACGCACATTGTATTTTGACCTGTCGACTATAATATTGGCATAAAACCATTTTCCTTCAGGACTCTCCTGGCGCGATGCCTTGAATTCAATTGAATTTGTTATACCTTTTATTGTCAGGTTTCCTTTAACAATAGCGGTACCCTTGTCAAATGGTGTGCTCCCGGTAATCACAAGCTTTGATATTGGATGCTTATCAACTCCAAAGAAATCATCAGATTTGAGATGCATCTCCAGTCTTTGATTCCTGTCAGAATCCATCAGACTTCCCATATCGATTACAAATTCACCTGATAAGATTCTGTCATCTTTCCATGTCAGCCAGCCTGTTTGCAGATTAATTGTCCCGGTGTGTTGACCAAGAACTTTTTCCCCCAACCATACCAGTGTAGTCTTTTCATTGACTGCAATATATTTTTCATTTGAAATCAGATTTACTGAACAAATGACTGATAAAAAAATCAGAATAATATTCCTTTTCATATTTTTTTTGTTTATAGTTTGAACTAGAAACAAAAAAAACTAAAAAAATGTTCAGGGATTTTGATCCAAAAATTAAACAGAACAGTTAAGAAAATCAGATCCTGTGTAAATTAAGTCCGCCGCTGATCTCAAATACCATACCGGTCGAAAAATCCCAGTCACCGCGTGCTATTGAGGCGACAGCTTTACCAATATCATCAGGAAATCCCCATCTTTTTTGGGGTACCAGCCCTTCAGCAATCAGCTTATCATATTTTTCCCTAATCATGGCCGTCATATCAGTCTGTATAATTCCCGGTCTCACTTCAAATACAAGGATATTTTCACGGGAAAGTCTGTCGGAAAAGACTGCAGATGCCATACTCAAACCTGCCTTTGATATACAATATTCAGCTCTGTTTGTTGAAGTTAATGTTGCTGATACCGATGTAATGAATATTATGACCGGCCTGTACGGGTTGATCTGCTCTTTCATCCAGATCATTTCCTTGGCAATTTTCTGTGCAAAAAAAACAGGGCCTTTCAAATTTATGTTCATAACCCTGTCATAACTATCTTCTCCCATTTCAAGGAGATCACGGCGCTGAAGCGGTGCAACTCCCGCATTGTTTACCAGAAAATCAATTCGGCCGTACCTGTCAAGGATGTTTGAGACGACTTCCTTGTGGCATTTTGTACATGATATATCGAGGCCTATTGGGAAAAATTGCGCCCCTCGTTTTTCAACCTCAGGAGCCAGTATTTCCATACCTTCACTATCGACTGAACGTGCTATCGCTGCAATATCAAAACCTTCACCGGCAAGAGCTATCGCAACCGCCCGGCCAATGCCTCTGCTGGCGCCTGTGATCACAGCAACAGGTTTTCCATTCATGCCTTGAAGTTCAATCAGGTTAGACGAAAGTTGGCGATAAAGGTAATAATTTGTTAGATTTGTTCAACTGTCTGCTAAATTATCTTTATAATATTCCTTCACTGAGTTTTTATTATCTGCACTTGAAGAAGATAATAAAATATTTTAAGATAGTCAGTGCGACAGATGAAACCAGTATGATTATATTAAAGCAAATCAATAATAGCCGTCACCGAATCTTGGATTAACCACATTATTATAAATCGATCCGAAAGTATAGGAGAGGCTTACACCGCCCTGAACAAAATAGCTCGATGCCAGCTGTTTAAGCTGAAGTAAACGGTCAGCTTCAGTGATTTCTCCCTTCCTCAGATTTGGCTGATAATTATTATAAGAGACTCCTCCATTAACTGATAAAGACAATCCTTTAAGAACCCTGAGCCTTACATATCCCCACATATTGACCCTGTTTTTCGAAAGATCCGAGAGATAATTTGTGCCTGAAAGAGAGACATTAATTGAACCCCATTTCTCCTGAATCTGATATGCTATCATCACCTGATGCTTGAAGAAATTATCTGACATTGTATCATATATCGTCGAATCGATATAATTACTGTACTGGTATCCAATGGCATAGAGCATCCTAAGCTGCCTGTGGGTTGCATCTGAATAAGGAAACAGATCGTATTCTATTGCAGGCATAATTTCAGTTGTGAAATTGATATTGGCTTCAGTTGAAGTTCTGTTTTCCCACCTCACCCCTGCCGACCAATGGTTGCTCAGACTTTTTACAATAAGCAGATCGAGTGAGTTGCTGCTTTTTACGTAAGTGGTATCCGTTTCACCGTCAATAAACCGCTGTTTATTTATACTCTCATCAAGCCTGATCTCCAGTTTAAGGTCAGGGGTAATACGCGAAATGTCAAACGAATTCCAAAGGTTAAGACGTTTGGCAGACTCTTCAGCAGAATATCTTGGGCTGGATGAGAGCTCAAATACCCAGTTATTCCATTTGTCCTTTACTTCTTCAAATTCAAGATCAGGATTATGGCTGATTTTAATTTCAGAGGCCAGCGGAGTTTTTGCAACATATCTCATCAGGCCCATCTTGAGCAGGTTAGTTCTTTTCTCTCTTATTACCTGAAATGTCTGATCAGGAGTTCCTGTAAAAGTCAGGGTGTCATTCATGCCTGCAAATTCCTTCTGACCATGGAAAGTATATGTATATTTATCACCACCGCTGCCTGTCTGCTGCCGGGTAACATTTATGTAAACCTGCGCTTCTTTAACATCCCTGACATAGTTTATATATGGGATCTCCTGCCTTGTATAGTTCATATCACAGTTGCGGCAGTCAAGAAAAACTTTAACTGCTCCGGCTCTTTTATACCCTGCTATCGTTCCGCTTGAATCGACAATGATTTTCATAGAATCGACTTTTAAATTGGTGTCCTGGGATTTCAACAAAAACGGAACAAACAATATCAGTACAATCAGAATAATTTGTTTTTTCAGCCTTGAGGACATACAAAGTCAGATTTACTAAGAAATTCCGAATTAAATAAGTATTTATTGATTCCCCTGAACTGACATTAAAATCAGGAACCGGGATGATCGATTGCAAATATTGTAATATAATTTGTCAGGACAACTTACCGAATAGTGTCAAATTGAATAAATTATGATTTTTTAACATTCGAAGCCCGAAAAATGACTGATCTGGGACTTATCCATGATTTCCTGACGATGGAGCCGGCGTAATATTCAAGGAGCCGCTTAAAGATCACCGTCCTTATGAATATTTTTGGAACAAAAAAGAAAACAATACCTGCAAGGGCCATTAAAGCCCCTGAAATTATGTTGTTAATCACCAGAAAAACCTGAGTAATAAATCCTTCGGCTCCTTTCATGTTCCTGGAAATGTACAGATGTTTTGAGATCTGAACTTCAGCCTTGGTAATGGCAGCTGTAGAAAGATTAATCCTGGAACTTCCCCCGTGATTGTGTTCAATTGTCACATCATCGAGACTGACAACTTTTCCTCCTGATTCAGTGACCCTTTTGCAAAGGTCAACATCCTCGTAATACATCCAGAAACCTTCATAAAAGCCGCCAAACTTTTCATAAAGATCCCTTTTCATCCATACTACTGAACCTGAAATCCAGTCAGGGCAGATTACCGATTTTGATAAAGGATCTCTTTTGACAGGTACTTTACCTTTTATTAATTGTGATAATGATCTCTGGAATCCCGTCAGATTGCCGAACCTGGGAAACTGTCCGGTACTTGGTGTCAGCTTCCCTTTTTCATTTACCTGCCTGCATGAAATTATTGAATACTCAGGATGAGATCTTGCAATGTCAAGCATTTTTTCAATCTCACCTTCAAGTGCTTCTGTATCAGGATTCAGTACCAGAATAAACTCCCCGCTAGCATTCCTTGCTCCAAGATTATTCCCGTTAGCATATCCGCCGTTAAGTGGGTTATGAATGAACCTGAACCGGGGATGCTCTGCCTTAAGTTCAGAAATTGTTCCATCATCAGAATTATTGTCTACAACAATTACCTCAAACCGGAATTTGTCACCTCTGAACCTGTCAAGGGAATCCAGACATTTTCTGAGTCTCTCCCAACCTTTGTAGCATACAACAATTATTGAAATATCCATGATCTCCTTTGATTGTAACTTTCCCGTTAATACGGAATGCCTTCTTCTCCTATTCTCGTTTTATCCCTTCACTGTCTTCTTTTCATCTTCTTCATCAGCAATATTTTCAGCCGATCCGATATCCTTGTCATCCTCCTCTTCGTCGAGCCATTGCTGAACAGGCTCCTGAGGTCCTTTTTTCATGTAAATTATTGCCAACGCTATACCGGAAATAAATCCAAGCATATGTGATTCCCATGAAACACTTTTATAAATATCAGGGAATATCCCCCAAACCATTGATCCGTAAAGAAATACAATCAGCAGTGACAATGCAACAAGTCTGAAATATTTTCTTATTATTCCACTGAAAAAAAGGAATGAGGCCAATCCGTAAATGAGCCCCGACGCACCTATGTGCCATGATGTTCTTCCTGCTATCCAAACAAATAATCCTGTAAGAAACCATGTCCAGAGAGAAATGCTTACTGCAATTTCGGAATAGAAGTAAAAAAGTGAAGTTGCAAGGAGAAATAATGGTAAGGAATTATTAATCAGATGTCTGAAGTCAGCGTGAACAAACGGCGAAAGTATTATACCCGGAAGGCCCCTGACAGATAATGGGAAAATACCCAGCCTGGTCAGATCAAAATCAAAAAGGATCTCTATGATTTTAGAAAGCCACATCAAAAAAACAAAAATACCGGGGATAAGCATACTTAAGAGAAGCTTTTTTCTGTGATAAGCTTTATAGTCTATTATACCTGAATCTGTGTTGACCATCTGGCTTCTATAAAAAATCATGTACTGATCCTTTTACATGATCACCTCCACTGTGAGATGAAATACTTTCTCTAAATTCAATTCTTAATGCAGATCAATGTATAAATCAATAGCCTTTCAGATCAGCTGGAAATACTATATCAGCCTCTTTACGTATCCTGTCGAGAGTTCTTATAAGATCAAGACTAAAAGAGAGAGGTACCACCTGACTTTCAATCAGGCCTTTGTCAAGGCAGGTCATCACTTCTTCAGCTTCCCAATGATACCCCATTGCTGGCGGGCTGAACACCATAGTCTCTTTTTCCATTCCTTCAAGCTCAAGAACCAACCTCTGATTCATATCACGCCCGCGCGACAGAGAGAGTTTTCCCTTTTCACAAAATATCTCACAACCAATGCCTTCATTTGTTCTGAATGAACTGTGTACAGTTGCCAATATTCCATTTGAATAGTTAAAGATCGCGCTGACTGATTCCTCTGATCCTGTCTCGCCAAATGATGCAAATGCCTTGATCCCTTCAGGTACTCCAGCTAATGTCAATGTATCAATAACAGGATATATGCCTATATCAAGCAGGGAACCACCGCCAAGTGCAATATTGAACTTCCTGTCATCAGGATCAAATGGAGGTTTGAATGAAAAATAGGACCGGATAAATACAATCTTTCCGGTCACACCCGCTTTCATTATTTCAGAAGCTTTTTTGAAATATGGCTGGAAAGGAGGCCATAAGGCTTCCATCAGGAAAGTATTGTTTCTTTTTGACTCTGAAATCATTTCTTCAACTTCCCGGCTGTTAATCGCAAATGATTTTTCGCAAAGAACAGCTTTCCTGTTTCGGAGACAAAGCAAAGTATGTTCATGATGCAATGAATGAGGGGAAGCAATATATATAATTTCAACTTCAGGATCTTCTGCAAGCTCTTCATAACTTCCATAGAATTTTCTTAAACCATGATCATTGGCAAACTTTTCTGCTTTGCTTTTATCGCGCGAACCTACAGCATAAAGTTCTGCTTTATCAAGCTGCTTTAGTCCGCCTGCAAATTTTGCCGCCATTTTACCAGGAGCAAGGATTCCCCATTTGTACCTTTTCTTCATATTAAAAAAGTTTGCATAAAAATAAATATTCTGTTTGCAATAGCAATTAAATGGCCCCATTTAGCAGATATCATAAGGATAACCCCGGAAATTGTTCACCCAATTCAACTAAACCGAAATGAGACTTCATCAGAAGTGCTTTATGTGCACTTGTGAATATTTCAGCGCTTTTTTCTGAACCATAACCAGTTGAACAACTAAGTGTTGTCAAATCCAAAATTGTTTCAGGGGGCATGAAGTACACTATAAGTGAATCTCTAGTAATAAAGTGTTTTGAGACAGCTCCTTCGGAGGATGAGGCAAATTATAAGTGACTTTACTTTTTCAGAGAATATCTGAAGGATCAGGCAAACAGGTTTTTGCGCATTAAATTCACATTATTTCATTCTAGCCAGTCCGTAACTCGATAATCCTTTAATAATTATATCTCTCATTATCTTATGTTTATGCTTAAATAAAGTAATTAATAATATTTTTTAGTACTATGTATTGCATAGTATATTTAATTTTATATATCTTTGTAATGTAATGTTGCATGCTTTGGATAGTAGTAAATATTATAAGGTTCCTTGAAAAGCATACTAAAACTAAAGAATAAGAACATTTAAAATGTACTAATGATTTTTATAAGGAGTATTTTAAAACAGAGAAGAAATGAAAATAACAGTCAGCATTAATCTTGGAGGATACTCATTCAACATCGACGAAGATGCTTACTCCGAGTTGAAGAGATACCTCAAGAGCCTTGAGATAAACTTTGCCGGTGAAGAAAGCTCCTCAGAAATACTGTCAGATATTGAATCAAGGATGGCGGAACTTTTCCGCGCCAGGCTCACAGGTTTCAAACAGGTCATAACAATTTCGGATGTAAATGAAGTGATTTCGATAATGGGATATCCTGAAGACATTTCTGATAATGAAGGTCCTTCAAGGAAGGAGAGGTTCTCAACGCCGGGAACGCATAGGATGTACCGCGATCCTGACAACAGGATCATAGGCGGAGTTTGTGCCGGTATGGGAGCATACTGGCGGATTGATCCCTGGATTATCAGGATAATATTCATTGCTATCACAATGGCCGGTGGGCTGGGAATTCTTGTTTACCTTATCCTTTACATTGTCCTTCCGGAAGCAAGAACTACAGCTCAAAAAATTGAGATGAAAGGAGAGCCTGTTAACATTCACAATATCAAGGAGTCGGTGAAGAAAGAATTTGATGCGGTGAGAAAGACCATGAATCTTTGATCTGACTGCCTGCTTTTTACTAATACTTAAAAATCATTTAATATGGATTTGGAAAATACAAAAGCACAGATGCGCAAGGGGATACTTGAGTATTGCATTTTATCGGTGCTTTCAAAGGCCTCCTGCTATGCAAGTGATATCATAAAAGAACTTAAGGAAGCCAAGGTTATTGTTGTGGAAGGTACTCTTTATCCACTTCTTACAAGGCAAAAAAATGCAGGGTTGTTAAGCTACCGATGGGAGGAGTCACAACAGGGCCCTCCACGAAAATATTATGAGCTTACCACTGAGGGCAGAGAGTATCTTGCCGACCTTGATAAAGCATGGGATGAACTTGTAGAATCGGTTAACCTTATAAGATCCAGGAAACCCTGACATAACCTATTAAAATTGAATGAAATGGATAAAACTAAAAGAATAAATCTTGGCGGTATACTTTTCAATATTGATGAGGAAGCATACAATTTACTGCGCAAATATCTCCAGGATGTAGACAACAGATTACGGAACACTCAGGGCGGGGCAGAGACAATTGAAGATATTGAGCTCCGCATAGCTGAGATATTTCAGTCGCAGGGTGGTTCAGCCGGAGTTATTACCAGGGATAACATTGAAGCTATGATTTCAATAATCGGAAAACCTGAGGACTTCGACATATCTGATGAAGAAGCACATTACAGAAGAGTTAATTATCGTTCATCCAACAAAAAGAGACTTTACAGGAACCCCGATGATCGAATTATAGGTGGTGTATGCAGTGGCATGGGTGAATATCTTAATATTGATTCGGTATGGATGAGAGTGATCTTTGTCATTTTTGCATTCTTTGCAGGTGTAGGATTTTTCATATACCTGGCTCTTTGGCTCTCTCTCCCGTCAGCATCAACCGATAAAATGAAAAAGGAAATGTACGGAGACCGCTACCATTCGTCGGGATACAGCAATGCGGGCACATCATTGCCTCTTGCTGACAGCACAGTATATTCAAATAAAGCAGTGTCTTCAGGATTTGGCAATGCTTTGAATGAGGTATTCAGAGCCTTCGGCAGATTATTTTTTATTTTTATCAGGTTGTTTTTAATAATTGTCGGATTAATTTTTGTCATTACCGGTTTTATCACCCTTGTGAGTGCGGTAATGATATTCTTTTTCAAATATCCCGGATATTTCTCAACTCACGCTTGTGAGTTAAATCTGTTTTACCTTCCCGATTTTTTAAATTATGTAGTCAATCCTGCAGTTGCACCATGGATCCTGGTTCTTGCTTTTACGGTCATACTTATGCCGTTACTGGCAATTATTTACTGGGGCGTTAAAATGATCATCTGGTTCAGGGCCCGGGACGGACTATTTTCACTTGCAGGCTTTGTAATCTGGGTTATAAGTCTGGCTGCATTGTCAATCCTGTTGTTCAATGAAGGAATAAGTTATGCTGAAACCGCAAAAACAGGAACAGAGGAGGTTTTAAGAAAGGCTTCAAATGACTTTTATATTCATATTGGAAATAAAGTTGCCGGTCTGGGCTATGATAAAGAAATATCTTTCCCTGATAATGAATACAATATCTATTTCATCGATGAAAACAAAGGTCTTTTCATTACTCCGTCACTTAAGGTTTCGGTTTCAAATGACAATTTTATCAAGATTAACATAAGAAAACGTTCTGCAGGAAGAAGCAGAATTGATGCAACAGAAAAAGCTGAACAACTCCAGTATAACTACAGGCTCGACGGAGACACATTATTCCTTGATGAATATTTTACTGTTCCATCAGGCAGAAAATGGTCGTTCGACAATGTCGGTGTCAACCTTTATATTCCGGAAGGTACCAGGATACATTTCGATCAGAATACTCGCCGTATTTTTCAACCTTTTAAATCCGAAGAAGAAGTGACTGATATTGATTCCATAAACAACGACGATCAAATTGTAAATGCTAAAAGCGGTCTTCACTGGATTATGACAGAGAAGGGTTTGCAAAGTAATAATGAGCCAGCCGAAATAAATAAATAGCTTCTTTGTTTTCATTCCTGATATTTCAATTAAAAGGGGTTGTCAGATAAATCTGGCAGCCTCTTTTTTTTAAATGATCACTGATCTTTCTGATTTTAAAATGAGGTGATCAGCTGTTATTTTTATATTTCGCATCAATGGCGATGCTTTAATAACAGTAACCTTCGGCCATTTTAAGATCGCATGGCATTGTGTTTATCACCGCTTTTATTAATGTTTTTCAGGCTTGTACACATTCATAGTTTCTTCTTTCCCGTTTTTCTGTTATTTTTGAAAATCATGTAATTAATCAGCTTTTATGAAACCGAATGTCATCTTTTACTTTCTAATAGCATTATTGTCCTTTTTCTTTTCCTCTTGTGACCGTAAAACGCCAGTTGATTCTGAGGATCTCACCCGGTTTGTTGATCCACTTATCGGGACAGCTCATTGCAGGTGGTTCCATGTAGCACCAGGAGCAAAGCCTTTCGGAATGGCTAAACCGGGTCCGTCAACTGACGGGCATCGTGGAAATCTGAGCGGCTGGGAAGCTGTAGGGTACGATTTCAGGCATAAGTCGATCGAAGGATTCCCTAATTTCCATGAATTCCAGGTTGGCGGAGTTGTATTTATGCCTACTGCCGGAGAACTGAAAACCATTCCCGGTGAAGTTGATTCTTCCGGTACAGGGTACCGGTCATTCTTTGACAAGAAAGATGAAATTCTCAATCCCGGCTACTATTCAGTGATCCTGAAGGATTACAACATAAAGGCAGAACTAACATCGACTGACAGGGTAAGCTTCCACAGGTATACATTCCCCGCCGGAAATCAGTCGAACATACTTTTTGATATTGGGAACAAACAGGGTGAAAGCGGTGAGGTATTAGATGCCATGGTCAGATTAACTGATGACGGACGGGTTGAGGGCTTCGTTGAAACATATCCTGAATATGTAAAAAAGTACCAGACCGGAGCCAGTATTAAAATGTTCTTTTCTGCTTTGATTGATAAACAACCCGAGACTTACGGTATTTTCAAAGGGACCTTAGTCAAACAGGGAATGAAAGAAGCAAAAGGCCGCGGGGCCGGATTATATCTTGTCTTCTCTACAAGAAAAAATGAAAGTATTACAATAAAAGCCGGATTATCATATACGTCTGTTGAAAATGCCCGTCTTAATCTGGAAATGGAAGCAAAGGATCTTAGCTTCAATGAAGCGAGGTCAAGGGCCCACGATGCCTGGAATTCATATCTTGGAAGGATAAGGGTCGAGGGACCTGAAACAAGGAATAAAGTGAAGTTCTATACCGGACTATACCATGCATTGCTTGGGAGAGGACTGGCAAGTGATGTAAACGGAGCCTACCCTAAACATGATGGCACCATTGGACAGATTCCTTCCGGGACCGACAACAAACCTCAGTTTAATTTCTATAATACCGATGGGATCTGGGGTGGGCAGTGGAATCTTATCCAGCTTTGGGCTCTTGCTTATCCGGAGTATCTTACAGATTATGTAAAAACGCATCTCCAGGTTTATAATGATGCCGGGTGGCTGGGTGATGGAATTGCCTGCAGCAGGTATGTGTCGGGTGTTGGAACCAACCAGGTGCCGCTGGCTATTACAGGAGCCTACCAGTGTGGTATAAGGGATTTTGATATACAGAAAGGATATGAAGCTTCTTTGAAAAATGAAATAGCTTCTGAGAATCGTCCTTTTGGTGCTGGCAAGATGGATGTCGGGAAATTTGTGAAATACGGTTATGTCCCGTATTTTGCAAAGGGGGAAGGAGCTGATGAGCTATGGAAGTTCTCATGTTCACATACTCTTGAGTACTCATATACTTCTTATGCTGTGGCCCAGATGGCAAAAGCACTTGGAAAGGAGAACGATTACAGGTTGTTAATGGACCTTTCCAAAGGCTGGGAGAAGATTTTTCATCCAGAAAGAAAAATGATGTGGCCTAGGCTTGAGAATGGAGAGTTTTTTGAAGGATTCGATGCAAAAGTTCCTCATGACGGATTTCAGGAAGGTAATGCATTTCAGTACACATTTTATGTACCTCATGATCCGAAAGGAATTATTGCCAGAATTGGCAGGGAAGAATTTAACAGCCGCCTCGACAGCACATTCCTGATTTCACAGAAAGATATTTTTGGAGGCGGCACAGAAGTATTTGCCTTTGCCGGGATCACCAAACCTTATAATCATGGTAATCAGCCATGCCTGCATACTTCATGGCTCTTTAATTTTTCGGATGCTCCGTCGAAAACGCAGAAATGGGTCAGAGCGATCTGTAATGATTTTTACGGTACCGAAGGGATCCATGGTTACGGTTTTGGCCAGGACGAAGACCAGGGTCAGCTTGGGGCATGGTTTGTGATGTCGGCGATGGGGCTTTTTGACGTCAGGGGATTAACCGACATCAATCCTTCATTCGGGATCGCCAGTCCGCTGTTCGACAGGATTACAATAAGTCTGAACAACAGATATTTCAAAGGGGAAAAGTTCATAATTGAAACTGAAAACAATTCCGTGAACAATATTTATATCCAGGCAATTTCAGTAAATGGCAAAGATTTGTCATCAAATTTTATTCCTTTTAATGAAGTTGTGGGTGGTGGAAAGATGGTCATAAGACTTGCAAATACTCCAAAAGAATAGATCACTTTGCAGGGCCTCTGATACTATTACGAATTGAATTGGGTAATTCCCTTCCCTGGAATCCCAATCTTTCTAAAATGAACAAATTATGAAACTTGCTGACCTTGGCCTTACAAAAGAGCTTTCCGGATTTATTGAAGAACAGGATCTTTCCGAATTTTCAATAGGACGGGTTACCCAGGAGCATCGTGAAAGATATGTTGTTTCTGACGGTGAATACGAATATGATGCTGAAGTGACAGGAAACCTCAGGTTCACTGCAAATTCAAGATCTGATTTTCCTGCAGTTGGGGATTGGGTGGTAATGAAAATCTACGGTTCTGACCAGGCTATTATACACAAAATTCTTCCAAGGCGTTCTGTCCTGGCTAGGCAAGCCGTTGGCAGATCCGGAGAATTGCAGATAATCTCCGCCAATATTGATGTCGCATTTATTATGCAGGCAATCAGTAATAATTTCAATATAAACAGGCTGGAAAGATATCTGACTATATGTTATGATGCCAAAATTGAGCCTGTTCTGGTAATAAGCAAGATCGACCTGTCATCAGAAAAAGAAATTCAGAATACAATTATCAGCCTTGAAAAAAGACATAAGGAAGTCAGATATATCCTTCTCAGTAATTTGACACTCGATGGATTGGATCAGATAATTGGTTTCATTCAAAAAGGAAAGACTTACTGTGTTGTCGGATCATCCGGAGTTGGCAAATCAACCCTTATAAACAACCTTTTAAAGAAAAACACATTAAAAACCGGACCAATAAGTCAAAGCACAAATAAAGGCAGACATATTTCCGATCATCGTGAATTGTTTGTTTTGGAAAATGGTGGCATAATTATCGATACCCCTGGTATGAAAGAGCTCGGAATCGCAGATAATTCTGAAGGGATAGTAACTACCTTCCAGGAAATTTATGACCTTTCTCAAAAATGCAAATATGCTGATTGTACACATACGAACGAAAATGGATGTGCTGTAATTGAAGCTCTTAATAAAGGCACTGTCAGCAAAGATTCATATGAGAATTACCAGAAAATTCTAAAGGAACAGGAAAGATTTCAGACGACTGTTGCTGAGAAAAGGAAAAAGGATAAAATTTTCGGGAAAATGATAAAAAACTATTTTAAAGACATGAACAAAAATAATTTGTAACGGAGGTTAAGTAATCCTTTGGTACGAACTTTACCTAATGGGAATCCGGTTAAAAATCTGCAACATCATAAACATCAAGGAAGTAGTTATTCAAATTGGACATTGTCCTGATGCATGGACCATTTTAAATGAACTCAAAATCGGAATAATTGTTAATAAAATTGGCTGTTTTGGAATATCTGAAATGTAAACTAATTGAGAATAATTTCATATTTATGCACATTATAAGCCATTTGCAAATAAGAAATCAGACATAAGATCAATTTTTATTCTGCATGGAGAAATTTTAAAGGAACATTTAACTAAACTCAGGGAACCGGATTAAGACTGTGGCATACGATCACCAATACCGTAAAACGAATGATTTTGGAAATACTTTCAGGACAGGTACCATATTAATTGTTCTGTTTATTGTTTTGGAGATTTTCTATGGCCTGACCTCAAATTCCATGGCACTTCTTTCTGATGCCGGACACAATCTCAGTGATGTGATCGCACTTGTTTTTCCCTGGATTGCTTTAGGGTTATCCAGACTCAAACCAACAATAAAATTCACTTAGGGTTTCCGACGATCAACAATTAATATTTAATCTTTTATAAAGTAACCTCCAAAAGTGAATGCCATTAATGATTTAGGGGAAATGAGCATTGAAGAACTTGGCAGATTGTTCCCGATACTCATTGTTGAATATGATCCAGACTGGCCAAACTTATTTGCCATAGAAAAAAGTAAAATAATGAATACATTGGGGTCAGAATTTATTTCGAGGATTGAACACATAGGCAGTACTTCTGTTCCCGGTCTAAGGGCCAAGCCGACCATTGATATTTTGCTTGAAGTGCCGGATCCGTTAAACTGTCCGATGCTTATTAAAAATCTGAAAAGAATAGGATATCAAGCAATTTCTCGTCCTGAGAATCCGCCTCCTCACTTAATGTTTGCAAAAGGTTATTCATCACATGGAATCACTGGTCAGACTTTTCATATTCATGTCAGGTATCCGGGCGACTGGGACGAACTGGTATTCCGCGACTTCCTGAAAGTTAATCCTGAAAAGGCTTTTGAATACGCAGAGCTAAAATTGAGGCTTGCCGCTGAATTCAGGCATAACCGGGAAAAATATACTGATGCAAAAACCGACTTTATTAAACAAATTGTAGGGATTGCAAGGTTAAAAAATTCAACTGATAAAATTTCTGACTTAAATCCTAGCTAAAATAAAGAAGATTTTTCAGGGGATATATTAATTTATCAGTATATTTTTGAACCCCTGATATACCTAATTACAGTTATTTAATTCGATTCGAAACATTTAAAAATAGAAATATTTGAATGGCAGGATCATATTACTTTAAAAGAATTCCAAGGTCGCGGATTGCAACTTTTGATGTTTTTTCAGTTGGATTACTAAAACATCATGTTGCTGCAATGCTGGAATTTGATGTCACAGAAAGCAGGAAAAAACTACGTGATCTCAGGAAAAATGGAGTTAATATTACCTTTAATTCATGGCTCATTACCGCTGTAAGCAGAATTCTTGAGATGCATCCCGAAGCTACCGCTTTTCTTAAAGGTAAGAGCAAGCTCATAATCTTCCGGAATATTAATATTTCAATATTGGTCGAAAAGAGAATTGGCAATGAAAGAGTACCAATACCATTGGTGATTGAAAGAACCAATGAAAAAAGTGCTTTCGAGATCTCTAAGGAAGTAGAGGCCGCTAAAAAACAGGAATTGTCGGAGAAGGATATTATTTTGAGAAAAAAACCTTCCCTTACAGAAAACTTGTATTATATGCTGCCAGGATTATTAAGGAGGTCAATATGGAGGATAATGCTCAGGTTTCCGAAACTTGCATTTAAAAAGATGGGGAATGCAGTTATAACGTCTGTAGGGATGATGGGGACAATTAATGGCTGGTTCATTCATAAATCGGTCCATCCGATCTCGTTTGGTATTGGTTCGGTATTGAAGAAACCTGTCGTAATAAACGATGAAATAAGAATTAGGGAGATTTTGAATATGACTGTTCTGGTCGATCATGATTTAATTGATGGAGCTCCGATGGTCAGATTCCTCGATGATCTGACAAAATTCATTGAAGAAGGGAAAGAAATTTCATCAACTTATAAAGCCTGAAAAAAAATGGATATTCATTTGACACCATTTATTAGGAAAGTTAAGACCAATAATCAAGAAGCGGATCTATAAAATCCGAATTAAAAACATAAAATTCAATTAACTTGGCTGGCACCTATTTTTAAAATTAACCATTCATCCATGAAAAACAGATCAAAACAATTAAGTATTTTTCTGATCCTCATTGTTGTTTCAGCCAGTGCGTTTTCGCAAGGCTACACTGATAAAAAAGCCCCGGTAAAACCTGCTCTCCTTGTAATAGACATACAAAATGCCTTTTTGGGAATGGTACCTGAAAGGGGAAAGGAAGTTGCAATGACAAATATCAATCATTATATTGATTTGTTCCGCAGTTACGGGTTTCCCATTATACGGATTTACCATAGCAGCAAGGAATACGGTGTTCTGCCGGGAGAAGAACCGTTTGCATATCCCAAGTCAGTCAACATTAAGCCCGAGGATCCAATGGTAATTAAAACCTATCCTGACGGATTCAATAAAACAGACCTTGATGAAGTCATTAAGGCAAAAGGCAGCAATACTCTCTTTCTTTGCGGCCTCAGTGCAGTAGGTTGTGTCCTTGCAACTTATATTGGTGCCATGAATCATGATTACAAAGTTTTTATGATAAAGGATGCAATAATGAGCCATAACTCAGATTATACAAACAATATTGAAATTATGTTCGATGCTGTAAATTATGAAGTGATTGGGCTTATTCTTGAAAACGCACGAATGTAATTCCAGCTCCTGAATTGATTTTCCTCTTTTATTTTCTATATTGTAAAGCTTTTTAATACGGGTATTAAAAAGCTTTGTTGTTGATTAAAGCATTAAGAGGATATTGCAATATTTCCAGGAATTCATAATAAAAATTATCATTATTTTTCAACCCTGTCAGAATAATCCGCCGACAGGGTTTTCAACAAAATTGTTATGTCGAAAAAAATTCTCGTCGTATATTATTCGCAGACAGGGCAGCTGCTGGATATAGTGAATTCAGTGATGTCACCGATTGTTCAGGATGAAAATATTTCCGTAACATATGAAGTTCTGAAACCGAAACCTCCGTTCCCTTTTCCATGGAAATCTGATGAATTTTTCCAGGCGATGCCTGAATGTGTCAAAGGGATACCATGCGGACTTGAATCCTTTTCTCCTGGTGTTCAGCAAGACTTTGACCTTATTGTCATTGCCTGGCAACCCTGGTTTTTATCACCTTCAATACCAATTAGTTCTTTTTTGCAAAGTAATGTCGCTCAGAAACTTCTGCCAGGAAAACCTGTGATTACGATCATTGGGAGTCGAAATATGTGGGTAATGGCGCAGGAAAAAATCAGGAGTTATATTCTTGCAGCAAACGGCATCCCAGCAGGTAATATTGTACTGTATGACAGAGCCTCAAACCTTCTGAGCGTAGTATCCGTTGTCAGATGGATGTTTACCGGAAAGAAGGATAGGTTCATGAAGATTTTTCCGCCTGCCGGCATATCAGAATCAGATATAAAAGATTCCTGCCGGTTTGGCAGTATAATAAGGGAGTCATTAAATAACAACTCATTAAGCACTTTACGATCTAAGCTTACAGAGGCGGGTGCTGTAAATATCCAGCCCTCATTGGTTATGATTGAAAAAAGAGGAATAATATTTTTCCGCATCTGGGCTGATTTTATTATGAAAAAAGGAGCTTATGGTGATCCGGCACGGCTGGTCCGGGTGAGACTTTTCAAATACTATCTGCTCGCTGTTATTTATATTATTTCTCCTTTTGCCACCGCTCTGTTCTACCTGACAAGGCCTCTCAGGGGAAAAGCAATAAAAAAACAAATATCTTTATACCGATCACTATGAAAAGATGAAACAGGTTTTCCTAAGTTTTATTTTCAATCGAGGAAAATGAATATGCATTGTTGTTCATGTCAAACTTAATTTTATGCCTGCTGAAGTATATATAACTGCCATTTCCAAATTTCTTCCAAACAATCCGGTATCAAATCCTGAGATGGAGGAGTATCTGGGCATGATTGATAACATGCCGTCAAGAGCCCGGAGGATTGTCCTCAGGAATAACGGGATCACAAACAGGTATTATGCCCTGAAGAAGGGCGGTATTCCAACGCATAATAATGCTGAACTTGCTGCTGAAGCCGTGAACCTGTTGTTCGACCACAGATTTAAAAAAACTGATCTGCAGTTACTTGCCTGCGGTACGGCATCTCCCGACCAGTTGATTCCCTCTCATGCATCAATGGTACATGGCCTACTCGATATCCCGTCAATTGAAATAGCTTCATTTGCAGGTTCCTGTTGTGCCAGTATGCAAGCCCTTAAATATGGCTTTATGTCGGTTATGTCAGATATGACATCAAATGCTGTTATTACAGGTTCCGAAATACTTTCGCACTGGATGCGTGCACATTATTTTGAAAATGAAACAAAGAACGAAAGCAAATTGAAAGACAATCCCATTCTGGCATTTGAAAAGGAATTTCTCCGCTGGATGCTGTCAGATGGTGCAGGTGCTATCCTGCTGGAAAACAGGCCTGCGGGACAACATCCTTTAAAGATAGACTGGATTGAAATACGGTCGTATGCAAATATCAGGGAAACCTGCATGTACGCTGGTGCTGACAAGAGTCCTGACGGAGAACTGCTTGGTTGGTATCGTTTCAGGGAAGAGGACTGGCTCAATAGATCCATCTTTTCCCTTAAGCAGGATACCCGAATGCTGGGAGAAAATATTGTTGCCCTTGGAGGAAGGTTTTTAAAGGAGATCATCCAGGAAAAAAATTTCGACATCAGCACTATTGACTTTTTCCTCCCTCACATCTCTTCCGAATTTTTCCGTGAACCGGTTTTTTCAGAACTTAAAAAGCTTGACATTGCAATTCCAAAGGAAAAATGGTTTACCAACCTTACAACAGTCGGCAACGTAGCTACTGTGTCATTTATCCTAATGCTTGAGGAACTGATGAGGACGCATGACCTGAAACCGGGGCAGAAAATCCTTATTCAGGTACCGGAAAGTGCGAGATTTACATACGCCTACGCACTACTTACTGTTTCATGACGTGATCTTTTCTAAGAGTGTCCTCCAACTTTTTGTAGTAATCCAGGCTCCCCTGGATTATTTTATAAGCCTCCTCCTTATTTAAAAAATGCTCCACAGTGACATCTTTTTTCTCCAGTTTCTTGTAGTCCTCAAAAAATCTTTTTAGTTCTACAAGGGTATGCGGCGGAAGTTCTGAAAGTTCATTTATGTAATTAACCGACATATCATTCTTTGCCACTGAAATAATCTTTGCATCCTTCTCCTTCCCGTCGAACATTTCCATCACTCCTATCACCCTGGCTTCAACGATACACATAGGAGACACATCAATTGAACAGATTACAAGAATATCAAGGGGATCATGATCGTCACAATATGTTCGTGGAATAAATCCGTAATTAGCCGGATAATGAACGGATGAAAATAATACTCTGTCGAGCTTAAGTAACCCTGATGATTTTTCAAGTTCATACTTACCTTTTGAACCTTTCGGTATTTCTATAATGCCATTTACTATTGCAGGAATTTCTGCACCCGGAGAAACATCATGCCATGGATGTCCGCTGTATAACATTGAATAATCTTATAAATAAAATGTAAACAATGATATAAAATTATGAAAATATCTTCGATTATTGATTTTCATTATTTTAAACATGGATCATAAGAATTATCGATTTTTCTTATTTAATCTTAAAAGACAATTAAAACAGACTTTAAAAATTGCGGTGAACAATATAGCCCATCTGCTTCCTTTTGGAATAGTTTTTGATAAAGATCCATATTATCTGGAGGATAGTATAAAATTTCTCAAGCCGTGAAAAAAATGGTTCCTATACTGGTTGTGTTTCTGCTTCTGCCGGGGTGTGAAAAGAACGATAATAATCTGACTTCGTTCCTTACTGCAAGGATCGAAGGGTTTGATCCTGGCTGCTCGAGATGCATACTTGAATTCCCGGATGATTCATTACTGGTGGTCAAAGAACTGGGGCCGAGCCCCGAGAATTTTTACCAGGCAGTTAATCTTGATAAAGGAAATTATTTAACCGGGCAGAGACTGAAAGTAAAAGTCAGAAATGCAGAAACTAATGAAATGAATGAATGCAGGATTCAAAATCCCTCGAACAATTTTAAGGAAGTTTTTGTAACTGACTTTGAGGATTTTGAGGACCTCACAATCAATGATACGGTATTATTGTCGTATAAAAATTGCTTAAATAATCCTGTTGATCATTGGTATATCTGCTTTAACGGAGTATTGGAAGATTCCCGCTGTCCAAAAGAAGTTGTCTGCTTTTGGGAAGGCAACGCCAGAGCTGAGTTCAAATTTGAGAGGTACGACTCAAAACCTTTGATCTTCAAATTGAATACACACCTCGGATTTACACACGATACAATTATTGATAATTATAAATTTACTTTGTTTGAAGTAAGTCCCTATCCTTCAGTCAAAAGACAGACAAAACCCGATGAATACAAAGTAAGGATTGTTGCAGAAAAACTTCATAATTAAAGATTTTTCAAAGGTTTTTCATGATCCATAATCCTGCAAAGTGTCCCACATTGCCCAGAAATTCTCAGGGGGAACATCATCCTGAATATTATGTACCGGGGCAAAAACGAAGCCGCCGCCGGGAGCCATAATGTCGATTATCCTTTTTACTTCGTCACTCACCTGCTGAGTTGTTCCTTTGTTCAGGGTTGACTGAGTATCAACTCCTCCACCCCAGAATGTAATGGCGTCGCCAAAATCTTTTTTCAATCCTTTCAGCGCCATTCCTCTGGCAGTGAACTGGACAGGGTTCAGGATATCCATTCCAGCCTCGATTAGGTCAGGTATCACCTCCCTGATTGAACCACAACTGTGCATAAATATCTTAACATTAGGCATTTTACCCCTGATATGTGTGAAAAGCGTTTTTATTCTTGGAATAACAATCTTCCGCAATATTTCAGGTTCAAGGATAGTTCCATTCTGTGTTCCTAAATCATCACATTCTGAAATTACATTTATTTTCACTTCATTACCGGTCGTACGGGCCCAGTCAATAACTTCATCCCAATACCTTATTTTATCCTCAAGGATTATGTCAAGGAGAGTTTTGACTCCGGGAAGATCAGTAAGAGTGTCGAGAAACCATTTTTCATAACCCCTTATTCTCATGCTGTTCTCGGTAAAACCCGCAGTGTTTCTGTCGGCAATACAGCAGAATTCATCTGCATGCATTATCTGAAGGTCAAGATCCCTCCGCAAAACAGCAGCATATTCATCCCAGTCTGGTTTTTTAAGGTGTTTTATCGATCCAGAAAGGTCTTCGTAATCTTTCAGGGGGTAGGTGAATTGGTTAAAATACAGATCTTTATCAGGATCCATCCTCCATTTGCATCCATAAAAGTCGGTGACTTCAATTATTCCGTCTATAAGTTTTCTTTTAACAAGGTACTCAGGGATGCGTTGAGCCCCAATCCGTCTGGTGTCGACATTGAGGGACACAAGGTTCTTTTCATCTGGAGTTACTATCTGCTGAATTGGATCAACCTCCTGATCATCTGTCTTATCTGAAAGACCTCTGAATTTCATTGCCCTGACATAAGCATTCCTTGTTATGGAAGTAACAGTAGTTCCTGCCAGATCATAGGGAACCCTGTCAGGCTCTTTATGGTTCAATGCGGTAAGTACTCTTTCTTTTCCCGTCATTTCTCATTTATTATGATACCTGTTTTATAACTTTCTTTAGAACTTTTATTTGAAAACAAATAGTACCCCGATTTCAATAAAAGCTCTTAATAAATCTTTTTCAGAAGTTTTGAAAGTAAGTATTTTACTTATAACCTTACTTTAATTCTTATTTCACAACATCAGGTTTTACCTCATACCACCTCCGGTAGTACAAAAGGTTTTCTGTATTCTTTCGTAAGCATTTGGTTTGCCTCATTGTCGTTTATGAATTGCATGGTGACAGGGTCAAAATCAAGAGTTCTTCCGAGGCGGTAAGAAATATTGGCAAGATGGACAAGTGCACATGAATAGAATCCTTCCTCAATAGGGGCAGTGAGTAAGTCGGGGTTGTCAGATCTTATTGCATCAATAAAATTCTGGTAATGGTTACCCAATCCTTTTCCGGATGCACCCTTTGCACGTTCTCTGCCCATAAAGGTCTGCCAGTGATTTACATCCTTTTGCATATAGCCCTTTGAACCATAAAAGATATTCCCAATTACATTTTCTGAGCTGGTCATATATGTATTGGTCTTGTTATCCTCCAGGCCCAGGTGGTCTCCTTCAGGATTAGTCATCCAGTGGCGGGTTTCAAACTCCAGGATTTTCTTCTTATCCCCTGCCCCGTCGGGATTGGGGAATTCAAACACAGCCATCAGAGTATTGGGAGTTTCCTGTGCGTCATCAAACAAGAAATGTCCTCCCAGAGCAGTTATTTTTGTCGGCAGTTTTACACCCAGGCCCCAGCGGGCAACATCCATTTCATGAACTCCCTGGTTTCCCATATCTCCATTTCCATAATCCCAGTGCCAATGCCAGTTGTAATGGAACCGGTTTACATTGAAAGGTCTTTCAGGGGCCGGTCCGAGCCAGATATCATAATTGACCTTTGCCATATAATCCCTCGAATAAGGCTCCCTGTAACCATCAGGAAACCTGCCGATGGTATCGCGCCATTTATAGCATAGTCCTTTTGCAAGATATACCTCGCCAAGATGGCCTTCTTTAATGAATTTTACTGCTGATTGGGCACATGGATTGCTTCTTTGTTCGGCGCCATCCTGAACAACTTTCCTGTATTTCCTGGCAGCCTCCACAAGCTTTTTCCCCTCATGAAATGTATGGCAACAGGGTTTTTCAACACTAACATGCTTGCCGGCCTGAATAGCCCAGATTGAGGCCAGGGCATGCCAGTGATTTGGTGTCACCACCGATACTGCATCAATATCTTTGTTTTCAAGGAGCTTTCTCAAATCTGTATAAAGTAGTGGTTCTCTCAGGTTTCTGTCTTTATAACGGCTTTTAACACGTTCTGGAAAAAGGTTTTCGTCCACGTCGCATAAAGCAACGACCTCTACATCTTTTAAAGCCTGATATTCTGATATATGACTTAGCCCTTGACCCCTGATTCCTATTACTGCCACATTAATCCTGTCATTGGCGTTTTTCCAGGTTGATCCTGTAATGATTAAGGGAGCATTGCTGACTAAGGCCGAACCAAGTGCACCAATTTTAATAAATTTTCTTCGTCTCATTTTGATTTGTTCCGATTCATGTAATTAGTAATCCCCTATTCCGGGGTAAACGGATTCCTCTTAAGTACTTTGCTAATCCCGGCAAGGATTATTGCATTGCTTTTCATGGGCTCAGTTACCACCTTCCCATAATCCTGTTGCAGTGTTTGATATTTAGTTGATCCATAAATATTTACTTCTTTTATTACTTTTCCGAACCGTGTATTTACCCACTCAAATGCAAAAAAAGTCACCGGAACCTTCTGACCTTCTGTCGAGCATATTACAGGATCTGCCATAAAACAATATGCACTTTGAGGCGAACCAGTGTCCCCTTCCCTGGTATCAAGGCTCTTTTCTCCTCCCGGATTCCACTCAAGTATATTGACTCCGTACTGAATTGGAATTATTTGCTTGTAACCATCTTCAAAAACTATTTCATACCATCCCAACAGGTCTGCCGAATCAAAAAAGTTAGGTATATTAAAGTAGGCTTTCTGATTTGCTGCAGGTCTTGCACAAGCATGCAGGAAAATAAGGCTGCTTACATCCTCATCTACTGATATACCGTTAACCTGAAATGGAAGTCGGACATCATCACTTCCTTCGGAACCAACTGCAACCAAAGTGCTTCCATATGTCCCCGCAGGATTTACCAGATTGAAAACAAGGGAGCCTTTCCGGATTTCACCCATTGAAAGAGCCCTGAGATCCATATTGAAAAGTTCCGTCCCAGAATTCATATTCACATAGGGTGAAATATCAATTGGAACCACAGGATCGCCATCCCTGCTTGGTATCCTTACACCCCGCAGATCAGCCCTGATAGTATTCATCGTTTCCCTCACAATATAGCCCAGTTCGAGCTGGCCAACAGTATGTGAGGACCATAGCAGGTTGGAACAGCCCAGGTAATCGAGAATTAGATCTTTACCAAAATTGAATTCATTTGTGGATGCCCATGAAGAAGGAGCACCACCAGTTATTTTTATCTTTTTTATTCTTGAATCCCAGTTGCTGATGGCAGGAGTAAAATTTCCATATATCTGGGTAAAACCAAAATTGTTAAGTTCCATCTCTTTTATTTCATCATCCCAAAACCAGTTGAAAATCAAAATATCTTTGGGTATCTGTTCCTTTACAACCTCCGGTCTTACAGCTCCGGGAGTCTGATATTTCCTGCCGGTTGAGGAAACTCTGTTCTGAACCAGCGTATCCCTGACACTTTCCAAAAGGTAATCACCCCACATGGCGATCTTTATACCCTTGTCTGCAAAATATTGATGTATCTTTTTTACATCACCGGCAAATAAAAGCGAATGATCCTTACCCCTGCAAAGAGGACAAACATCAATTGGTGCACCCCACCATTCATCATGTCCTATATGCACCATTTTTGGTTTCATGACTTCAATATATTCATCATAAACATCGAACATGAGCTTATAAGATGCTGGATTTGACGGACAATAAGTGTCAGGCCATCTGTCGCCAGGATATTCTGCCAGTTCAGGATGCCGGGTCAGAAGATAATAACCATGAGTCAATGATGGTATCTCAGGGATCACCTCAATATAATTTTTGTTTGAGAAAGCCACAATGTCCCTTATGTCATCCTTTTCAAGAATATACCCATCGCCCGCATCATAATGGCTTGAATTCTTCTCCTCTCCATGTAATCCCTCTGTTGAGTTGGAACGTGTGTACTGCATATATTTTGAGAACTCTACCCATCCTGCATTTACCTCCGGATGCTTGTCCAGCCGCATGCAGTTCACTTCCATAATCAATTTGTTATACTTGTAAAGAGCCATAAAATCCTTCAGAAAGCGTTTGAAGAATGCAATATTCTCAGGTCCAGGAACATAAAGCCTGATACCTCTGAAGGGCATCACCGGCCAGTCTCTTATTTTTAATCCCTGAACGGTTTTACCGTTTCCATTCCTTATCAGCTGACGAAGGCTCTGCAATCCGTAAAAGGCCCCTGCTTCATCTGATCCGCCTATGACAATCTGATTTCCACTGACCTGTAGTATATATCCTTCGGGACCTGGATTTTTTGAGGTCAGTTCAATTTTATTCTCCTGGAAATACCTTTTTACAAGCGGATTAACTGTTGTCCCAATCAGGATTGTCCTCCTCTCTTTTGGAACCGCTGATACTTTTTCAATATTCACAGCAATGCTGTAATTGGCACTAAGTTCTCCTACAAGAGAACGGGCAAGAGACATATCCACAGCTGCCGGATTGTCGGGAACTATTATCACCATCTTTTCATCAAGAGTGAAAATATCTCCTGACAGTTTCATCTCCTGAGGTATAGGGAAGATCAGAGGCTTCTGATAATCCTTCCCGAAAGTCCAACCATTTGATAAATGACCAAGAATTAATAATGGCAAAACTGATCTAAATAAACTTGTTTTCATCTTCATAATCCAGATAATATTTGATTCAATTACTATTATTTCAGATTAAAACGACTCCGTAATAAATTGATAATAAACAACATGGATTTTCTTCCAAAAAAATCCCTGTTCTGAAATCATATGACACTTCGAAAGAAGATCAACAAATTAATAAAAACATTTAAATAAAATCCTTTAAATATTAAATAATAAGCACTTTTTATATGAACATATTATATTCCCTAAATAATTACATTTGCTTCTTCAAAATATTAAATTAGCGATTTTTGTGAACAGAATCAACCAAACCAAGATAATAACACTTAACTAATGAATAAAAAGAGAAATATATACCTTACAGTAATCCTGGCGACAGCATGTCTGATAGTAGTATTATTTGCCAGAAAGAAAGATGCTGCCTCAGAACTAATGATATTAAATCCTCTTAACAATGCCTTATTCCCACCAGAATTCCCTGCTCCGGAATTTGAATGGCGAAGTGAAAGAAAGGATACTTCAACATGGGAAATCACATTAAAAACAGCAAACAGGAAATATTCCATATCTCACATTACCAAAAACCCGAAATGGAGACCTGAAGAATCAGCCTGGGATAGTATAAAGATGTTATCCGATAACGACAAAATCTTTCTAAGAATAAAAAGGGCAGGCAAAGGAGGCAAAGGGAAGCAGGCTGTTTTCAGGATAAGTACCGATTCGGTGGGAGCACCTGTTTTGTACAGACAGATGCCAATACCATTTGTTATGGCAGAAAGACAGCTTGAATCAATGAATTTCATGCTTATTGATTTCGGAAGTCCCCGGCCTCCCCATTTTGCCATGAAAGGATTTCCCGTCTGCGGTAACTGCCATTCCATAACTCTTGATGGAAAGACGATGGGCCTTGATCTTGATGCCGGAAGAAGGGATAAAGGAGGCTATTTTATTTCACAGATCAGGGATACGGTCAGATTCGATGTAAAAAATTTTATGTCATGGTCCAAAACTGAAAAACGAAGCACTTTCGGTCTGTTTTCAAAAATATCACCTGACGGAAGATATGTTGTTACAACCGTTAAAGACCGGGTTGTATCATATAATCCGCCGCTTAATTCCGGTGAGAGCTTTGCTTACTCCCAGCTGTTTTTCCCTGTGAACGGACATCTTGCAGTATATGACCGGCAAACCAAAATCCTGAAAGAACTCCCTGGCGCTAACCTTGATGAATATGTTCAGAGCAATGCTTTCTGGACACCTGATGGAAAATCAATTGTTTTTTCAAGAGCACCTGCACTTCCTCGCGACAGCGATCTTTATGCAATTACAGTAACTGACGTTAAAATTCTTGAAGAGTTTGCTGCCAGAAAAAGGCCTTTTAAATATGACATTTGCATCATTCCTTTCAATAACGGTGAAGGAGGAAAAGCTGAACCGGTAAAAGGCGCTTCTAATAACGGAAAAAGCAACTACTTCCCTGCAGTTTCTCCTGATGGCAAATGGCTGATTTACTGCCAGGCAGAAAACTATATGAATCTTATGCCCGACAGCAGACTTTATATAGTTCCTGCTAAGGGAGGAACACCCCGAATGCTGGATTGTAATTTATTTGCTATGAACTCCTGGCATTCATGGGCTCCAAACAGCAAGTGGATTGTCTACTCTTCCAAAGGACTGAGCATTTATACAGATCTTTTCCTCTCTCATATCGATGAAAAAGGAAATGCTTCCATCCCGGTCCTGGTTGACAGGGCAAGAGAATTCCAGAGAGTCTGTAATTACCCTGAGTTTATCAACAGGGATCCGGATGATACTTTTATAATGGAATATGATTATGTTGAGCTGGCCCATATTAAACTTGCTCTCCATGAACACAATATTGAAAAAGCCAAGAAACTGTTTTATAAACTTATTGAACAGAACCCTTTCATGTTCAGTGAAGATTATTCAATGCTCAGCGGATTTCTTTTCAGGATGGGGATGATGGAGGAAGCAGCAAAATATTCGGATCTTGCTAAACAATCACTGAAATCAAATATAGCAGTGGAGTGATAACATCAAAATCCTCCTTTAGAAGAATGCCTATCAAGTGTTGATCTTTATCAACTATTTATTTGATATATGTCATTTATTGAATTGATATCTGTCAATTAATTATATGTCAATTAAACAATGATCAATAATTGAAACATCATGAAATCAGGCAATATCAGGACACAACAGACTTATTCTTATCTGGCTCTGCGAAGGGCGGTTGGCTGGATTGGGATTCTTTTACCTCTGGTTCTGCTGCTCGGTGATATTTTCATTTTCAAAGACAATAAACCACTACTGACAATAAGTCTTTACTATCATACAGGTATGCGTGATGTCTTTGTTGGTGCAATATGTGCAATTGCATTGTTTATGTTTTATTACAGGGGATATGATAAGTGGGACAATATTGTTGGAAACATTGCTGGATTTTGTGCCCTGGGAATAGCATGGTTCCCCACCACTCTGACAGGGCCCCTTGATTTCCCAGGGAAAGTCCATTTTATTAGCGCATCCATTTTTTTCGTTTCGCTTTCATGCTTCTCACTATTTCTGTTCACAAAAAAAATAACAAGACCTACCAGAGAGAAATTAATCCGAAACAGAATCTACATCGCCTGTGGTATTGTGATGATCTTCTGCCTTATATCAATTATCAGCTTTTTCGAATTCTTCCAGGAATTATATCCAAAATCCAGCTTTGTTTTCTGGGCAGAAACAATTGCACTGATAGCATTCGGAATATCCTGGCTCACAAAAGGAGGATCATTATACCCTGATAAAATAAGGTAACCTTAAAAGCCCTTTACTATAATAGTTCTTACCTTTGATATACAATACTCTGACATTGTAAATCTGAAAATCATGAAAAACAAACTTATTGTTTTTGCATTCATTTTTATTTTCCCTTTATCGGGGATAATTAAATCAGCAGAATGGCCGGTTTTAAAGCAATATGACCAGCAACATTTATACAAGATCGCCATGCCGCTGGGAGGTATTGGAACTGGTACTGTTTCCCTTGGAGGGAGGGGCAATCTGCAGGACTGGGAAATAATGAATGTGCCTGCAAAAGGCTATAATCCGGGGTCAGGGAGAAACAATTCTGCCTTTTTTACATTGTATACTGAGATTGGGGGTAGAAAGGATCTTCGTCTTCTTGAAGGGCCGGTGCCTTTTTATGAATATGAAGGCAGCTCGGGTTCTGTCGCAACAAATCATGGTCTCCCAAGGTTCAGTGATGTTACTTTTGAGGCGGCATATCCGTTCGGCCAGGTAAACCTATCAACACCACAGGTTCCGGTTAAAGTGAAGATAAAAGCATTTAATCCGTTGATACCGGGAGATATCGATAACAGCAGCATTCCGATTGCAATTCTTGATTTTGAACTTGAAAACACATCTGATAAACAGGTTATATTCAGCATATGTGGCACAATGCAAAATTTCATTGGGGAGGATGGAAGCAGCGGAAAAGCTGCTGGAAATAAAAATTCATTCCGTAGCGATCAGAATCTGAAAGGCATCTTTTTTACTTCTGAAGGTGTTGACAAAAAAGCCTGCCAATGGGGCAGCATGGCTTTATCGAGTATTTCGGAAGGAAAGATTTCATACAGGACCGGTTGGCTTCCCGAACGGTGGGGTTCTTCAATTCTGGATTTCTGGGATGATCTTTTAATGGATGGAATGCTTGAGAACAGGAAGGATGATGTTTCTGCAAAACCAATGGCCTCCCTTGTTATAAGCAATAATATCGCACCCGGAGAGGTAAAGAAAGTCAGATTCCTTCTTTCCTGGTATTTCCCTAACAGAACGGCATGGTCGGATGAACCATTACTGAATTATTATTCAACGAAGTATACTGACGCATGGAATGCAGCTCTGGAAACAGTTCCTCATCTTGACTGGCTTGAAAACAAAACAATTGATTTTGTAAATGCATTTTGCAACAGCAGTTTGCCGGAAACCGTAAAGGAAGCCGCTCTTTTTAATATAAGTACCCTTAGAACACAGACCTGTTTTCGGCTTTCAGACGGTAATTTTTATGGATGGGAAGGATGCAATGATAATACTGGCTGCTGTTTCGGATCATGCACTCATGTATGGAACTATGAGACAGCAACTGCATTTCTTTTTGGCGACCTTGCAAGGACGATGAGAAGGGTTGAATTTGCAAATGCAACCACTGATGAGGGGCTTATGAGTTTTCGTGTAAAACTTCCACTTAGTAATATACAGGGTTTCTCGAAGGTTGCGGCCGACGGGCAGATGGGGTGTATAATAAAGCTTTTCAGGGAATGGAATTTATCTGGTGACAATGAGTTTCTCAAAGAATTATACCCTAAAGCAAGGAGTGCTCTGAGTTATGCATGGATAAAAGGAGGATGGGATGCTGACCAGGATGGTGTGATGGAAGGGGTGCAGCATAATACAATGGACGTAGAATATTACGGCCCCAATCCGCAGATGACAATCTGGTATCTTGGTGCTCTTAGAGCAATGGAGGAAATGGCATTATACAATAAGGACAGGGAGATGGCCTCTAAATGCAGAAAACTTTTTGAAACCGGCAGCAAATGGACAGATGAAAACCTCTTTAACGGTGAATATTATATTCAAAAAATGATTGTCCCGAAAAGAGAGGATATTCCGTCCGAACAGCTTGTGGGAATGGGATCATCCGATTATGGCAATCCTGACTATCAGCTGGGTGAAGGGTGCCTTGTCGATCAGCTTGCAGGTCAGTATATGGCTCACGTTTGCGGGCTGGGATACCTGGTCAGCAAAGAGAATGTCGGAAAAACTCTCAGTAGCATAATGAAATACAATTATCAGGCTGATCTTTCAGATCATTTCAACTGTTTCAGAAGCTATGCCCTTGGAAATGAATCGGCCCTTCTTATGGCATCTTACCCCGGGTCGAGGCCAAAAAATCCTTTCCCCTATTTCACTGAAGTTATGACCGGATTTGAATACACGGCAGCAACAGGAATGCTTTATGAGGGACAGTTAGAAAATGGATTGAAATGTATATCCAGTGTCCGCGAAAGGTACGATGGACAAAAAAGAAATCCTTTCAATGAAGCAGAGTGCGGACATCACTACGCACGTGCAATGGCAAGCTGGTCGGCAATCCTCGCCCTTAGCGGATTCAACTATTCAGCCTTGGATAAATCAATCACTTTCACCTCAAAACCAGGAAAATATTTCTGGAGCAATGGTTATTCATGGGGGACATGCACAATAGATGGTAAAAAGGCAATTCTTGAAGTACTTTCTGGCAAAATCGAAATAAGCAGGTTCATCTTCCGGAATACCGGTTCAGTTAAACTTAAGAATGTGGTTCTCAGCGCGGATGGTACCTGCTCAGGTGTTTTCGAATTAAAGTAAAAAACTGTAAAGTTGTTAAAAAACCATAATTTTTGACCTTAAGCAATAAATTAAGTATCTTTGTTTTCAACCGAAATGTCCATTAGGATTGGTGTTAAGGAATGATTTATCTGATCCGTTTCGGTTAACCGAAACAAATTAAGCCGGCAATGAAATTTTATCAAATCCTGATTTTTGCTCTATTCTTTTCTCCAATCATTGTCTCTCTCAATGGTCAGAAAAAATCGACCGGGGAATTATACAAATCCTCTTTAGTTACACCTGTCAACAGTTTTACTTCGGGAGTTGAAGGGCCGGCTGTCGATAAGGCAGGCAATGTTTATGCTGTTAACTATGAAAGCCAGGGGACAATCGGGAAAATAACACCTGACAATAAAGCTTCTCTATTTATCAGGCTCCCTGAAGGGAGCATTGGAAACGGAATCAGGTTCGACAGCAGGGGGAACATGCTTATTGCTGATTATACAATGCATAACATTCTGAAAGTTGATATGGCAACAGGCAGAATAAGTGTATTTGCTAATGAACCAAGGATGAGTCAGCCCAATGATATTGCCATCGACAGCAAAGACAGGCTTTATGCCAGCGACCCCGATTGGAAATCCAGGAAAGGACGGTTCTGGCGAATTGACAATGACGGAAAAACAACACTTCTGGATTCTCTCGGAACAGCAAACGGCATTGAGGTCAGCCCAGATGAAAAAACACTTTATGTTAATGCGTCAAGAACAGTATGGGCTTATGATCTTTCATCACATGGAGAGGTAAGCAATAAAAGGATATTGATTGAATTCCCCGATTTTGGAATGGATGGAATGAGGTGCGATTTAAAGGGAAACCTCTATATTGCGCGTTTCGGGAAAGGTGTTGTGGCCGTTGTTTCACCAGAGGGAAAACTGGTACGTGAAGTTCCTCTCACAGGGAAAAGACCTACAAATGTTGCCTTTGGAGGAAAAGACGGGAGAACTGTTTATGTAACGCTCCAGGATCAGGGGAACCTTGAAAGTTTCCGAACAGAGATTCCAGGAAGGGAATGGAAAATGCAAAGAAAAGTAAAAACAAAATAACAATATTTCTTATGAAAAAAATATTAATTATTCTGTCAATTTTGTTCTTAATAAAATCAGGGATGGTTGATGCTCAGATATATGATATTGTGATCAAGGGTGGTCATGTAATTGATCCAAAGAACAATATTGATGAATTGATGGATGTTGCCGTAAAGGATGGCAAAATCGCTCAGGTTGCAAAAAACATTGATGAGAAGGAGGGGATACAGGTGGTAAATGCCAGAGGTTTTTATGTAACTCCCGGGCTCATTGACATGCATGTTCATGTCTTTCAGGGAAATAATCTTGACCAGGAGTATATGAACGGACCCAACAGTGTGGTTCCTGATGGATTTACTTTCAGGGTAGGTGTTACGACTGTGGTAGACGCCGGCTGTGCAGGGTGGAGAACATTCCCGGATTTCAAAAGACAGACAATCGACAGATCTCAGACTCGTGTCCTTGCCTTCCTTAATATCGTAGGTGAGGGCATGAGAGGTGGTCCTTTTGAACAGAACCTTAAGGATATGGATCCAAAAGCAACTGCTGAATGTGCCTTGAAAAACTCAAAAGATATTGTCGGGATAAAGCTTGCCCATTTTTCAGGACCCGACTGGACACCAACCGACCGTGCCGTTGAAGCAGGTAAAATTGCAAATATGCCAGTCATGGTTGATTTCGGAGGCAGTAATCCTCCTCTTTCAATTGAAGAGCTGTTTTTCAAACATTTCAGACCCGGAGATATCTTTACCCATTGTTATGCACAACTCGGCAGAAGTCGTGAGTCGGTGGTTGATGTCACAACTGGCAAGGTAAAACCATTTGTTCTCGAGGCTCAGAAGAAAGGAATAATCTTCGATGTCGGATATGGAGGCATAAGTTTTGCATTTTCTCAGGCAATACCTGCGATAAAAGGTGGTTTGCGGCCGGATGCAATCAGTACTGACCTGCACATAGGAAGCATGAACGCAGCAATGAAAGACATGCTGACAACAATGTCCAAGTGTCTGGCAATAGGAATGGATTTAAAAAGTGTAATAAAAGCCTCCACCTCCGACCCTGCCAGGATCATCAAACATGAAGAACTTGGAAATTTGTCGGTTGGGGCTGATGCCGACATTGCCATACTTAATCTGAGAACAGGGAAATTCGGCCTTTTTGATTATACAGGATATAAAATTGAGACCGATAAGAAATTCGAGTGTGAGATGACCATAAGAGCGGGAAAGATAGTTTACGATCTTAATGGCATTGCTAATCCCATTGTACTTCCCAGAAGGTCATCAAGATAGAAAAGTGATGCTCTTTTCAGACAACTATTGGAATTTTAATGAATAAATTGGATTTATCATAAGAAATAACATCTCAAATCATTATTCACTAACCATAAATTTATTACAATGAAAACAGAAAGAAGAACTGCATTAAAGAAAATGTTTGCCTCATTATTGGGAATCACTGGAGTTGGACTTGCAGCAGGTGCAAAAACAAGCAATCCTGAAAAGGAAGCAGCTAATGTCACTAATTTTCAGAATGTGCCTTTATTCTCAGGACACACAAAATATGGCAACCTGGTTTTTGTTGCCGGGAAAGGTGCACATGTTGCTCCCTTTGATATAAAGAATCATACTGAAATAGTGCTTAAAGCCCTTGAGGAAGAGCTAATTAAAGCAGGCTCATCAATGGAAAAGGTACTTAAGGTGAATGTATATCTGAATGATATAGCAGATTATAAAGGGATGAATGAAGTATACAAGGGACGTTTTGGAAGCAATCCTCCTGTTAGGACAACTGTTGCCGTAGCAAAGGGTGGTGTTCCGGGAGATTCGCTTGTAGAGATGGACTGCATTGCTTACATTTAGGTAAGTAATGTGTTTTAGATATAATTTGAATTCACAATAAAATAACTTTTATTTATGAAACGCAGGGATGTGATCAAAAACCTGTCGGTGTTACCTGTAACCGGGGTGGTTGTTGGTAGCGCAATTCCTTTCGAATCAGTGATGGCAGCACCGGCTGCTCCTCCTGCTCCTAAACGGAATTTATTCAAGGAACTGGGAATAAGGACATTCATAAATGCTGCCGGAACCTATACTGCAATGTCGGGCTGCATTATGCATGATGAAGTAATCGATACCATAAGATCGACTGCTGGTGAATACGCTATGATAGATGAAGTTCAGGACAAGGTAGGAGAAAGGATTGCGGCAATGTGTCATGCTGAAGCTGCCACAGTAACTGCCGGATGCTGGTCAGCCTTAGTGCTTGGTACTGCTGGGGTACTTACAGGAACAGATATTAAAAAGGTGGCTCAGTTACCGCATCTTGAAGGCATGAAATCGGAGGTTTTAGTACAAAAAGCTCATAATCATGGATATGTACATGCTCTTACAAACACCGGCGTAAAAATTGTAGAGGTTGAAACAGTGGAAGATGTTGAAAAAGCTGCAGGCCCTGATACAGCGATGATGTGGTTTTTGAATTATGCCGGTCCTGATGGAAAAATAAAGGATAAAGAATGGGTAGCACTCGGGAAAAAGCTGAATATCCCCACCATGATTGACATGGCTGCCGATGCCACTCCTGTTGAGAATCTCTGGAAATTTAACGACATGGGATTTGATCTCGTCTGCATCTCAGGAGGAAAGGGTCTCAGGGGACCTCAAAGTGCAGGGATACTAATGGGCAGAAAGGATCTTATTGCAGCTGCAAGACTTAATGCACCGCCAAGAGGTGGAAATATAGGCCGTGGCATGAAAGTAAATAAGGAGGAGATACTGGGCATGTATGTCGCACTGGAAAAATTCATTAACCTGGATCATGCAAAACTCTGGAAAACCTGGGAAGACCGTATTGCAGTTATGGAAAATGCAGCCAAAAAGGTGCCCGGGATTACTACCAGCGTTATTGTTCCTCCTGTTGCAAACCGTACACCTACCCTTATTATTTCGTGGGATAAAAACAAGGTAAAAGTCTCCCGTGAAGAGTTTATAAACCGGTTGAGAGATGGTAATCCTTCAGTTGCAGTTATGGGGGGAAAAGATGAAAGCATAACAATCACATCATGGAACCTTCAACCCGGTCAGGATAAACTGGTAGCTGCACGGCTCTTCGAAGAGTTCAGCAGGGCATCAGCCTGATTATTTGTAACCAGATAATAGAAACAAACATTAACCACGGAGTAGCACCACAGAAAACGGGGTAAATCACGGATTATCTGAAGACATTTAACCGTATTACTCTGTGTTAATTCCGTGCGGTTCCGTGGTTTTATTTTTAATAATCAACAACATGTATTCCCAGAAAATTGAATTTAGATATGAAAAATAAATTACCTGCATTCATTCTAATTCAGCTGCTTACTATTAGTTTTGTTACTGCACAGACATACAGCATTGTGATAAAGGGTGGACATATCATTGATCCGAAAAACAAGACGGATGAAGTCATGGATCTGGCCATAAAAGATGGTAAAATAGCT
Source organism: uncultured Rikenellaceae bacterium (assembly GCA_964514725.1). Classification (GTDB taxonomy): domain Bacteria; phylum Bacteroidota; class Bacteroidia; order Bacteroidales; family VadinHA17; genus LD21. Next base: position 68,883 of record CAZEUL010000006.1, read on the forward strand.
GTGGTTGCAAAAAATATCGATGCCCGCGAGGGCGCAAAAGTCATAAATGCTGAAGGAATGTATGTGACTCCGGGCATTATAGACATGCATGTTCATGTCTACTACGGAACCAAAATGGATCAGGGGCTTATGAACGGTCCAAGTTCTGTTCAGCCCGACGCATTTTCATTCCGTGCAGGTGTTACAACTTTTGTCGACGTTGGCAGTGCCGGATGGCGGTCATTTCCTGACTTTAAAAGGCAGACGATCGATAATTCGCAGACCAGGGTGCTTGCCTTTCTCAATATTGCAGCTGAAGGCATGCGGGGTGGCCCGTTTGAACAGACCACTCTCGACATGAGCCCGAGAAGAACTGCCCGATGTGCGAGGGAAAATCCTTCAGTCATTGTAGGAATAAAACTGGCCCATTACAGCGGCCATGAATGGGCTCCCACCGACAGTGCAGTTATGGCAGGGAAGCTGGCAAACCTGCCTGTGATGATCGATTTTGGATCAAGCACTCCGCCGTTGTCACTTGAGGAGCTGCTTATGAAGCATCTTCGCCCGGGTGACATATTCACACATCCATACGCCTATTTCCCGGAGACACGGGAAACAGTTGTGGATGAAAACGGAAAAGTAAAACCTTTCATCTTTGAAGCTCAGAAACGTGGTATTAAATTTGATCTTGGACACGGAGGAGGTTCCTTTACATGGAAACAGGCCATTCCATCGGTGAGACAGGGATTCATTGCAGATGCTATCAGTTCAGACCTTCATACAGGAAGCATGAACAGCGGTATGAAAGATATGGCCAATCTCATGTCGAAATTCCTCAATATGGGTTTAAGTATCCAGGATGTAATTCTCCGTTCCACATGGAATCCTGCGATGATGATAAACAGGCCCGATCTGGGCAACCTGAGTGTCGGATCGGAAGCCGATGTTGCGGTTTTCAGCCTCAGTAAGGGTAATTTCGGATTTCTCGATATCAGCGGTGAAAAACTTAAAGGAAATCAAAAACTTGTTGCCGAACTCACAATCAGGGCAGGAAAAATAGTCTGGGACCTTAACGGGATATCTGCTCCTGATAAAATCTGGTAATTCACATATTTAAAATCAAAATCATCCCTTTAATGAAAAAAATGAATTATTCAAACTGCCGCGGATTCAGTACAATTTTGCCTGTTATAAGCAATTACATGATCAAACGCCTGTTGTTCATTCTGGTTTTCACTTCTTCACTTGTTTCATCAGGTTCCGGGCAAGCGCTCAATGATATCAGGATCGAGAGGCACAAACCTGTGCCGATGGGTGACGGTGTTATATTATATGCAGATGTTTATCTCCCTGCGGCACCCGGAAGATATCCGACACTTGTCACCAGAACACCCTATGGAGTTCAGAGAGATGGCGTACATGAGATGATGGTTAAATTTGCACAACATGGTTATGCGGTAGTGGTAACTGATGTGAGGGGAAGGTATGAAAGTGAAGGAAAGTGGGAGCCTTTCCGCGATGAAGCAAGAGACGGATTCGAAACTATTGAATGGGCTGCAAAACAACCATTTTCGAACGGTAAGGTCGCAACTCAGGGTGGCAGTTATGTAGGACACAATCAGTGGGCAGCTGCGAGCCAGAATCCTCCTCATCTTGTTGCAGCCTTTCCTGCACTGGCTTCAACAAATATTTATGCAAACTGGCTTACAATGGGTGGTGCTTTCAGGCTGAGCTTTAATTACGGATGGGGAGTTGTAAGGATGCCAAACCGAATAATGCTTCCTCAGTACTGGCATACAGAAAACTACATGCCTGAAAATCTGAAATACGATAATGTTTTAATGCATCTTCCTTTGAATGACATGGACATTATGTATGAAGGGGCCCCGGTTCAGCATTACCGCGACTGGCTTAAACATGAAAGTTATGACAAATACTGGAGAGATATAAGCGATGAGGAAAGGTTTGAAAAAATAACAGTCCCTGTTCATACACTTGGCGGATGGTTTGACATATTTATAATGGGAACCATAAACGGTTATGTCGGAATGAAAAAATATGGCGGATCACCTGAAGCCAGAGCCGGTGCAAGGATGATAATTGGCCCGTGGGGCCACGGACCTACTCGGTCATTCGGAGGTGTTGATTTCACACCCGACGCTTTTAAAGACATGTTCGACCTTCAGATCCGTTTCTACGATTACTACCTGAAAGGTAAAAATACAGGTCTCGATTTTGAAAAACCTGTTCAGCTTTTCTATATGGGAGTTAATAAATGGCGCAGTGAATATGACTGGCCGGTTCCGGGAACAGATTATAAAGAGTTGTATATTACCAGCAACGGTTCAGCAAACTCTGTTCGCGGAGATGGTAAACTGCAATTCACAAAACCTGAAAGAAATGGGATAGACAAATACCGTTATGATCCTCTGAATCCTGTTCCGACCACAGGAGGCAATAACTGTTGCGGAACACCTACTCTCGCCGGTCCAGCCGACCAACGTTCTGTTGAAAGAAGGGAAGATGTCCTTGTCTATACTACTGATTATCTTCAAGATACCCTTACGATAGCAGGACCTGTTAAAATGAAACTTTTTGCCTCAACCGACGGCCCTGATACTGACTGGATGATCAAACTTATTGATGTATATTCGAATGGCTACTCAATGCCCATATCTGAGGGGATTCTTCGTGCAAGGTTCCGGCAGGGACTTGATAAGATAAAGCTGCTGACACCAAATCAGATTTATGAATACGATATTGAGATGACCGGTACAGCCAATGTATTTCTACCCGGTCATCGCATAAGAGTTGATATAACTTCAAGCAATTTTCCTCAGTTTGACAGGAATCCGAATACAGGAGATCCGCTGGGAAAAAGTGCTGTAACCAGGGTCGCAAACCAGAATATTCATCATGGCGGGACAAATTTGAGTTATGTCCTTCTGCCGGTGGTAAAAGGAATAAAATAGACAGAATTTCAGGTATAAATTACCATTTCCCGTTCTGCGTCCCATCCCATTCCATTAACATACATATTATAAAGGCCCGGCTGTGAGAATCCATCCCAAACTACCTCATGTATTCCGGGCTCAAGGTCGTCGGCATGCATCCTCCATACAACCTCACCATGACGGTTCAAGATGTTGACGTAAACATCTCCCTTTTCAGGGACATTTACTTCCATAACGACCTTTTCTTCCGGATTTGTTCCTATTGCCCTGATTGATGGTTGACGATTCGTTGTAATCTTTCCTGATTTCCATGCACTGTAATCGAAAGGCTCGTCAACCATGTGGTATCTTGGTTCATTAAAACCATTTGTGTTGCGTCGGAGGTAATATGTAAGCAAAGGTGTTCTTTTAAGTGAATCAAGTTTGATTTTTTTCGCTTTGCCGTCTTTCCAAAGGTAGACCGGAATATCAAAAGGATCCAGAACATTGGAAAGACCTCTTTCAATACCTATATGAAAGAGACCGAAATTTCCGGGTTCATGGCCGGCCAGCCAGTGAGCAATAATATCAACCCGGAAAGAATCTTTTCCGAAAATTATATTGTTACTCATAAAATCCATAGCCTTCCCGTTATGGGGTCCCCCCTGAAAGCCATCACCATCGCGTCCGTAAATACCTTCGATGATGCTTATTCCGGTAGGAGTTATACTATAGGAATCGCACATCCTCTGTGCCCATTGTTCCATCCAGAAACCACCGTCAAAAGGTGGTTTGTCCATTTTCTCATTCCATCGGGGAATTCCGGCTTCAACATGCTTTTTATGCAACTCTCCAATTCTGGAAAGGTAATCAGGCTGGAAAAATTTATGGTACCGTTTGTCGTAAGTCTTGAATATGTCGACACTTCCACCGCAATAAGAGTGAAATGTCTTTCCAGTTATCCCCTGAAGGTTTTTTATTGCTCCCGTTATGCCCATCTGATGAGCCTTGAACTTGGCTATATTGATCAGAAAAGTATCATCTGCCGTCATAGGGGCCATAAAACCTACTTCCCTGAAGACAACGCCGTCAACTTTTTTTAAAATGATTTCATCGCCAAGATCCCAGTAATCTTTTGACGAAAGATCTTTCAGATCAAAATTATTCCTCTCGGCCATTGCAGTGAAACCCAGTGTCTTCCATTGGAAGGTACAGGCGCATTCCCTTAAAAATATCTTCTGCGGACCCTTTGTTTTAACACCGTTAAGATAGCCTTCGACAAAGTTGAGGTCGGTTGTAATACCCATATTGGCAACCGAATCTTTTTTGTTTCCGACACTGCATGTCCAGTTGGGTTTGCAGGTAATACGGGTTGTATTGGGATAACCCTTGCCGGCTGAGGTTCTGACAAACATTTCATCAGCCAGTTTATAAGCAGCATTATATATTGCAGTTGCGTCAGTTTTTTCAGCGACTGAAGTAAGATTTATAAAAACTGCCTCCGGATGCTCTTTGATGAACGGATGAAGATCGAATCCCTCTGTTCCACCCATCAATGAACTGCCGGCAGTTCTTATACCCGGTCGAACCAGACCCAGTACGCCTGCAGCTGAAGATACTTTAATAAAATCACGACGTTTCATCAGGTATAAATAACCATTTCACTTTCTGCATCCCATCCCATACCCTTCACATAAGTATTGTACAATCCGGGAGATGAGAATCCATCCCACACAACCTGGTGTATTCCGGGTTCAAGATCATCAGCATGCAATCTCCAGACAAGGTCGCCGTTACTGTTAAGGATATCAACATAAACATCTCCTTTCTCGGGTACTGAAACCTCCATTATAACCTTATCATTAGAATCTGTACCCAGTGCCTTTATTGATGGCATGTCGGTTTTGGCAATCTTTCCGCTTTTCCATGCTTTGTAGTCGAAGGGTTCATTGACCATATGGAATTTTTCTTCATTCTCTCCGTTTGTGTTCCTTCTCAGGTAATATGTAACAAGCGGAGTACGCTTAAATGTATCAAGGTTTACCTTTTTGGCTCTTCCATTATCCCAGAGATAAACCGGTATATCAAATGGATCGAGCACATTTGAGAATCCTCTTTCAATTCCTATATGAAACAAACCAAAGTTGCCGGGTTCATGGCCTGCCAGCCAGTGTGTGATAATATCAACACGGAAAGGATCCTTGCCGAAAATAACATTATTGCTCATAAAGTCCATTGCTCTTCCATTATGAGGGCCTCCTGCAAATCCGTCGCCATCGCGGCCATAAATTCCCTCGACGATATTTATTCCGGTAGGAGTAACACTGTACGAATCAAGCATCCGCTGGACCCATTGTTCCATAAAAAGACCACCCCCGTAAGGTGGCCTGTCCATCGTGGTATCCCAGCGTGGTATTCCTTGTGCAACATGTTTCTTATGCAGTTCTGCTATCCTTTCCATATAATCAGGCTGGAAAAACTTATGATACCTCTGGTCATAAGATTTGAAAATATCAAAATGACCGCCGCAAAACTGATGGAATTTTTTACCCGTGATTCCCTGCAGGTTTTTGATAGATGCAGTGATGCCCATCTGGTGGGATTTGAATTTTGCTATATTTATCAGGAATGTATCGGGGGCGTTCATTGGTGCCATATAACCGGCCTCTTTAAACACCACTCCGTCAATCTTCTTGAAGATTATTTCATCACCAAGTTCCCAATAATCCTTTGTCGATAAATTCTTAAGATCGAAATTATTCCTTTCAGCCATCGGCAGGTAGCCATTGGCTATCCATGTGTGAGGAGAAGCACACTCTCTGAGATAGAAATCCTTAAGTCCTTTTGTCTTTACACCATTCAGGTATCCCTCGATAAAATTAAGATCGGTGGTTATACCCATATTAGCTGTCCTGTCATTTTTGTCAATTCTGCTTGCAGTCCAGTTAGGTTTACAGGTTATTTTGGTTGAAAGTGGATATCCTTTACCCTTTCTGGTCTTGACAAACATCTCACTGGCAAGGGAATATGCAGCATCGTAAATGGCTTTGGCATCTGTTTTTTCCTTCACAGATGTGAGCTTAATAAAGACAGCCTCCGGGTGTTCTTTAATGAAAGGATGGAGATCAAATCCTTCATTTGCAGCATCAAGAGGATTTGCAAAAGAATCAAAGCCTCCTCCTACCAGACCTGCTACACCTGCTGCAGATGAAACCCTTATAAAATCACGTCTTTTCATGAATATTGTTTTTCCTTATGCTTTTTTATCAGTCTTTATACAAAATGTACAATTTATATAACAGTTGAATAATCGGTTTGTTTGACAGAACCCGATAATTTTCATCATTTCTCAAGTAGCCAGTGGCTGTCCCTTAGGGAATTTTATTTGTCGCCGTGATCCTCTGTAGCTGTTTCTTTTTGCAGTAAATTTAGCCCTGATATATTCACCGAGGTAGATTTCTCCTGAGATAGTATCATTTGCCAGTGTACCTGAGAATGTAAATGGAACATTATCGGCCACCATACGTTCAGAACTGAAAAGCTTTACCTGGTCACCTTCAATTGAACCGGTCATTTCCCGTAATGAGAAATCACCTTTGTGCGAACCCTGGATCCAGTTGCCATCCTGTTCAATTATGAAGGTGTGCTGAGATTTACTGCTGTAATATTCAATATCAACTGACCATCTTCCGCTTATATCTGCTGCAGGTGCAGCCATTGGTGCAGGTTTGGACCGCCTCTTCCCAAGTATTTCATAAACTCGGTCAGCTACTATTTTATCATTACCTGGCTGCATCTGGCCTGCACAGATGTTGATTGATGTTGTCCCATCTTTTTCGGAGAATCCGCTGTGAACGGCAATTCTGGGTTTCGTTGTAGCAAGCTCTTCAGCCACGTCAGGTCCGGTTATGTTAAGTTGTTCGGGATCCCATGAAACAACTAGCACCGGACTCCTGTTATTGAGACCCTCGGGTTCTCTTATTTCGGTTTTAATGCCCTTTATACCAGTTATCTTTCTTGAAATATTATCAAGATATGTATGCCATATTCTCATCTTTTCCTCATGATCGCGTGTTACCCAATCCTCCACTGCTGCAAGCATACCGAGCATTTCTTCCTTACCAACCTTATTGTCGCGTCCTGTTCCATGGTGTGGAGAACTTGCCTGCCAGGCTGACATAAGGATTGCCTTGCTTCCAAGCAGCAATCCGGCACATTGCGGGCCACATAACGCTTTACCTCCACTGTAAGCTACAACTGTTGCGCCACGTTCCAGATGGACGTTGGGTACAGTAAGATCCTCGGCAGCAGCATCTACAAGGAGAGGAATATTCTGAGGTTTGGCAAGTGCCGCAATTTTGTCAATTGCAAATTCATTACCTGGCTCAGTATCCCTGCCTGTCATAACATATATCATAGCTGTCCTCGGATTCAGGGCTTTTCCCAACTCCTCCAATGTATTAACCGTAATGATCCTGACACCGATGTTCCTTATAGCATGATCATAAGCATTTCTGGAGCTTCTTGGAATAACAACTTCCGTCTTGTCAAAGCCTGACAAGTCGGGAATCCGCACAAGCTTTTCGGGATTTCCACCTGCCACACAAGCAGCTGTAACGTGTTTCATGCCTGCTGCACAACCAGCAGATATCATTCCCCATTCAGCCTTGGTAATCTCTGCAAGACGGCGGCCTATACCAAATGCAAGTTCATCGTATTGCACAAATGAACCTGAAGCAGCGTGCATTGCTTCAACGACACTCGGACGTTCCAGCGATCCTCCTATTATTGTATAGGTCCCTACACAGTTTATAACCGTATCCACCCCTATTGATTCATAGATATTGGGCCCCGGTTTAAGCGGTCCTTTAACCTGAGATACTACTGATTCCAACGGGAGAAAAGTGCCTGCCAGAGGCAAAACTGTCAGATTTCTAATAAGTTCCCTGCGTTCCATATTTATCAATTTTAATATTTATTATTCATGTTTTATGTGGAACCTTTGTGTGAGCCCGAAAGTTATAGGACCTTTGTGCGCCTTAGAGGTTTAATTTTCTTTATCACAAAGGATTTCAAAGGTTAATCATCTTCACAAAATATTACAATTGTAAAATCATATTTAAAATTACTTAGATCAATATCCTTTAATATCATCAGAATTTAAGCTTTTGATTATTCAACCAACTTTCAGCTGCCAGTCCGTTCAGATCCCACACTACCTTTCCGTTTCGAATTGTAATTTCGGCTTCAAGTTTTTTATCTCCATCAAGCCTGTTATTCCTTGTGTCGACAAATCCAAATTTACCTTGTCTGAGGCTCAATATTGCAATATCTGCCACGGCTCCTTCGCTCAAGTGACCAAGATCATCACGTTTAATTGAAACAGCCGAATTCCAGGTTGCCCGATGGATCGCATCCTGTAAACTCATCCCTATATTCAGGAATTTTGACATAATATCGAGCATGTTTTTCATACCTGAATTCATGCTTGACCGGTGAAGATCTGATCCAAATGAATCAGGTATAAGCCCTTGCTTAAATGCTGGTATTGCAACGTTGAAATGGAACATTCCGCCTCCGTGCCCGACATCAAACCTTACACCTTTTTTCATTGCCTCCATAACACAGGGCCTTATTCTTGCATTCTCATCAAGAAGGCATTCGCGGTCTGCAGCAGTGCAATAAGTATGCGTATAAATATCACCGGGCCGCATTCTTTTAAGTATTTCTTCGAGCGGGAATAAAGGCAGATGACACTCCACGAAAAGAGGTACGTTTGATAGTTTACAGGCATCCAGAGCCCTGTCAAAGGGAGCCCAGTCGCTTCCCCGGTAATGTCCGATCTTCACTCCGACTATTATTTCAGGAAACTGCCCTATCACAAGAGAAGTCATCCGCGCATCCATATCATTGATATCTTCCTCAGAAGGAAACCCTGTCATTCCCGACCCTGCTATATTAAGAAAAGCCAAAACTCTTGTTATTGATCTGTCGATAACATGTTTTTTAAAGATCGGAAAATTCCTCCAGCCCGATGTACCGGCATCCACTACTGTCGTTATACCTGCCTTAAGAGTAATATCATCTGGAGAAACGCAGGAGAATCCGTCAGCGAATCCATTGTTTGTCCCCACGAAAACATGTGTATGAAGATCTATCAGACCTGGAGTAACATACAAACCTTTCGCATCAATAATTTTCTTTGCCTTGTCAGCAGGAATAGACTGGGCCACCCTGAGAATTTTCCCATCCGCAACAGCCACATCCATAACTGCATCAATCTTGTTCTTCGGATCGATTACATGGCCCCCTTTTATAAGAATATCAATATTTTGAGAATTCAGGTTCATTCCGGGAGCAAGCAAGAAAATGAAAACCGGAATAAGTTTTATGAGATTTTTCAGTGTTTTCATTTCTTATTTTCTTTATTTGTTTATTCGAGAGTATCAGATTACAATATATAAATTATTAATGTCAGAAGGTATTATCCAGAATGGACCAACTCCATGTTTTTCCTTAGCGCTTACCCGGGTTAAAGGATTTCCCGAAATATTCATTCAATTTAAAAAATAAATTTTCAATTACCACTTGGCTTGACTTCATCCCACATTGGTGCTGCAATTCCGTTAAGATCCCAGACTATTTGTCCGTCACGTATAGTCAGTTCAGTTTCAAGTTTTTGTGTCCCTTTCATTTTTGTGCCCTTTACATCCAGAAAACCGAAATTACCTTTTCGCAGTGTGAATACAGCTACATCAGCAGGTGATCCTTCACTTAGATTTCCAAGTTCTGTCCTTTTGATAACTTTTGCCGGATTCCATGTTGCTCTGATAATAACATCGTTAAGTGAAAGTCCCATATTAAGGAATTTTGACAGGAGGTTGGCCATATCTTTCATCCCTCCGTTCATGCTTCCTATATGCAGGTCGGAACTGATTACGTCGGCTATAAATCCCTGCTGTACTGAGGGGATAGCCTGTTTCCAGTGAAAAGCGCCTCCTCCATGTCCTACATCAAAAATTATTCCTCTTTTCTGTGCCTCAAAAATGAATGGTTTTACCTTTCCGTTTTCATCAACCGGCACTTCCCGGTCCTTAGGGGCATTTGCATATGTATGTGTCCAGATATCACCAGGCCTTAGATGCTTCATAAAAAGTTCCTCAATGGATAATGGAGGATGGTGTTCACCAAGATCCACCATAACCGGCACATTTGCTATTGTTCCGGCTTCAACTGCCTTATCAACCTGGGTAAAATCCGGCCCCCAGTAATGAGCCGACTTAACCCCGACAAGAATATCAGGGAAAAGCCTTGTAATCATATAGGCTGTCATAACAGGATTCATGTCATTAACATCCTGCTCTTCAAACCTCCCATACATACCCGTACCAACTATATTAAGGAAGGCGAGTATCCGGGTCCTTGACCTGTCGATAGTCTGTGATTTGAAGTTGCGGAAATTCCTCCAGCCCGCTGATCCTGCGTCGACCACCGTAGTTACTCCGGCCCTGAATGTGAACCCGTCAGGCGGCAGAGCATCCCAACCGTCTGCAATATAAGATCCGCGATCGGTTCCGTGAAAAGCATGGACATGCAGGTCGATCAGGCCCGGGGTGACATACATACCCGTCACATCGACAACCCTCGCCGCATTTTTTACGGGGATATCGGGAGCAACCTTCAGGATCTTCCCGTCAGCAATGGCGACGTCCATTTTTGAATTGACATTATTCTTTGGATCAATTACATGTCCCCCCTTAAGAAGAATTGAAATCTGTTGCGCTTGAAGTGTTTGAACTGAAAAAACTAGTGCAATCGACAAAAAAGCGGCTGTGAAAGCTTGTTTCCTGTATTTATTTTCCATATCCGGATTTTTTATTCTGATGATCAAACAATCTGTTGGTAGTGACGAGAATCCATGTTTTAAGATTAAATTTACATTTTAATATTTAATCATATACTTTGTTCCGTAAAACCACCATATTCAAAGCCGAGTAAAATTACAAATTTTACTTACCCTTCGTATTTCAGGTAAATCGATTATTCTTAAAGATTGTTAAATCCGTTTCCAAAATGAAACAGTATAACTTTACATCTTCTCCATAATTTATACTTTTACAATGAAATACTTTAACTTTAGATTATAAATTTATACATTACTATCCGGTTAAAAACGAACCATGTGATCTGTGAACATTGTTTTTATTACGTCCCTACGGGACTTTGAAAAATAAGGGCCTGATTGAATTTCTACCAATATTTGGTTCCTGACGGAACCGTCCCGTAGGTACATAATATTGGTAGGAGATGATTTATCTTTTGGTTTCAAGTCACTTATGGGACGAAATTGAAATTAACCGGACACTAAAGAAATTTAAACTAGGTTGATAAACCAAATAAACCATAAATATCATGAATCATTACAAATTAAAAAGAAAGAATCGTGTCGCAGGTATAAAAAAGTATCATGCCGGAAGCATTATAGCAATCACATTCATAATTTGGGGATTTTCGTCTCCCTCAAATCAGCAGGCAACAATAGAGACCGGAATATCTGCAAAGAAGTTTTCGGCAGTTGTTGTGGATGACAAAAACATAAAATGGTTTGCAACGGAAAAGGGAGTTGTAAGTTTTGATGGAGAAAAATGGAGACTGCATAATCAAACCGGGAACATCCCGTCAGCTGAAGTGAATCATCTTGCTCTTGCTGCCACCGGTTCAGGATCTGAAATATTGATTGCTTCATCGGGCGGAGCGATAGTGGCTCCCGTTCCCCTTGATAACCAGGCAGGTGTAAAAACCTATAAATCTGAAAGCTCCTCATCAATGAGCGACATTGTTTTAAGGGTTGCTGTCGGATCAAATCTCCTGAAATGGTTTGGAACGGATAAGGGTATTGCAGCCCTTTGTAATGATAAGTGGCTTACTCCGGCTTATGACAATATTTATCCTGAAGGATTGTTCGAAGCTTTTCCCATAACAGCTATGGGGACAAATGCTACGGGCGACACCCTTTATGTAGGAACTGATGGTGCAGGGGTTGCGAGGGTTTTCAAAAACGAGGTTGACGGTATTTCAGGTGCATCGGTCTATGCCATGTGGGGACCAATCATTATTCCATCAGACACCATACACAGTGTTTACATTGCAAAGGACAGGTCCAAATGGTTTGGGACAAATCTCGGACTGGCGAAGCATACGGGGAACAATACTCTTGACAACTGGACAGTTTACACCACGGCCGAAGGCCTTGTAAATGATGATGTTCAGGCGATTACAGCTGACGGGAAGGGCAACTACTGGTTTGGAACCAAAGGCGGGATATCTGTTTTCAACGGCTCTGACTGGACCTCCTACACCAAGGGCAACGGACTTAACAGTGATAATATACTTTGCCTTGCAGTCGACAAGGATGGAGTTGTATGGATAGGTACGGATAATGGAGTAAACAGCTTCAAAAACGGACAGTTTACATGCTATAAATAGTTTTAAAACTTGACATTTAAATTTCAATTTTATGAAAAATTTATCCAGGAGAGACTTTCTTACCAGGAGTGCTTTGGGGATAGGATCTGCAGTAGTCGCTTCACACATCCCCATAGATCTTAATGCTGTTACGGCGGCAAAAACCGTAAAAATGCCACTTGGCTTTCAGGTGTGGACCATCAAAGATCAGCTTATAAAGGATTTCGCAGGAACACTGAAAATGATGGCAGGCCTTGGATATAAAAGTGTCGAGATGTGTTCGCCTCCGGGATATGAGTCATCGGGTTTCGGGCCTCTTATGAAGTTGTCGGCCAAAGAGATGAAGAAGATCATCAACGATGCCGGGCTGAGCTTTGACAGCACCCATTACGGAATGCCTGAATTTCAGAAGAACCTTGATGAACGCATTGAGTTTGCTGCCGAATCAGGTCAGAAACAGATGATATTGTCGAGTTTCTGGCTGCCGAAGGATGCTACACTGAGCGACTGGCTGAAAGCGGCCGACGAGCTAAATAAGTATGGCATGAAGTCCAAAAAGGCAGGCATCCAGATGGGTTTTCATAATCACCACATGGAATTTGAAAAACTGGACGGAAAGCTGATCTATGATGAATTGTTGAAAGAATTTGATCCGGAATATGTTAAGATGCAGTTCCAGGTTGCTGTTATTAACATAGGTTTTAAGGCTTCCGACTATTTTAAAAAGTATCCGGGAAGATTCATCTCTGCTCATCTTGCCGACTGGTCGGCAGCTGAGAAGAAAAGCGTACCCCTCGGACAAGGAATTGTTGACTGGAAAGAGTTCTTCGCCTCTGTAAAAACCGGCGGGGTGAAGAATATTTTTGTTGAGATGGATCCGGCCACATTTAAACCGAGTGCAGATTTCATTAACAGTCTGTAAGGAGAAAGGCGGAAGGCGACAGGCGGCAGACAGCAAGGCGGCAGTTATGAGGGGGGTTGACTGGTATTCAGTATTCAGTATTCGGTAATCTTCGTCTTCATGCCAGGGCAGTCAGCCGGACAAGGTTATTCAGTGTGTTACCGGTTACTGCATACCGATTACTCTGAATATCGATTACTGATTACCTACTTATAATGGGAAATGTCAGTAAAATAAACGGGAATTTTAGAATATTTCGAAAAAACAAAATATGAAGACCATCCGGTACATTATCGCAGGTATATGCGTTTCATTGGTTTTGGTAACAATCTATTTTATCGATTATCATCATTTTTTTTCAGGGGCAAATGTGTCTATGTTTGTCGTCATCCTGGTGATGATCCTCAATATACTTGCGTTAATGTGGCCGGCCAAGATTGGAAACAGCAGGCAGAAACAGGGAGAAATCTGATAATTGTGGATTACGGATTTAAAAAGAAAAATGAACCGAAATCCGAATCCTGAAATTGCCAATAAATAACTTGTTAAGTAGAATTCAGTACCTGACTTATCAAACATAATAAAACCTTTCCATATGGATATCCGCGATTGCATAAAGTTCACGAATGAGAATCCTATATGTTTTCTGGCAACAGATGAAGGCGATCAACCCAGGGTTCGTGCTCTAGGTTTCTGGTTTGCAGATGAAACCGGATTCTATTTTCAGACAGCATCAATAAAAGAGTTCCCTCATCATCTAAAAAAGAATCCCAAAACCGAAGTTTGTTTCTACAGGCATGAGGGAATGATAGGCAAAATGCTCAGGATCTCCGGTAGTGTTGAATTTGTAGATGATATTAAACTAAGGGAGAAAGTACTGAATGACAGGCCGTTTTTAAAAAATTTCGGGATTACCATCAACAGTCCCGGATTGATAATTTTCAGGATAGCTCACGGGCAGGCTCATTTCTGGACCATGGAGAATAATATGAAACCAAAAGAGATAATCGAATTTTAAAAATCCTAACTCTATTTTAAAATCCAAACAAATGAAAATCAGATTATTTATCCCAATATTTATAATGCTGGCAGTTTTTTTTGCTGTATCATGCAGTTCCCAAAAAGCTGCCAAGATCCCCTGCTACGCATGGCTCGGCGGACCCGGTAAAGCTACCGATGCAGAACTGAAAGCCCGGTTTGCCGATCTGAAGGAAAAGGGAATAGACGGACTTATGTATTCAGCCGGTCGTGATCCTGAAGTCTACAGAAGAGTTGGCAAAATAGCAAAAGAGGTGGGCCTTGAATTTCATACCTGGATACCTACACTTACCCAGAACAATAATCCTGATATGAAACCAGAGTGGTACGCCATAAACGGTGTCGGCGAATCAGCCTATGACAAACCTGCCTATGCCGAACATTACCATTTTGTGTGCCCCAACCGCGAAGAAGTAATAAAATACCTTGAGGACCTGTACGGTAAAATAGCAGAAATACCTGAAGTTGATGGGGTACACCTTGATTTTATCCGTTTCCCGGATGTAATTCTTGCCAAAGGTTTATGGAAAAAGTATAACCTTGTCATGGATAGGGAATACCCACAGTTCGACTATTGCTACTGCGACAAATGCAAAAATGATTTCCTGGTAAATACCGGCATAGACTTGAATGATGTTGAAGATCCTTCACAGGTTGAAAAATGGAAGCAGTTCAGGTATGACCTGATAACAAATCTTGTCAACCGGCTGGCCGAGGTTGTGCATTCAAAAGGGAAAGTAATCAATGCAGCCGTTTTCCCCGGGCCAAATTCAATAGCCAAAAAGATTGTAAGACAGGAGTGGGATAAATGGAACATTGATGCATTCTACCCGATGAATTATAATGACTTCTACCTTGAGGGAACAAAATGGATAGGCGAGATGTGTAAGGAGGGAGTCACCGCAATAGATAACAGAAAGCCACTTTACAGCGGATTGTTCATATGTCCTGCCCCTGAGAAAAAAGCTGCCGAACCGGATCCGGAAAACCATGGACTTGTTCCCGGTGAACTTGAGGATGCAATCAGGGAATCGATGGAGAACGGTGCAGCAGGTATCTGTCTCTTTACTCCCGACAGGATGACCCCAGAAGACTGGGTTATATTCAGCAAGGCAATCAAAACTAAATATCAGAATAAAGTATTCCCGGCAAAATAAAGGATATACAAACAAATCAAATGAGTGTTTTAAAAAGATATTCAATTTTTTTACTTCTTCTGATCATTGCATTTATTCTTCTGGCAAACAAGCTCATTATCTGGGGATTTGTTGCCCTGGGTTTAGGATTGATAATCTTCGGCATCCAGCAACTGATAGGACTCAATGTAAAAGTCTCAAAATTCCAGGACAGGATCGAGGGGCTGGAAGAGAAGAATAAATCGCTGCTGAAACAGAATAATAAGCTTGAGGAAGAGATTTCTTATCTGAAAGAGAGGCAATTCCAGATAGCTAAGATCAAAAATATCCTGGAATTAAACCTTTTTGAAGTCGATACTCACTTCAACCGGCCTGTTTCCAGAAAGGAGACAATTGAAGACGACAGGGAAATAAAATATTTCGGAAGCCTGAACATTTCGCTTAAAGCCAAATTCGGGATCGACTGTAAAGAGCTGAGATTCAAATATCTTCCTGACAATGATGAACTGATGGTTGCAAATATCAATCCTAAATTCCTGTCGTTCGGTAATAGAAAACTGGAATGGGATTTCTTTGAGATATTTGAGTTCCGCAGTCAGAATGCACTTGCTGAAAAAAGGTGGATGACTACTGATAACCTTTACATGTATGCCAACAAGATAAAGGAAGAATACAGGCTGAATACAGAAAAATCACTTGAGAAAGGTCCGGAGGAATTTGAATGGATCTATAAGCCGATAATGCAGACTGTTATAAATGCAATTAAGATTATTTTCGGCGGTATATGCAAAAACGTTACTATTGCCGAAACAGCCGATGATACATTCGTGCCTGTTGAAAAAATAAAATTTAAAGTATCTCATCCATTAACCGGACTCAATTCAGGTGAATCTTTCCCTGCTCTCAATGGGAAGGATGGATAAGAGAAGGTGAAATATTCAATAAAGCATTCTTACCCTGATGGTTCCTGGTATTGATTTTAATTCCTGTAAGATACCTGAATTTAGGCGGCTTTCAGTGTCAATTATGACATACCCAATATCAGGGTCAGTCTGAAGATACTCCGCGGCAATGTTTATGCCTTTTGAAGTAAAAATATAGTTAATTTCTTTCAGAATCCCGGGTTCATTCTTATGGATATGTAAAAATCTCTGCGCATTTTTGTTTGGCTGCAATGAAACCTGGACGAAGTTAGTTGCTCCTATTGTAGCCCCTGTATCACTGTATTTTACCAGTTTTTCAGCGACTTCAGTGCCAATATTTTCCTGGGCTTCCATTGTGCTTCCACCGACATGCGGAGAAAGAATCACATTGTCGTACTGTTGCAGTTCCGACACGAAAGGATCATTGTTGGATGCAGGTTCCTCAGGGAATACGTCAAGGGCGGCGCCAAGGATGTGACCCGATCTGAGGGCTTTTGATAAATCCCTTATATTTACAACAGATCCCCGTGACGCATTAATAAGACAGGCTCCTTTTTTCATCACTGATAATTCCCTTTCACTTATCATATTCCTTGTAAGATGGGTTTCAGGAACATGAAGTGTAACTATATGTGAAACTTTCAGAAGTTCGTCAAGAGAAGAGCATGCTACAGCTTTTCCCAGACTAAGCTTTTTTACAATATCATAGTAATAAACATTCATTCCGAGCGATTCAGCAAGTATCGAAACCTGAGAGCCGATATGACCGTAACCTATAATGCCAAGGTTTTTGTCCCTCACTTCAAAACAGTTTGTTGCCGATTTCATCCAAAGGCCCCTGTGGGCTGCTGCATTTTTAACGGGTATATTGCGCATGAGAAGGATTGCTTCGGCTATAACAAGCTCAGCTACTGAACGGGTATTCGAAAAAGGAGCATTAAAGACCGGGATACCCATAAGCTTGGCTGCTTTCCCATCAACCTGGTTTGTCCCTATACTGAAGCAGCCTATTGCAAGAAGCTTTTCAGCCGAACTTAGGATCCCTTTCGTCAGCTGGGTTCGTGATCTAATGCCAACAATATTTGCGCTTTGAATAATTGTTCTCAGTGTATAATCATCAGGAGCAGCAGGAAATGATTCGATGTTGGAATAACCATTAGCTTTAAAAAACCTGGTCGCACTCTTATGGATTCCTTCAAGCAGGACTATTTTGATCTTATCCTTATCAAGTGAGTATTTTTTTGGCATATTCTGTGAACAATTGTTAATCAGGTCGCTCTTTTGGGCTACAAATATAAAACAAATCAAAAGAAATTGCTCTGTTTTTTAAATTGAGAGTCGGCTGATAATAATTCATACACATATCACCTATGTCTGACTTTCAGCTTAAAGATGACTTTTGATGCAGCCACACTGCCTTACGCAGGGAGCAGTTCATAACGACCCGTATTCCGGAATTAAGGAAAAGAATACCAGGACATAATCAGGATAACAGAATAATTATCGTAAGACAATATCTATAATATTGATATATAATATTTTATAAGTGTAAAACAATAAGTGATGGGAAATGATAATGGATATAAGGCGCAGCTAATCCTTTTCCTTGTTGTTTAAACAGGCAGGTGCAATGTCCAGATATTTTTGTGTATGTATTTAAGAGCCGGGCAAAGATCCTGCTTATAGTCTAAAAATTAGTAACTTATCAGCCGCTTCTGAACAATTAATAATACTGAAATGTCTTATCAAAAAAGAATAAGAGATTAAATACATTTTGAACAGAATCAGAATTCAAAAAAATAAAAATGAAATGTTTGCAGACAAGCTGAAATCAGCCAAAGAGCCTGACTTATCTGAAAAGATGCCGGTACTTTTCCTCGGACATGGCAGTCCTATGAATGCAATAGAGGATAATGAATTTGTAAGGGGATGGAGGAATGCCGGAAAATCCATACTCAGGCCATCTTCAATCTTATGTGTGTCTGCACACTGGGAAACTCCTGGCACTTTTGTTACTGCAATGGATAAACCCAGAACAATCCACGATTTCGGAGGATTTCCTGAAGAGCTTTACAGAGTGCAATATCCTGCGCCGGGGAATCCCGGACTGGCTAAGGAGACATCAGTAATAATAAAAAACACGGATGTTGGTCTTGACGAAACATGGGGTCTTGATCACGGATGCTGGTGTGTTGTGAAACATCTTTATCCGGAAGCTGATATCCCAGTTATTCAGATGAGCCTGGATTACAATTTGACCCCCCGGCAGCATTATGAGCTTGCAACTGAACTAAAGATACTTCGCAGAAAAGGGATACTTGTTATTGGCAGCGGCAATATGGTTCATAACCTCAGAATGGTTGAATGGAGTAAACTTAATGAGGTTTATGCCTATGACTGGGCAGCCGAAGCCAGTGATAAAATGAAAGAATATATATTTTCCGGTAATCATAAACAACTAATCAATTACCAGGCGCAGGGAAGAGCTTTTGAGCTGGCTGTTCCTACTCCAGAGCACTTTCTGCCATTACTCTATGTACTGGCTTTAACGGATGAAAACGATAATTTGGAAATATTCAATGACAAACCATTAGCAGGCTCCCTTACGATGACTTCCTTAAAAATTGGCTGATTTTAAAAAGAATTGTACATTTACTTCTGAACCATTTTTTTGAACAATGTCCCAAAATATTGGTAACGGGGAAAAGGGACCGGTCAACTATCAGCATTGTCTCTATCCTGATTATTTCGCAAGGTTTTATGACTTGATATATCACCAGGTACGCGATGGCGTAGATAACAATTACTATCTGAGAAAAATCTATGAGACAAAGGGGAAAATCCTGGAAGTTGGATCCGGTACCGGCCGGCTGCTGACCGAGGCCCTTAAAAATGGTGCCGATATTTACGGCATCGATATCAGCCCGGCGATGATAGATATTCTTAAATCCAAGCTGAATAAGGATCAGAGATCCAGGATCACGCTTCAGAACATAGTTGACTTCAGATTTGAATCAGGATTTGACCTGATCGTTGCTCCATTCAGGGTATTTATGCATCTGACTGAAAAATCTGATCAGTTGAAAGCCTTGAATAATGTGTATGATCATCTTAATCCGGGAGGCAAGTTCATTTTTGATGCTTTTGTTCCCGATCTGAAAATGCTGATTAGCGGAATGGATAATGTGATGGATTTTGAGGGAGAATTTGAACCCGGTAACCGGATGAAAAGAACTGTCTCAACCAGACCCGAGCTGATGAACCAGATAATAAATGTTATCTTCAGGATTGACTGGAATGAAGGAGATTCTTATTTCTCAGAAGAGTGGCAAACTCCGATGAGGTATTTCTTCAGATTTGAGCTTGAACACCTTGTTGAAAGGTCAAAATTCACCAGGTACAAGATCTTTGGTGATTTCGATGAGAATGAACTGCTCCCGGAATCAAAGGAATTTATTATTTCATGCCTTAAATAGCAGATGAAGATTAAAGCGATCATTCCGGCATTAATAATTTGTTTAACTATTCAAGCCCAGAAAATGAGACCAGCCGACTACGGGATCCGTTTCGGAATTTTAAAATCAGGCCACAACAATGCGCTGACAGATGTCCCCGGAGTAAAGGTGGGACATGTAACCGTCGTTAAAGAGGACAATTTTATAAACACAGGTGTAACAGCCATCCTTCCGCATTCAGGAAACATTTTCCAGAGCAAGGTACCGGCAGGGATCTTTATTGGCAACGGATTTGGCAAGCTCACAGGAATATCGCAGGTTGAAGAGCTCGGTAATATTGAAACTCCGATTATTCTCACAAATACACTAAGCGTCCCTGTTGCTGCAGATGCGCTAATCGATTATACTCTAAGCTTCCCAGAGAACATTGGAGTGATGAGCGTAAATCCTGTCGTAGGCGAAACAAATGATGCGGTACTCAATGACATACGGAAAAGAGCCATAACCAGAGAGCATGTCCTTAATGCGATAGCTGCAGCCGATACAGGGGCAGTAGCAGAAGGAAATATCGGAGCCGGGACAGGCACGGTTTGTTTCGGATTCAAGGGAGGAATAGGAACCTCATCGAGAATTCTTCCTGCTTCCAAAGGAGGCTTTACCGTGGGCGTACTCGTCCAGACAAACTTCGGTGGTATTCTGCAGATAAACGGTGTGCCTGTGGGACTTGAACTCGGCAGACATAAATTCATGAAAATTCCCGGCGAATACAAGGAAGACGGCTCATGCATGATTGTAATAATGACTGATGCTCCTCTTGACTCCAGAAATCTTAAAAGACTTGCTGCCAGAGCCATGGCCGGGATTGCCCGGACCGGAGGCATGACCTCAAACAGCAGCGGGGACTATGCAATAGCTGTTTCCACTGCAGAAAACCTGAGAATTCCCTACAACCCAAAATCAATGTACCAGGATCTGAAAGTTCTGAGGAATGAGGAAATGGATCTGCTCTTTGAAGCAGTGATAGAAGCCACTGAAGAGGCCATTATCAATTCGCTGTTTGCAGCAAAAACTGTTACAGGAAGATATAATTTGAAAATTGAGGCTCTCCCTATTGAAAAAACACTTGAAATCTTAAAAAAATACAACAGATTAAGATGAATAAGAAGCATTACCAGCCGAAAAAATCTACCCTCCTTTCCATTTATTTAATAGCAGCCGCATTACTTATTTCATGCAGCGATAAAAAGCCTGATCCTGTAAGTTATGTTAACCCATATATAGGTAATATCAGTCATCTCCTTGTCCCTACTTACCCTACCGTACATCTTCCAAACAGTATGTTGAGGTTTTATCCCGACAGGGATAATTTCACAACAAATAAGATGGAGGGATTTCCGCTTAATGTTGTTTCCCATCGCTCCGGGATGGTTTTTAGTTTAATCCCATATACAGGTAAGGAAATTGATGATTCTGAAGACATCGCATTTACTTATGAAAATGAAATGGTGAGACCTTTTACCTATTGCGTCACTCTTGACGAAAAGGATATCGATCTGAAATTCACCCCAGCAGAAAAGTCGGGTATTTTTACAATTAATTACAATGGGGCAAAGGATAAAGGTGTGATTATAAGAACAAGGAACAATGGGGAGCTTGATTTTGAAGGAAAGACAATAAAAGGTTATGATACTTTCGGAGGAATTAAAATCTATTTGTTCCTGGAGTTTGACCACGACCCTATATTTTCTGAAGCCGAATATAAAGGCAATGTGCAGGAAAATAAGAGTGAAAAAAGAACACTATCATCCTTAATTGCATCTTTCCGGGAAGAAAGAATAGAGGAATTCCGAATCCGCTATGGTATTTCATATATAAGCACTGACCAGGCTGAAAAAAACCTTAGGAAAGATATAAAAACGTGGGATTTCAGGTATATAACTGAAAAAGCCAAAGCTAAATGGAATTCAATCCTTTCAGATATTGAAATTGAAGGTGGTACTGAAGATCAGAGGTGCGTTTTTTATACATCACTGTACCGATGTTTTGAAAGGATGATAAATGTTACTGAAGATGATCAGTATTTCAGTGTCTGGAGCAACAGAACTGAGCCTGCAAATGATACTTTGTTTTTTACTGACGACTGGGTGTGGGATACGCATCTTGCACTTCATCCATTGCAGGTAATTCTGAATCCCGACCAACAAGATGATAAAATAACCTCATACATCCGTATGGCAAGGCAATCGGGCTGGATGCCAACCTTCCCTACCCCCATTGGAGACATGCATGCCATGAATGGTAATCATTCTGTAGCGGTTATACTCGATGCATGGAATAAAGGGATCAGAACTTTTAATCTTGAGGAGGCATATAAATATCTTAAAACTACAATTCTGAATGAAACCAAATTACCGTGGATAAAGGGCAAAGCTACCAGTCTGGATAAATTCTATGATGAAAATGGATTTTTCCCAGGACTCAGGAAGGGAGAAACTGAACCATATAAAATTGTTAATTCATTTGAAAGAAGACAATCCGTTGCTGTAACACTGGCTTCCTCGTACGATGACTGGTGTATGGCACAGATAGCCAAAGAGCTGGACAAAGAAGAGGACTACAACTTCTTCATTAAAAGAAGTCTTAACTATAGAAACCTTTTTAATACGGAAACCGGCTTTTATCATCCAAAGGATTCAACCGGGAACTTTATTGAACCATTTGACTATCGTTTTGATTCAGGGGTCGGGGCTCGTGACTATTACGATGAAAATAATGCATGGACCTATATATGGCAGCCATATCATGCTTTCGATGATCTTATCAATATGATGGGAGGTAGAGATAAACTGGATAAAAAGCTGGATCAGCTCTTCACTGAAGGGCTTGGAAGGACCAAATGGATATATTATTCAACATTCCCTGATGCAACCGGCAATGTAGGTCAGTTTGTTATGGGGAATGAACCATCGATGCATATTCCGTATCTTTATAACCTTGCCGGAAAACCATGGAAAACCCAGAAAAGGGTGCGTATGCTCATGGACACCTGGTTCAGAAATGATCTTATGGGTATCCCCGGAGATGAAGATGGAGGTGGTTTATCGGCATTTTATGTATTCTCGGCAATGGGTTTTTACCCAATTTCCCCGGGGATTCCTGAATATCAGATTGGGAGTCCCCTATTCAAAAGAATAAGGATTCATCTTAAAAATGGAAAAACATTCAACATAGTTGCCTGGGATAACAGTTCTGAAAACAAGTACATTCAGTCAGCCAGGCTGAACGGAAAAGAACTTAATACACCTGTTTTCACACACAAAGAATTGATGGATGGAGGAACTCTATTTCTTGAAATGGGTAAAAAACCTGATTATAAATGGGGAACAGATTAACAAACAACGGATGAAAAAAATCTGGATAAGAACCTTTGTTTTAGTTACTCCCTGTATACTGCCACAATGTAACTCTGCCGAGCAGGATCGGTTAACTTCTGTAAGGCCCAATATACTCATAGCATTAGGGGATGACATATCTTTCAATCACATTGGAGCCTATGGTTGCAAATGGGTCAAAACACCTGGATTTGACAGGGTGGCCAGAGAAGGTATTTTATTCAGGAATGCTTACACTCCGAATGCGAAGTCTTCCCCCTCAAGAGCATGTCTGTTAACAGGCAGAAACAGCTGGCAGCTTGAAGAGGCAGCCAATCATGTACCCTTCTTTCCGGCAAAATATAAAGGATTTATCGAGGTACTCGGGAACAATGGCTATGCAACAGGGTATACAGCCAAAGGATGGGCGCCCGGTATTGCTGTCGACAGTGCCGGGCAGCCGAGGGAGCTTACAGGTAAAGCTTTTAATTCAAAAAGATTGTCTCCCCCTGCAAACGGGATATCCGACATTGATTATGAAGGTAATTTTGAAGAATTCCTTGATTCGAGGGATCCTGATAAACCATTCTGTTTCTGGTACGGTTCATATGAACCACACAGGAAGTACGAATATGGATCTGGGGTAAAAAAGGGTGGGAAAAACACCGGGGATATTGATCATGTTCCTGGTTTCTGGCCGGATAATGATATTGTAAGGAATGATATGCTTGATTATGCCTTCGAAATAGAACATTTCGATAGTCATCTGGTCAAAATGCTCGATTTGCTTTATAAGAGAAATGAGCTTGAAAATACTATTGTGATAGTCACTTCCGATAACGGTATGCCTTTCCCCCGTATTAAGGGACAGGTTTATGAGTACTCAAATCACATGCCCCTTGCAATAATGTGGGGAAAAGGGATCAGAAATCCAGGACGTATACTATATGATTATGTGAGTTTTATTGATATTGCTCCTTCTCTGCTTGAAGCTGCCGGCATATCGGTGGAAAAATCCGGAATGCAGCCGGTAGAGGGAAAAAGTCTTATCAACATTTTCAGGAGCCGGAAGAACGGACTTGTGGACAAATCACGCGACCATGTTCTGATAGGAAAAGAGAGACATGATGTCGGAAGACCGGATGATGTGGGGTATCCTGTTAGAGGTATAATAAAGGAAGGTTATCTTTACCTTATTAATTTCAAGCCAAACCGCTGGCCATCAGGAGATCCGGAGACCGGTTATATGGAGTGTGACGGGAGCCCGGTCAAGACAATTATCCTGAATCTCAGACGCAGTGGTCAGTCTGATAAATTCTGGAAAATGAATTTTGGCAGAAGGGGTGAAGAAGAGATGTACAAAATTTCGTCAGATCCTGAATGCATTGTGAATCTGACCTCCGATCCAGGATTGTATGCAATGAAACAAAGACTGCGCGAACAATTGTACATGGAACTGAACAAGCAGGGAGACCCAAGAATTTCAGACACGGGAGATGTTTTTGATGAATATCCTTATGCCTCAGAGGTAGTCAGGGATTTTTACAACAAATACATGAGCGGCAAAATCTCACGATCAGCAGCAAATTGGATCGATTCTGCAGATTTCGAAGCAACATACCATTGACAATTTAAAAATTAAACAATGACAACACGTAAATTAATCTATTTTGGCCTGAGCCTTATTTGTGCAATAGGAGCACTTGTTATTTTTTTCAGGGGGCTGGATATTAAAGCTTTGCTTTTTCTCCTCCTGGGAGTGGGCGCTGTTGTTTTTTTCCAACTTGGAATTTCAGTAAAGGATGTAGGGAAAAAATGATTCGATCTGCCTAAAATTATTCTCCTAATTCATTTATCAAAATTTTTATTTTTTATTGTGAATTGAAAGTACATTTCAACCTTTTTATCTGGTATAAAAAAATTCTGATTAACATTATTGTCACTGATAGTATCCGGAAATTGTCCGCTTTCCTGTAAGTCTCCGGATTAAGAATGTATTTGGAACTAACCGGAAAACAGCTTAAAATACATTACCCGACGATGAAGTGGGGACGAGAGAGCTTACCTTAAAGAATAATGTTTCGCTTTACTTTTAGAGGAAATACAAAAAGAATATCCCTCGATCGATAAGATCCTTCAGAATCTGTAACCAGCTGAAAGCCCTATCCCAAAATTTCTGAATGATGCCTTATTGGTAGCAGGACCTTCGTAATCGGGATAAATATTCAAAAGACCTATTTGTGTATCAAGAATAAAATATAATCCGTTATACAATTCATAACCGAAAAGAATTCCGGCACCGGCATCCAGTGGCCGGTAGAATCCCCCGGCAGTAGAAAGATCCGAGAGTGAGACTTTGTTTTTAAATTTAATTCTGTCGTTGTCATTTCCTCTAATTTTATTCCCGAAAAGGCCATATCCTGCATAGGGACCTGCTCCCACCAATAAATGCCCATCACCTGCCTGTGGTCTGAAAAGGATGTTTATAGGGACCTCAATATAAAACATATTAGTTGTACTGTTAGTGCCGACAATTTCCTGGGTATATCCTTTGAGTGAAAACAGTAGCCCAGGCTGCAGATATAAATCAGGCGCAATCGGGACATTTACATTAGCACCGGCATTAAATCCAAGTTTAAGTTTATAATCCAGATTATTCCCTTCATAGTCAGTTCCTAAAATAGTTCTCAGGTTTAGCCCTCCCTGTAAACCGAGATGCAATCCGACATCAGGCACTGGCTTTTTCTGAGCATTACTAAAAGAGAAGAAAAAAATAAAGATGGCAAAAAGGGAAAATAATTTATTTTTCATGACCTTATCTAAATTTAATAAAGATTTTAAGCTCCATTGTCACAGAATAGAGTTCTAAAAATCTTTTTTATCAATTAAATTTTTTTACTTAAATTAATGCACAATTTATACGCTTTTACTAAGATCACAAACTGTTACCAGACACTACTTTTCAAATTATCACTTAAATTATTAACACTATGGCAGTATTAAAAGTAATTGAAATTATGGCATCATCAGAAAAAAGCTGGGAAGATGCCGTGGCAACTGCAGTGAAGACAGCAGCAAAAACTGTAAAAGAAATCCGGTCTGTATACGTCCAGGATATGAGTGCCGTTGTAAATAAAAACAAGATCACTGAATTCAGGGTAAACTGCAAAATCACCTTTGAGGTATTGACATAAGCCTTAGTGATTGCGGAATTCGGATGTCGGATTTCGGATTTAAAAATCCGCAATTTGTAACTAAACCCTAGGCGTGATCGTCTGAGCAAATCCGAAATCCGCAATCCGAAATTCGCAATTTAAGAACTCACAGGTATCGTATTAATTAATTTAAACTAAACATCATGGGACTAATTTCATTTATCAAAAATGCAGGTGACAAGCTCTTCAAGTCGGAAGAAAGAAGAGAGCAGGAAAAAGCTGACTTAATTGCAGCTCATATAAAAAAATTCGGTTTTGATACAAGCGATATAAAGATTAAGGTGGATGACGACAAAGTTACACTCATGGGAAGTGTGGATACAATCGAGAACAAGAACAAGATCATTGTAACCGCAGGAAACATTGAAGGAATAGCATCAGTAGATGACTGGATCGTAGTAAAGAATCCTCCAGTTGTGACTCCTCCGGAACCGGAAAAACAGTTTTACACGGTAAAGAAAGGAGATTATCTTTCGAAAATAGCAAAAGAGGTATATGGCAATGCCAATAAATATAACATTATCTTTGAAGCAAACAAACCGATGCTCAAAGATCCCAACCTGATTTACCCGGGACAGGTACTTGTAATTCCGCCACTGGAGAAATAGCTGGTAAAATTGCTTAAAAGAATCGTCTCAGAGATATTTATAGATTAGAGTCTTCTTCTGCATATAAGCTTTTTGTATATAGAGATGATAGGCTTCTTTTTATGATGATAAATATCTCTGAGACAACTCTTTTCTTATTTCCCTGTTTTCAACTTTCTGCTTGCTCGCTTTTATCACCTGTCTTTTTTCTGATATTTTCCGCAATATCTTCAAGTTTATCAGCTGCCTTCTCAGCAACCTTTTTACTGGCATCTTTCAACTTTGATATAGCTTCTTCCGTTTTGTCTTCTGCTTTGTCGGCAAAAGCTTCGAGCTTTTCCTTAACTCCGCTCTGTTTTAAATCTTCAATTTTGTCTTCTACAAAATCCTCGGCCTTGTCAAGTGCTTCAGAGACCTTTTTGAAAGCATCGCTTTTCTTTACATCCTCAACCTTGTCATCAATAAAATCGTCTGCTTTATCGACAAGTTTTTTAGCTTTGTCCAGTAAACTTTCCTTTTCCGGTTTTACTGGTTCCTGTTTTGTGTTTTCTTCCATGTCAATAAGTTTTTAAAAGGAATAAATAGCAAATATTTTCTAAGCAATCCATTATTTCTCTTTAAAGATAAGAAAAATCAAAATCAGAATTTATTATGTATAAATATTTCACTAATCTGGTATATCTTTAGAAATTAGTACTGAACTCATGGAGAAGGAAATAATTACTGCAATAGCAATAGGCATAGGATTGGCAGCCAGCTGCGGATTCAGGGTGTTTGTGCCGATGCTGGTGGCAAGCATAGCGGCAAAAATGAATTTGTTTCCGGTCAATGAAGGGTTTCAGTGGCTGTCCAGCTGGCCGGCAATCATCAGCTTCGGAACTGCAACCCTGGCCGAAATTCTTGCCTATTATATACCTTTCATCGATAATCTTCTTGATACCATAACAACTCCGATGGCAATTGGCGGAGGTACCCTTTTGCTTACTTCTGTCCTCCCCATAGATAATGATTTCCTGAAATGGGCAGCAGGTTTTATTTTTGGAGGAGGTGCAGCTGCCACCATACAGGGAGGAACGGTACTTGCAAGGATCGCATCATCAAAACTGACAGCAGGGACGGGAAATGCGGTTTTTGCAACCGGTGAGCACGCAGTTTCTTTTGGTACATCTGTGCTAGCCTTGTTTATCCCTTTCCTTATCTCTGTAATCGTTATTGTGCTTGTAGTTTATATCATTCTAAAATTTGGCAAAAGAGTATTTAAACCAAAAGCTGTGGAAAAATAATGCACTCTTTGTCTTCCAGGTCACTGATAAAAAGACTAAAGCCTGGCCTTAAGTCTGATCTGACGGGGAATAAGGCAAATTCTCTTATTTTTCTTCATAAGTATGGTTTTAACATCCCCGCAACCTATCTGGTTACAACCCTTGCACATGAATTGTACCTTAGAAAAGGAACTGCTATACTTGATGATCTCAGGAAAGAACTAAAGGGACTCAGGGATAGACACTACGCGATACGGTCATCGACCACTGCTGAGGATTTAAAAGATTTCAGTTTTGCCGGGCAGTTTCAGACTTTAATAAATATCAGAGGCACTGAAAACATATTAATGGCAATAAGGCAGGTCTGGGAATCAGCTTCATTATTAAACGACAACGAATATCTGAGGAGGACAGGAATCTCAAAGATTAAATGTGCGGTTATAATACAGGAAATGATCTCTGCGGAACTTGCCGGTGTCAGCTTTAGCAGGAATCCTGTTACAAATCAGAATGAGATCATTATTGAAGCAGTTGAGGGTTTTGGAGAGGAATTGGTCCAAAAAGGAATATCGCCCCTTCGATGGAGGTTTTTCAAAGAAAAGATTATTGAAGGTAACCACGATTATCACTATATAACCGTAATAAGACAGTTAGCAAAAGACACCTTAAGGATTAAGCATTATTATGGTAATAACATAGATATTGAATGGGTGTACGACGGGAAAAAGATCTACTACCTGCAGGTCCGTCAGATAACGGGAAGAAAGGACCTGAATATTTACTCAAACAAAATGGCCAAGGAGATGCTTCCCGGCCAGATCAAACCTCTTGTATGGTCAGTGAATATTCCTTTGGTAAACGGAACCTGGATAAAACTGCTGTCGGAAATAACAGGACCACTTGAAATCAAACCAGAAGAGCTGGCAAAATCTTTTTATTATCAAACTTATTTCAATATTGCATCACTCGGAAGAATATTTGGGAAGTTCGGCATGTCACCCGACAGCCTTGAATATCTTATGCTAAGAAACGACAAAACTAAACCTTCATTTAAACCTTCCATTAAAATCCTGAAACATACTTTTCGCATAATCAAATTCTTAAAAAATATGCTGGATTTTGAGAAAAGATTTCTTAGAGATTTTGACCAGTTGAAGATTTTTTACAAAAGTGAGGAAGAATTTTTAAGAAATGGGATAACCCTCAATAATTATAATGCAACTTACAACAGGCTTTTTGAACAAGGTGAAAAACTTGCTTATCTTAATATTGTTATCCCTTTACTGATGTCATATTATCACAGACGATTAAAAAGACAACTTTCAAAAGTTAATCTTGACTATGATAAACTTGACTTCCTGCGGGACTTTCCTGAACTCCTCAGTTACACTCCTGTTCATTTGATGGCAGAAATAAAGAGAAAGATTGATGGTCTGCCGGATTCAGTAAAAGAGCAATGCACCACACTTGAAAAACTGAGATCATTTAAGGAAGCAGAAACAATTAACTATGAAATTGAAAATTTCTTAAAATATTTTGGCCACCTGAGTGAAAGCGGCAATGATTTTTCATTTTCAAAATGGGAAGAGAATCCTGAGCAGGTTTTCAGTATGATCCTGAAATCTGTCAAACCTGAAAACAGATCAGGAATGTATACCTTGAATGATATTCAGAGAAATGGATATCAAATCGGATCATCATTGCGTAAAACTTATTTAAAGGCAGGTAAATATAAAGTATACAGGGAACAGATAAGTTCATTATACATTTATGGTTATGGCCTGTTCCGGCGTTTTTTCCTGAACCTGGGGAAAGAAATGGCAAAAAAAGGAATTTTAAGTTCAGATGATGATATCTTCTACCTGAGGAAGGAAGAAATAGATACTGCCGTGGAAAACATTATTTCATCCCGTTATGAATCTTATCATGAGATAATACAGAAAAGGAAGCAGGAAATGGCAGATACAAAAGGCATTGTATTACCTCAGGTTATTTACGGTGAAGAACCTCCGATAGTTGCAAAAGGCAAGATAAAGAATCATTATGGTTTAGGTACCTCACCAGGATCATACACGGGCATTACAAAGGTTGTACAGGGAATTGAAGATTTCGATTCTGTCAGCAGAGGTGATGTTGTTCTTATTCCCTTTTCAGATGTAAGCTGGACCACGATATTAATAAAAGCAGGTGCAATTGTCTCCGAAACAGGAGGTTTGTTATCTCATTGTTCAATTATTGCCAGGGAGATGGGAATCCCTGCCCTGGTTTCTGTTGAGAATGCATGTTCAATAGGTAATGGCTTAACTGTAACTATTGACGGGTCAAACGGAATACTTACCATACACAACTATGAATGATATTATACCTTATCTTGAAAGTAATCCCTGGCTTCTGGTTGCCTTGTGTAGTATCACAGGTTACCTTTTGGGATCAATATCATTTGCCAGAGTAATATTTTCGGGCGTGACAGGAGAAAAACAGATAGAATTCTATTCTGAACCCATTGCAAACTCTGATGAGACGTTCGACACCAACTTCGTGAGCGCCTCGCTTGTGAATAAACGGTTAGGAGCAGGATACGGCTGCCTTACATCACTGGCAGACATACTTAAGGTTGCAATCCCAATGCTTATTGTAAAATTTCTGTTCACCTCCGAACCTTACTACCTCCTGGTGGCAGTATTTGGAATGATAGGACATTATCTGCCTGTTTATTACAATTTCATCGGAGGACGAGGTGAAACCATAATGCTTGGATCAATGTTTGTCGTGAACTGGTTTGGCACTCTGCTGGTAAACCTTGTTTCCACAATACTTGGTTTTATTACCGGAAGTGTGGTGGTATTAAGGTATGCCGGCTATTTCCTGATGATATTCTGGTCATGGAATCATTTCAAGGATTGGATGTATGCTCTTTTTATGTTTCTGATGATTCTTCTTTTTGTTTTTTCGATGCGGAAAGAGATTACCAGAATCATTGAATTGAGAAAGAAAGGCCTGCTTAAAATGACAGGAGAGGAGTTGTCAGAAGCCATGTTCATGGGGAAAGGACTAGGAAGAGCAATAGACAGATATAGTCTTCCGGCATTATTTAGAAAATTGCAGACCGTGAGAAATAAAAATTCAGCCTGATGAAAAAGACCGGTATCTTTCTTATAATTTCTTTTTTATCCTTGTTATCCTTAAAAAATACATTTGCTCAAAAGGCAGGTATAACGTTGGATAATAAAATAAGCAGCTGGGGAAGCCTCAATATAAGTAACCCGGTAAACTGGCAGATTGGTGGAAGATACATCCCGTCATTAAACCCATGGTTTAAGGTTAATGAAAACAGTAAAATAGATGCAGAACTGTCATTTAATACCTATGGCAACCTGTTTTTTTCCGGATTTAGCTATGATACAGCTGGTTATGATCTAAAACCATACAGGTTATGGTTGAGGTATTCAACCTCACATCTTGAAATCAGAGCCGGGCTTCAGAAGATAAATTTCGGATCAGCACTCATTTTTCGCCCTCTCATGTGGTTTGACAAGATGGACTTCAGGGATCCGCTGCAACTTACTGATGGCGTATATGGACTTTTAGGACGCTATTATTTCAATAATAATACAAATATTTGGCTCTGGACATTGTATGGAAACACAAGTGAAAAGGGCTGGGAGATTGCCCCGTCATCCGGCAGAAAGCCTGAATTCGGTGGCAGAATTCAGCTTCCTGTACCAAAGGGAGAAATAGCTTTAAGCTATCACAACCGGAAAGCCGATTTTTCAAGGCTGTTATCAGGGACTCCTTACATAACCGACACAATTTTTTCGGAACAAATGTTCGCGTTAGATGGCAAATGGGATTTAGGTGTAGGATTATGGTTTGAATTTGTAAAAAAACTCAATGATGAAAAGAATAAACTGCTGACCAGATGGGAAACATATTACTGCCTGGGTATTGATTACACTTTTGATATCGGAAACGGATTAAGTTTAACCTCTGAATTCTTTCATTATGCCAATGATCATGATGATTCACAATTTAAAAGGACAAATAACTTCTCTACCCTTTCCATGAATTATCCTCTTTTCCTGTCCCATAGTCTTATCGGACTGATTTATTATAACTGGGACACCAGAGAGTGGTATCGATTTCTTAGTCTTCAGTTAAAATATGATTACATTAGCTTATATTTGATGGGGTTCTGGAATCCTGAGAAATTTGTGCTTTACAAAGCAGGTAGTGAAAATAATCTTTTTGCAGGCAAAGGATTTCAGATTATGCTGGTACTGGATATATGATAAACTGGATTTCAGATGGAAAACGAATTGATAATAAAAATCGTGGAGCTCAGGAAACATTTTCCTATGGGTGCAGGTAAATTTACAGCACTTAACGGAATAAATCTGAGTTTTGGAAAAGGTGAGTTCGCAGGGATAATAGGTCCAAGTGGTTCCGGAAAGACAACTCTTTTAAATATTATAGGTACACTGGATGTTCCGTCGGAAGGTGAGGCCGTGATCTTAGGGCAATCAGTGAGCAGTCTTACGCCATCTGCTTCTGCGGCATTGAGAAAAACGCAGCTGGGTTTCATATTTCAAACCTATAATTTATTTCAGGTTTATACAGTCTTTGAAAATGTTGAATTCCCTCTTCTCCTGCAGGGAATTGAGACATCAAAAAGGAGAAGGATGGTACTGGATGCACTTGAATGGGTCGGCCTCACCGATAAAATAAAATCACGGCCTGCACAACTTTCAGGAGGTGAAAGTCAAAGGGTGGCTATTGCACGTGCAATGGTTAAAAGGCCGGCTGTTGTTCTTGCGGATGAACCAACAGCCAACCTCGATGCAGCCAATTCTCATCATATTCTGCAGACTATGGAGAAGCTTAATAATGAATTGAATACCACTTTTATTTTTGCCACCCATGACGATAAGGTCATTGGATATATACGCAGAAAAATATACCTCCTTGATGGCAGGGTTGCAAAAGATGAAATAATAAACAAAAACTAACCCGAGGATTCAATTATGCTTGCCTTTAATCTTGCATTGAGAAACCTGCTGGGAGCCGGACTGCGAACCTGGCTGAATGTTATTGTGCTTTCATTTTCATTTGTCATAATTATCTGGACCAAAGGTCTCCTCCAGGGGTGGGACCGGCAGGCAAAAGCAGATATGATCAAATGGGAAATAGGTTCAGGACAGTTCTGGCACAGGGAATATGATCCCTATGATCCCCTTACTCTTACAGATAGTCATGGCAGCATTCCTCAGGAATTAATTTCATTCGTTAATGACTCTTCAATTGTGCCGGTGCTTATTACTCAGGGGACCCTTTATCCGGGTGGCAGAATGATGCCTGTCCTTATCAAAGGAATTCCACCCGGTCAGAAACTGCTTGCTCTGCCGACTGTTCTTTTGTCAGACACCGTGAACGAAATTCCTGCAATAATAGGAACCAATATGGCAGAGACCTCAAGACTCAATAAAGGTGATTATGTAACTCTAAGATGGAGAGATAAAAACGGAACATTTGATGCGGCTGAGATAAAAATCGCAGGTATTTTTAACACTAACGTCCCGACTGTTGATGTAGGTCAGGTATGGCTGCCTATTGAAAAGCTCCGTCAAATGATGCTTATGCCAGGAGAAGCAACAGTTCTTATAACCGCTTCTGACTTCGGGAATAAAGGGGTAATCGAAAACTGGATTTATAAGGATAAGAAGTTTCTGCTTTCCGATATAGAAAGCATCATAAAGGCCAAGGGCTCGATCAGTATTATCATCTGGGGAATTCTGCTTATGATGGCGATGCTTGCAGTATTTGATACCCAGGTTTTGTCAATATTCAGAAGGCAGAAGGAGATCGGTACCTATGTTGCTCTTGGAATGACCCGCGGTCAGGTTGTTAAATTATTCACAATGGAAGGTGCAATGCATTCGGTTCTGGCAGCAATTGTCGGAGCAATATACGGAATACCTTTACTGACACTTCAGGCTGTTAATGGAATCTCAATTCCTCTGAAAAGCAGTGATTTTGGCATAGCAATGGCAGAAAAATTATATCCGGTTTACAGTCTTGGACTAATAGCCGGAACCGTTTTGATCATTATGCTGGTAACAACAGTCGTAAGCTACTGGCCATCACGGAAGATAGCTAAACTTAATCCGACAGAAGCACTAAGAGGGAGGATTCAATGATAAGATTTCTTTTCAAAGGACTAATCAGAGATAAGCACAGAAGTCTTCTGCCCTTCCTTGTGACCTCATCAGGAGTTATGCTCACCGTTGTATTCCATGCCTGGATGACAGGAGTTATAGGTAACAGTATTGAATTCAACGCACGATTTTCGACCGGACACGCAAAGATAACGACAAGGGCATATTCGGAAAATGCAACACAGTCGCCGAATGATCTTTCAATACTGGGTACGGATACTCTTGCAGCAGTCATATCCTCATTTGTACCTGAGATGGAATTTGCAGAACGAATTTATTTCGGCGGAATAGTTGATGTTCCTGATAAAAATGGAGAGACCAGAGATCAGGGTCCTGCAATGGGAATTGGAATCGATCTGCTGTCAGGTAAAAGCGCTGAAGCTGAACGACTCAATATAATTCCATCACTGAAGACTGGCCACTTGCCGGCAGCTAAAAATGAAGCTTTGCTCAGTAAGACATTTGCAGATAAACTTGAACTCAGCCCAGGAGATACAATGACATTGGTGACTACAAGTATGTATGGAGAGTTTACACTTTATAACTTCATACTCAGCGGTACAGTTGAGTTCGGCACCACTGCTCTTGACAGAGGTACAATTATTGCAGATATTAACGATGTAAGGGATGCTTTGAATATGTCGGGGGCTGCAGGCGAGATACTTGGATTTTTAAAAACCGGAGTTTATAACGATGAGGAGGCAACTGCCATAGCCGAAAGATTTAACAAAAAGTTCTCAAATGAGCAGGATGAGTTTTCACTTATTATGAAAACTCTCCCACAGCTCAACAACATGGGATTTCTTGTTGAATATTCAGATAAGATTCAGAGTATCCTGGTTGCAGTCTTCATCTTTGCAATGTCGCTTATCCTATGGAATGCCGGCCTTCTTGGAGGATTGCGCAGGTACGGGGAATTTGGCATGCGTCTTGCTATAGGCGAAGAAAAGGGACATGTTTATAAGACGATGCTTTTGGAATCCCTTATAATCGGCTTTTTCGGCTCCCTTGCCGGGATTGTGACAGGAATGCTTATAGCCTTATACCTTCAGGATCATGGTGTTGACCTTGGATTTATGATGAAAAACGCCTCAATAATGATGCCTGGTGTTTTCAGAGCTCATATAACCCCGGCAACATGGTATATAGGATTTATTCCCGGTCTCATATCCGGGCAGCTTGGTACCATGCTTGCAGGAATAGGAATCTATAAGCGCCAGACAGCACAACTATTTAAAGAACTTGAGGCATGAAGAATGTATTAACATCCATAATATTTTTGGGCGGATTTGTTTCTGCTGTTTCAGGGCAATTCCCTGATGGTAAGGAGATCCTTATGAGAATTGACAGGAATATGACTTCTGAAAACCGCTTCTATTCATCGTCAATGATTATTCATGGCCGAAGGACCACAATTACCTTTAAGCTTAAGACCTGGACAGCAGGTGATAAAAAATCTTTTACAGAATATACATTCCCGGTACGTGAACAGGGAACAAAAATGCTGAAACTTAATGATCAGCTTTGGATCTATTCGCCAGGAGCCGACAGGATAATTCAGATTGCAGGTCATATGCTGCGCCAGTCAGTTATGGGTTCTGATCTTTCCTATGAAGACCTGATGGAAGACAGCAGACTTACCGACCGATATAATGCCAAAGTCACAGGCACTGAAGTGATTGACGGAAGGAATTGCTGGATAATTGAACTTGATGCTTTCGTTCCTGAAGTTGCATATCAGAGTATGAAACTATGGGTCGATATGGAAAGGGATATCCCTTTAAGAGAAGAGATGTATGCTAAAAGCGGTACCTTGTTAAAAAGAAGCCAGTTATCAAATATTCAACGAATTAATGAGCGCTGGTATCCCAAAAAACTGATATTTAAAGATATGCTTAAAGAGGGAATGGGTACTGAACTTTTAATAGATGATATACAATTCAATGTGCCCATTGCCGATCACATATTTTCTAAAGCCAGCCTGAAAAAATAATAAGCATCCTGCCCTGCATTTATTTTAAAGTGGAAGAAAGCGGTCGTGATTGAAGGAAGGTAATGTATCTGTCCTTGGTTACCATTGAATCGAAAAGTTTTCCCGCCTCAAAATCTCCCTTCAGAAAAAACCTTAACCAGTTTTTTATATACTTCGATATTATGGTTAGCTGCTCTTCCATGGATATACTATCCTCTTTGCATCCGGCAAATTTTTCAAATGATTTGCATTTAGGGTGGCTCACACCCATCTGGCAATGTGTGCCGCCTTTAATCAGTATGAATGTCTTGTCTTCGCTGCCTGATGAATTATATATTGGAAGATGATATTTCCCCGTTGGCGTTATACAGTCGCTGGTACCTGAAAATATCAGTGTCGGAACAGTAACTTTTGATGCAGCTTCTATTGCAGAAGGTTTTGTATTATAAGGCGATAAGGCAACTACAGCATCAACATCTGCGGTAAGATTTGCTGCAAGAAACATTGCTCCGCCACCCATACTATGCCCCATCAGACATTTAATTGTATCAATGCGACCATAAAGTGGTGATAATACGTCTCTGCCGAGCTTACTGATTTCATTTACAGTAAAGGCCATATCTTCAGCAAGCGTTTTATGGGAAGGAAATAATCCGGCTTCACTTCCAGGAAAGATTAAAATATATCCTTCAGGTACAAGTATCTCACAAATATGGGCGTACCAT
Organism: uncultured Rikenellaceae bacterium; assembly: GCA_964514725.1. Lineage (GTDB taxonomy): Bacteria > Bacteroidota > Bacteroidia > Bacteroidales > VadinHA17 > LD21. The sequence goes on from CAZEUL010000006.1 coordinate 106,057, forward strand.
TTTCCTGATATCATATATCCATGTCCAAAACATATTACAGGTAACTTTTTTCCCGTCTCTGAAAAACTATTTCCCTGATTAGCGGAAGGGAAAAAAATGTCAACAGGAATCTTTCTGTTCTTCCGGGTTTCATCTCTGAAAACCCGGGAAATTTTTTCAATTGATGAGGTCTGGGCTGAAATTGAAACAGAAAATGCAAATCCAATTGTCATCAGGAAATATTTCACCACGGGAGTCAGGTTTTTAGATTGTTTTAAGACCCGCTTCAAATTACTAAAATATTAAAACATTTAAGAAATAGTAAACTTAATCCCAATTTATATTATGTTCAGAAACCTGCAATTAAAATTTCTTAATTTCCGGAAAGTAAATTATCTTTAATGATCTTTAATTTTGGTTGCTGTAAATTAACGATTCGGATAAAAAACAGTTAAATCATAAAAACATAACAATGGCTGAAGAGCAGATATCTGAAAAGTCATCTAAATGGAAAGGGGTGGTCAGGAAGACAAAAAAAGTGATCAGGTGGACTGTAACCCTTGTTCTGATATTTCTTGCCGCTTTCATTTATTGGAAATATTTCTATACATTCAGTGAGGGTTATCGAGCAGGGTTATTGCAGAAGTTTTCAAATAAAGGAACATTTTTCAAGACTTATGAAGGAGAATTGATCCTGAGTTCGGTTTCCAGCACATCAAATGTTGCAATTGCCTCTGAGAAGTTTCTTTTTTCAGTCACGAGGAAAGATATTACCATCCAGTTTGATACCCTTCAGGGGAGGAATGTGATTATACATTACATAGAGAAAAACGGCACATTACCCTGGCGCGGAGATTCCAGATATATTGTTGACAGTATTGCAGTAAGGAAATAGAGATTCTCCGTTACTGTCTAATTGTAAATGGGTTAAGGTTAACGGATAACCTTTTTCATTATACCGAGCACACCTCTGATAAAGGTAGCGCTTGTAAGTACTTTTACCACAGGACTTCTAAGCACGCTTCCTCCCCTTCCGGATGATCCTGAAGTTCGTCTCATCCTGCCACCTGATCTTTCTTTCTCCCATTCTCTTCTTTGTGCTTCTGCCTCCTCCTGCCTTCTTATATCTTCAATTTTGTTTTTAAGTATTTCAAAAGCGCTTATCCTGTCAATTGATTCCCGATATTTACGCACCAGGTCTGAAGCACGGTTTATAGAGTCAATCTCCTCCTGTGTCAGAATATCCATCCTGCTCATTGGGGCTCTCATCATTGTTGCCGCAAGCGGTGTGGGAATCCCTTTTTCGTTAAGTGCTGTCACGAGCGCTTCTCCAATACCTAAAGCTGTAAGTGTTTCATCAGTCTTATAATATTCAGAAACAGGGAAATTTTCTGCTGTCAGTTTAATAGCTTTTCTGTCAATAGCGGTGAAAGCTCTCAGAGCGTGCTGAACTTTTAATCCCAGCTGTGCGAGTACCTCATTTGGAACATCCATAGGATTCTGAGTAACAAAAAAGACACCAATCCCTTTTGAACGTATGAGTTTTATTATGTTTTCTATCTCATTTAGAAGAGCTTTGCTCGCCTGATTAAATACCAGATGTGCTTCATCTATGAAGATGACGAGTTCAGGTTTTTCAACATCTCCCCTTTCAGGCATTAAATCATATACTTCTGCAAGAAGACACAACATAAAGGTGGAAAAAAGCTTTGGCCTGTCCTGAATATCTGTCAGACGCATTATGCTAATATATCCATTACCGTCTCTGTCTCTTCTCATCAGATCATGGATGTCAAATGAAAGCTCGCCGAAAAAAAGATCTGCATTCTGCTGTTCCAGCTCCATCACTTTCCTGAGTATGATCCCCGTTGTGGCAGGTGATATTTTTCCATAATCACGTTCTACCTCTTCCTTTCCTTCTTCTGTTGCAAATTGAATTACTTTTTTAAGATCTTTCAGATCCAGTAATGGCATCTTCTTATCATCACAATATTTGAAAATAACTGCAAGAACTCCGCTTTGTGTATCGTTGAGATCAAGGATACGCGATAAAAGAACAGGTCCAAATTCAGAAACAGTTGCCCGCAGCCTCACTCCATCCTGCTGCGATATAGTAAGCAGTTCAACAGGAAAACCCCTTGTTGAATAAGGAATCCCTATCCTGGCATGACGGTCTGTAATGAATGGTTTTTCTTCACCCGGCATTGCAATTCCGCTAAGATCTCCCTTAACATCCATCAGCAGTACGGGGACTCCCCGCTGGGAAAGTTGTTCTGATATTACCTGGAGTGATTTTGTCTTTCCGGTACCGGTGGCACCTGCTATCAGACCATGCCTGTTCATTGTTTTAAGAGGAACCTTTACATGAGCACCGGTAACAGGAACGCCGTCGAGCATTGCACTACCCAATATTATGGCGTCACCTTTACAGGCATACCCGGAATTTATATGTGCTGCGAAAGCTTCTTTTTTATCCATAGGAGTTTATTTTTACCATTATTTTCAAATTATGCAATTTAGCTGTTTAGGTTCAATTTTCAAATAGGGGGAAAAGATCATACTTAAAACTCCATATTTTTAATAAATGCATAAAATTGTTATATTTGATTTTGTGAAACTATTTTATTAATAATATGAGTTTGTTCTGGTTCTTTGAATTATTTTAAGTAAAATACGATAATAAGCATTTATAATAATGTTCACTTTACTAATTAAAATTTTAACGAGATGGCAAAATTTGAAGTTTACCAGAGTGGCAAGAACAAGGAATACCGTTTTCGCCTAAAAGCAGACAATGGACAAACTATTTTAAGCAGCGAGGGCTATACCACCAAAGCTGCATGTCTTAATGGTATCGAATCTGTAAAGAAAAACTCTGCTGACCCTAAACGATTTACCAAATCAACAACTCCGTCAAACATGTTCCGTTTTGCAATAACTGCGGCCAACAGTCAGATCATTGGAACAAGTCAGAATTACAAGAGTGAAAGCGGCCGTGACAATGGCATCGAATCGGTAAAAAGAAATGCTGCTAAAGCAGAAATCAAAGAAGTTGAGAAATAACTTCTCCTGAAATTCATTCTTATTTAGGATAGTGTAATTAGTATGTCATTTTTACATGACCTGCTGAAATAATACGGGATTGTTTTTTCCCGCGACTAATTGTATTATAAAATCCATACATAAGTCATGTTAAGAAAAATCATAATTCCCCCAATAATCTTAATCTTTCTGTTTACAGGGGCCAAAAGCCAGGTCACAGAAGCTGAAAAAACTCTCAGGTCGGTAAATGCAGATACAACACTGGGCTGGAAAAAAGGTGGATTTTTTGCCATAAACCTATCCCAGACCGCTCTGAAAAACTGGACCGCAGGTGGTCAGAATTCTTTTGCTGTCAATGGTATTTTAAATCTGTTCGCCAACCTTAAACAGGAAAAAGACGCATGGGACAATTCACTCGACATCGGATATGGTTTGCTTAAACAAGGGAAGGATGGGGATCTTAGAAAAACTGATGACAAAATCGATTTTCTGTCAAAATATGGCAGACATGCATTCAGCAATTTTTACTATGCCGGTTTACTGAATTTTAAAACTCAGTCCCAACCAGGGTATAATTATGTTAATGCAGATATAAAGAATAAAATTTCCGACTTCCTATCTCCGGGATACCTTCTTCTTGCTTTAGGTCTTGATTATAAACCTAATGCTTATTTCAGCGCATTTATCTCCCCGCTGACTGCAAAATTCACTTTTGTAATGGATGAATTCCTTTCCGAACAGGGTGCATTCGGTGTAGAGCCTGGTAGCAATTCAAGAGGCGAGATAGGCGGTTATCTCAGAATGATTTACGCAAAAAACGATTTCAAAAATGAATTCCTGAAAAACATTGCCTTCACAACCAAAATAGACCTGTTCTCAAACTATGCCGATAATCCGCAGAACATTGATGTAAGCTGGGAAACACTGATCGCGCTGAAGGTGAATAAATTCATTGGCGTGAACTTCAATACACACCTGTTGTACGACGACAATATAAAAGTACCATTCGACAAAAACGGAAATGGTACCATTACTGTTGATGAAACGGTCGGATCAAAAGTTCAGTTCAAGGAAATTTTAGGAGTAGGATTATCTTACAAATTCTGATCAAATAAACTAAACCCTGACAAAATGAAAATTCTAGATGAATTCAAAGCATTTGCCATAAAAGGCAATATGATTGACATGGCAGTAGGTATCATTATCGGAGCTGCCTTCGGTAAAGTAGTAAGCTCACTGGTCAGTGACATAATAATGCCGCCTATAGGATTGCTCCTTGGTGGTGTTAATTTTACAGACCTTAAACTTGTTATGAAAGCAGCAACTGATGCAGCTCCTGCTGTCACCTGGAACTATGGCTCATTTATTCAGGTAGTCATTGATTTCCTCATTGTGGCATGGGCAATTTTCATGATAATAAAAGCCATAAACACATTCAAAAAGAAGGAGGAAGCAGCTCCCGCGGCTCCGCCTGTTCCTACCAAAGATCAGGAACTCCTGAAGGAGATACGAGATCTGCTGAAGAAATAGATCAATATTTTTATATACAACAAGGCTGAATCATATATAAAGAACCCTCTGATAAATTTAATCATAACCCTTCCCAGCCCTCCCCTTAAACTATTAGGGGAGGACTTGAAATGAAACGAATCTCACCCTTTCACTTGCTGTTTAAGAGAAAGGACAGGGATAGGGTTAATGAAAAACAAGGATTTTTTATACAACTTCTGCCATATATATCAAATCCGGAAATCATAAAAAATAATCAAAATATCTTCAAAAAAATTTGGATGTTAATGTTATTTATTTCTAACTTTGTGTTAGATTTATTTAACTATTACTGTGCGAATATGAAAAAAGGTGTTTTTGCTTTGATTGTAGCTGCTTTGGTTCTTATCTCAACAGGTCTATGGCTGTTTTCAACTCCTGGGAATTTAAAACCATTTGATTTTCTTTCATTCGGTATTATCATTATAATAGTCGGATTTGCATTATTTGTGGGTTACAAGAGATTATCCAGTGCAAAAAGGGGTGAACCGGCCGAAGACGAGATGTCAAAAAAGATACTGATTAAGACAGCATCACTTTCTTATTACATTTCATTATACCTGTGGGTTGGAATTTTATTTGTCAAGGATAGGGTTGATCTTGACACAGAAGAGCTCCTTGGAGCAGGTATACTGGGCATGGCGATTATCTATCCCTTCTGCTGGCTTGTTTTCAACATCAGAGGAGTACGAAATGACTAATCGGATCAGGGAGTTCAGGGCAAGATTAGGCCTTACACAGGAAGAACTTGCCAGAAAGGTGAATGTCAGGCGTGAAACAATTGTATTCCTTGAAAAGAATAAATATAATCCTTCACTCAAGCTTGCATATGATATTGCAAGGGTTTTTGATGTAAAAATTGAAGATATTTTCCTCTTCTGACCAATTCTTTATAAGGGATTTGTAAATTTAAGCAACCAACGGTTTTAGTAGAAGGGCCCATAGGGTTGTTTAAAAAATCCCAGGTTTGGCTTTTTCCAATCTTTTGGAGCTTTGTGATTAAAGATATGTTTAAGAACCTTAAATCCTGTTCGGCGTTATGAACTTTGGTATCAAAACTGACTCATACATGAAAAGAATTTCATTTATTTTTCTGGTTATTCTGATTTCTTATTTCTGTGCCAGAGAAAAAAAATCTGATCTGGATATCCTGCAGCTTAAATGTAACAATCTTGAAAATCCTGAAGGGATAAACAGGATCCCTTCATTCAGTTGGATAACCGGTTCAGGAAAAAGGGGAGCTTGTCAGTCGGCTTTTCAAATCATCATGGATGAAAATATTAAAGATCTGAACAATGAGAGTAAGTGTTTCTGGAATTCTGGTAAGATAAACTCTTCCGAATCACTTTGGATAAGTTACAATGGTCCTGCGCTTGATCCAGCAAAAAAGTATTACTGGAAATTAAAGGTATGGGACCAGAATAATATTCCGTCCTTATGGTCTAAAACAGCCTTTTTCATTACGGGGCTATTTAATAAGGATGATTGGGACAATGCAAAATGGATAGGGTACGAAATCATTCCCGACTCACTTTTGCTTGTCCATGGAGTTCATGGCAATGGTGATAATTTAGGTAATGTCGCCCTGAAAAGGACCATAGTGCCCTGCTTTAGAAAAGAATTTAAAATAAACAAAAGAATATCTTCTGCCTTTATATTCATAAGCGGCCTTGGCCATTATGAACTTTACATCAATGGCGCCAGGATCGGTGACCGTTTCCTTTCTCCGGGCTGGACAAACTATAAAAAGACCTGCTTTTACAACACCTTTGAAGTTACAAAGATTCTGAATAAAGGGCAGAACAGTATAGGAGTAATTGTTGGTAATGGATTTTACAACATTAACAGGGAGAGGTATAGAAAACTTGTTATCGCTTATGGATCACCGAAAATGATTCTGTCACTTAAAATCAGATACTTTGACGGATCAGAAGAGACAATTTCGAGTGATCAGACGTGGAAGACATCACCATCGCCAATTACTTTTTCAAGCATATATGGAGGAGAAGATTATGATGCCCGTCTTGAACAGGAAGGATGGGATAAACCCGGATTTGATGATGAAAAATGGAAGAATGTTGTTCTTTCCCAGGATCCGGGTGGAATACTCAGACCTGAGAATGATCACCCTCTAAAGGTTATGGAGACATTCACTGATCCAAAGATTATAAGGATAAATGATTCGCTGAATGTTTACGATTTCGGACAGAATGCCTCAGGAATCATTAAAATAGACATTACCGGGAAAAAAGCTCAAAGTGTCCGTCTGATCCCTGGAGAACTGATTTCAGACGATTCACTTGTAACACAGAAGGCTACAGGTGCACCTTATTATTTCTCATATACTCTGAAAGGAGAAAATGAAGAATCATGGATTCCGCGATTTACCTATTACGGTTTCAGGTATGTTCAGGCAGAAGGCTCAATACCAAATGGAAGTCCTAATTCCCGGAATATGCCTGTAATAAACAGCCTTCATCTTTTACATACAAGAAATTCATCTCCTGAAGCTGGCAGCTTTAAATGTTCAAACGAGCTTTTCAACTCAATTTATGACCTGATTAAATGGTCGGTTAAAAGCAATCTCGCAAGCGTTGCGACCGACTGTCCCCACAGGGAAAAGCTTGGGTGGCTTGAGCAGACTCACCTTATGGGCAATTCTATTAAATATATGTTTGACATCAGGAATCTTTATGATAAGATAATTGACGATATGATAGAAGCTCAGCTTGAAAATGGACTTGTCCCGGATATTGCACCGGAATATGTCCCGTTTAATGCCGGATTCCGTGATTCCCCTGAATGGGGCAGTGCATGTATTATTCTTCCCTGGGATATGTACGAATGGTACGGAGATCTTAATGCTGTAAAAAAGGCTTATCCCATGATGAAAAGGTACCTTTCATATCTTGAAAGCAAATCTGACAACTACCTGCTTTCCCACGGGTTGGGCGACTGGTACGATCTGGGTCCTGGATTTCCAGGTGAAGCCCAGCTTACACCTAAAGCTTTAACTGCAACATCAATATGGTATTATGATGCCATACTGCTTGCTGAAATGGCTGATCTTACAGGAGCTAGGGAAGATGCTGCTTTATATCGCAATCTTGCCGGTAAAATACGGAATTCATTTAATAAAAAATTCTTTAACACAGAAACTAAAGTGTATTCAACCGGCAGTCAGACTGCATATTCGATGCCCCTTTATTTTGGTATGGTTGATGAAAAATACAGAAAGGTAGTCACCGAAAATCTTATAACATCCATCGTTGAAAACAACAAAGCCCTGACGGCTGGTGATATAGGTTACAGATACCTTCTTAGAGTTCTGGAGCAGGAAGGGTACTCACAGCTTATTTATGAGATGAATTCAAGGAGTGATGTTCCAGGCTATGGATTTCAGCTTTCCAAAGGAGCCACCTCTCTGACCGAATCATGGGCAGCACTCAGGGACGTTTCAAATAACCATATGATGCTTGGTCATATAATTGAGTGGTTCTTCAGCGGTATCGGAGGGATCCGCCAAATGAAAGGTTCAAAAGGTTATGAAAATATTCTCATTTCGCCTGAAATTCCAGGTGACATAACCTGGTCTGAAACAAAGTATAATTCAGTACATGGCGAAATAAGTACTTACTGGAGTGTTTCAGGGAATACTTTTACGTTAAGGGTGAAAATACCTACGGGGTGCAGGGCAACAGTTATTCTGCCCCAGGAAGATCCAACCAAAGTCACTGAAAGCGGCAACGACCTGAACGCAGCCGGAAATGTCAGGTTAGCAGGTATTCAGGATGGCAAGATCAGGATTGAAATCACATCGGGTGATTATATTTTTAAAACAGGCCTGTAAAGAATCTGATACTTTTATTTAGATTTCATTGTCCTGTTATTTATTTAACAATAATTGCATTAAAATGAAAAAGGTCTTGAAAAAATTTTCGCATGGATTTATTCTGATGACGATTATTCTGGTGGCTTGTAATAATAAGGCATCTGTTAATACGATTGCCGGGAGCCTGCCAAGAAGCATTCCTGAAATTGAAGGTGTTTCCTCTGTTAACATTGTCAGTTTTCTAAAGGCGATAGAGGGAAGCCAGCATGAATTTCACAGTTTTATGTTTTTAAGACATGGCAAGGTCATAGCGGAAGGCTGGTGGGACCCTTACAAGCCCGAATTGAAGCATACTTTGTATTCTGCAAGTAAAAGTTTTACATCGACGGCGGTAGGTTTTGCAGTGACAGAAAAGCGTCTAAAAGTTACCGATAAGGTAATCTCATTTTTCCCCGAGTATCTGCCAGATAACGTAAGTTCTAACCTTGCAGATATGGAGGTCAGGGATCTTCTGTTTATGTCTGCCGGACAGGAGCCTGATCCTACTCATTCAATAACTTCAAATGACACCAATTGGGTTAAGGCTTTTCTGGCACTTCCTGTAATTAACGATCCCGGCACTAAATTTCTTTATAACTCAATGGCTACTTATATGTTATCAGCTATTGTCCAGAAGGTGACAGGAGAAAAAGTGATCGACTATCTTAAACCCAGGCTCTTTGATCCTTTGTTTATCAGTGGCATGGATTGGGAGACTGATCCTATGGGTATAAATACAGGAGGGTGGGGTCTCAGACTGAAAACTGAGGACATGGCAAAATTCGGTCAATTCTATCTTCAGAAAGGAAAGTGGGATGGAAGACAGTTGCTTCCTGAAGCATGGATTTCTGAAGCCACCACTTCAAAAATTGACCAGATGCCTGAGGCTGATCAGGCAGCAAGGGACTCCAGTGACTGGCTGCAGGGGTATTGCTATCAGTTCTGGCGAAACAGGAACAATAACGGATTCAGAGGTGACGGAGCTTTCGGCCAGTTTATTATTGTAATGCCTGAAAAGGATGCTGTTATAGCAATAACTGCAGAATCACTTGAAACCCAGAAAGAGCTTAATCTGGTCTGGAAATATCTGGTCCCTGGAATTAAAGAAAAAAAACTTCCTGAGAATCAGGAAGCTTATGAATCCCTTAAAAAAATGCTTACGGAGTTAAAGCTTCCTGTTAAAACCAATAATATTGATTCTCCCTTAAAAACAAAAGTCTCAGGTAAAACATACAATCTTGATCAAAATGCCATTGGTCTAAAATCTATACGATTTGACTTCAATGACAACATTTGTAATGTAATAATGGAAACAGTTAATGATAAGTATAATTTCAGATTTGGTTATGGAGTATGGGTTAAAGGAGAGACAACCAGACCAGGACCAAATTTATTATCTAAAGAAATAGGGTATTTCAAAGGTCTCCCTGCAGCTCAGGTTGCATGCAGCTACAACTGGTTTGATGAAAATACTCTTGAGCTAACCATCCGATACATAGAAAGCCCGCACACTGAGTCAATGACTCTAAGGTTTGACAAAGACAAAGTCCGGGCAGAGATCAAATTAAGTTTTACTCCGAAAGCTGAACCGGTCAGGTTACAGGGTAAAATAATAAAATAAGTATTCAAACCTGCGGTTTATTGTTATAAGGGTTTCTTAACATTCAGACTTCCAATTGAAGCTACTTCTAACTTATGGCTTTGATACCGCTTATCGGAAAAAGATTTAAAGGTTAATTATAAGAATTCATAAACTTATGGATTTTTAACGCTATGAAACAGGTTTTGAAATATACGGGCTATTTTTTGATACTTGCCATAATAGGATTCCTATTATGGAAGTTCTACTATATTATAGGATGGATATTGGTTGCTGCTGTTCTTTCATTTGTGGGTCAGCCGCTTGTCAGATTCTTCGACAGAATTCATATAAGAAAATACCACTTACCTCATTCATTAAGCAGTATTCTGTCACTTTTGGCAATAGTCTTGTTCTTATTAGGATTACTGGCAATTTTTGTCCCGTTGATCATCAACCAGGCAGAAACAATTTCGAAAATAGATGTTAACAGACTTGCCATGAATCTTAAGGGCCCTCTGGAATGGGTTGATGACAAACTTCACCAGTTTGGTGCCATACCAGAGGGTCAGGCAATGCAGGATTTTATTGTAAACAAGGTTAAATCAGTTGTAAACATAGGAAGTATAGGCAGTTTCCTGGGTGGTTTGATAAGTGCCGCAGGGAATATTTTTATTGGATTGTTTTCAATCCTGTTTATTGCATTCTTTTTCCTTAAAGACGAAAACATGTTTGAAGATCTGGTTCTGGCAATTGTCCCTGAAAAACATCATAGAGCCACCCGCAAAGTAATAGCCGATTCAAAAAATCTGCTCATGAGGTATTTTATAGGAGTAATATTGGAACTGCTTGGAGTTATGTCGCTGATAGCAATCGGGCTTTGGATTTTTGGAATTAAAAATGCGCTTCTGATAGGTTTTTTTGGAGGGATAATGAACATCATACCCTATCTTGGCCCTGTTATCGGATCTTTAGTTGGGATTTTTCTGGGGATAACCGGCACGCTTGCATTTGGCTCGTTTAACGATTTACTGCCGGTTCTAATTAAGCTTGCAAGCGTGTTTATTGTTGTCAACTTTATTGATAATAATATTCTGGTCCCAATGATTTATTCAAAAAGCGTTAAGTCTCATCCTCTTGAAATTTTCCTCATAATAATTATAGGTGGCGGGCTTGCCGGATTGCCGGGAATGTTACTCGCTGTCCCTGTTTATACACTCCTAAGAGTGATTGCCAAAGAATTTTTTCAGCAGTTCAGGGTGATCAGGAAAATAACAAATACGTTGGATAATGAAAATTCATAAAGGCTCTTATTATTTTGAACTTTTCATATCATTATGTTTGAACCTTAAAAACCAAAGCGGTAAATATTCATACTGACACAAGCATTTTCTGTTTAAGTGCATTTATCATTGCTTCCTCCCCTTCAGATATGATCTCTTTTGCCTTGTAGAAATCGTACGTGCCGAAAGATTCTTTTGATATGTTTACCAAAATATCAGGCTGGTGCTTCTCAAGTGTGAGCTCTGCAATTTTGCGCATCATTGTTCCAATACTTTTATTTGAAAGGTTGAAAATCCCGAGATCCAGATCATCTTTCTTTTTTGATGGTATCAGATTACTGACCTTTTCCGTTATCAATCTGATTTGTTCTGCATACCTGCTGTCGGAATACTTATCGTTAGCTTCTGTTTTCTTCTCGTATGGTATTGGTGCACTCACATCAACCACAACAAGGATATCATTGCCGGTACGTTTTACCCTGTTTACAGGTATGGGATTCATCAATCCTCCGTCAACAAAATATCTGGTACCAATCCTGTGAGGCTGAAAAACAGTAGGAATTGAAATTGATGCCCTGATTGCATCATAAAGGTTGCCTTTTGTAAAAAGAACTTCAGTACCTTCAATTATATCGGTAGCTACAGCACAATATGGAATAGAAAGGTCTTCAATTTTGCGGTCGGGAACAATCTCTTTAATTTTTTCAATAACCTTTTTACCTTTTACCAGGCCTTTTTTACTTATGGTAAAATCTGTAAGTCTGAGAACTTCCTTTATATCAAGAGAGCATACCCATTCCTCAAATATCTGCAACTGCCCTGTGGCATATATTCCTCCTACAAGGGCACCCATTGATGTTCCTGCTATCGACGAAATCCTGAAACCATTTCTCTCTAAAACTTTAATTGCACCAACGTGTGCATAGCCTCTGGCCCCTCCGCTTGAAAGTACAAGTGCAACATTTTTCATAAGAAATTTCCCTCTTTTATATCTGTTTATTATTTACCGAAATAAAATAAAAAATACCCTGTGAAAATTAAAAATAAACAAAGTTATATCATCAAATTTTATTTCATTATATAAGACTCTATTAACGGAGATTAAAAGAACTAATTTTCACATAACAGAACGTCATATCTGTCTGATTGACCAAAAGGGAGATGAAGAGAAAATAATTGCATTGATTTTCCCCGGCAATATTATTTCAAAAAAATTATCAAAACAGGAAAATTTGATTTTTTTGGTCACATAGTGTGACAATAATATCTTTATGCCGTCTTTTACAAAATTCTACTCATTTACAGACCATTTATGAATAAGGGGAGAAATGCAGTGATTATTGGTGCCGGAATTGGAGGAATAGCCACTTCGATCTATCTTGCAAAAAAAGGATATTCCGTTAAAATTTACGAAAAAAACTCCGGACCGGGAGGGCGCTGCAGCCAGTTTATAAGAGAAGGACACCGGTTTGACCTTGGCGCTACAATGTTGCTTATGCCCGGAATTTACAGCGAGGTATTCGAATCCCTTGGAATTGAATTTGGCAAAAACAGCGACATTAAACGACTCGATACACTTTATAAATTATATTTTGATGACGGCAAAACCATTTCTTTTTCATCCGATCAAAAAGTAATGGAAAAACAGCTGGAAGAAATTGAGCCCGGGAGTTTCATGAAAGCCAGGGATTATATTTCAAAAGGTTATGAGTTTTTCAGACTCGCAAAGGAACGACTGATAAAAAGAAATTTTTACAGCTTTTTTGAGTTTGCCACTTTTAAAAATATTTTACTTCTCTTTAAACTCAAAACATTTATATCACACGATAAGTATATTAAGCGTTTTTTCAGGCACCCTCATCTACGTATGGCTTATACATTCCAGAATATTTATGTGGGTCAGAGCCCATTTGATTCTCCAGCTTTGTTTGCAATGGTTCCTGCCGCCGAGATTATGGAAGGATCGTACTTCCCTAAAGGAGGAATGTTTTCAATAGTACGGAAACTGACTGACGAAGCTGAAAAAGAGGGAGTAGAATTTCATTACAATATCATCGTAAGTAGAATAATTACTGAAGGTTATAAGGTAAATGGAATTATTTTGAATGGAGGAGAAGAAGTGAAATCAGACCTGGTAGTTGCAAATGCCGATCTTCCTTATGTATACCGTGAACTTCTTCCAGACAAAAAACCTTCGAAAAGACTTGATAGAAAAAAATATTCATGTTCGGCCATGTGCTTTCACTGGGGAATTGACAAAACATATCCCCAGTTAGTTCATCATAATGTGTTTTTATCAGACGGTTACAGGATCAGCCTCGACAGGATCTTCAAGGACAAACTGATTGATGATCATCCCAGTTTTTATGTTCATGCCCCAGCAAGGACAGATAAGGAAGCAGCTCCGAAAGGAGAAGATACCCTGTCGGTTATAGTGGGGGTTGGTCATGTTGACAAAAATGTGCATCAGGACTGGAACAATTTGAAGCAGAAAACCCGGGCCTCTGTTCTTGAAAGACTTAAAAAGATTGGCATTACTGACCTTGAGGACCATATTGAATTCGAGATATGCTATACTCCGGAGAGCTGGGAAGGCGCATGTAATGTCACAAGAGGCTCAGTATTTGGAAGTCTGAGCCATTCAATATTTCAAATGGGATATTTCAGACCTCATAACCGCCATAGTAAGTATAAAAATCTTTATTTTGTGGGTGGAAGTACGCACCCGGGAAATGGTATTCCAAACGTGCTGCTTTCAGCTAAACTAACCTCTGAACGGATTCTGAAGGAAGCCGAAGAGAATTTTGATAATCTTTAACCTGATTTGTTAATGAATCAACAGACCCGGGAGTTTCTAAAGACACATAACTCCATCGATTTTCAAAAAATAAAAGATCACCCTAATATCCTTATTGCAGCAAATTTCTGGGATCCTGAAAGATATGATGCTGCAAAAACGTGTTATAAGTATATGAGGGCAATTGATGATTTGATCGACAACTATAAAGCAAATTACAGAGAGATAGGCCCAAACCAAAGGGAAGAGTTCATGGCAGGTGTCGAAAAATGGCTGAAAATGGTTGCTGCACCTGACAGTTCCAATAATCTGGATATAGAGCTTGCTCTTACCATTCAGAAATTCAGAATACCTGTCTGGCCTCTTGAGACTTTTGCACGATCTATGATTTATGACATAAATAATGATGGATTTCCTACTCTCAGATCATTTCTTGATTACACTCAGGGAGCATCAGTAGCTCCAGCGTCTATATTTGTACATCTCTGCGGAATCGTAAACAAAGATGGAAACTATGGTGATCCATTATTCGATGTAAAAGAAGCAGCAACTCCCTGCGCTTATTTCAGTTACCTTGTCCATATTATCCGCGATTTTCAGAAAGATCAATTCAATAACCTGAATTATTTTGCTGATGACCTAATTGTCAAGTATGGGCTTTCCCGCGAAATATTAAGGAAAATAGCCGATGGAATGACAATTCCTGATGGTTTTCGCAGTCTTATCCGTGAATATTATCTCCTCGCTTATGATTACAAAGAAAAAACCCAGAATGTCATAAACAGGATTAAAAATCTTATTGAACCAAAATACCAGCTTAGTCTGAATATTATATTTGAACTTTATATTATGGTCTTTGAAAGGATAAATATTGAAAAAGGTAATTTTTCAGCTTTCGAACTAAATCCGACTCCTGAAGAAATTCAAAAAAGGGTTTATGAAACAATCATAAAATTTGGAAATTAATCCTTATTAAAAATGGGCAAATATGTAAATAATCATCTGATTAAAGATGAATCGGTCGTTTTTGAAACAAAGTATCATTGGGTGATTTTTCTTACTCTTAAGTCACTTTTTACTTTAACTATTGCTCCATTGATTCAAAGAACGCTTTCTGAATTTGTAATTACAAACAGGAGGATAATAATTAAAACCGGTTTTATAGCAAGGAGCACGTTTGAAATGAACCTTTCTAAAATTGAAAGCGTGAATGTAGATCAGAGTGTGGCTGGCAGGATTTTCAATTACGGTTCTTTAACAATAATCGGGACCGGAGGTACAAGAGAGACTTTTCATAATATTGCCAGACCTCTTGACTTCAGGAAAGCCTTTCAGGAACTCTGCTGATTTACAATAGTAAGACTTAAGAATTAAATGAAGTTTAAGGATATTAAAAAAGACTGCCGTATTGAGATTTGTTATCTATCAAGTCATTTTCATGATATCTTAACTTGCTGATATTGAAAAATGCAAAGAATCATTTTATTTATCATGCCGGACTTTTCCGCAGAAATCTCCAAAACGTAAACAGACCTACAATAATCAAAGCTGCCAATGCTGAAATGAAAATGGATCTGTAATCATGCTGTCGTTTGATTGCAATTCCGATAAAAGCCCAGATAACTGATAATCCTACAAATGGATTATTAATTCTGTAAATCGTCAGCAGAATAATTAAGGATCCTGCAAATATCATTATAATTGTCCACAACTCATGAGATATATTGAATCCGGTCCAGCCTGCATTTACCAGAAGAGCTGTTACATTTGCTATTGTTGCGATGCAAATCCATCCGAGGTAAATTCCAAAAGCTGCTTTTATCAATCCAAAACCCAGGTCCCGAACACGGATATTTATCAAAATCAGAGTGACTAAAAGGCATACCATTACCAATAAGGAAAGAGGGAGCTTCCCGTAATGCCAGCAAATAATCCAAAGAGCATTTAATAAACATGAGATTCCAAAGAGGAGACTTATACCTTCAATCACTTCTTTATCTGCCCCAGTAAATTGAACAATACTGTATATTAAGAGTAATAGATATATGGCTCCCCAGATGGAAAATGTCAGGCCTGCAGGGACGAATAGATTAGGAAAAGAGTCGGAGAGTTCCCCTGTTGTTTTGTTATTTAAAGGCAGAGCATTAGCCAGGTAGTTCATCACCAGCATAACTGCAAAAAGAAGGATATTAACATATTTTATCATATTATCGTTTTAAGATGATCTCAAATATACTAATTATCGTGGATCATGTGCCTTAAATTATTTCTGGCAATTAATCATCCCTCCATTTTAAGAGGGCATATTAATATTACATGATATTCGTTTTAAATATTGGCATAAGTTTTGCCACAAGTTAATTGTAATACGTTCTTCAAATACTTAAAGAAATGAAAAAGTTAATAATCACCTCGGTACTTGCAGCAATGGCTGCAATCGGGAGCACAATAATGGCCCAGGACTATCCTGATGAATATCTTGGGCTGCCCGGCGACAATCTTAATCTCTACGCCGTGATGAACCTGTTTCAGAATTCCGAAACTCTCGAAGGGTTCGAAAGAAGTCTCAATGACGAAAATTCTAGGATCAACAATCTCGACCTCAATGGTGATAATCTTATAGATTACATCAGGGTAAATGACTATGTTGACGGGAACGTTCATACAATAGTGCTCCAGGCTGTACTTGGACGGAATGATGTTCAGGACGTTGCTGTTTTCACAGTAGAACGTTTCAGGGATGGTTCAGTTCAGATACAGCTCATAGGTGATGAGTTGCTTTATGGCAAGAACTATATTATAGAACCCATATATGCTGAAACCCCCAACCCGGGCTATACCGGAAACAGAAACAGAAACAATGTCACAGTTGTAAGAACCACCTATGTAGAGGTTGCAACCTGGCCGGTTATAAGATTCATATTTCTTCCAAATTATGTAATATGGAGATCATCATGGCACTGGGGTTATTATCCCCACTACTGGAACCCGTGGCGCCCTTATTACTGGCACTATTACTACGGGTATCATTTTCACTGGTATCCGGATTACTACAGACATTATCATCGTTGGCACCATCATCGTTATGCTCACTGGAATGATTTTTATTACCATGGAGTAAGGGCTCATTCTCAGAATGTAAGCTCAAGGATAAGTTCAGGTTCATATAAGGAAACATATTCAAGACCTGAATCAAGGAGAGATGGGGAAGCTTTATATGCAAAAGTCCACCCGGAACGCGCATCTAACATATCTTCGGGCAGCAATGCAAGCAGGAGACCTGCATCAGGAACGACCACAAGAAGTTCCTCCGGTACTGCAACAGATGTTTCAAGACGTTCGTCGACAACCGTTACAGGCCGTTCTGGATCCGGCACTTCCGGCACTCAGTCGACAGGAACTTCAAGACGCTCTTCAACCACTGTTATTAAAAGAACTGAAACCAATAAATCTACAGGTGAAGAAAAAAGTGGTTCAAGGAGACCTGAGGCTTCGGTGAATACAAGATCAAACGTCAATTCCCCGGCTGGTCAGAATACGGAAGTTGTTCGCAGGACTACTTCTGGTACCAATGAAAGAAAAGGAACAGCAACGACTTCCTCAGGCCAGTATTCAACGACCTCCCGCAGATCAACACCTACGGTATCTGAAAGGTCTGAAAACAGACCTGAAACAACTCCAAGGTCAGTCACTGTCAGGAGCTCAAATAAATCCCCTGTTACTGCCAGTTCTTCCAATCGTAGAAGCAATATGAGCGGAAACAAGGAAACCGTCATAAGACAGGGAACCAGCAAAAAGGATTCTGACAGGAATGAAACATCCAGAAGAAAATAATATACAGAGAATTATAAATTGTATGAGTCCTTTTAAGGCTACTTCGCCCTCTTCTTCATGAAGGGGGCTTTCAATTTATTCTCCAGGAGAACTAATTATTTATAAATGAAGCAACCCGTTCTAAAATGCAGTAATTATTCCGAAATTAATCTTGCCATAGGAATCTCCCGTGAATACATGGGTATATTCTCCGACTACCCTCATATTGCGTCGCAGAAGATAGCCGGCATGAAGGGTAGCCGATGTATAATCAAGTTCATCATAATCGGAATCAACCCAGTTAAAAAGGCCGGTTAGATACCATTTGCTCATATCGCCTTTTGGAGCAAATATTACTTCTCCAAATGCACCTGATGTTACTATATCTTCCATTATTGTTCCGGGCAATCCTCCAACATCTACCTTTGAATCAGTCCTCCTTACATATTGACCGTTAATTATCAGTTTTTCGTCCAGATCTATTGTTATATCGGGACCAAACATCCTGATATTACTTGTTAAGGGTCCAATGAGATATGGATTTATGATTTCTTTGCCCGTATAACCAAAGAATCCAATTGAAATGCTTTTCCCAACAGACTGGCTCAATCTCAGCATGAAGTTTTTATACTTGTCCTTGTCAAAGAGATAGCCCTCGCCAGCTTCACCTATACCGCATCCGTTAAGAATCTGACCCACTATGGTAGTCCCCGTGCTGAAATCCTTCTCAAAGATAACCCCTCTGTCATATTTAAGGTCAGCAGTTGATGTTCCGGGAGCAGATCCATAGATTCTGTAAGATTCCAGAGTATATCTGAGTTCTCCTTTGAAGAGCGGATCGGAAACCTGAAATTGTCCTATATAGAGATTTATACCTGACTTAAGGAAATCGTGATACATAAGAAACGCATCTTCAACTCCGGCTACTGACCCTCTCTCATTAAAAAGAAAATAAAAATAATACGAAATTTTGTCAGAGATCTCTCCGCCTGACAGGATCTTAAGAACAAATGGAGCCCCAAAATCAGCTGACTTTTCATTTCCAAAATTATAAGTTGCAAATCCATCCATCCTTATTGCAAGTGGCAGTTCCCTGAAAAGTGAAAGCTTATCATCACCTGTCTGGATAAAATATCGTGGAGATTCGTACTCAGTCAGTCTGAACCCGTTCCCAGCAAACTCATCGCCAAAGGGTTTAAGACGTGGAATTGCCGGAGAGTGGCATACCTGACAACTTATCTGATATTTTCTTGCAAAAGCTGGTATGGCCTGGCTGTTCCTGGCCGGAGCCATAATAATGATTCCGACAGCAAGTAAGATTATTTTTAAAGCTGATTTTGTTTCCATAATAACATGACTGTAATATGCTATTTATAAACTCTTTATGGCAATATCTGCAATGTTGTGTAGTGTTCATTGATCAGTCTGATCTCTGATTCTTCTGCCGGTACTTTAAGGAGATCAGCTACAGGTTTAACAAGCAGCTGATAATTAAGGACTGCTCTGACCTTCATTTCCCCCGGCGGAACATTGAATGGCAGCTTGAAAGTAAACGTCTCCACCTTTGTTTCCCTTGGACCTATGCGGTAATCTACACCCTGTTTTGCTGTGTTCCATTGCATTATCGTCATTCTTCCTTCAGGGTCGAAATAGGGCATTCTGAATATTCTGTTTCCGGCAGGTATACCGTCACGCTGAACTCCCTTAAAATCGGAAATACCAAGAGGCAGACCCATATCCTGATAAGCCAGATAATCCCCTGAGATCGTATACTCTTCTCCGTCAAAACCTTTTTTATCAACATTCAGATGATATACATTCCCTTTTGAATCAGTCGCCTCAACCTGCAGCCATGCAATCCTGTCCTCTACTGAACCTGTTGGAAATTTGTGGCCTGTTTTCTGGTTGAAAAGAGCTACGGTAAAAATAACAGTTTCGCCGGGTTCTGCTTCCCGGATATCCGGATGTATCCGCAGCTCAATTGTACCTCTTATTTTACCAGGATCATGTGCACCGTGGAACAGGTGTATCCTGGCATCATTATAAGGTTTTGTCATCAAAGCGTTCAGAAATGGACCGCCCCGTGGCATATGGCAATCCTGGCAATGTACTCCCTCTTTTGAGTAGGGTCCCTCTTTCCATTCAAGCTGTGTGCTTTTAACCCATACATTAAAAGGATTCTTTTCATTATGACAATTACCGCAGAATTCCGTGGTTTTGTAAAAATCGTTTGTCACTATTTTATGAGCCGGAGACTCAACAGAGGGTGTTCTCACCGCATATTTGGTCATACCCGGTTTTATCAGATAACTGAAATTGAACGGAGGATCTGTCTGCGCTGATTGTACAAGATGGCATACTTCACATGAAACCGATTCATTAGCCATGCTTTTGGCTTCGGGCCGTGGTGGTGGGAATTCCTTACCTCCCATGAAGGCCAGAGGAGAATGACATCCATTGCATCCGTCAACCACATCCTTGATTTCCGGCTTTGCAGCTGAATGACGTACAGCCAAATCAAAATACTCTATCTCATCCCAGTGATGGGTATAAGCCTGCGACATCATCGCCTGCGTCCATTGTTCATAAATCCCCGGATGACATGATCTGCATTTTTTTGCTGATTCGAAGTCTTTATAAGAGTATTTATTTTTAAGATCTTCCTGTGGAGTCAGCATCTTAATATTGAAGGCCTGGAGCAGCAAAATGATAATTGCTGCCGGAATCAGAATAAGATTCTTAATGCCACTGCTTTTTAACATAAAGATTAGGTTTTTAATCTAACTAATTTAATAATAAATTTCGGAATCGCCTTATGAAAATTATAAAACTGGCACAATGACCAAAAAAGTTTAAGCAGAAAACAAAATCAGAAAATAATTAACTTTATACTCTTTCATGAAATTTGTTTTTCATACATCGTAACCTCTTTTTATGAAGAAATATTTTGACTTCGGATCAATGTTTGTTATAATCACTACATTCATCCTCTTTGCTCTTGCCTTGTTTACAAAAGGACTGACTCATGATATTCTTCTGGAAGCGGGAATTCTTCTTGTTTCGATCAAACTTATATTGATGAATTACAAAACGAATATTTTTTATCAAAGTATTCACGAAGAACTTAGAGAAATTAAGAATACTCTCGAAAGCAAAACCAATGATGTCATGAAGACCGGGATATAACAAGGTTCTAGTCTGATACATAATTGAGAAGGTATTAAAAACAATTTCATTTCATGATCCAATAAGGTTGAGAATCACTGATATTGTGATATGAAAGTTCATTTTTAGGATATTCAAAATTTAAAACCAATATCTATGTTAATTGCTATATCCAGGTTTCTATATATTCTACTGGTGTGCAATTTGTCAAATATTGTCTCTTTTCCGAACAAAACAGAGATTTACAGGGCCTATATAACAAACAGAATGGATGAATGGAAAAATTTGATTGACAGAATTGAATCAGGTCGGCCTGAAGCCAGTGATCAGCTTCTTGAACTTGTTAATTATCAGTATGGATATGTTGGATACTGTATTGAACATGAATACTATAAGGAAGCTGAGAAATATCTTCGGGCTGCTGAAAATAATTCAGCTGTTCTTGAAAAAAGAAATTATGACCCTGCAACTCTGAATGCTTACAGATGTGCTTTTTATGGGTTCAGAATACGACTAAACAACCTTATGGCGTCAATATACGGAATCAAAAGTATTGAATTCGGACGCAAAGCAATTGCGCTTGACAGGGAAAACTATTTTGTATGCATGCAATATGGGAATATTCTTTTCAATATGCCTGAGGTATTAGGTGGTTCAAAGCTGGAAGGGATAAAGTATTTCCTTAAGGCCAGGGAAATTATTGAGAGAAAACATGATGAAATAAACGGAAATTGGAATTATCTAAGTCTACTTGTTCTGATCGGACAATCTTACAGCTTAATTAACGATCATGAATCTGCAAAAAGAATATACGATGAAATTTTAAATATAGAACCGGAATTTATACATGTCAGGGATGAACTTTATCCTGAGCTGGTTAAGAAATTAAAGATATGATAAGATGCTACTTTAATTAAAAGTATATGGCTTTTTTGTCTGAGAATTTTTGTAAATGAAAATTAATATTTTCTGGTTAAGAAGAGATCTAAGACTTGATGACAATACAGCGTTGGAAAAAGCATTCCAATCAGGGCTGCCTGTATTGCCTGTTTTTATATTCGATACAGATATTATTGACGACCTGCCAGCTAATGACCACAGGATAAGCTTTATTTACGAAAAGCTTGCATTTTTGTCAGAAAAAATTGCAGTGGAAGGTGGTACTTTGCTGATAAAAAAGGGAAAACCATTTAAAATCTGGAATGAACTGACAAATGATTACGACATTGACTCAGTTTTCGTGAATAAAGATTATGAACCTTATTCCATACAAAGAGATACACTGATAGAATCTACCCTTAAAAAAAAGGGGGTCAGATTAATACGATTCAAGGATCAGGTGATATTTGAAGAAAATGAAATTCTTAAATCAGATAACAAACCATATACAGTTTTTACACCCTACATGAAAAGGTGGAAACAAAAGTTTTCTGAAAATGCACCAAAATCAGATTATGATACTGACCGTCCAAAAAAATACTATAAAATAAACATCAGGTTCCCTGAACTTAAAGAACTGGGATTCAGAAAAAGCGGCATTGAAGTGCGGGCCTATGACCTTAATTCAATTCCAGAATATCATTTATATCGCGACATTCCTTCTGCAGACAGGACAAGTTACCTATCCCCTCATCTGAGATTTGGAACAATAAGTATCCGCAAAGTTGTTGAAATTGCCAACAAAGTAAACCAGGTGTTCCTTAATGAGCTCATCTGGCGTGAATTTTTCATGCAGATTCTGTTTCATTTCCCTCAGGTGGTGACAAATAATTTTAAAAGTACCTATGATGAAATCCAATGGCGTAATAATGAAAGGGAGTTCGAGAGGTGGTGTGCCGGGGAAACAGGTTATCCCATGGTTGATGCAGGAATGAGGCAACTTAATAATACCGGTTATATGCACAACAGGGTGAGAATGATCACTGCAGGATTTCTTTGCAAACATCTTCTTGTTGACTGGAGATGGGGTGAAGCTTATTTTGCAAGAAAGTTATTTGATTACGAATTATCATCCAATAACGGAAACTGGCAATGGGCAGCAGGTACAGGCTGCGATGCGGCTCCCTACTTCAGAATTTTCAATCCGGATTCCCATGAGCGGAGATTTGATCCTGAAAAAAGTTATATAAGAAAATGGGTGGATAACTATGGAAAACCTTCCTATCCTGACAAAATCATCAGTCATGATTTTGCAAGGCAAAGGGCTATTGAAACATACAGATCCGGGATAAAAGGGAAAATACTTTAAACTTTTTATGTAATTTGGTAGTGTAAAGTTTCTCTTTAACAGGGCAGGCAATGATATCATCAAAAACTCACCTTATCATAGTTACGCTTTTTTTATCCTGCCTGGTGATTCCCTCTTGCGAAAATCAGGAAGATCCTCCTTACATTGGTACCTGGCAGCATAAGGAACAGGTAAACAGTGATGGACAGCTATACAACACCACAAGGACCCTTATTCTTACCAGGAACACCTATGAGGAGACTTATCTGATAAGCCGGGAGAATTCCGGGTTAATATCAGGTATTTTCGGCACCAGAGGTAAACTTGCGTTTTCGCGATATTATATGGTATTTAAACTTGAAGAACTGGGAACTTGTGCAAGGGGTCAGTTTGATACCTGCACTGAAGAAGTGGAATGGTTCGGGGAGGGTACACAATACTGGACAAATAACCTGCCATTCTATAAAATGACCATTAAGGGAGAATACAAAGCTGATGAATTAACTCTTCACCTGAAAAGAGATATAAATGATGACCATGACCTTGATGATACAGGTGAAGATATTGAGTTTGAAAGAATATAATAATCTAATCCGACCATGAGATTAACAATTTGCGTTTTAACTTCATTGATCTTAGTGTCAGTGGCATGCAAACCTGTTCCATGCCCTGAAAAATTCAAAGCCGATGTTATCATCTACGGTGGTACATCCTCAGCAGTTGCAGCGGCTGTTCAGATCTCGAGAATGAAAAGATCAGTCATTATTGTCTCACCCGACAAACATCTCGGAGGGCTCTCCTCTTCAGGGCTTGGTTTCACCGATACAGGTAATAAGGAAGTGATTGGCGGCATCGCCCGTGAATTCTATAATCTTATCTATCAACATTATCAAAAGCCGGAAGTGTGGATCTGGGAAAGACAATCTGATTATGGTAACAGAGGACAGGGAAGTCCGGCAATCGACGGGGAAAAAAGGACGATGTGGATTTTCGAACCCCATGCAGCAGAAGAAGCATTTGAAAAGCTGATCGAGGATAATAAAATAAAGGTTTACAGAGATGAATGGCTCGACAGGGAAAACGGAGTTACCAAGGTTGATGGCTATATTAAATCAATTAAAACACTTAGCGGAAAGATCTTCAAGGGGAAAATTTTCATTGACGCAACCTATGAAGGCGATTTGATGGCTTCCTCTCAAATAACATATACAACCGGGAGGGAATCCAACAGTGTGTATAATGAGGAATGGAACGGCGTTCAGCTCATCGATAATCCATATAAACATCACGATTTCGGTGATCTTAAAATCAGTCCGTATATTATTCCTGAAGATTCCGCCAGTGGAGTTTTACCCAGGATATCGACTTTATATCCCGGGAAAAGGGGTGACGGTGACAAAAGAATCCAGGCTTATTGCTTCAGAACCTGTCTGACCAAGAATGAAAATAACAGGGTTCCTTTTGCTAAGCCTTTAAAATATGATCCAAAACAGTATGAACTCCTTATAAGGATATATGATGCTGGCTGGCGTGGCACTTTCAATAAATTTGATGCCATTCCAAATCAAAAGACTGATGTCAACAATCATGGGCCTTTCAGTTTTGATAATATCGGCATGAACTATGACTACCCCGATGCGTCATATGAAAGAAGAAAAGAAATTATTGAAGAACATATAAATTATCAGAAAGGTTTGCTTTATTTTATTGCAAATGATCCGCGAGTACCGGCGGAAACAAGGGAGGAGATGAGAAAATGGGGATATTCCAAAGATGAATTTGTCGATAATGGTTACTGGCCGTATAATATATATGTCAGAGAAGCTCGTAGGATGATAGGGGAATACATTATGACAGAGAATGATGTTCTTAGCAAAAGGAGAGTGCCGCATCCAATCGGCATGGGGTCATATAATCTCGATTCCCATAATGTTCAGCGATTCATAAGACCTGACGGTTTTGTTGAAAATGAAGGTGATGTTGAACTTCCTGCCGGAAAACCCTATATGATTGATCTTGGTTCAATTATGCCTAAAAAAGAGGATTGCATGAATATGTTGGTGCCTGTTTGTGTTTCAAGTTCACATATAGCTTTCGGATCAATCAGGATGGAACCTGTTTTTATGATCCTCGGCCAGAGTGCAGGGACAGTGGCCTCTCTTGCACTTAATAAAAAAACTACAATTTATGACCTGACCTATCAAGAGATAAGAAATAAATTAATAGCCGACGGACAAATACTGGAATACTGATCAGCTGACGGATACTTCAGCAGTAAATTTCATCCCCAACATTAAAATAGTTTTGCCGGCAATTATACAGGTAAATAAAAACAATACTTTTGTCATCCGGCAAACCAGAAATCAGCTGATGAAGGCAATCACTTTGTTTTGTTTACTGTTTTTCTCCTCTGTACTTAATGTTTATTCCAGGTTATCCCCTTCTTTCAAAGATGTATCTCAGATTGTTACAATAAAAAAGACTCTTAAATCAATAAATTTTGATGGGGTACCGGACGAAGAAGCATGGAAAGAGTCAGATCCATTAAAACTGGTCATGCATTCACCGGTATTCGGAAAAGAACCGGGCGAATTTACTGATGCCCGAATGACCTATGATAATAAATATTTATATGTCTCCGGCCGGCTTTGTTACAAAGATCCCTCAATGATCAGGTCAGTCAGTTACAAAAGAGATTTCATGGGTAAGGGTTGTGACTGGTTCGGAATTATTCTTGACAGCTTCAATGATAAGGAGAACGGTATAGCTTTCATGACCACTCCCGAAGGTTTAAGGTTTGATGCAAATATACTGAGGGATGCAGTTATCCATATGCCTGATGAAAAGCCGATGAATATAAGTTATAACACATTCTGGGATGTAATTACAAAACAGGACTCTTCAGGATGGTCAGCAGAAATCAGAATCCCGATTTCAAGTCTTCGTTTCCAGGAGATTAATGGGGTTGTAAAAATGGGGCTGATAATATTAAGGTGGATTCCTTCAAGAAATGAAACTGATGTTTTCCCGGCCATACCTCCAAACTGGGGTGAAACTTCATGGATGAAACCGTCGCAGGCACAGGAAATAGTCCTGAATGGAATTAAGCCTGACAAACCTTTTTATATAGCTCCATATTTACTTGCCGGACTGGAACGGAAAAATGAAATTAATAATATTGAAACTGAATATGCAGGTTCGAATAAACCACTCCTTGATGCAGGTCTGGATGTCAAATTCGGTATTGGAAAAAGTCTTATTATGGATATTACGGTCAATACTGACTTTGCACAGGTTGAATCCGATGACCAGCAGTTTAACCTGACAAGGTTTTCGCTGTTTTTCCCCGAAAAGCGCATGTTCTTCCTCGAAAGGTCAAGTATTTTTGATTTTACACTTGGAGGAAGAAGCAACCTTTTCTACAGTCGCCGGATTGGTCTGAGCGACGATGATGAAGACCCTGAGATTATACGCATTCTTGGTGGTGCAAGAATAACAGGCCGTCTTAACAAATGGGATGTGGGATTTCTTGATATGCAGACTGCCCCACTCATTGAAAGGAATTCAACCGGGGACAAGGTAGAAATTCTTCCCTCCGAAAATTTCGGAGTTATAAGATTCAGGCGTCAGGTAATTAATGAAAACAGTTATGTAGGGACGATGGCAACCAGCAGAATTGGAGCTGACGGATCATACAATTTTGCCTATGGAATTGATGGCAATATCAGGGTTTTCGGAGATGACTATCTGAATCTCAGGTGGAGCCAGACCTTTGAAGACAGTGTCAAAAACGAAAGAACGGTTGACCCGTCGCTTATAATGGTAAACTGGGAAAGAAGGTCCCATAAAGGCCTTGGTTATAATATAGGTTTTACAAGGTCAGGTGTACATTTCAATCCGGGAATAGGATTTGAAATGATTGACGACTACTCAGTGATAAGGGCAAGCATGCAATATGGATGGATATCTCCCGAATCCTCAAAATTATACAGGCATTCCCCCGAGACAAGGTTTATGTACAGAAGATATGTTGACAATGGCTCGCTGATGAGTTTTACAAATTATACAGGCTGGACATTTCAGACCAAAAACCAATGGCAGTTTGATCTCAATCTTGTATATAATTTGGAAAATCTGAGGGATAGTCTTGAAATTCTTGAGGATGAAGTATATGTTCCGCCATCTGAATACAGATATTTTAATTTTATGGGAGCAGCAATTACTCCGGGTTCCAGGGCATTTTATACAATGATGCATTGTGAAATGGGGCAGTACTATGATGGTAATCGAATATCTGTAAGTATGCAGCCTACCTGGAACATTTCAAAACACTTTGAGATCGGCGGAACTTATAATTTTGACCATGTCAGATTTAAGCCAAGGTCCGTTGAAATGACAAACCATATTATCGGACTGAAAGCTCTTTATATGTTTAACACGGCATTGTCTATAAATGCTTTTGTACAATATAATACCGCCTATCATGGTGTTATCACCAACCTCAGGTTAAGATATAATCCGCGGGAAGGAAATGATCTTTACATTGTTTTCAATGAGGACAGGAATACAGATCTTTACCGTGAACTGCCAAATCTTCCTGTGTATAATTCCAGGGCGATAATGCTGAAATACACTTACACTTTCAACTTGTAATTCATCAGGTGTTTGTCTTTCATTCATTTAGAGAAGGCTGACAAACCGGCTCAAAATTCCTGTGTTAATAAAAAATTTAAAATGTTAAATAATCATAAAATAATCAATATTACGTTATGTCATTTGGTTTTTAATTTGGCCGATATTATTGATTACTGGCATGGACACCAATTCCAAAGCCCGATAATAATATTCTAAACAATTAAGAATTAAATTTTAAAATGTAATTAACAAATCAACAATTAATTAAGATGAAAATGATGAAAAAACTGGTTTTATTTTTTGTTATCCTTTTAGCATTTACTGCAGCAACTTTCGCCCAGGTATCTGCAACAGCAACTGCAACTGCAGTAATTGTAGGACCCATTGGAATTACAAACACGGCTAACATGAACTTTGGCAACGTAGCAGTTAGTACTGCTCCCGGGACAGTGGTTCTTGCTACTGATGGGTCCCGTACGGTAACAGGAGGATGTACACTTCCAGCAGTCACAGGGAGCCCGGCAGCAGCAGCATTCACTGTAACCGGTGCCGCGAACTACACTTATGCAATTACGCTCCCGGCAGCAGCTACAACACTTGACGACGGAGCAGGCCACCAAATGACTGTTGACACATGGGTCAGCAATCCATCAGGTACTGGTACTCTGAGTGCAGGTGGCTCACAAGCTCTTACAGTAGGTGCCACTCTTAATGTAGCAGGCAGCCAGGCAGCAGGTACGTATAACTCTACAGCACCATTCACAGTTACTGTTAATTACAACTAGACTCCTAAACAGCAGTAACGAATAAGTCGGCTTCATGATAAGGCTTAAGATATTATTTTTCAGCCTGATATTCTTATTTGATGTACCCGGGAGGATTGTCATTGCACAGGTAACTCCTCCCGGTAGTGCAACAGGTCATATCATAGCCGAAATTATTCCAGTATTTTCTGCCACCGAAACATCACAGCTGAATTTCGGGAAGTTCTCCCCCGGACCGGAAGGTGGTAAAATAATACTTACTCCGCAAAGCACAATATCAGTAATTGGAAGCGTATACAAGGGCCCCGGGACATTTAATGCAGCAAGTTTCAATATTACAGGTGATACTGATGCAGCATATTCCATCACTCTGCCATCGGGACCTGTTATTTTAAAGCATTCATCTGATGCAAAAACCATGATCATCGAAGATTGGGTATCGGTACCTGCAGCCGGTACCGGAACAGGCAAACTTCAGGATGGCTTCCAGATTGTTTATGTGGGAGCTACACTCAAGGTGGGTAACCTTAAAGATAATCCGGTCGGTGTTTATACCGGATCATATAATATCACTTTTGACTTTTACTAGCCTGATTTTAAACCTTAGTAACCAGATGAAAAATATTATACCCTTTAAAATCTTACTGTTAAACCTGTTCAGCCTGTTAAGGTCATTAAAGCTTAAAACTGCTGCAGGATTTTTGGTTCTAATTTTGTTTTTCGTTGATCACATTTTTGCCCAGGGAGACCTTTTAATAACACCAAGAAGGGTGGTTTTTGAGGGATCAAAAAGATCTATGGATCTTAACCTTGCAAATACCGGTCAGGACACGGCCGTATATGCGATATCGTTGATCCAGATAAGGATGAAAGAAGACGGAGGATTTGAAACTATAACCGAACCCGATCCCGGTCAGCGTTTTGCTGACCGCTACCTCAGGTTTTTTCCAAGAACAGTTACCCTAGGACCAAATGAGGCCCAGACCGTAAAAGTACAGTTGATCAGATCAGGAGAACTGACCACAGGTGAATACAGATCGCATTTTTATTTCAGATCAGTACCAAAAATAAAGCCGATAGGTGAAGAAGAAAAGCCGGAAGACACAACCGCAATATCGGTAAAACTGATTCCTGTTTTTGGAATAACAATACCTGCAATAATCAGGGTAGGCGAAACCAATGCAAAAGTCGTGCTTTCTGACCTTTCTTTAAAAATCGAAAGGGACACAATCCCAATGCTGGATATGGCTTTGAACAGAACCGGGAATATGTCGGTTTACGGTGATATAACGGTTGATCACATCTCACCACAAGGCAAAATTACCAGAGTAGGAACAGCAAATGGGGTTGCAGTATATACACCTAATACCACCAGGAAGTTAAGATTAAACCTTATTAATGTTCCCGGAGTTGAATTTAAAACAGGAAAATTAAAAATTACTTATTCAGCCTCATCAGATGTAAAACCAGCAAAACTGGCTGAAGCTGAACTGCAGCTGCGCTGAATCAAAACAGCTGCAAGTCTAGAACCTAATCGGATCTAATCATGAAAAAGCAAAACCACGTCTTCATGACATTCCAGGTGATTGTGGTTTTGCTGATTACTCCCCTGTTACTAAATTCTCAGACAACCTGGTACTCTTATCAGTCGGGTGCCTGGGATAACCCGGAAGTATGGACCACCAACCCAGGTGGAACAACTCTGGTCAATCCAGGGAATTCAATTCCGGGAAACGGTGATGCAGTTGTCATACTTCCTTCAAGGACAGTAACCTTGAGGCACGGCAACGTTTCATCGACTGCTCTTGATATAACAATTCAGGCTTCAGGCACACTAGATGACAGTATATATACTTTCACATCAACCTTAAGCGCACTTAGAGGCAAAGGAACCTTGAAGCTAAAGACCAACAGCTTCCCTGAAGCTACGGTAAATACTTTTGTTAATTCAGGAGGAGGAACCGTTGAATATTATAATACAGTCAATTTTGTATTGCCTGCAACGCAAACAACTTATAATAACCTGACAATCAACTGTCCGGGAGTTATTGCCACACAAACCGGCAATCTTACTATCAATGGCAATCTG
This sequence comes from uncultured Rikenellaceae bacterium, assembly GCA_964514725.1. GTDB lineage: Bacteria > Bacteroidota > Bacteroidia > Bacteroidales > VadinHA17 > LD21. The sequence continues at coordinate 136,849 of CAZEUL010000006.1, forward strand.
AAAATACAAAGTGGCACATTTCAGATAAACGATGGTTCGTCCGTCCTGCGTTCTCTTATTATATATGGGGATGTGAACGTAAATTCAGGAGCCACTATAACGGTGGGAACAGGCAGGACAAACTCCACAACCGATCCTACATCAGTCGGAACAGGCGGAGCGGCGCCATTTCTCGACTATTATGTCTCCCAATCTCACCGTGTGGAGGTTTACGGCAACTTTACAAACAGCGGTACCGTAAGATTTACAAATCAGGCTTACCCTGATTTTAATAATTTCCCCAATAATGGTTTTGCCACAGTATTCTTCAGAGGGGCCTCCCATAATACATTGACATGTATCGGAACCACTGACTTCTACAACATTGTCGTTGATAAAGGGATTGACCAGACATTTGTACTTACCTTAAATTCTGCCGGTTATAACAGGTTCAGGATATTCGGGGCCAATACGGCAGCTGAATTCGCCGGAGGTGACGACAACAATCCCAATATCCGAAAAGCATTATGGATACGAGCCGGGACACTTGAACTGAAAGGACAGGTTTTCATTCCTTCACTTGTTGAGGGTGCATCTTCAGGAAGCGGAGATTATTATATCCCTGGCAACGGGGCATTGGCAATCAGCAGTCCCGAAGTCGTTGTTATGGGAACAATAGATGACTATCGGGTTGTCAACCTTGCATATGGTGTATCGGCTCCCGACAATGCAACTATAGGAGTTACAACCGTCCCATCGGTTGTCCCCTCGGGCTTTTCTGTTTACGGGAAATTGGAGGTGAATGACGGCTTTTTATATATTGGCGAAATTGGCAGAATAATTGTCTTTGGAAATTCTGCTCAGATTGTAATTAATGGCGGAACGATTGATACAAAACAATTTCAGTCTGCAGGCTCTGGCAAAGCAGCTTACTGGCAAACCGGAGGTAATTTAATACTCCGCGGACGTTTTCAGCGCAATCTCGATTACAGCTCAGTATCATCTTTGATCTCATCAATAGGAAATTACAGCAGGCTTAATACCCAGAGAGCCTATTATGGAGCATATGTACCTCTTGGAGTTGAGCCCTCGGTGGGCACATTGAGCATTTACCAGGATGCAAATACATTTCACATGGAAGGGGGCTCAATAAAAATATATGATCCATCAGGTACGACAAGTCCTTCAAGAGCAATTCAGATAAATTCAGATCCGGCAAATGTCGATGTGACAGGCGGGAGTATAGAAGTATTTCTTACTGCCGGTACAGGTACGGTTTCAGGAGGCGTTGCCGATGCGAGCTATGGAATTGCCACCAAAGCACCGATCTATGATCTGACAATAGCACGTAACTCGGGCAGCCAGAGTGCGGTTCTGATTTCAATCCCTGGAAATCCTCCGGCTGGTGTAACTCCGGTTAACAATCCGGCTCTTAAGGTCCTTAATAACCTGACACTTACAGAACCTGTAGCAAATCCTGCTGTTGTATTAAATGCAGCTGGTTTTGATGTTCAGATTGGAGGAAATTTTACCATAAATTCAAATGCGGAATATACCCCCGGCACAAACCACACCATCTTGAACGGTTCGGGTTCACAAACCTTTACAAACAGTGGGACAATCACCTCAGGGCTGTACAAGTTCTTTATCGACAAATCATCAGGAATAGCAACTTTAGGCAGCAATTTTACTGTCCGCGACAGTCTTGGAATTTTTTCCGGGACTTTATCCGATGGCGGATATACATTATCTGTTGCAGGAAATTTATATACAGCGGGAACACATTCCGGAAACGGGAAAATTGTTCTTAACGGTACAGTAAACCAGTATATTTCGGCTTCGGTATCTGGTAATCCATCACTGGGCAATATTGAAATAACCAATGCTTCCGGTTCAAATGGCAATATAGTTGCCACATTGTCAAGTGATTTAACTATTAACAGTCTCACTCTTACATCAAACAGGGTATTTGATATAGGTTCCAAAAGACTAACTGTAGGTTTGGGAGGAATTGCCACTGGTTTGACATATAGTCTAACGAGGATGATACGATGCAACGGCCTTCCTTCTGACGGTGGGTTAAGAAGGCATATTGACAACACGTACAACGGGCAGACTGTTTTATTTCCTGTTGGAAGCCCAGGTGGTCCAAGAAATACTGCACTGGCTTATTTCCCGGGCAGAATGTATCTGGGCAATGTAACCACATCCGGATATTTTACCGTGGTACCTGTTGCAAATTATCATCCAAGCTGCCAGACCACAAAACAGAATGACGCCCTGGATTTCTACTGGAAAACCAAAACCTCAGATCTGGTCACCTCAGGAACAAGGCATCTTGAGTTTAATTACAGGGTAAACATTCCTAACTCATATAATGACCCCTATTATCTTATAGGATCAACTTGGGGAACAGCAGCTGGAAACAACAACAGCCCGACATTAATCTTCCCAACCGCAATTGGTATTCCTGAGGGGGATTTTACCTCCGGGAAAAACAGTCCCTTCAGGAATCCAGCCACTTACTATAGCCGGACAAGCGGAGCCTGGAATGCTTCATCGGGTGGCTATTATACAACATGGTCTCTGTCAGGGCATAACGGTCCTGCAGTACCTGTTGCTACAGGACTGCCCCAAAATTATGATAATGTAATTATTGGAGGTATAGCCGGTTCCAGAAATGATTCAGTCACCGTTACCGCAAACGGAATCACTGCCGCAATAATTACAATTAATGGCAGCTATACAGGAGATGGCCGTAAACCTGTATTGAACATACAAAGCACCACTGGACACACTATTGACATTATACGCGGTGAAGGAAAATTTTGCACTTCAACTGCTTCAATCCCTGCATCACCCACGGATTACGGAGATTTTGTTAACAATACCACAGCAGTATTCAATTTTTATGGTCCTTCATATACTCTTCCGGCCTCATTGACTACTTATCCGAATCTTCAGATCTCAGGCGGAAATACCAAATATCTTAACACGACAAGTATTGTTGTCCGCAATAATCTTATTATTGCCGATCCTGCAAATACAAATAATGCCCTGTCTTTAAATGCAACATCAGGAGATCTTACCGTATATGGGGGCATCAGGTTTTCAAACGGGGGGAAATTAATCCTGCCTGTTTCAGTAACGTCGCGGCAAATAAATGTATACGGGAATATTGATTTCCAGTTTGGCAATAATAATAACAACAATGCTATTGAAGTTACAAATGGCGCAGGAACAGTTCATATATTCAATTTTTATGGTGATACAATATTCTCTGGTGCATCCAACATATTGCTTAACGGGGTTCAAAGCAACAAAGCAGATATATATTTCAGGGGTTCAGGCAGGACGGTAATCACAGAAGGAACAGGAACTTTTAATCTCAACAGGCTGTTCCTGTTAAAAGATGCGGCAACTGATACCTTATATTTTAAAAACAATTTCTCCCTTAACGAATCGGGCAATAATACTTCAAACAAATCGCTTAATCTTGGTATGGGGATCCTCATCTTATCAGATACGCGAAACAACCAGCCAAGTACAATAAACCTGAATCTTAGCAGCGGGGGCACCAATCATTTCAATATTAACAGTGCTTCGGGTTTAATTTTGCAAAACGGCGCAAAAATAAATATTACCGGCAACACGGCAGGTTCAGGTATCAGGCTTGACGGATTGCTGGCTGCAGAAGGGAACTCAGAGATTAACCTTGCAGACGGCACGATAAATAATACGGGCTTCATTGAATATACAGGTTCGGGCAATGCTGTCCTGAATATTTCAGGAACATCAGTTTTAAGAGTTGCCCAGATCAGACGGTCTTTATTATTGACATCGGGCATAATAAATTATACCCAAAGAGAATCATCCAGTGTATTCATTTATGGTACGGGAGCAAGCTCCATAAGGGCCAAGCTGGAAGTTACCGGAGCGGGAAGCACATTCAGTATGTCGGGTAATCCTGTTCTTTCAATAATAAATGGCGGTGGCACTAATTTCGGGGATCTTTATTTAAGGCCGGAAACATCATCTGTGACCGGTGGGGATATTATTTTAGGTACAGGTACAAATAATCAGACATTCAACATTGACGCCAGTGTATTTCTGAATAATCTTACCCTAAATACTTCCGGAACAGCTAATACTATAAACCTGATGGTCAATCCATTACTCTTAAACGGCAATCTGTTGATAAACAATACCAACAGCGTATTGAACACAAATAATATCGACGTCACTGTCAAAGGGAATTTTATAAACAATGGTACTTATAATTGTGGAACAAATAATACTGTATTCAGCGGATCAACTCAGATTCTTGGAGGTACTTCTTTAACGAACTTTCATAATTTGACGATAAATCCCTCGGTCTCATTGTCACTTACCCGGGATGTATTAGTGAATGGTAACCTTTCGGTCTTGTCAGGTTCCTTTTTATGCTCTGCATATAACGTTGAAGTTCTGGGAGATGTAACAAACAACGGAATTATAGATTCAGACCCGGCGCCGTCGACAAGCAGACTACATCTGCACGGAAACGCTTTGCAGCACATAGGAGGAACTGGCACATTCGGAAGGATAGAATTGAACAATACAAACGGTGCAAGGCTTTTCAGCAACATATCAGTAACACGTGATCTGGTGATGACATCAGGTATTCTTTATATTAACCAGTACCTTCTGATCCTTGGAGCCAATAGCTTTATACTGGGAACCGGATTTGGTGTAGATAAAATGATATTGCCCGATGGTGTCTTCAGTAATATAGGTATAAAGAAGTATTTCAACGAAAGCTACTCTGGAACATTTGTTTACCCTTTGGGCATTTCAGGAAAGTACACCCCGGCAACTCTGGTTGTAAATGGGACCGGATCGGGATTTGTCAGGATCAACAATATCAACGACATTCATCCTGCAACCATATCACCACTAAATGCATTAAACTACTACTGGGAAGTGGAGAGCAGTATCTCACGTTTCAGGGGCACTCTGATCCTGAATTACAATATAAGCGATGTTGTGGGTGATGAAAGTAAGTATGTAGCCGCCCGGTTGATCATCCCTCCGGGAACACACTGGAGCAAGGCAGCAGAAGGTGCCACAACCGACAATGTTAATGAGTCGACGCATATTATAACTTTTGATTTTCCTGACGAAACGGATAACCTGGGGGGACATTATACAGCAGGTGAAGATGCCTCCATTCCCAGCATCATTGCTGTCTATACCAGCAACGTTGTCTCAGGCAACTGGGAAGACCCGTCCAGCTGGACACCTGAAGCTCCGGTTGGAGGCCCGGTTGGTTCGATAGTAGTAATTCTACCTGGACATACCATATTCACAAATGCAAATAAACGTTTCTGCTATAACCTTACTATCAATGGGACTCTAGATGTTGGAACAACTTATGACCATAACCTGGGTAATGTATCTGGTACCGGAAAGCTGAAAATGAGCAGCCCGGTAATTCCAGCCGGCCGGTTTGATAGTTTCTTTTCATGTTCAGGAGGCACGCTTGAATTTGCTGGAAATACAAGTTACACTCTTATTGCCGACAGAATAGATACATTAAGAAATCTGCACTTTACCGGTTCAGGCATCCGCATTCTCCCTGACAAGGATTTAGTAATATGTAATCAGCTCCTTATTGACGGCCCCACACTTGACAATTCGGTGAATAATAGAAAATTAAGCATTGGAGGGTCATTCAATCTCATCGCAGGAATATTTTTAAGTGGTTCAGGGCCCAATGCAACTGTTGTTTTCAATGGTGAGGCCTCGCAGGTTCTTTCAGGATTTAACAATTCAGCAGGAAGTCCTTTGAATAACCTCCAGATAAACAATTTTAACGGACTGACTTTGAGTAGTGCTATCGATATAAAGAATGATTTGCTCCTTACTAATGGAGTGATTACAACATCTGAGGCTAACCTGCTTAGAATGATCAATATTTCCGGAACTGCCAGATCAGTCCCGGAGGGAGGTTCAGCAACATCGTATGTAAATGGCCCTTTATCAATTTATTTGTTCAGCGGGACCAGTTTTGAGTCACCAACTGGCAAAGGTTCAAGATACGGGAAGATAAAATTGATAAATACCCAAAACGGGGTCTGGCAAACAGAATATTTTAATTCACAATACCCAGTTAATACAGTTTCGGGTGCGCTTGTTGCCATAAGCAGCACCGAATATTGGAGAATAATAAGCCCCTCTGATGGAGCGAGTGCCAGAGTTCAGCTAAGATGGGACAGCCAAAGCGACATTTCTCCATTAAACCTGGTAAACGGGATAAACGATATAAGGATTGCTGAATTCAATGGCACCAGCTGGGCAGAAAAATCATCATATCCCCCAACAGGTGATAATTATTATGGTACCATTCAGACCACATCAAACATTGCCATAAATAATACAACGCACCCTCAGTTTTATACATTGGGATCAGTTTCCATAGTCAGACCAACGATAAGCCTGGGTACATGGCCCCAGATACCGGAATGCTCTACCAGTGCCGAGTTGTTCTACACAGGCACAACAGGTAACCCCGATCAGTATACAATTATATATGATGAAGCTGCTCAGGCACAGGGATTAAATATTCTGACATGGACGCAACTTTCTTCATCTCCCCTGCTGTTTCCAGTGCCGGGAACAGTACCCCCAGGTGTCTATAATGCAACAATACAAGTAAGAGCTTCGGGTTCCCCTTCCAATATCAGTAATGCAACAGCTTTTACATTGACAATTCTCCCGGACCGGACCTGGACAGGGATCATAAGCAATGACTGGAATACCCCTGGTAACTGGTCGTGCGGAACCCTTCCAGGATCAGGTACTCCGGTAATAATCCCTGATGTAACAACAGAACCTGTCCTTAATCCGGGAAGTCCCGGTATTGTTAATAATTTAACAATAGCTGCTGGTTCATCTCTTGTGATTTCAGGAAATACGCTCCGAATATCAGGAACTCTAACAAATAACGGAACTTTCAATGCCCTGAACGGGACAATAGAGATGAACGGGACAGCCCATCAGGTTATCGGAGCCAACACGTTCTTCGAAAACACAATTAAAAACCTGATCATAAACAATCCATCGGGAACTAGTATTCTTGGCCCGCTGAACATCACAGGCATCGTTAAGGCTGAAAACGGCGACCTTGCTGCAGGAGGTTTTCTTACTCTTGAATCATCAGCTTCCGGAACTGCTTTAATTGATGGCTCAGGAACAGGCAATGTGACAGGTGTAGTCACAATGCAGAGATATCTGCCTTCCGGTTTCGGCTACAAATACATTAGTTCTCCCTTCCATAATGCTCTTGTATCAGAGCTTGGCGATGAAATAAATCTGACTGAACCCTTCCCTCTGATATACAGCTACGATGAAAGCAGGACTTCATCAGGCTGGGTCAGTTGGACTTCTCCGGCAAACCTGTTGAATCCTCTGAAAGGATTTGCGGTCAATTTCGGTTCTGATACTGCACCGGTTATGATTGACATTTCTGGTGAAGTAAATAACGGCCCGCTGACTGCTGTCCTTTACAATAACAACAATACATATACCCAGGGATTTAACCTTGTGGGAAATCCCTACCCCTCGCCCATTGACTGGAATTCAGCCTCGGGCTGGACTAAAACCAATATCGACAATGCCATCTACTATTTTAAAGCCAGCACTACTGATGAATGGGCGGGAACTTACAGTACTTATATTAACGGAATTTCAAGCGATCCGGGTGTGGCAACCAACATAATTCCTTCAATGCAGGGATTTTTTATACACATCTCTGCAGGAACCTTTCCGGTAACCGGAACCCTTGGCATGACAAACAGCGTAAGGGTTAATGATCTGATTCATCCGCTTGTTAAATCAGAGGAAAAAGGTTCATCGCTGCTTATCAGATTGAGAGCAGGATTCTCAGAAGATCCGGCTTTATCTGATCCCCTTATTATCTATTTTGACGACAAGGCAGATGAAGATTTTAATGGCAGCCTCGATGCGATAAAACTGTTCAATACTGATTATAATATCCCTAATTTTTATTCAATAGGGAGCGGTGGAACCAGACTCTCAATAGATGCCTTGCCTTTCCCCTCCGACTCTCTTTGCAGGATTCCCCTTGGAATATATCTGTACAGGGATGGAAATGTAGTTTTCAGGCTGGAGGAAATAAGTGAGGATCTTCACCTGAATAAGCTTTATCTAACTGACCTGGCTAAAGGTGTGGAACACGATCTGATGGATAAAGAATATGAAGTCTTCATGAAAGAAGGAGAATGTAACGACAGGTTCTGGCTTAACCTGTTGCCTGTCGCTACAGCGGTAGATGATGCAATCCCCGAGAATGATCTGTTTTCAGTCTACAGCTCCCATGGAATTATCAAGGCTTTTGTCAATACCAATAGAACAGGAAAAGGTGTAATTACAATCACGAATCTGACTGGTCAAAAGCTCGTGCATAGAAAAGTATCCGAGAATGGATATATAGAGTTTAATCCAGGCATCAAAGATGGTATTTATTTTGTCACCTTTGTTTCCAATAACTATAAAACTACCAGAAAGGTAATAGTTCAAAACAGATGAGTTTTATAAGAAATTTCAGGTTATTTAATAAAAGGTACAGTCTGCTTTTATGCCTTTTTTTGTTGATGTCAGGAATAAGTGCATTAAATGCACAGGAACCTCCACCCCGTCCAATCAGGATTACTCCAACAGCGCAATTTCTTAGTTTCGGTGCATTTTATCATGGAATTTCAGGGGGTACTGTAACAGTGTTCCCGGATAACTCGCGAACAGCCTCGGGTGATGTGGTCCTGTTAAACCTTGGTTATACTGTTTCAGCAGCTATGTTTGAAGTACACGCTCATCGTGGAACCGTTATTGCAATACTTAATGGTCCTCCAACATTTCTTACAGGAACACCTTCCGGTACAATGTTACTGACAGTAGGAAGTTCCAATCCTACATCACCATTTGTGTCAACTGTACAGTTTAGTGTACCTATATACCTTTATGTGGGAGGAATATTAACTGTGGGAAACTCAGCTGCAAATCCACCGGGAAGCTACACAGGAACTTTTAATATTACTCTTGTAAGAGAATAGGTGTAAGTAAAAAATGATAATTTAGATGACAGTCAGTAAAGCATACTCCGGTTATTCCTTATCAGGAAGTATGCCTATGATTGTTAGAAGAGTGATCTTTGTTTTTACTTTTATTTTTTTTGTTTCATTGGTTGATCCCACCTATTCACAAAACCTGCCGGAATATGATGAGATTGCTGTGTTCCTTGAAATCCCAAGGGTTGGCGGTTGGGACATAGAGGCTCTTATTAAGGACGAAATATTGTATCTTCCTGTCAAAGACCTTTTCGATGTACTTAAAATAAAAAATGAATCTGCTCCTGGATTTGAATCAATTGCAGGTTTTTTCATCAGTCAGGAAGCTCCTTATCGAATTGACAGAACTGAAAACCTTATCAGATTCGGTGATCAGGTTTTCAAACTTGACAGGGGAGATATTATCAGAACTGAATCCAACCTTTATCTCAGGTCCTCTTTGTATGGAAAAATTTTCGGTATTGAATGCGTTTTTAACTTCAGAAGCCTGTCGGTCAAAGTAACCAGCAAACTGGAACTTCCAATTATAAGGGAAATGCGACTGGAGGAAATGAGAAAGAATATTAGTAGTCTGAAAGGTGAAGTAAAGGCAGATACAAACATAGGAAGGACATACCCCGGATTCAGATTTGGTATGGCCGACTGGTCGGCAATAGCATCGGAAGAGATTGACGGCAGAGCAGATACAAGGTTAAATCTTAATCTTGGAGCTATGGTTGCCGGAGGTGAAGCAACAGCTGCATTATATTATAGCACGGCCGATCCATTTTTGGAGAAACAACAGTATTATTTATGGAGATATGTTAATAATGATTTTGCTCCTTTAAGACAGATCCTTGCAGGTAAGATTGCAACAAACTCAATATCAACGGTATTCAATCCTGTTGTGGGTGTTCAGCTTACAAACACACCAACCACCTACAGACGTTCATTTGGTTCATATACATTAAGTGACAGAACTGATCCGGGATGGATTGTTGAACTATATGTTAATAATGTCCTGGTAGATTATGTTAAAGCTGATGCTTCAGGTTTCTTTACGTTTGAAGTTCCGCTGGTTTATGGAAATACAATAGTTAAGCTTAAATTTTATGGGCCATGGGGAGAAGAGAGAACCAGGGAGCAGAATATTACAATACCCTATAATTTCCTGCCTCAGAATACTCTTGAATATACTGTGAGTGCAGGAATGGTTGAAGATACACTTCATAGTTTATTTACAAGGGGTATTGTGAACTACGGATTAACAAAAAACATTACAATCGGCGGTGGAACAGAGTATTTATCTTCTGTTACATCACAGCCATTTATACCCTTTGTCACAACCTCCTTCAGGATAACAAATAATTTATTGCTGTCAGGTGAATACGCTCACGGAGTCAGGGCAAAGGGAAACCTAAGCTACAGATTGCCTTCAAATATCCAGCTTGACCTTAACTATACCTGGTACAATAAGGAACAAAAAGCCATTTTCTATAATTACAGGGAAGAAAGGAAGGCAACGCTTTCAGTTCCCCTGAAAATCGGTAAACTTAATACCTATCAACGGTTATCACTATATCAGATTGTTCTGCCCTCAACAAATTATACAACAGGTGAATGGATGATTTCCGGATCTCTATTGGGAATTAATACAAACCTGACCACTTATGCTCTTCTTCTCAAGGAAGTAAAACCCTATATATATAGTAATCTTTCAATGTCATTCAGATTACCTGGCGGTTTTATCTTTATGCCCCAGATTCAATACGGTTATACTGAAAACAAATTATACTCTGCCAAAGCAAGAATTGAAAAACAGCTGCTTAAAAATGCCTATTTGAACATGTCATATGAACAGAACTTCCGTAACAACCTAAAACTGGCAGAGGCAGGTTTCAGGTACGACTTCAGATTTGCTCAGACTGGTATTTCTATCAGGCAGACCAACAGAAGGACAAGTTTTGTTGAATACGCAAGGGGAAGCTTAATCAATGACGGTAAAACCAAATATTTGGGAACCGATAACAGGACAAACGTAGGAAGAGGAGGCATTTCAATAGTAGCATTCCTTGACCTGAATTCAAACAACGTAAAAGACAAGGGCGAACCAAAGGCTTATGGTCTCAATATCCGGACAAACAGTGGCCGGATTGTTAAGAGTGACAGGGATACTACAATCCATATCCTGGGCCTGGAACCATATACAAACTGCTTTATTGAAATTGAAGACAATAGTTTTGAAAATATAGCATGGCAGATTTCAAAGAAATCCTTCAGCATTACTGTTGATCCAAATATACTTAAACTGGTTGAAATTCCGGTCGCTATTGCAGGTGAAGCAGTTGGCTCTGTAAGCCTTGATGATTCAGGAGTTAAGAGGGGTTTGGGCCGCATAATTGTCAACTTCACTGATTCCAGATTCAAACCTGCAGGTAAAACTTTGAGTGAGGATGACGGTTATTTCAACTACTTCGGACTTGCCCCAGGCAAGTATATTGTAAGAATCGATTCCGCACAGTTGTCAAGACTTGGAATGAAATCTGATCCTGAGATGCTGAAGTTCGAAATCTCCGGCAATATTGAAGGGGATATAGTTGATGGACTTGATTTTATGCTGACCTATATTGATACCACCCGTCAAGCAGTCGAAGCAGTAAGGAAGCCTGAAGAAATTCAGCCAAAGAAACCTTCTGAAGAGGCTGTGAAACCGATTGAGATGCCCGAGAAACCGCTGATACGCAAAGACACTTCTTATACTATTACCCATGAAATGACGGAAAAGGTTTATACGATTTCCGAAGACAGCTGGGCCATACAGATTGGTGCATTTAAGTCAAGGGCGCTTGCCCAACGTTTCAGGAGGCTTCTTGAAAGGAATCTTAATAAAAAAGTTGAGATCACAGTAGCCGGCGATTATTATCGTGTCCGCATTCTGGATCTTAAATCACGTTCAGAGGTCGACGAAAACGTTGTGAAGCTTAACAAACTGGGATTTAAAGAACTGTGGATCATTCACCTGCTAGCGATGGAAAAACAGATATTGCTGGTTAGCAGGGAAGATTCCCTGGCAAGAGCAAAAGAAGCCTCCCTGGAGAGGATTGTACCGACTGTCACTCCTGAAATGTCAATTCAGGCAGGTGCATTCCGCAAGGAATCAAATGCAGTTGCACTTCAGAAAAAACTTTCAGCTGTTCTGGATAAACCTGTTGTGATTGTCAGTGAGGAAGGATTGTACAAAGTAAGGATTACAGGATTTTCAAGCCTTGAGGAGATGATGAAGATGGTTCCTGTCCTAGAAATGCTTGGATTAAAGGATATCTGGGTGATGCCGGTAACAAAACCTGTCGAACAGGCCATAGAAAGATTAACTGACCTTAACCCTCTTGAAATAAGATCCGATAAATCATTCAGGGTTTCAGAACCGATCACAGCAACCAATCTCGCACCACGATCTGTGGCCGAACCTACAATTGCACTGCAGGTTGGTATCTTCCACAAAGAATCTCAGGCTCTCAGGGCAAAGAAAAAGATCGAAAACAAGCTTAACCTGCCTGTCGAAATAGTTCCTCAGTGGGATTATTACCATGTTGTTGTCACAGGCTTCTATACAAGGGAGGAAACATACAAATACTATCCTGAACTTGCCGGAATAGGATATCCCGGAGTTACTCTTCTTATGAACTACAAACGACAAAAATAACCACTCTTCATCCCCTTCTTCCTATATACATTCTAAAGTATTCTACTTTTAAATTCCATCTCATTCCAAATTTTTATCTTTATTGACTTATATGAATAAACCAAAAACCTATGCCCAAATTTGTCATCATTTCTCCAAGTGTCAGAACAGGCCGAAAAAGTCATCGGATTGCCATTTATATGTTTAACCTTATTAGAGATAAGCAGTTGGGCGAGGCAGAAATAATTGATCTGAATGCTTATAATTTCCCACTGTTCAATGAGAGACTGAAATATCAGGAATCGCCCTCAGAAAAGGTTAAGGAATTTGCAGAAAAAGTAAGAAATGCCGATGGGATCATTATAATTACACCCGAATATAACGGGGGCTACCCTGCAAGCCTTAAAAATTCTATCGACCTTCTTACAGATGAATGGCGTAAAAAGCCTGTTTCTTTCATTACTGTATCAGATGGTAATTTTGCAGGAACACAGGTTATTACGGCACTACAGTTTGTATTCTGGAAGCTGGGAGCACTTACTGTACCATCTTCCATGCGTCTTCCAAATATTGATCAAATGTTTGATGAAAATGGCATACCATCCGACAGAACCTCAACTGATAAAAGGGCAACAGATTTCCTTAAGGAGCTCTTATGGATGGTTGAAGCCAAAAGAAGAATGTCAGACTGAAAAGAGGCTGTTTCAAAAGGCCCTTGTGCAAAAAATAATTTGATGAATGACTAAATCACGATTACCCGGGAACCAAGGCTGCCACCCGGGAAAAAAGGTCTCGAATTAGAGACATTTATTAATTTCTCTCATTTATAAGTAGTTTTAATCACGATTTAGGATATCTGAGTCATATTCCTGTATTATTTTTGAATATTATTTCAGTAAATGAGAAAGGTCGTTATAATTGCCCTGATTTTAATTTTCTCTACTCGCATATTTTCACAGAAGGTAACAGTTAAAATTACCCGCACGAAAGGAATAGCTGATTGTGAATGGTCTATACTTGACTCAGGATTTTTTCAGATAATCGACGGAAAAGAATATAGTGGTGGCGGTACTGCCATGTTCTCCCTCGAGGCAAATAAAAGGTACTTCTTCTTTGTATCTGTAAAAGGGCTTCCCCGGGAAGACACTCTTTTTTATTCACTCTCAGTTGAAAATGAACCTGTTTTAAGAGTTGAGGTCAATGAATCGTCAGGTGATCACTTTTACCCTTTTTTTACTGGCATCAGGGAGGACAGGGAAGCAAAAATCACAGGGGGGACTGATGCAGACATTTCTGATTTCCCCTGGCAGGTTTTCCTGGAGGCCCGTGATTTTACCTGCGGCGGTTCACTGATTGGCTCAAACTGGGTTATAACAGCTGCCCATTGCGCCACTGATGACAATGGGGTTCCGATTTCCCCTAATGAGATGGATGTAATAGTCGGTGCAAACAATCCACGTGATCCTTCCCAGGGAAAGAAGTATAATGTAACCAGAGTAATTGTCCATGAAGACTTCAACAGCGGAACCCTCGATAACGACATAGCCTTGTTAAGGCTTGAGTATCCTGTGGATTATATTAATGCTTCTCCGGTCAGACTTGTTTCAGCCAGGAATGCGGCAGAAGGTGCGACTGATCCCGGAGTTATGTCGTGGGTAACAGGATATGGTATGATAAAAGTAAATCCTGCAACTTATCCCACAATCCTCCAAAAGGTACAATTACCGATAATTTCAAGAAGCCAGGCACTGGTTGTCTGGAAGGATATTCCTGAAACCGACCTCATGGCCGGATATCGGAACGGTAATAAAGATGCATGCATTGGCGACAGCGGAGGTCCGCTAGTCGTGCCGGTGCAGGATGAATACAAGTTAGCAGGGCTTGTAAGCTGGGGAAGTAAAACCTGTAATACGTACGGTGCTTATACACGCATTTCAGATTTTGAAACATGGATTAACTTAAAAACAGGAATTGATATTTCTCTTTTAGCTCCTTTGCCTTCAGGAGATACCATTATCTGCCCCGGAACGGGTACAAGTAATTATTATGCGAGCCCAGTCAGCGGAGCAACTGGATATCAGTGGCAGATATATCCTGCCAATGCAGGAATCATAAGAGGATCTTCTAACACAGCGACAGTAAACTGGGACCCTGGTTTTAAAGGCTCTGCGGATATAAGCCTGAGAGTATTTACAGCAACCACGCATTCTGACCTGTCAAAACTCAAAGTCAGTGTTGCAAACAATACAAGGATACTCAAACAATCTCACGACACAATTATGTGCGCAAAAAAATCAATTACTCTCAAAACAGAATCAGAAGGCTATAGATTGACATATTCATGGTATAAAAATCAAACACTTGTTCAATCAGGTTCCTCTCCTGGTCTCAGTTTTTCAAGCCTGACCGAAAATGATTCAGGAATATATATTTGCAGAGTAACAGGATACTGCGGTACCGCAATCTCGGATGGTATTGATCTGAAAGTGCTGCCTGTTACCGAAATCACCTCCATTTCACCAGATATTGAAGCCGGCAACGGTGATGATATCCAGCTCGAAGTAAAAACCAAAGGAGATAATCTCTCATACCAATGGATAAAAAACGATCTTCCTCTATCAGGAGGCTCTGATCCAGTCCTGGGAATTCACGGTGCAAAGGCTGAAGATATAGGTCTTTATCAGGTTGTTGTTACGGGGACATGCGGAATCAGATCAAGCGTCAATGTTTACTTATATGTAAGAAAACCAACCGGTATGGACGATCCGGGTATTTATGTATGGCCGACATTGGTCAGAAATGAAGTCAACGTTGCAGTCAACAATGTTTACAGTTATAATATTGCTTTAAATGGTTACGACGGGAGGCTTATTCTTGATAAAAAGGCATGCAGGTATAAAACAGTCCTTGATTTTACCAATGTTCAACCCGGGATCTATTTCATTACAATTTACAACCGTAATTTTCGAAAATCAGTAAAAATTATCAGGGATCAATAAGGAAGTCTAATGATCATGATGTTCTTTCTGATACCCTAAATACATCCTTTTCCAGGTTATTCTGACGTCCGACTCTGTAACATTCAGAGATTTCTTGTCTGAATTGCACTGAAATGGTAAAATTTTATCCCCAAAAAACAGATGTTTGTCAAAATCAACTTTTTTCAATATTCTTTTTCCCACCTTTATATAATACTGATTTAAAAATACTTATAATTGCCACGATTATTTCCGGCCTGTTTTTTGGAAAAATGCCTGTAAATATCCTGACGATTTTGACGAATAACCTTGTTTTTTCCGCCAGGCTAAAGAATCAGTAAACCACCGAAGGAATTTCATTGATTAAAGATTTAATGAACAAGCGGAATCTCCCATTTGATGGGCGTTACCGTATTGTTTAAAAAACCTCTCTCCATTATTTTTAACATCATATTTAAAAAGCAAAATGATGGAAAACACTTCAGTTATTCAAAACACCCGTGTCAAAACAGATATTATGGATGTTATAAAACCCATGAATGACCGGAAACCTTTAAAAAGCAGTCGTATTAATCATGCCATGGTAAAAATGCTTTCTGAAGGTGGTGAGTCTCTTGCAGAATACCTTAAGAGCCAGGGGTTGAATAGTGAAACACAACTGATGGTACTTTCTTCCAATCATCACTATTACTATGATGAAAAAGACCTCAGGAACATCCGGACTCTGGTCAATATGAAAAAGCTGAACCTGATAGAGCACCTTGATTCATTCCTGGACACTCTTTACCGTATCCTGCCGCCTGATGCCAATTTTGTGGGGTACTTTACCGACAGTAAAATACTGAAGAGAAACAATGGTTTTACTCTTTATCACTCTACAAGAATACTGAACCAGCTCATAAATGTCATCGATTCAAGGACAAATCATTATATGAACAGGAATCAGGTGCTGAATCTGTTTGCAGCCAATGGTTTCAAAGTAGTGGATATGACCGAGAAAGAAGGTCTTACGTTCTTTTTTGCCAAGAGCAATCGTAAGCAGGCTGAATTAAGAGCCTAAGCAAATCATGCGGAAGTAATTAAAAAAATATTAAATATCCATATCATGAAAACTCTTTACCAGATCTCATCATGCGAAACAGGAGTTGTAACACTCAAGAGAAGAAAGATTGCCAAAGCGCTGCGGTGGTGGCTTCGTGAAAACGGATTTGCATTTAAATACTTTTATTTCCTCAACTAGAATCACGAAAATTCACCATCACAGAACTGGATGATTATTTTTCGGAGTAAATCATTCAGAAAGATATTCCATAAGCTTACGTCGGTTATTTCTGAATTCTTCGATGTTATTATCGTACCTGTCAAAAGTATAGATTATGATGTCGGCCAGATGTTTTGCCTTTTCAGGAGATTTCTTTTCAAGCATTCTTAGAAGTTCATAGTCTATTATTCCGTCGCGCATGGCGTCAAACCTTATTGAGCTTAATAATTTCCCATCACCAGGATAGATGATCCATGAGTCTCCGCCCGGTAAGATGTTTCCACCCTCATACTGAATTCCAGTCTGTTCTCCAAAAGGATTCCTGTTCCAGTAGTTCAGTCCCCAGTGAAGGTAACCTGGTATATTATATTTGTAATTAAGCCAGTGAATGAATCGTGTCTTCAGGAGGGGAAGTTCTATGAAGCGGTTTGCATATTCACCTTTGGGAGCCAGGCATGTATAAAACCATGCTTCTTTACCTGACTTGTTCTGGTTATTATAGAATTCATAATCTTCATTCATAAAGTTAAGCTGGGGAACCCAGATATCAAGCACACCTCCAAGGTTTTTGCTGTGGCAAGCCTCAATAAGCGGAATATCAGGCACTATGCTTTTAACAAATTTTGCTATTTTAATATAGCTTCCAAAATTCTGTTCTGTAGGTTCATCTGCTATATGCTGCATATATATCTTATCCCATCCCTTTTCCTTAAGATGGTTCTTCAGGTCGGTGAAAAACTGTTTGTAAAATTCCTGCGCTCTTGCATCAGAAATGGAAAGCATATCAAATTTATTGGGCAGGTTTGCTGTATCATTCGGGACCATTACAACAAATTGCGAATTCCAGTCACCTTCACGGCCGCCTATATGTCCTCCTTCTATTCTTCCAATTACACCTTCACTGATAAAAATTTCAACAATTTTGTCAAAGTTTGTGAAATCAGTTTTCCATTTCTTATTCTGGTAAGTAAATTCCGACAATCCAAGCGGTGAAATAATTGCAACATTCTGCCTGTATTCAGCCATTTTTTTAGCAAGCAGCCTTATCAGTTCAAGGTGCTTTTCGGAATATTGACCCATAGATTTTCCTGAATTGATAAGTTTAAGCCTTGATGTGTCCATGGCAAACCAGTTGGTAACCCACAGGCTTGTTTTATCAACTGTAACCGGGTAAACCTTTACATAATAATCTTTTGAAATTGAAAATTTCTTTCCTTCGCATAGTCCTGTTATGGTTATTGTTCCCTTATAATTCCCCGGTTCAGCCTCTTTTGGAATTGGAATGGAGATCCAGATGGGCTGGGTATTTCCGAAATCAACATCGACCGATTCCTTTTCAAGTATAGGATCCGGATAATACCCTGAAGGAGAAACTATCCTGTCTCTTGAATAATCCCAGATCGTCCGACCGACTTTAACATAACCTACGAATCCTTTTTTTGCAGGAGGAAGGGTTTTATCAGAGTATGCTGCCTGAGTAATATTTACCCTGAGGTCTTTAATAGAGTAAGTAGATCTTACTATAAATTGAAGTGTCGCATTCTCTCCTCGGACAACCTCACTTATAGCCTCTTTTTCCGGGAAATAGGAAGCTTCAGTCAGTACTTTTTCAAGGGGATCAACATAGGAGAATTTTATCAGATCGTCCGAAGCCTTTGAACTCTGACATCCCTGCTGAACAAATACCAGAGTAATTAATCCAATAATAACCGGGAAAATCATAATTTTCGAAAAGAATCTTTTTTCCATTGCTGTAGGTATTTAGTTTTAAGCCAAATGCATAAACAATTCAATAAAGATAGTTCAGATTCAGGGGAAAAAAAATTCCTGAGATGAAAATCTCAGGAATTTACAGATTAAAATCAATCAATTCATTTCACACCTCCTGCTTCATTTTTGCAATCAGTGGAAGGATTGCTTTTACAACAGGCTTGAGCCTCTTTATTGGCGCAATCTGCCATCCCCTTACAGCCTTGGTGAACGCATTTTCCATCAGATGATTTGCAGTTTTCCATGCAGGTTTTTTCCTTGTCGCAGGCTGCTTTGCAATCTGCAGCCTGATTGCAGGCTGATGCACAACATGAACCTTTAGGATTGTCCTTGCTTATTTCTGTGTTGTTCTTTCTGGTATCTTTGGCGTTGCCGTCAACATAAGTAAAAGAGACAACAAACAGTGCAGCAATCAATAATCCTCCTATGCTAAAAAGTACTTTTTTCATAAACCAAAGTTATTAAGTTTGAATTTTCTCAAATATATAACATCCGGTTATTAAAAAAGTTTAAAATGATAATTGTCAGTTATTATATACCCGGATTTCTCCGACCTTTTTTATAAGTAGTTTATTTACACGTTATTTATATCTTTATTTTTGTTTATATTAATCCGGGTTTTACCCTCAACTAATTCATCATGCTATGAAAATAAAAATTTTTGCAATGACTTTTTTGACTGTAATATTTATTATCCTTCTTGTATCATTAGCATCATGCAGTAAAGCAAGATTCGGAGAGACCATAATAGAAAAGTGGAAAGATGGCAAATACGGAGCAATATCTCTGACTTTTGACGACGGATCGATCAATCAGTTCAGGGTGGCCATGCCTATAATGGATTCGCTGAACTTTCCCGGTACATTTTTCATTAATACAGGCAATATTCCCGGATCAAAGAATAAGGCCAGATTCATGGGACGGCCTCAGACAGAAATAATAACAGAATCTGCTAAAGTTGTTACAAACAGGCAGAATCTTTTCGAAAGAGCTTCTCTGGTAGCTTATGCGCCTTATGAAGGATTGCGCAACTCTTTTACCAGGGCAGGAGAGTTGTTCGAATCGGGAAAAATAGATGAAGCCTGCAAGCTTATAGATGAGTCAATAACTGCCATAAGGATTAAGAAGGCAAAACCACGCAGGCCAGGAAAGCCTGAGAACACTGCCAACATGCTGACCTGGGATAAAATAAGATCATTTGCTGCGAAAGGACATGAATTTGCAAGTCATACCATTACTCATCCGAGGCTTGCAATACTCGACTCCCTGAATATTGTTTATGAACTTGAGGGGAGCAGGACAGATATTCTTGAACAACTGGGAGAGAAGCATGTTTTCTCCGCTGAATGTCCTTACGGGACTGAAGATGAAAGGGTAATGAGATTTGCATACCGGTACTACCCTGCTTTAAGGAACAGGATGCCTGAATCATTCCTGATGGAGCTTAACAGAGGAAGCAGAAAAAGCCCGGTAAATAAAGAAATTGAATATGTCCAGTGGCAGAGGGGAGCACTGTCCTCGACACCTATGCAAAATATGAAAGCATGGGTCGATACCACCGCTGCAATGAACAATATCTGGCTTGTGCTTGTATTTCATGGTGTGGATGGTATAGGATGGGAGGCACTTAGCGGCAGTGATCTAAGGATCTATTATAATTATTTGAAATCAAAGGAAGAAAGGTTATGGGTTGCAACTTTCGGAGATGTCGCAAGGTACATGAGGGAGCGTATGAATGCCGGAATCATATCTGCCAAAGCAAAAGGGACCCTTGAAGTCAGGATCACTCATAATCTTGGAAAAGAATATGATTATCCCCTAACGCTGAAAACATATGTGTCAGGAAATTCTGAAAACATCAGCATAAAGCAGGGAACTCATGAAATAAAATTTATTCCGGGAAAGGATGAAAAAGGATTTTTTGTCCGGTACAACGCATCTCCGAATTCAGAACCGGTAATCTTATCAGTTAAATGAAAAACCACAGGAAAAAATTAGCTGTCAAAAGGAGGGACTTTCTAAAATATAGTGCTTCAATTGGTGGTATTATGTCGCTGTATCCATTGTCCGGGTTTATTATGCCCGAACAAAAATCAGTTTTATCCAACGATATTCAGTGGTACAGGAAGCCCCTAAGAATTTTGCAAACTGTTCTTAGAGAGCCTGATGCACAAAACTACGATGCAAACTCCGTGGTCAGTTACATGGAAAAAACAGGTTGTAACACTCTTGTTGTCAACGGAGGAGGTATTGTAGACTTTTTTCAGAATCCCCTGCCAGCTGCCAATATCAATTCATTTATGGGCAAACGCGATATTCTGAGGGAGATAACGGATGAATGTCATAAATCGGGGATCAGAGTAATAGCCAGGATCGATTTCAGAGGTGTGGAAGAAAAGATCTACCAACAATACCCCGACTGGTTCAGCCGGGATGAGGATCAGAAGCCCAAAATGCTGACTTATACGCACCCGAAGCTTTATGCAGCTTGTTATAACGGTTATTACAGGAATGAGCATGCAAAGGAATTCATATCCTATATTATGAAGAATTATGATCTCGACGGGATATGGCATAACAGTGTCGGCGTGGGAGGTATCTGCTATTGCAGTCGGTGCAGGGATTCTTACAGGCTGGCAACAGGTGAAGAGATACCATCTGCCAATGCTTCTGATGAAAAGCTCGACAGGTATATGAGCTGGAAGTCGGTGATTGCAGACAGGCATATGGTCACAATGAGGGAAACAGTAAAATCATTCGGTGAAGACAAGGTTTACACGGCTGAGGTTTTCAGCATGTTTGAATCCGGCTCACGGATAAATGACGGAATTGATCTGTATAATGCCCGCGATAATTTTGATTTTCTTGTAAGTGTTGCGTTTCTTACTGAAAATTCAGAACTAATTGAATATGCCGACCTGAAATATGCGGGCACTATTGTAAAATTCCTGAAGTCGATGGCACCTGAAAAAGAAGCAATTATACTCTATGGCGGTAACGGAACATCTCACAGGTACATAACTGATCCGGTGACAGATCTCAAAGTCTGGTTATGGGAAGCACTCGCTGCCGGGGGACGGTTCTGGAACTGCAGTTTTACAGGTATGCATCCGGGAGCGACTTACGACAGGAGGAGTGCATATCATCAAACTGAAACATATCTGTTTGTCAAAGAAAATGAGAAGCTTCTTATGCAGCACGCTCCTGTTGCCAATGTCGGTATTTACTATTCAAAAGCGACCCGCCTTTCTTTCAGAAATAAATCTGAAGAAGCCGATAACTTTGGTTCCTTTATTAAGGGAATGGAGACCGTACTTACCGAAAACCACATCCCCTATGATTTTATTGCCGATGATCAGGTTTCGGTCGGGAAACTCTCAAAATACGTCCTTATAATTCTGGCAGATGTCAGATGCCTTTCAGAAAATGAAATAAAGCTTATCAGAGATTATGTTGCCAAAGGTGGAAGTTTACTCTCAACTTATGAATCAAGTCTCTATAAAACTGACGGAACAGTAAGGCTGGATTTTGGGCTGGCAGATATATTCGGATGCAGTTACACCGGGGAAAAAATAAATACAAGAAAAGATTGTTATCAGTATATATATGACAGGAAACATCCGGTTACAAGCCCTGACAGCATGGATACAGACCTTTTAATCAATGCAGGATATACCTTGCTTTGCAGGCCCGTGGAATCTGCGAAAATGATTTGTACTTATGTGCCCATGGTGCAGAATCAGCCTCCTGAAAAAGCCTGGACCACTGAATGGGCAAAAGAGTTCCCTACAATAATTGAAAACAAATACGGAAAAGGAAAATCAATCTATTTTTCAAATCAGCCTGATCTTGTTACCACCGAAATGGGGCATCCTGACATGAGGAATCTGTTGTTGCGCTGCATCAGATATCTGACAGGTGACAGCATTCCCGTCAAAACAGATGCTCCGGAAAGTGTTCATGTCGGTCTGACATCTTCAACAGTTAAACAAGGCGATTACATTTTTTCCCTTGTAAATATGACTTCTGCCCCTAACAGGCCCCTGAAAAGAATCATTCCCGTTACTGACATCAATGTTACCCTGAACCTTGATGGTAATCCTGACAGTTACAAAGTGTTGCGGTCGGCCGGAAAAGTTTCAATTGAATTCACCAGCGGCAGAATTAACATCCATATTGACCGTCTTGAAGATTTCTTTTCAGTTTACCTGAAGGTATCCTGACATATTGATCCCCCCTAAGGGAAATGTATTTTAATTTGCAATGACCGATTATTTGGATTCAGGTTCTATGGTATAAGTTCATACCCCAGACCATCAGCTCTCTTCAGGAATCTTTTTTCATCAGTTATGTTCACAGGTCTTCCATGAAAAATGTCATCAAAGAATTCATGTATTTTTTTATTCTTCAATGCCATCTTACCTGTATAATAGTTATGTGTCGCTCCTGTCGGAAATCTGAATCCAACTGCTTTTGTAAAATCAACATAAACTGCTTTATCAGAATGAGGAGGATCAGGACGTCTTCCAAGCTGAACTCCAGAATCCGTGAATGACTTTACTCCTGCAAGGTTAAAGTCCTTTTCGTTGCTTGTAATATAAATTCTTTTTTGGAAATTCAGTTTGTCTATCCATGCTGAATGTCCTTCCTGATTGACAGCAGCGGCATTTATTATAAGGTTATCAAAAAGATCTTTGTCCAAACCTTTTGTCAGGCTGTCCTTTACAATCCTTTCCAGAAAGTAATTACCAAGACTGTGAAGACAAAGGCTTAAATGAACTTGGCTTTCTGATGTTTCTCTTATCTTTTTATACTCTTGCATGAGTTCAAGAAGGTCTCTGAATCTTGCAGCTCCAAGTTCAACATTATTCCGGGAAGAGAGATAATTTTTTGCACCCGGGCTTCTGTTCATTTGTGCAGGCCAGCTATATGCAATTACCTTTATTTTATAAAGATTCTGTACTTTCAGCCCGGATATCGCAGCATCGGAAAATGATTTATAATGACCATGTACCAGCAGAAGAATCTCCTTATCATCTTTAGTCAGTGCAACAAGGTCGGACAATGATCCGAGCCTGATGCAACTTGCTGAATCTGAGCCATATCTGAATTCAAACATTTTAAGCGGATTATCCTGATCAACAGCATTAAGAAATGCGTTACATCCTTTTGATAAAGTATCATTCAAACGACAGGTAATTACAGGGATTGAATTTTCGCTGAAAGAGATTGAATTTCGACCTGGCTTGCTGCTCTGTAAAAGAATAAAAAAAACAAGAAGTACAATCCCAGCAAAAGAGTTGATTTTTTCTTTTTTCATTAATTGTTCTATGCAGTTGATTTATTGGGGAACTTTTTGCTGTTAGGGGTCATATTTTCTCTGCGACAAGGTATGTAATTACTGATATTAAAGCTGCGAGTACACTTCCCCAGACCAGATCGACAACAGTAACAAGGACCGGCCAGTCTTTAAGGGTAGCAAGATTTGTAAGGTCGTATGTAGCATAGGTAATAAGGCCAAAGAGAGCCCCGTACAGAAGAGCATTTGTCCACGAATGTTTTTCAACTGCCGGGAAGATAACAAAAATCACAAGACCTGCAATAAAAAGCAGGTAAAAGACAACAGCAGCAAACCAGTTGATTTCCGGTTTCATCAGAAATCCTATCTGGTTCTGATAGAAATTTTTTGCCACCAATACGAGCCATATCATATCAATTATGAAAAACACCGGCAGCGCTATAAGGTATAATTTAATAAACATACTTCAGAAATTTTATTCGCATAAATTTAAACAATTCTCATTAATTGCATGTGATGTACGGCAGATAAACCAAAGAGCGCATAATTGCCTATTTCTCATTCCATCTTACCGATACAATTATCTCATTTCTCCTGCCGAATGGTTTAAAGGGAGGATCATAACCCAGATAACGGAAATCGCCGTAATAGCTGATTCCTTTTGCGTCAAGGAGTTTTTTCAGCTTTCCGGAATATATAAGGATATCCTCATCAGAAGCATATCCGCCGAATTTAATTGCTGCCACATATTCATCAGGGAATGTTTCTATTTTAACATCCTTGTCATCGGGGGCGGGAAGTTTTTCAGCGGTATACGATGATGGCATGACGAAACTCATGGACGATTGTGAGTTGTTTATGTTCATATGCACGGGTGAGGTCATGGAAATCTTTTTCCCGGTGCTGTTGTCGCCATATATGTATCCCGCAAGTTTCCTGAATCCGGAGCCTGACAGTTCCTTATAGGATTTTGCAGATGAATATACTGTTGCAAGGGTTGCTGCAGGATAAAACCTTATTTCAAATTCCTTTTCACTTTTAACGACTTTGTATTTTTGTTCCTCTGTTTTAGCAAAAGCCATGATTCCAATGAATTGAAATATAACAAATGTTAATAATGATCTTGATATTATGATTGCTGTTTTCATTTTTGAAATTGATAAAGTTTATGAAACTTTAAACAATTAAAAGACGTAATTGTTTAAATTGTGTTTTTTCTGATCATAAATAAGCAGATATCTTATGATTTTCAATAATAGAACTAAGGATGATGTTTCATCCATTAAACCCAAACCTCCTGGTGACTACATTGCAGCTTTGTCGGAAAGCAGCAAGGAATACAGGACAGGGGACACAGTCATTACGGCCCTTCAGCCATCATCGGTCCAGTTCAGGAAACATGAGCTTACATTGATCATTGGTCCGTCAGGATCGGGCAAGACGACATTGCTTTCTCTTCTGGGATGCGTAATTTATCCTACCTCAGGTGATGTATGGGTAAATGGCTTACTGGTGAATTCACTGAACAGCAAAGAACTTGCAAATCTTCGACTTAAAAATATCGGTTTTGTATTTCAGAATTTCAATCTCCTTGCCCCGCTTACTGCCCTTGAGAATGTCATGCAGCCGCTTCTTCTTCTGAACTACACCGAAAAAGCTGCAAAACAAAAAGCCACAGAAGCCCTTGAAAAAGTAAATATGGCTGACAGGCTGAAGAGCCTTCCTAAAATGCTGAGCGGCGGGCAGCAGCAGAGGGTTGCAATTGCAAGAGCCCTGGTAACAAACCCGTCTTTGATGTTGTGCGATGAACCCACTGCAGCTCTTGATTTCAAAAGTGTTTCAATAGTGATGCATGAACTAAAAGATCTTGCCGAATCAGGTAAATCGGTTGCTGTTGTTACTCATGATCAACGTTTGAAACATTTTGCCGACAGAATCATTTATGTTGTAAATGGAAATGTATCTGAAATACCTCCGGAAGAAGAATTTATTAATTGAACTAATCTGATTAAACATGAACACCAGACATTTTTTTATTCTGATCCTTTTTATTATGCCAGTTTTCTCTTGCAAATCTCCGAAAGAAAGTCAAAAACAAGAAGACAAGGGATCTGCCCAGATACAGACAATTGAAAATTCCGGCAACGGGAATTTGAAGGAAGTTGTGGGCATAGGTAAAATAGAGCCTGAGACGAAGCTTATGCCCCTCTATAGTGAAAGAGGAGGAATAATCGATACTATCCTCAGAAAGGAAGGAGAGTCCTTAAAAACAGGAGATATAATAATGATTATAAACTCCGACATTGAAAAGCTTGAAACAGATAAGATCAAGAGTCGTATTCTGGTAAAGCAGAATCAGCTCAGGTTTGATAATGCATCAATTGCAGAGACTGAAGCCAGAATTGAAAATAAGCGAAACCTTCTGGAGAGAAGCAGGGAGCTTGCATCTGTTGGTGCAGAAACGCCTCAAAATCTTATTGACCTTGAAACAGAATATAAAGTACTTATGGCGGAACTTGAGAAAAACAGGGCTTCTCTTGCAATAACAGAATCTGAGATCAGGGAATTAAATGCAGATCTGAGAACCGCAATTGCGGAGGTAAATAAAAGAATCCTGAGAGCTCCCGCTGATGGAATTCTGCTCGACCTTTTGCCGACAATAGGAAGTGCAGTCGGACAATATGGAAAACTGGCTGAATTTGCTCCAAAAGGCAGACTGATTGCCCGATGTGAAATCGATGAACTGTTTGCCTCCCGGGTCAGAGAAGGACAAACTGCCGAGATCACCCTGGTAGGCAGCTCTGAAGTGCTTGCTACAGGAAAAGTAGTTAAAACAACCCCGTTCTTAAAAAGGAAATCGCTGTTTTCTGAACTTGCAGGGGATAAAGAGGACCGCCGCGTGATGGAAATAAATATTCTGCTCGATGATATGCCAGATTTGCTCTATAATACACAGGTCGAATGTATAATTAAAACTGAATAACGGAATTGAAATGATAAAAACAGCTTATAAATTCCTTAAATATGACAAGCCCAAAAGCATAGGTGTTGTGATCGCAATTGTTGTCAGTGTTTTTCTGATAGGCCAGCAGGTTGGGATACTGAGTTTCCTCATGAGTCTGATGGGTGGTATTATAAATAATTCCGACCTGAAAAAAGCCCAGATATTCGTCGTTGATAAAATCACAATAAACGCTAATGAGCTCGGGCAGATTGATGAACGGCTGGTCAGAGAATTAAGAAGCATCGAAGGGGTGGAAAGAACCTATCCAATAGTATTGGCAGGAGCTACCGCAACCTTCGAAACGGGTAAGAGTGTACCAGTAGTACTCATAGGAAGCGAAGCCCCTGACTTTGTCGGTGGTCCTGCAAAAAATAAAATAATAAAAGGGAGCCTGGAAGATCTTATCAAGGATTTTGCCGTAACAGCAGAGTTTTTTGACTCCAAGACATTTAATCACTCCACAGATGTCGGCACACAGCTCGAAATTAACGGTAAACGTGCCTTTATTGCCGCACAGACAAAAGATGCACGAGGCTTCGGAGGATCATATCTCTTCACAACACTGCAAAGGGCAAGGTATTATGGCAATTTTCCGGAAGACAAAATAAGTGCCGTGGCAGTGAGTGTAAAACAAGGTTACCAGGCCAGTCAGGTGCGTGATAACATAAATAAGGCTTTTACCAAAGTAAGAGCATGGAAAAGTGAAGATTTGAGATCATCAACGGTAAATTTTATTGTAGCAAGTTCAAACATTGGTACAAGTATCGGTTCACTTGTGATTTTCGCAATTATCAGTGGATTTTTTATTATAGGCTTGACCTTATATTCATCAGCAATCGACAGGATAAGGGATTACGGAACTTTGAAAGCAATCGGGGCAACCAACACCTATATCACCAAGCTTATCCTTATTCAATCCTTTATGTTTGCTTTCTTTGGTTTTGTTTTAGCTTTGTTTCTGCTGATAGGTTTCAGGCAGGGAGTGTCAAAAGCAGGCCTGATATTTACCATATCCCCGGCTATTATGGCAGGCTTGTTCCTTACCACACTTTTGATATCGGTGGGCAGCTCCTTCTTCTTCTCCATACGTACAATAAACAAAGTTGAACCAGCTTCTGTTTTCAGAGGATAAAAATATTGGAATGAATATGAAACACTTTTTAATATTTACCACAGTCTTTATCTTAGCGACAACAAGGATGACCGCTCAGATAACCGCTCTGCCCAGAGTCTTATCTTATGATCAGGCACTTGATCTGTCGCTTAACAACAACCCGGAAAATAAAATTCAGGAACTGAATCATATTATTTCGCAGGAGAAGCTCTCTGAATCAAAGCTTAAACGAGCTCCCCAAATTTATGGAAGATATGATCTGCAGAGGAATCTGATCATTCCAACAACTCTCGTCCCAATTGGTAAATTCATCCCCGGAAGCACTTCTGATGAACTGACCCCGATAAAATTCGGGACAAACTGGTATTCAGGGATCGGGCTTTACGGTTCTGTAAGGATTTTTGATCCTTCAATCAACGGTGAAATCAGAGAAAAGGAAGCACTGCTGACCTTAAGTGATGTAGACAGACAAGTCAGAAGAATTGATCTACTTACTGAAACCGGGAAAGCATACATTACCTGTGTCCTTGCAGAAAAACAGCTTAAATATGCTGCTGAGGATACTGTAAATGGAAGAATGCAGTTTGCCGAAACAATTTCTAAGTATGAAAAAGGATTGTTGAAACTAACAGATCTTAATCAGGCTAAACTTGACTTTAATACTTCCGTCAGCCGCTATTCGGAATCTGAAAAGATATATGCCGAATCGGTCAGGACGCTGTTGTTCTGGATGGGATTCAATCAGGAGAATATTTCGGGAATCTTACTTACAGATACTCTTGATTTGCTAATGGAAAAGTTAAGCCAACCAGGAGAAACTGACTTAAATATTGAAACTTCGCTCACTTACAAAAGAAACCAGGTACAGGATCAGCTTAACAGGCTCAGACTAAAAAATACGAAATCAGGTTTCCTGCCGGTGGTCTCCCTCAATGGATTTTATTCTGGTGATTACTATGATAATCAGCTACATATCAGTGATGGCAGGTTCTGGTTCGGTAACAGTAGCGTAAATCTGTCTGTAAAATTACCTATAACAGAAGGTATAGACAGGACTAAAAAAATATCACAGCATAAATACCAGATTGAAGCAGACAAGGCATTATTTGCCTCGGAGCTTAACCAGAAAAGCCTTGCAGTGCAAAAGGCTCTTGATAATCTTTCTTTTTTCAGGAAAGAGACTCTCCTGAAGAAAGAAAACGTAATCCTGACAAGATCAAATTATGAAACCGCATTTGCTCTTTTCAAGAATGGCCGCCTTCTGCCTTCAGAATTATCTAATGCAGATCTTTTATATAAAAAGGCAAAAATTGATTATCTGAACATTGTCTATAATTATCTGAACACATTACTTGAACTTAAAAGGATAAAAGAATCATAAATCGTGAAATGGCTGTTTTTATGTGGTTTGAAAAATCAGCTTCAACGAATGAACCGGAAAAAAGTGATTTGCAATCAGCTTTTTTTACAGATTACAGAACTTATTATTAATCCGGATGTTATTTGAATATTAATAATTCAAAAAGTTTAAATTACAACTATGAAACCTATAACTAAATACATACTATTTTCAATCTTAATATTTTCCATTTTCAAAGCGGAAAAATTAAATGCCCAGGCTTCAATTGATCTGGAATCAGGTCTTGTTTCGACAGGGTATAATGATGTAAGAGTACCTGGAAACACGGGGACATTTTTTTCGCTGAAGGATGATTTAACTCCAGATCTGAAAATTTTTCTGAGGACACGGCTCAGTTATACAATAAAATCAAGACATACACTTTCTCTTCTCTATGCGCCTCTTAAAATAACATCAACTGGAAGCCTGCCGGAGAAGGTCCTTTTTGAAGGAGTGGAGTTCCCTGAAAATACAGAGTTGACCGGAAAATATATGTTTAATTCATACAGGCTTACGTATCGGTACACTATCGTTGACAGGCCTAAATTTGAATTCGGACTTGGCTTCACAGCAAAAATACGCGACGCAAGTATCTCTCTTAAGTCTGAAGATCTGTATTCTGAAAAGACGAATGTCGGATTTGTTCCAATAATAAATTTCAAACTTTTATGGAAGCTGGATGATAAATTCGGTTTGCTCCTTGAAGGTGATGCTCTTGCAGCAAAACAGGGAAGGGCTGAGGATGTACTTCTCGCTGCCTCATACAGGATTTCTGAAAAACTGAGTCTTAAGGCCGGTTATCGCCTGCTGGAAGGCGGTGCAGATAATGACGAAGTTTACAACTTTGCTTTATTACATTACGCCTCACTTGGATTGACTCTTTCATTCTGAAAAGGAAATATTCAATATCATATGAAAAGTTCAGGAACTTATGAAATCAATAAAGGTTGGTGATACAATCCCGGATTTTTCTCTTCCTGATCAGGATGGAAAGATTGTAAAAATTTCAGATTATTTTGGGAAAAAACAACTGGTTATATTTTTCTATCCTCAGGATGGCAGCCTCAATTGTACCCGTGAAGCGTGCTATTTTCGTGATCTTTCTGATGTGTTTGAAGAAGCAGGAGCTGAAGTCATAGGTATAAGCGGACAATCAGTTGAAAGCCATAAAAATTTTGCCATGGCAAACAATTTGAAATACAAACTGCTCAGCGACAGTAAAAACGAAGTTAGAAAGCTTTTTGGTGTCCCTTCAAAAATTTTTGGATTAATCCCTGGCCGTGTGACTTATGTCACAGACCGGGATGGAAAGGTTGTATTTATTTTTAATTCCCAAACCGAAACCCAACGGCATGCTGACGAGGCTCTCAAGATTTGTCTTCTACTGAAGAAGAATTACCAGGTATGATTGAAATATCACTCACTGGAATGAATTCTATGGGAATGTTTAATGCCGAAGATATATATTCACCTCTTTCATGGATATCATCATCATCTGCCTCGTAATACCATTGAATGACAAACTTTTTCATTTTCAGAAGGACCTTTGTTATTTTTTTAATTATTGACACCAGAATTGTGGTACTTGCACTGTTAAGGTATTCAAATGAAATTATTAGATAGGTTATCTCAGCAGGATCCTGAAGATAATCATCTATCCATTTCAGGATTTGTTCGGATATTTCAACCTTCGTTTCATTCAAACCGCGACCCTGTATCCTGATGATACCTTCCGGATCAAGAGTATACTCAGGAGTATTGTTTGTAGGCAGAATATGTATTTTTCTGATTGACAATACTTTATTAAAATATTAAAAATAATCCCCATTTTATAAACGTATTTAATCCAAAAATCGTACGAACAAATGAGTGAAATTAAATAATTCAATAACTTTGATAGTTATGAAATTCATAATTAATAGATATCCAGCTAAATCCTACTAAAATGAAAATAAGAATCCCGGAATTCGGAATTGCTCTCAGAGTAATTCCTTTATTGTTTTTTGTCGATCTGCTTTTATTCCCGCAGTATGCTCAGGCTCAGGTTAAAATCTACGTTAACACCGACCTGGAGGGTATAAGCGGAGTTTTTAAGTTTGCCCAGACGAGAGAAAAAGATACTCCGTTAAACATTCAGGCCTGCGAATATTTCATGGGTGATGTTGCAGCAGTTGTAAGAGGCCTTAAAGATGGTGGTGCCGATGAGGTTGTTATACTTGACGGCCATGGTACCCAGGCTGTTCTGCCTCATCTTATGGAACCCGGCGCAAAATATATAACTGGTACTCCAAGGCCTGGTGCAGGCAATCTTTCAGTCCTCGACAGTTCATTTTCCGCAATGATATGCGTGGGATTTCATGCCATG
The DNA here is from genome assembly GCA_964514725.1 of uncultured Rikenellaceae bacterium. GTDB lineage: Bacteria > Bacteroidota > Bacteroidia > Bacteroidales > VadinHA17 > LD21. The sequence continues at coordinate 168,804 of CAZEUL010000006.1, forward strand.
ATGGGTACTCCCGACGGTGTCCTTAACCACACTCAGAGTTCAAGATCAGAGAACCGTTACTGGTACAATGGTGTGGAGTCGGGAGAGCTGGTTCAAAACGCAGCAATAGCAGGTTATTATGGTGTCCCTCTTATTATGGTAACCGGTGACGAAGCCACCTGCAGGGAGGCCAGAAAATTTTTCGGGAACAAAATAGTTACTGTTGCCGTAAAGAAGGGGTTGTCGAGGGAAGCAGCCATTCTTTATCCATTTGAGGAAACACGAAAAGCATTATATGATGGTGCTAAAAAAGCCATGAGTATAATTTCTTCAATAAAACCTTATATCCTGAGTTCTCCAATAAAAGTCAAAATGCAATATCTAAAACTCGACAGCAACCTTTCTAAACCTGAACTGGTTACAGTTGAGGGAACTGCAAAAGACGGAAAACATATTCTGGAAATAGACAGATGAACAATACCGTTCATTTAAATTATGGTCCGGATGGTCGGCTATGAAACTGCACGGAAAATACAGAAATTAATTACGTAATTAAAAATCAATCTGAATCTGCCAAAATGAATAATTCAAACAAAAAAATCAAAGCAAAACGGACTGGCCTTATCCGTCTTAAGATTTCACTTGTCGTTTTCATGTTCCTCATTCTGAATTCACGGGGACAGAACATCGACGAATTGAAACTGAAGGATTACCGCCCGGCATCTATTTATAATGTACCTGTAACAAATGTCCAAAAGGCAAAATATCCTGCAATTGATATGCATGCCCACGTTTACGGAAGAACTGACGAAGCCATTGAGAGGTGGATTAAAGCGATGGATAAATGCGGCATTGAAAAGGCAATAGTGTTAACCGGGGCCACAGGGCACAGATTTGACACTATTGCAAGAAGATATGCGAAGTACGGAAACCGTTTTGAATTATGGTGCGGTTTTGATTATACCGGTTATGATAAACCTGGTTATGGGCCCGATGCTGTAAAGGAGCTGGAAAGATGCTATAAAAATGGAGCAAAGGGAGTGGGAGAAGTAATGTTTAAGGGAAAGGGAATTTCTCCCTCATCTCCCAACAGAACGATCATGCTGCCGGATGACCCGCGTTTTGATCCATTGTTTGAAAAATGTGCAGAGCTTAAATTGCCTGTCAACCTTCATATTTCTGAAGATAAATGGATGTACGAAAAGATGGACTCAACCAATGACGGTCTCATCAATGCTTCAAAATGGGAGGTTAAAATGGAAAACGGAGCAAAGACTCATGAGGAAATGCTGGACAGGCTTGAAAACACCCTGAAAAGACACCCTCGCACTGTCTTCATTGCTGCTCACCTGGCAAATTGCTGTGCTGACCTGTCTGTCCTAGGCAAATACTTCGATAAATATCCTAACCTTTATGCTGATATATCGGCCCGATTCGGAGAAATTGCCCCTATCCCGAAATTTGTAAATGATTTTATCGAGAAGTATCAGGACAGGATTCTATATGGTACGGACATGACCTTCAATGAAAGAATGTACAGGGTGACTTTCAGGATCCTGGAAACGGCTGATGAGCATTTTTATGAGACAGATATGTTTAATTATCACTGGCCTCTGTATGGACTTGCCCTGGGTGATAATACTCTTAATTTATTGTACCGGGGAAATGCATTAAAAATATTCTCTTACCGGGGTAAATAATAATCTATAAAGCTGTTCATAATTCATTCTGTGATAGCAAAGGTTTTTGAAAAACCAGAATAATTGACCGCGATGAGCTCATTCCAGTATCGGAAAGTTATAAAGAGAGCTTCCATGAGCAACTGAAAAAAGAAAATACTTGATTTAATTGGGTTTTAATGTCAGCATCTTCTGTTATTTATTTAACAATGGGAGCGATTTTCGGCCTGACAGCAGGAATTTCGCCAGGTCCTTTACTGACACTTGTCATCACTGAAACACTCAGGCATAACAGAAAAGAAGGGATAAAAATTGCTGTTGCACCATTAATAACCGATTTCCCGATAATTGCTGTGACATATCTGATCTTTTCAAAGATATCACACATTTCAATTGCGGTGAGCATAATTTCATTTCTGGGAGGAATGTTTTTTTTCTGGCTGGGATATGAAACTATTAAGTTTAAAAAAGTTCAATCTGCTTCGGAACATCGTCAGCCGCAGTCGTTAAGGAAAGGTATTTTTGCAAATCTGCTGAATCCAAATCCTTATATTTTTTGGTTTACTGCCGGTATTCCCACAGCATTTAAAGCATCCAAAGATGGTCCGGGGACTGTTATACTTTATTTTCTTATCTTTTATATTATGCTTATCGGGTCAAAGATAATGGTGGCAGTTATTGTTGACAGGTCGAAAACATATCTGAAAGAAAGGGCATACAGGATCATTATGTTAATTCTGGGAGTTGTTCTGTTATTTTTCGCTGTATATTTTTTCCATGAGGGTTACAAAACATTAAAAACTGGAATTAACTTATAGCATCAGCTCAAAATACATTTATCATTCATTGCCTGTCCCTGTCTCTTCTTGCAGGAAAGAAACTCCAGCAAGACTATTTCTGATAAGTATGTCAAACCAGGCAACTCATTTTGTCCGAAGCCTGGTTCAGGTTGTCTGAAGCTTTGATTCCCCTTCAAATTTGACTTTAGTCAGAACACAGTGTAAATTTGAGTTCAACATTAAAACTCTGATAGAATATGAAAGCTCAAAGATTACTGCAAATTATCCTGCCTTTACTTCTGCAAACCATTGTCAGCCGTGGGCAGGAATATAAGCTGTTACAGGATCCTTCAGGGTTGACAGAAATTAAACTAAATAACGTGATTGAAAAATCGGTTACAATCAAGGTGCTATTTGACAACTATACAAACTCAGACAAATTTAAAACAGGTTGGGGCTATTCTATTTTAATTGAGGGCCTTGAAAAAAATGTTCTTTTTGATGCCGGCGCTGATCCCGAAATTCTTAAATCGAACATAAAAATGATGGGGATTGATCCTGTAAAAATAGATATGATTGTACTGTCGCATGAACATGGTGATCATACAGAGGGAATGACGGCAATTTCAGATTCAAAGAAAGAAATGCCTGTATTAATTCCTGTTGCATTCTCCGATATATTTAAAAAGATGGTAAATGATTTGGGATTGGTACCTTTACTTGTCAAAGATCCTGTTAAAATTTGCACTGATCTTTACAGTTCCGGAGAATTTTCAGGTCCAATACCTGAACAGGCACTCGTTCTCAATACAAAACAGGGACTTGTGGTTATGACCGGATGTTCCCATCCTGGTATTGTTGAAATGCTAAAAGAAATAAAAACACGATTCGGTAAAAATGTATATCTTGTTTTAGGTGGATTTCATCTGCTTGAAAAATCTGAAAACGAAATGGAGAAGATAATTCTGGAAATGAAGTCACTTGGAGTTGTGAAATGCGGCGCAACTCATTGCACCGGGCTGAAACAGATTAAAATGTTCAGGGATGCATTCGGAATAAATTTTGTTGAACTTGGTGCGGGATATAAACTCGTTATCAATTAGTTATAAATTTTTTGAAAAATTGCAGATTAACCGGAAAACAATTAATTGCTCATAAGTCTTTAATCAGAATAATAATTCTGTCAGGAATCAGTTTTAATACCTGCCAGCATCCATAAAATTCTTCTTTTGTCTAAACACGATTTTTTCTTCACACTGCGCTAGCAGGGGTGGGTGCTGGTTTTTAAACCAATAAAGTATGATTCCGGAAAAAAGATTTAAAACAATTATTTATTGGTCAGTTCCCCAATCCATTTCTTTTTCACTTTTCTAAATTTCTCTAATTGATTACCAGAGAGATATGAATAGTTTGAAAATCTTCCTGCCTCTCACTCTTATCCTGGCATCACTCAAGATCAGCTTATCTGTTTTAGTTTATCAGGGTTTTTCAATTTTCTGTAAGAATATGAAGCATTTAAAGAGGTAATTATTGAAGTTGTCCGATCATTTTTTTAAAAAGAAAACTGGATCCTATTGTATGCCAGGGGTATTTTCAGCTTTCAAGGATGTTTAAAATGATATTATAAAATATTCTTTTACATTAAAATGTAACTTTGAATCAATGTAACCCATTTTAACTTTAACACTCAGGCGAAATTCTGTTTGCTGTCAAACAACGTTGCAACTATTTTTTGTGATCGAAGGTAAGGCTGGTCTCTTTTTCTGGTGAATTGCCACTCGTCTTTCGGTTAATTCCGTTTTTTTTTTTTTGTATTCCGGGAGGGTCGTGGGGAATTTTAACACATATCCTTGCCATTAAGCCCGGAGTACTGGATAAGCCGCCGATGCTGCAAGGTTCAGATCCTTTTACAGCTCTTACATTAGCGGCCTTTGATTTTACCTTCTACTGGTGTGTATGCATTCTATCGGTCAGAATTGTTCAAAAATTGAAATCAATATTCAGATAACGTTAATCGGATTTTTATTTAAGTATCAGAAAATAAAAATTCGAATTCCGTGTTAAAGAATTGTTTTCTATTCTTATTAAAAATGGGAAAAAAATCTTTTGTATTTCTGGTTTCTTTCTTTGTAACAGTTTTAGTAATACCATTAAGCTGCAAAAAATCTGCTGAAGACCCTTCTGGAGTTGAAGTTGGCCAGGTATTTGATATAGATGGAAATGTTTACACCGTTATTAAAATCGGGTCTCAATCATGGATGAAAGAGAATCTCAAGACCACCAGGTTTAATAATGGTACAGCAATTCCGCTGGTGACGAGTGGTATATCGTGGTCAATCACTTCCGATCCTGCCTTCTGTTGGTATGCAAACAATTCATCGAATAAGGATAAATACGGAGCAATGTACAACTGGTACGCAGTGAACACAAGTGTGCTTTGTCCTGAGGGCTGGCGAGTACCCACCAACAATGACTGGACCATCCTGACTGATTATCTTGGAGGTCTTGGAGCGGCCAGCGGGAAAATGAGAGAGCAGGGGTCTCTTCACTGGAACGGATTGAACGAAGGGGCGACCAACGTTAGTCAATTTACCGCATTGCCCGGGGGTTACAGGAGCTATCGTGACGGGGCATTTTTCAGTATAGGTGATAACGGATCGTGGTGGAGCTCAAGCTTTCGTGATGAAATGGAAGCCTGGGAGCGTGCTATAACCAATTATAACACCAGCGATGTCCAGGTGGTCTCTGCTCATCTGAGATACGGAGTATCAGTAAGATGCATTAAGAATTAGCTTCATTATGTCAATAGTTCGTTTACACTAACTAATGTCTTTTTATAAACAGCCGGGAAGTATTACCATTTTTCTGTATTTATTACTAATTTTCAAAACTTATAATAAGAATTCAGGAAAGCTAAATGGAACTTATTTATCACAGATCAGAAAAATCAGATAATGATACTCAAAAAAACAATTATCCTCCGACTCCCTGTCATTCAAAAATAATTCCATTCTGGATGGTTTTTCTGGACAATATCCCTACTCTTTTCCTTTTTGCAACAGGAGCACTTATAATTAAAGAAGTGTCAGCAGTGCTGGCAATTATGTTTGTTTTATATGCCATATTCAGCATTGTCTGGTTCTGGGCAAAAATATGTCCCTATTGCCACCATTTCGGGACATACAGCTGCCCGTGCGGGTATGGAGCAATTTCCTCCAGACTTTTTCAACGGCGTGATTCAGAATCGTTTCAGAAGATTTTTAAAAGAAATATACTTATTGTTTTCCCTAACTGGTTTTTACCTTTCGGTATTGCTGTTTATCTATTAATCAAAGATTATTCACCGAGGTTATTAATCCTTACAATCATTTTTTCGGTTATTGGATTTGTAATAATTCCTGCAATATCAAAACTGGTCGGATGTAAAAACTGTTCAATAAAGGAGGATTGTCCCTGGATGAAATTAAAGAAGGATTGAAATTTAGTCAGTTTCAAAAATCTGAACTAACCCGTATTCTATAAAATTGGAAGTAACTGTTCCGGATATTCAATCCCCTGTGTAATTATGTCAGTCTCAGTGAACCTTGTTCGTCTGATTTCGACTGGTCAGGCTTTTTTGTTTAACTATGAATAATTAAACACAACGGACGCAAAGGCAGAAATAAAAAACACCCAAAGTAATTCTTATTCAGCCTGAACAAACTTTCAGGATAAAAATATTGATCTATAGAAAGTTAATTAAAACATAGTTATGTTCATTTATTAATTCATTAAGACTTTAATTGGGAAATATTGAGCTTTGATAGCATAAATGCTTGTACTAATTACAAAGAAATTAGTTCATTCTTTTCTGATTTTTGATTCATTTTTGTTTAATTTTATTTGATTTTGCGAGGATTGAAAGTCAGGCAGAAGCTATACATAATTGGGGTTGTGAGGAGTTTAAAGGATATTTCTATTGTGACTGACGGGGCAATGCTTTAAGAGGACGAAAGGAGAAAGACGAAAGACGAAAGGACGAAATTAAAGGCTCGGGATTAAAGTAAAAATTAAAATTATTTGTCATGTTTATAAAAGGTTATATGGTATTTTAGATTTTAAAATCACGTGCTTGTTTGGAAATGAATAAATCTCGCTGCAAATATGAAAAAGAAAGTTATTTTAAAAAGGATCTATCATCGGGATCGATGGAGGCTGGCCCTCATTTTTGATTTCGATGTAATTCTGAAGGAGAAGGTGCGGGCGATACCCGGCTGCACTTTCAGCTCAACTCACAGGTGTTTCTATGTTGATGATAATGAAGAAAACCTCAGGATCATATTATCGACTCTCAAGGGAGATGCTGATATAGACATTTCTGCCATCAGGCAGGGGGAAACTGGAGATTCAGGGTCTGGAGAGGGAAAGAAGTTCAAAGACAAGGGTGAAAGGTCTGACCGGGATAATGAAAAAGAGCCTGCGCAAATAAATGAAGCAAGCCGGAAGGACATTGAGAAGTACAGAAGGTGGCTGGAGGCTGCCAGGTATCCTGAGTCGACCATCCGCACCTATACTTCGATGCTTGAGAGGTTTCTCCTGTTTGTCAGTCCCAAAAGTGCCGTTGAGTGCAACTCTGATGATCTAGTAAGGATAGTTGATGAATTCATTATCCCGAATGGACTAAGTCATTCATATCAGAATCAGATGATCAGTTCGGTCAAGAAGTTTTTCAGCGCCATTTACAGAAGCGTAATAGATCCGGGGGCATTTACGAGGCCAAGGCCTGTTCACAGGCTTCCCAATGTTCTGAGCAAGGGGGAGGTGAAGAGGATTCTGGATTCTGTAGTTAATGAGAAACACAGGGTAATGCTTAGTTTAGCTTACGGGTGTGGTTTGCGAAGGAGTGAGGTATTGGATATGGCCATTGAGGATATAGACCGGGACAGAAGGCTCATACACGTCAGGCAGTCGAAAGGGTTCAGGGACAGGCTGGTTCCGGTTTCCGAAAAGCTTATCGGGATGGTGGATCAGTATTTAGTTCATTACAAGCCTGTAAGATATTTATTTGAAGGGCAGCAAAGGGGGAGTTGTTACAGTGAGGCGAGTCTGGAGAAGGTTTTCAGGGCGGCATTTGACCGTGCAGGGATCAGGAAGAAGGGGGTTACTCTGCATGGGTTGAGGCACAGTTATGCTACTCATTTGCTTGAGTCGGGAACGGATATAAGGTATATTCAGGTACTGCTGGGTCACAAAAGCAGCCGCACAACTGAGATATATACTCATGTAACGACGCACAGCATACAGAATATACGGAGTCCGTTTGATGATCTGTGATAAAGACGGGTGTTTACCAATACCATAATGCACTCAATAACTACCAAATGAATAAGATTATGTTTACTTTTAGGATATATATAAACAGTTAGGGTCGCATTGTCCGCCCTTATTTTTATTGATGGTTATAATGTGGACCATGGTATTTCCAGGTGTTAACCGGGATGACTTAAAAAAAGAAAAGGGCTCCCTCGGCCTCCCCTCAAGGCACTTGCATATTGCAATTCATCGGTTTTGTTTTTTGTAATTTACAAAACCGGCTGATGAGCGCGATCTGCAAGTGCCTGCCCGAGCTGCCCAAGCTATCAACGACGCCCTAACAAGCCGGTAAATGCCATGCTTGCATTTGAATAAACCGAAAACACTTACCTTTAACAAACCAACAGCTAACCGACAGATACGTGTACTTAAATCGCACAGCACTTACCGGCTGATCGTTACCAACAAGCCGAAGAAAAAAGAAATCGACATACTGAAAATTGAATTTTGCTGCAAAAGAAAGACAGAAAAAGGAAAATGCCATCGCACAAAAGCAAGAGTGTGGGTGCCCTTCCCTGCAACCGTCCCTTCGTAGCCACACACATGCTTTTTTTGCCGACACGCCCGTTGATGATAAACTGTTGATAAATAGTTGAAATCTTTGGAATCCAATGGATAAAAAATGTATTACCTTTGACAAAATTAGTCAATACAAAAAATGTCAACATTGGGGCAAAAATTAAGAGAATTACGTGAACAAGCAGGCTTATCTTTGCGAAAAGCAGCCATGCAAGTAGATATTGACGTTGCAATATTGAGTAAAATGGAGCGAGGCGAAAGAAAATTCTCAAAAGAATTGGTTTTAAAATTGGCTGAACTTTATAAAGCAAACTCAGACAAACTGATTATTGACTTTTTAAGTGAAAAGGTTTTTTACGAATTAGAAAACGAAGAATTTGGACTTGAAGCATTGAAAGTGGCTGAAAAACAATTGAAATACAAAATAAATAAATGTAAAAATGAAAATACGGAAAATCACAATACATAATTTTCGATCAATTATCCATCAGGTTATTGATTGTAAAGATTTTACTCTTTTTATTGGCGAAAATAATTCTGGCAAAACAAACATTATTACTGCTTTAAGAGCTTTTTATGAAAATGAAGGATATAAATATGATAAAAAATCAGATTTTCCGAAACTCTCTAATACAACCGATTCTGAAAGCTGGATTGAACTAGAATTTATTACAACGGATGAAGAGCAAGAAAAATTAAAAGACGAATATAAAAGAGACGATAAAATTCTGACAGTAAGAAGATACTTTGAATCAACAGATAATAATAAAGTAAAAAAAGACAATAGCAATATTTTTTATGTGGCTAAGGACGGTTCTATTTCTGAAAATAATTTTTATGGTGCAAAAAACGTTTCTCAGGCAAAATTAGGTAAACTAATATATATTCCTGAGATAGCAACTACTGATGATACTTTTAAACTTTCAGGACCATCCCCACTACGACAAGTTATCAGTTTTGTCTTTAAGAAAGTTCTTGAGAAATCAGATGCATTTGCAAGTTTGGACAAAGCATTTGAAAATTTTAATAAAGATTTCAAAACAGAATCTTCATCGGATGGTATTTCCATGGAGAAGCTGAGAGAAGATATTAATAATGAATTAAAAAACTGGCAATTTACTTTTGGATTTGATGTTAATCCAATAAAAACAGATTTAATAATTAAAAACTTAATTGAACATTATTTAGAGGATGATCATTTAGAGACCGGTAAGAAAAGGATTGATATGAGAAATATCGGTCAAGGTTTGCAAAGGCATCTAATATATACAATGATAAAACTTGCAGCTAAATATGATGAAAACAGAAAGGAAAGTGACAAAAAGGAGTTTTATCCCGACTTTACATTAATATTGTTTGAAGAACCTGAAGCATTTTTACATCCAAGTCAGCAGGAGTTAATGAATTTGGGATTAAAGAAGATTGCTAGTGAATATAACCAACAGGTTTTCTGTACTTCACATTCTTCAATATTTGTCAGCAAAAACATTAATAAACTTACTGAAATTAAAAGGATTGAAAAGAAAAACGGGGTTAGTGAAGTTTTTCAAATTGATGAAACAACTTTAAATTCACTTTATACCGATTGCACAGAATTTAACCAGTTTCTGCAAAGTAAAATAAATGATGGTGTACCTGAAGAAGATGAAAAAGAATTGAAAAAGCTAATTAATGAAAAAACGGATGAAGAAAAGTTATTAGAAGAATCAATAAAATTTTCAGTTTGGCTCGATGCAGAAAGAGCTTCGATGTTTTTTGCCAGGCATGTTTTAATATGCGAAGGTGCTTCTGAAAAGGCTCTTATTGATTATTTGTTGAACACACAATGGCCTGAACTCAAAGAAAAACATATTTATTGTTTGGATGCACTTGGTAAATATAACATTCACAGGTATGTTGTTTTACTTACTAAATTTGGCATTTCGCATTCTGTTTTAATGGATTTTGATGAAAATAAAAACAAACATAAGTATATCAATGAATTTGTGAAAACAAAGGTTTCGAAGCTACATGGATTTGAAAGGGATTTTGAAGCATTTTTAGGCATTAACTCTGTTCCAAAGAACAGAAACGATTTAAAACCGCTTAATGTTCTTAAAAATTATGAAGATGGGAACATTACCGAGGGAAAAATTGAAGAATTAAAAAAGATTATAAAAAACTTAACGATATAAAGTTATGCCAACACTCCAATTCAAAGGAAAAAACATAATATGGAATCATCATCTTGCTGTTCCGTACCATACATTGGATGAAGTGTCCGAGCTGCATTACCAGCCTGAAAAAGCAAGCGGGAATATGATCATTGAAGGCGACAATCTTATTGCCTTAAAGGCACTTCTTCCACAATTTGCCGGAAAAATTAAATGCATATACATTGATCCGCCATATAATACAGGGAATGATAATGGTGAAAATAAAGGTTGGATATATAATGATAATGTAAATAGTCCTTTACTCAAAGATTGGTTTAAAACAGAGGTTAATCGTGATGATTTGTCAAGACACGATAAATGGCTTTGCATGATGGTTCCTCGCCTAAAGTTGCTAAGAGAATTGTTGTCTGATGATGGGGCAATTTTCGTCAGTCTTGATGATAATGAACTTCATAATTTCAGAAGAATAATGGATGAAATATTTGGGGAGGAAAACTTTAAAAATATTGTTGTTATCAGACGAGGCATAAAAAGTGTACAAGCACAATTTGAAACAGTTGATAAATTGAACTATGGTTTTGAATATTTAGTTGTTTATACTCGGAATGAAAAGTTTAGATTCAAAAAGTTTGAGATAGAACTTGAAAATGGTAAAGAAGGGAGTTGGAATAATCATTGGCGTGGAACAGACCGACCGACAATGCGATATGAGATTTTTGGCATTACACCAAAAACAGGACAATGGCGTTGGGGTAAAGAAAGAAGTATAGTCGCTATTGAGAATTATAATGAAATGTTAGAAGAATTAAATGTTAGTGATGAAGATATTACTCAGGAACAAATAGATACTTGGTATAAAAATAAATGCGAAGAATTAGGCGAAGAATTAGACCTTTTAAGGTTATCAAAAAATGGGAAACCTGAGCATTTTGTTGCGCCATCTGAATCAAAATTAGCAAGTAATTTATGGATAGACCTAAAACCTAATGGAAGCAGCCAATTAAAAGCAATTTTTAAAAAGAAAGTTTTTAATAATCCTAAATCTGTTGATTTAATTAAAAGAGTAATTAAATTCATTGAAGGTGATGAAGAAAATATTACAGTATTAGACTCCTTTGCCGGTTCCGGCACCACCATGCACGCGGTTATGGAACTCAATAAAGAAGATGGAGGCAATCGCAAGTGTATTATGATTCAAATGACCGAAGCCACCGAAGCAGAGCCCGATAAAAACATTTGCAAAGATATTACAAGGGAAAGAGTAAAAAGAGCCATTGAAAAGTACGGTTATGATTCGGGCTTTAAATATTACCGTTTGGGTATTCCGCTTGATGCCGAAACCATGCTGGCCGGGCAATTGCCAACTTATAAGCAATTTGCAAAATACGTTTATTACCTGTGCACAGGCGAGCACCTCGAAGCTGAAGATAAAATAAACGAAGCCGAGTATTACGTTGGCGATTATGGCAAACAAGCCATATACCTCGTTTACAAACAGGATTATGAAACCCTTACCCGTCTTGCCCTTAACTTAACCCTTGCCGAAAAAATAAAACAACAGCAACCGGGTAAAAAACGGATTGTGTATGCTCCATCCTGCTTTTTGGATGAAGAATATTTAACCGACAATCAGATTGAATACGTTGGTATTCCATATAATTTGTTTCAAAGGAGTAAGTAACCTTTTTGTTTACGTCAACAAAACGATGGGATGAAAGAACAAACAGAAATACTTTTATATCAAACCGAAGACGGGCAAACGAAAGTGGAAGTCCGTTTGGAAAATGAAACCGTTTGGCTCACGCAGTTACAAATGGTTGAACTCTTTAAAACCACCAAACAAAACATCAGCCTGCATATCCGAAATATTTTCAGCGAGGGCGAACTGGAAGAAAATTCAGTTGTCAAGGAATACTTGACAACTGCCGCAGATGGTAAAAAATACAGAACCAGGTATTACAACCTCGATGTAATAATTTCAGTAGGATATCGTGTAAAATCGCACCGCGGAACGCAATTCAGGATTTGGGCTACCCAACAGCTTAAAGAGTATTTAATTAAAGGATTTGTACTGAACGATGAACGACTGAAAGAAACCGGGCCTACCAACCAATATTTTGATGAACTTTTGGAGAGGATTCGGGATATCCGCAGCTCCGAGAAAATTTTCTATGCCAAAATAAAAGATATTTATGCCACAAGTATCGACTATTCCCCAAACAGTGAACAGGCACAAAAGTTTTTTGCTTCGGTTCAGAATAAAATGCATTGGGCAATTCATGGACATACCGCAGCAGAAATTATATATAATAGAGCTAATGCAGATATTCCAAACATGGGATTGACTTCGTGGAAAAACAGTCCACAGGGTAAAATCAGGAAAACGGATGTGGTAGTCGCAAAAAACTATTTGTCGAAAGATGAATTAACAGAACTAAACCTGATTGTTGACCAATACCTGAGTTTTGCCGAATTGCAGGCACGTAACAGAAAACCCATGTATATGGCCGACTGGGAAAAGAAGTTGCATGATTTTCTTACTTTAAACGAAAAACAAATATTGCTGGATGCAGGGAAAATATCTCATCAATTGGCCATTGAATTAGCAGAAAGAGAATTTGATAAATTCAATAAAAAACAAATTGAAATATCCGACCAGCAAGCCATGAAAAACCTTGAAGGTGAATTAAAAAAATTGGGTAAAAAAAAATAGCATGTACCTGAAAAAATATCAGATAAAAGTTGTAAATGCACTCAAACAGTTTCTGCAAACTGCCCGTGATACCAAAACATCGTTTGATATTGCGAAACAGGCATTGCCTGAGAATATGCGTCATACGCTGAATTGGGTGCAAACAGCTTTTCAAACCTGTGGTTTGGAATATAAAGACCGTTGTACAAACGGATTGGGTGACAGTTATCCCCGTATGATTATTAAAGTACCAACAGGTGGTGGTAAAACATTGCTTGCCGTTGAATCCATTCGTGAATATCAAAACTTATTTGCCCAAAAACGGACAGGGCTTGTAGTATGGATAGTACCAAGTGAAACTATTTACAGCCAAACAGTTCAAAAAATAAGGGATAAAGGTAATCACTTGCGCCAGTTATTAGACCAATGTAGCGGAAACCGTACTATTATCCTGGAAAAAGGGCAACGATTAACGACAAACGATATTGAGGAAAATCTGGTTGTTTTATTCGTTATGATTCAGTCTATCAGCCGCACCAATGGGAAGGAAGCGTTAAAAGTGTTTCAGGACAGTGGCGGCTACGATAGTTTTTTCCCTGCCGATCATCGTTACGATTTACACGAACAATTACTAAAACAGGTTCCTAATCTTGATTATATCTCTCCGCTTGGCACAGAGCAACCTTTAATAATGACAAGTCTTGGAAACGCAATCCGCATTTCAAAACCATTCATCATCATTGATGAAATTCACAAAGTGTTTTCAGAAAATGCCCGAAAAACTATTGATAGTTTAAATCCTGAATTTGTTCTTGGTTTTTCGGCTACGCCAAAAGCCGAGATGAATGTTTTGGTTACCATTACAGGGCTTGAGCTTAAAGAGGAGGAAATGGTAAAACTCGACATGCACATTCTCCCACCCGTCAGTAAACAGGAGAACGACTGGAAAGCGATGGTAAAGGAAATCAAAGAACATCGGGAAAAATTGGAAGAAAAGGCAAAGCAATACCAGAAAGATACAGGTGTTTATATTCGCCCAACAGCACTATTGCAAGTTGAAGCCACAGGCAAAGAACAAAGAGGAAGAGGAAGGGTTCACAGTCTTGATGTAAAAGAATATTTGATTAGCCTTGAAGTAAACCCTGATGAGATTGCAATTAAAACAAGTTCGCAAAATGACATTGAAGATGTAAACCTTTTTTCGCAGGATTGTCCTGTTCGCTTTATCATTACCAAAGAAGCATTGCGCGAAGGTTGGGATTTTTCTTTTGCCTACATTCTGGGAATTATTCCGAATGTAAACTCAAATACAGGAGTTACCCAATTAGTTGGTCGAATATTAAGACAGCCTTATGCAAGAAAATCCGGAGTAAAAGAACTTGATGAGAGTTATGTTTATTACACAAAAGGCGATACAAGAGAAATTTTAGACAGGGTTGCAACCGGATTCAGAAATGAAGGGCTTGAAGACCTGGTTACAAAATTAAAATTCCGTGATAATGAAGCAATAAACGCCACCAAAACAGTAAAAATTAAACAAGAGTTCAGCGAGAAGTTTCAGAATTCATTTTATCTTCCTGTTTGGGTAATGATAGATAAAAATGGTTCAAAACGAAGGTTTAGTTATGAGTTGGATATTAAACCAAAAATTGATTTTTCAAAAGTTGAATTAACAGAAGATTTCCTGACAAAACTTGAGAGCTCATTAAGCAATGAGACAAAAGAAAGGAAAGCATTTGCAATTACTCTTGATGATTCGGGTAAAGCATCATTTGTTGAAGAACAAAGCCAAACAAACGGAAAAGCAGATATAAATATTGACTACCTGACACGCAGATTAAATGAATTAATTGAAAATCCTTTTTTGGCAAGAATTATCGGAACGAAATACTTAACACAAATTGAAGAAAAAATAGGAAATGAAAAACTAAAAGAGCATTACAGTTTCATTGTTTCTCAGCTATGTAAAAAGTTTCAGGAAGAAAAGACAAAACAGGAAGAAGAAATATTTTTGCAAGAATTAAAAGCCCAAAATCTTGTTCTTGCAGTATCTGATGATGATACAGTCGGATTCAAAGTTCCCAAAGAGGACGTAATAACAGTAAGTCCAATTCCAAGTACTTATAAATATTATTTGTTCGAAGATGTTGAAATTACCACAATGAACACTCTTGAAAGAAAAGTTGGTGATTTACTTGACAAACAGGAAAAGATTCTCTGGTGGTTCAGAAATAAAGTTAGTAAAAAATGGTACTCAATTCAAGGCTGGCAGCAAAATAAAATCAGACCTGACTTTGTTGCTGCTAAAAGGACAGAAGATAATCGCCTGGAATTGGTTTACATCATTGAAAGCAAAGGAGAATATCTTGTGGGTAATGTTGATACCACTTACAAAAAGAAAGTTCTGGATGTAATGACAGAGCAAAAACAACTCAAAAACATTAAAGCATATCAGACACAGATTCCATTTGAAGAATATGTGATTAATGACAAAGTTGAATGCTACTTGATTGAGCAGGGAAAAGAGGAAGAAAAAATAAAAGAGATTTTGAAATGAAAAGCCAACACACAACCTTCCCTTCGCTGTCAGGCACATTGGCAAAACGCTCAAAGCCAACGCTACATCCAAATTTTGCCAAAGAGCCTTCCATCCCGTCCCGCACCAACGCATGGTCCGAAAGACATTGCAGCAAAATGAATGAATATAGTATGACAGACAAGAACGGCCAGTTGGTAACACGGTATGCTATGAAAAGCAGAGTCTCCGGTTAGTCAAAGTTAAAACAATAAATTCAAAT
>CAZEUL010000007.1:0-35328 GCA_964514725.1 uncultured Rikenellaceae bacterium
AAAGTGGCTGAAGTCGCCTCCAGACTTTCAATCTCTAATATCGGGAATTAAATTAACTAATCTCATTGTGATCTGAATCAAAAAGAAGTCTAAACATATCTCTGACGGTACTATGAAAAGCAATCGCACTGGTTTACCAAAGTTAAATAATATTGCTCTCTTATATACTTCTGAAAAATCCTATTAAATCACACTGCCATACCTGTCCACCAACCGGCGGATGCAGCCCGCCGTCTAGCGGAGCTAAAGTACCAGCCTCGAATACTCGGGGTACCCGGATGCTGTTTCCTGACGCTATGGTCAGGACAGGTCGGGTATCACCACTTGTCCCAACTTATCGGGAACCTCCCCATATTTCCGGGCCGGTGGGTACAATTACAAAAAAATCGAAAGTCATTAAATAACAGAATAATATGAACAAAAATGATTGGAATCCTGATTTATACTTAAAATATGATAAAGAGCGAATTCAGCCCTCGATTGATTTAACTGCAAGGATTGATTATTTACAACCCGGTAGAATTATTGATATTGGTTGTGGACCAGGTAACAGCACACAGATTTTATATAATAAATGGCCAGAATCCGAAATTATTGGCGCGGATAATTCACCGGCAATGATCAAAAAAGCGACTGAAGACTATCCAAATCAAAAATGGATTTTATTTGATGCTGGCGTGGATAATATCAATGATAAATTTGATTTGGTATTTTCAAATGCTACTATTCAATGGATTCCTAACCATGATAAGTTATTGAAAAGATTCGCGGATATGCTAAATGATTATGGAGTATTAGCTGTTCAATTGCCTCTATTCTTTGATATGCCTTTAGGCAGGGCCATTTCTGAGATAGGTAGACAAAGTAAATGGAAAGATGCAACAAAAGGAGTTGATAGCTTATTCACTATTAATTCAGCTTCATTTTATTATGACCATTTATCCAGATATTTCAGGAAGATTGATATTTGGACAACTGATTATTATCATGTTATGGAATCACAATCTTCGATCTTAGAAATGATTCGAACAACAGGATTAAAGCCTTATCTTGAGCGACTTCCGGATGATAATGTGAAAAAACAATTTGAAACCCTTGTTCTTGATAGAATTAAACAAGATTATCCATTACAAGACAATGGGAAAGTTCTTTTTCCATTTAAAAGATTGTTTTTCGTAGCAAAAAAGTAACGGAGACTAACTGATAATAATCAAGATGTCCTAAAAAGACTTGACAGTGTGACCATTAATTATTTGTAGACAATACACCTGATTATTTCCACTCTGCTTTCTTCGTTTAAATTTGCCGCAAAGCAATCTTTATAAGCTCGTTCTTGCGTCTAAAAGATCAGGGAATCATTATTAAAGCGATATTTGTCTGTATGAACTTTGAAAACTTTGTCATTAAATCGTAACCCAGATGAAAATACTTCTGACCGGCGCTACAGGATATATAGCACAGCGATTACTTCCTATACTTCTTGATAAAGATCACGAAGTCATTTGCTGTGTACGTGACAAGTTAAGGTTCAATTTATCAAAATTCAGTTCATCAAAAATATCTGTAATTGAAACAGACTTTCTTAATAAAGAGACTCTCAGTGCCATTCCTGCTGATATTGATGCAGCATACTACCTTGTTCATTCCATGACCCATACAACAAAGGAATTCGAAAAAATGGAGGAATTGTCAGCGTTGAATTTCAGGGAAGCTCTTGAGGCTACAAATGTAATTCAGGTAATTTACCTTGGAGGTATCGTGAACGAAGAAAAGCTTTCAAAACACCTTGCAAGCAGAAAAAATGTTGGTAACATACTTGCTTCCGGCAGATATCACCTGACTTCTTTGAGAGCAGGGATAATTATCGGTTCAGGTAGTGCTTCATTCGAAATAATCCGAGACCTTGTTGAAAAACTGCCTTTGATGATTGCTCCAAAGTGGCTTAATACTCCATCCCAACCTGTTGCAATCAGAAATGTGATTGAGTATCTGTCGGGAGTGCTTCTCAGGCCGGAAACCTTTGGCAATAGTTATGATATAGGAGGTCCTGATATCCTTACTTATAAACAGATGCTTTTGATCTATGCCAGGGTAAGAGGCCTTAGAAGACATATAGGAATTGTTCCTGTCATGACTCCAAAACTTTCTTCCTATTGGCTATATTTTATCACTTCCACTTCTTATCCGCTTGCACAGAACCTTGTTGACAGCATGAAGGTAAAAGTGATATGCAGGGAAAATAAACTCCATGAGATACTCGGGATAAAGCTTTTAACTTATGAAGATGCTATAAGAGAGGCATTTGAGAAGATTGAGCTTAATCAGATTGTGTCGAGTTGGAAAGATGCACTGACATCAGGAAGATTAACAGAAGGGCTGTCAAAATTTGCAGAAGTTCCTGTTTTCGGATGTTACCGGGATAGCAGAAAAACGAAAATCACTGACCCTGAAAAAGTACTCAATAACATCTGGTCGATTGGCGGTGAAAAAGGATGGTATTATGGTAACTGGCTGTGGGGTGCAAGAGGTTTTATTGATAAGCTTTTTGGGGGAGTCGGACTTAGAAGGGGCAGAAGAAATAAAAATGACATCTCCCCAGGAGAGGCACTTGATTTCTGGCGGGTTCTGATAGCAGACAGAGCTGAAAAAAGATTACTGCTCTATGCTGAAATGAAACTCCCTGGAGAGGCATGGCTTGAATTCAAAATCGATGAAAATAATTACCTGCATCAGACAGCTACTTTCAGACCTCTCGGATTATGGGGCAGAATCTACTGGTATTCTGTCACTCCTTTGCACCTTTTCATATTCAGGGGAATGATTAAAAAAATTGCTGAAGCCTGACTATTTTAAATTGCCTAATATTTACATCCGACTTCGGCAATTTTATCACAAAAAATGAACTGCTTGTTTTTAAGCATATTAACCATGGTTAACATTGATGCAGATTCGAAGTTGATGACACAATAATTTGAATAACTTTTAAGGATCCTGTAAGCCCTTCGAAAGAATAAATAAACTAGCAAAGCTGGCAATGTTTTAACGAAAGGCAGCCTGCCAGGAAAAATGATACATTTACAATAAAGTAAATAAACTTATTATATGTTAATTCCTGTCTGGTCGCCTCTCCAAATGTACTCTCTGCCTTCTTTCATAAGTTATGCTACTCTTCCATTCCCATCCCCGGTCCACAAAGTGTGTTTTATTTAAACTTTATGAAGCTTTAATAAACAAATTAAAATATGAGAAGCTGGATTACTTCAAACGGGTCCAAAATCGTTCAGGTCCTTTCAAGGAGAAGCAATGTCTTTATCCTGAAAAATAATGTATCAACTGCATTAATTGATACCGGTCCGGAATTCATGTGGAAGACTCTTCTGAAGAAATTGAATCAGATACGCGTTAACCAGATAAATCTCATAATTCTAACTCACTCCCATTTTGATCATGCAGCCAACGCGAATAAAATAAAGGAGAAATATAATGCACAGGTGGTCATACATAATTCCGAAGCTGCTTACTTACTTGCAGGGACTAATATTCTTCCTGCCGGGACAAATCCAATATCAAAGTTACTGGTAAGGGTTTTTGCAAAACAGTTTATCTCAATTGCAAAATACAAGCCCTGTCATCCTGACATTCTAGTTGACGATTTTTTTGATCTTTCCAGTTATGGATTTAATGCATTTCTGATTCACACTCCGGGCCATACTGAAGGTTCAATAAGTATAATTATTGACAATGAATTAGCAATCGTGGGTGATACTATGTTCGGAGTATTCCCGTGGACCATTTTTCCGCCTTTCGCAATTGATACGGTACAACTGGTAAAGAGCTGGGAAAAACTTCTCAATACAAAATGCAGAGTGTTTTTACCCTCTCACGGATTTGCGAATAAAAGATCGCTGGTAGAGAAGGATTTAGCTAAACGCAACTATCCCAAAAACCCGGTTTGAACACAACATCAGCTTTTTTGTTATTATAGTGCGATATATGCAATATAACATGAATTCATAATGCGTAATATCATACCCCTGAATATTAACCTGCCTCTTTGAATAGCATTATATATATGTTGAACGATGGAACAAAAAAAGAGTTGCCGGCAGATCTGAGGGAAGAGCTGATTGCCATATTGAAAACACGCTTTGGGGAAAACATGAATCGACATAAAGGGCTTGATTGGTCTGAAGTGCAGACAAAGCTTGACTCCGTTTCAGCGAGGGTAAAACTCTGGTCGCTTTATGAAATGGAAAGAACCGGCGGAGAACCCGATGTCATTGGATATGATAAAAAGACAGGTGAATATATTTTTTATGATTGCTCAGCTGAAAGTCCTGCAGGCCGGAGAAATGTATGTTACGATCGTGAAGGCCAGGAATCGAGGAAAGCCTTTAAGCCAGAAAACAATGCTATGGATATGGCAGTATCAATGGGTATTGAAATTTTAACGGAAGACCAGTATAGGGAGTTGCAGCAGCTGGGAAAATTCGACAGCAAAACATCCTCCTGGTTGAAAACGCCTTCTGATATCAGGAAGCTCGGCGGCGCGCTCTTTGCGGATCGCCGTTACGAAAAGGTCTTCGTGTACCATAACAGTGCTCCTTCATACTACAGTGTAAGAGCTTTTCGTGGTTCCCTGAGGGTCTGAATGCAGGTTTTTAATTCTGAAATCTCCCTGATAGGTGAATTCTAATACAGATAAAGTGTGATTAGCACTTTCCCTGGCTCGAGTTTAAGGCTTAACCATGGGACCGCAAAGCATCATTAATATCATGAATGCCTGCAACTGCGCCACAAGATAAAAATCTTACTACCTTTGTCTTATGAAAGCAGGCTATATCATTAAGCATGTTGGTGGTTCATTTTTTTTCTATCTGATCCTGTTTTTTAGCGCTGGCAGATTAGATTACTGGCAAGGTTTCGTTTATTTAGGTATAGGCCTGATAATGATTTTATTACATTATTCCATTCTCAGGCCGGATTCTGATCTTATGTCCGAACGCGCAAAACCAGGCGAGGGTGTGAAAAAATGGGATAGATTATTGTTGGGATTATCCTTACTGATTACAATCGCCTTGTACATAACAGCAGGCCTTGATTCCGGACGCTTTCACTGGTCGCCTGACTTTCACTGGAGTCTTTACCTTACAGGCCTTATCTTTACAATTACCGGACAACTTCTTTTTCTGATAGCACAAAAACAAAACAGATTTTTTTCAAGTACCGTAAGGATCCAAAATGACAGGGAACATGAAGTATGCGAAACAGGACTTTATAAATCCATAAGACATCCTGCATACCTGGGCTCGATCATTCAGTCGTTGGGATTCCCTTTGATTTTTGGATCTCTCTGGGTAATTATTCCAGCTGTTTTACTCATAATTATTCATGTAATAAGAATATATTCAGAGGACGAGACATTGAAAAAAGAATTGAGAGGTTATTCTGAATATTCCAAAAAGACTCAATACAGGATTATTCCATTTGTCTGGTGATAAACCCAGAAGGAAACAAAGACATACTACCCTGGATGGCGAAGAAATCCAGAGGCGTTTTACAATTTACCACAGAGGATGGATTGAATTCCAGGGCTTTCAAATTAACATTATTAAACTTCACAGCCTGATCCTCTATTCAGAATCGTTATTGATTATCCGTCGATGCTCTGTAATGTTTTTTCTTTACTTTTGGGATTAATGTATTATTACTCTCTGGAATATGAAGAAAAAATTCAAAAATGAAGTCCTGAAAGCCCTGGAGTCAAATAAAGTGTTAAGAACTGAATTGTTAACTGAAGTTGATATTCAATTTCTGCCGCAAATTGTTCAAAAATACATTCGTTATACCGGTTGTATCGGAAAGGAAAAAGTGAAGAACTTCCGCGCAGAATTTAAAGGCGGTATCAGGTCAAAGCCAGAAGACAAATTTATGCAGCTTAATTCAGTTCAATATAATTTCTTCCATGAACCTACGAGGCTTTTTTACATTGTCGCCAGAAAAATGGGAATTCCGATATCCGGAATCCACTTATATATTGATCAAGAAGCAGTTATGCAGATTAAACTGTTTGGTCTTTTTAAGGTTACCGATGCAAAAGGAACTGAGATGAATCAAAGTGAAACAGTCACATTATTTAATGATATGTGCTTCATGGCACCTGCTTCCCTTATAGATAAAAACATTTCCTGGGAAGAGGTCGATAAACTGACTGTGATCGCACACTTTCACAATGGTCCGATAAAAATCTCCGCAAAATTGTTCTTTAAAGAAAATGGGGAGATACTCAATTTTATAAGCAATGACAGATATGAGACAACAGACGGCAAAACATATAAAAATTATCCATGGCTGACACCTGTCACTGAATACTCCAACATAAATGGCTTTTATCTGCCATCAGGTGCAAAATTGATCTACAGACGTCCGGACGGAGATTTTTGTTATGGGGAATTCAAGATGGTCAATATTGAATATAACTGTCAGGATTATAAATAATACTCTGATTTAAATGAATCTGTAATTTTCAACTTATTTTATTTTCCGGAGAATTTTGTTCTTTCTGAATTGTGCTCAGGATGACATTGGGTTCGCAGTTGAAAAGATGAACTAAATCTGTAGTTTGTATTTACGTAATTAAATATGTTATAAATTACGTAATTAATATAATATCAGATCTTTTTATAAAAATAATGAAAAATGAAACCAGAAATCATCACTATAAACCTTGGCCTGAACAGCTGCTATCTGATATGCGGCAAAGAGATAGTAATGGTTGACGGGGGTATGCCAAATAAACAGAAGCTGTTCAAAAAGGAACTTTCAAGACTTAAGATTAATCCTGAACGTATTAAACTAATTGTACTGACGCATTCACATTTTGATCACTGTGGTTCTGCCAGGGAAATACGAAATTTAACCGGTGCCAGGATATTAGTTCATGAAAGTGAAAGGGAGTGTGTTGAGGGCAAAAAAGTAATAGTCCCTAAAGGTGTGAATTTCAAAGGGAAACTCACAAAACCTCTGATCTTTTTGTTCAATATACCTTTCCCAAAATTTACACCGGATATCATTCTTAATGATACAAATACACCATATCCACTTACCGGATACGGGATTGACGGGTGTATAATTCACACTCCGGGACATACAACCGGATCATTGAGCATAATCTTGGATTCGGGAGAAGCATTTGTGGGTTGTATGGCACATAATGGATTCCCCTTCAGAACTAAGCCTGGTTTGCCAATATACGCCCAGGATATTGACATGATAAAAGAAAATTGGAAAATCCTGATCGATAAAGGTATAACATTCGTCTATCCGGGTCATGGTAAAGCTTTTCCGATTGAAAAAATAAAAGAAAAACTAAAGTATCCGGTATCAGCCAGGTCCAACACATAAAGAATCTCCTTTTAGAATGTTCTAAATATTATTTGACACATTATAAACATTTTCCATGGATCTCCTGGTATTAAAAAAACTGTATTCAGTTTATAAATTCAGTCACATTGACGACCTGCCTGCCTGGATATATAATTCCGAGTTTTTTTCAATTACAAAAACGCCGGAGGAGATTTCGGTCGTCACTTTGCAGAATGAGTCTGTTTTCGAAGAAATTATTTGTAACAACGACTGGCGGGTAATTAAAATCAAAGGACCTCTGGATTTCTCATTAACAGGGATAATAGCCAGAATATCAGGCATCTTATTTGAAAATAATATCCCGATATTTACGATTTCAACGTTTAATACAGATTATATCATGATCAAACAAAAGGATCTCACTTCCGGGCTTAATGCTTTGCAGAGAGAAGGATATATTCTCGAAAGTGAAAAAGAAGATCAGGTTCCATTCTCGGGACCTGGATCCCGTTAAATCCTGATTTTTCCTCATCAGATTTTCAACAGCACTTCAAATTAATCTTAGCTGCTGATCTGCCAGTTGTAATGAAGGTTATGAAAGCTCGAAAAGATCAAAATCTTATTACAGAACCTATCCTTTGAACTTATTGACTTCTCTGCGGTTATTATTTATTTAGACTTGATGACCACTTAAAATGAGAAGTTGTACTCTGACGACGAATTTTATACCACAATGGGTTGAAAAAAGGCAATTTCTTTCATAAAAAGAAAATTAATAATGGACATAGCGCTTTGGACAATCCAGATTATTCTTGTGTTTATTTTTGCAACAGCAGGATTAGTCAAATTAACACTACCGTCTGACAGACTGGTTAAAATGGCAACATGGACAAACAGGTTTTCAGTTCCGACTGTTCGTCTTATTGGAATGGCTGAATTATCAGGTGCAGCCGGACTTATCTTTCCTCAGGTCATAAATATTGATTCTGTTTTTTCAACTATTGCAGCAGGAGGACTCGTATTGGTTATGATTCTCGCATTTGTTCATCATATTAATCACAGGGAATATAAGCCTGTCATCATTACCTTAACTCTTATTGCATTGACGGCATTTGTTGCTTATGCAAGGATTGAGATACGGTAATTTTAAAAATTTGGATTAATGGTATAAATGTTCCACAATGTAATTCCGGGGAGTCAAGTAAGATATAGTTTATCAGGAACTTTTTCATTATTCCTCTGATAATAAAATAAATATCTCTTAATTTGTAGCCGTCGCCCAGGTTAGGAGTTTACAATTACGATCAGTTCCTCAACTTACTCAAACATCCAGGAAACCCCTTTTTCAATCCTGCAACAATAAATTTTAAGCCGATAGTAAAATGTCAAATAAGTTAGATCGCGTTTCTTTCGTGCGGAAGAATGGGATTGATGGATCAAAGTGGCAGTCTGGGTTTTAATTAGTCAAAAAATCATTACCAACTCGCAGGATGAGTTTAAAATTTAACAGCCATTGCTTTTTATAACTTAAATTAAAATTTACGTTTCCTGCGAAAAATGTCATTCTTCCAAACCCTATTCAAAAGGGGAACAAAATTTCCGGAATGCAGTTATAGCAAACATGTTTATTGGCTTCCAGAAAAAAAAGAATCATTTTAAATGATGGATATTAAGTATATCTCATAAATTTAAAAGATAAAAAAGAGCCTGCTAAAATACAGACTCATAATTTTTCAGAATGCCAGGTTAGTGATGTTTATACTCAGGCAAGAGGCTTCCAGTTAATCCGTTGTATAAGTGTGAGTGTCGGTGCGAGAGCGAGTACAAAAAGAGTGAGGCACTCGCTTCACGCTCTCGCTCACACTCTCGCTCTCACTCTCGCTCTCACTCTTTTTGTTGACCCACCTGGGCTCGAACCAGGACTCTGCGGAACCAAAATCCGACGTGTTGCCAGTTACACCATGGGTCAATATTCCCATAAGGGTGCTGCAAATTTAGAAAAAAAAATCGATCAATGGTATTGCTTCAGAATTCAGGCTTTATGATAAAAGATCCCGCTTATACTATACAGCATCAAGAAATTGCGGATCAGCAGCATTCTTTTTCATCCCTGCAGTCTCAATAATGAAAAACGGACAATCGGTCAAAGATTTGAGTATCATCCCAAGCTCACACATATCATCATCACCCTGCTCATAATACCAAAGTATCCTCGCATAACTCTCAATATCCTCCATCTTTGCGATTTCCTTGATTATATTAAAAATCCATTTTGTCGAACTTGTATTTATATATTCAAATCCAAACTCAATCTGGGTCTCCTCCCGATACAACTGAACATATTTGCTGATCCATTCATAAACCGGACGGTAAACCTCACCTGTATTTTCTGTTATTGACCGCCCTTCAAAAACAATACGCCCCCGCTCCAGCAAAATCCCTGGAGTCCTTTTTGTCGGGGCAACAGAATATTTTAACAGATGATCCATATCCGTAAAAACGCAATAGTGATCGTTTTATTCTGTTTGAACAAAAAAACTGCACAAGATAATTATCGGTAGCAGGTAATGAAAGGTATTATGTATTGAAATATAGAGTAGAGGTCCTTAGACAAAAACCAGCAAATGGTAAAGAACACTGAATTATATTACCTGCGGAAAACCTTCGCCATACCATCAGATGACAACGCTACTGACTGGCCTAAATAATGAGTTTTTGAGTATAATTTAAAGGATCAGAATCGCTTGCGGACTGCCTGCTTAGCCTGTCTGATTAAAAAGGGTGGGGTCTGATTCTTCCCAAAGTGTCGGATGCTCATCCTCGAACCTTTTCAATATAGCTTTCATGATAGTCTCCCTCATGAATTCAGACCTGTTCTTTACCCTGTACCTGTTACAATAGATTCCAAGAGCTTTGGCTTCCCTGTTATTAAGCATAATTGAAAGCCTGTTGGTCCTTTTTAAGCGATCCTCCTTATATAAAGTTCTTTTCAAAAAATCATCTTATTAATCGGCTAATATAGAAAATCAGGGCTTTTCAGGATTTTCCGTTTTTTAATAGTTTTTAACAGGGACAAAAAAGCCAGCCTGTAACAGACTGGCTCATTAGTTATTATGATATTAAAAACTTTGTCAAAAATTTCTCCCTTATCCCTTCAGTGTTTCGCCCTGAGTGGATTTTTATACAAGAAGTTTGTCCAAAATAAACCATGTCATATTTCTCCCTGAAATATTTTCATTTACTCACCGGAAAATAGATCCTTAAAGTGGTATTTATTAATTATAAGTCACGTAACAAACCACCTTTTTTTGTCTGGGTATGAGATAAAGCTCTCAAATTGTCTCGAATTATCCGGTTCTGATCACAGGTAAAATACACATGAAGATGGAACTTTGAAAGAATTATGCCATCAGGCTTTACCCGCGCTGCCAAGCACATTCACGATTTTATGTTTGTAAAGCTCCTTCAGCTTCTCGCGTGCCGGTCCAAGGTAGTTTCTCGGATCAAATTCTCCGGGCTTTTCAACAAATACCCTGCGTATGGCAGCTGTCATTGCCAGACGTCCGTCGCTATCGATATTTATCTTGCAGACTGCTGATTTTGCTGCCCTGCGTAGCTGATCCTCCGACACCCCTGCTGTATTTTCCATCTTACCTCCATATTTGTTGATCTCATCGACGATATCCTGAGGAACAGATGATGCGCCATGCAGAACGATCGGAAAACCAGGGATCCTTTTTTCACAACCTTCGAGGATATCAAAACGAAGAGGTGGAGGCAGTTCCCCCGGTTTAACCTTGAACTTAAAAGCGCCATGTGAAGTTCCTATTGATATGGCCAGTGAGTCAACACCGGTTTTCTTTACGAAATCCTCAACTTCCTCTGGACGTGTATATGATGAATGCTCTGCAGAGACCTCATCTTCGATACCGGCCAGAACTCCAAGTTCTCCTTCAACAGTCACATCGTACTGATGTGCATAATCTACAACCTGTTTTGTAAGCCGAATATTCTCTTCATAAGGGAAATGAGAACCATCGATCATTACTGATGAGAACCCTGTTTCTATGCATGATTTACACGTTTCAAATGAATCACCGTGATCGAGGTGCAGAACAATCGGAATCTCATATCCGAGTTCCTTGGCATATGCTACTGCTCCCTTGGCAAGGAACTGCAGCAATGTCTGGTTTGCATATTTTCTGGCACCTTTTGAGACCTGAAGTATCACAGGAGATTTTGTTTCCACGCAGGCGCTGATAATAGCCTGCAACTGCTCAAGATTGTTGAAATTGAAAGCCGGAATAGCATATCCCCCTTTTATGGCTTCCTTGAATAACTCTCTTGAATTTACCAATCCTAATTCTTTATAATGAAGCATAATTGATTGTTTTTTAAATGCCGCGAAAGATAATTATTTTAGCCTTAGCGGCAAAAATATTTATTAAAAATCGGCCAGAGTAAATCATTCAATGCTGTGCATGGGAATCACAATCTTTCATGAAGGAATAATCAGCTTAAAATTCTTAAGGAATAATTAAGCTGTTGTAACACTTCATTTGAAGCTATTTGTGTATATTCGTAACCTTGTTTTTAAAACATCAGTCTGATAACAAAACTGCAGAATGCAGCATTCTAGAAAAAATGTGATCATTAATCAATCCCTTCCAGGTGAAATTTATATACAAATCATTTTAAAATGAAAAAATTCTTGTCATTCCTGGGCATCTTACTGTTGCTGTTCATAAATGAAGCTGCAGCGCAACAGGAACCATGGTCGCTTGAAAGATGCATAAACCATGCTATTGATCATAATATTCAGGTCAAACAGCAGGTGCTTCAGACCAAGGTTCAGAAAAACACTTATGATCAGGCAAAGCTGAATCTTCTGCCTACCATAAGCGGTTCCGCATCGCATGATTATTCTTTCGGCAGGGCCCTTGATCAAAATTCCTATGAATTTTACAATCAGACAGTTCTTTCCGACTATTTTTATGTCGGAGGGAGAACCAATCTTTTCAACGGCCTTCAGAATTACAACAATATACAGAGAGCCAGATATGAACTTCTCGCCGGAGAACAGGACCTGCAAAAAATCCGTGACAATGTATCCCTTGCCGTAGCACTCGCATACCTTCAGATCCTTCTAAACAAGGAACTGGTGACGGCAAATGAAAACCAGTTGAATATAACACGGCAGCAGATTGAAAAGACAAGAAAGCTCGTGGATGCCGGCAGTGTTGCGCGGGGAAACCTTCTTCAGATTGAAGCTCAGGCTGCACAGGAAGAGCTTAATCTGATCACCATGAAAAACCAGCTTGATATATCATATCTTAATCTGACCCAACTTCTCGAAATAGAATCACCGGCCGGCTTTGAGATTGAGGTTCCTGATATAAAAATTGATTCGATTTCGGTAATTGCAGGAAATATCGATGAAATATTTAATCTAGCTGTCCAGTCGAGACCCGAGGTAAAAAGTTCAGAACTCAAGCTTGCCGCTAGCAGATACGAACTTAAAATGGCAAAAGGAGCGAGAAGCCCTGCAGTATCACTTAGCCATTCTATCGGCACACGTTATTCATATATTTATAATTTGCCAGGATTGCAACCATTCGGAGATCAGCTTAAGAACAATAAAAGTTATGGACTTGGGGTATCACTGAATATGCCTATTCTGAATGGCTGGCAGGTCAACAAGAATATTTCGAATTCCAGACTTGCTGTTGAAAATTATCTTTATAATCTTGAAGGCACCAAAAAACAGCTTTACAAGGATATACAGCAGGCCTACGCTGATGCCGTTGCATCGCTGAAAAAATACAATGCAAGCGAGAAAGCTGTCAACTCAATGGAAGAATCTTTCCGCTATACAGAACAGAAATTCAATGTAGGCATGTTAACCCCTGTTGACTATAATGCATCAAAAACCCAGCTGCTGAATGCACAGTCAGATATGGCTCAGGCAAAATATGAATTTGTATTTAAAATTAAAGTCCTCGATTTTTACAGGGGTATACCTTTGAATCTCGGGAAATAATCATTTTATCAAGGCACAAGTCTATGAAAAACAAAAAGATACTTAAGATCTTAGTCCCGGCAGTGATTGTATTGCTGATCTTTGCAGTTGTCGGCAAGAAGCAGGGATGGTTCGGCAAACCTGCTACCGTAAAGGTGGCCGTTGAAAGAGCAGAAAAGAGGGTCATTGTTGAGACAATAACGGCGAACGGGAAGATTCAGCCTGAAAAAGAGGTAAAGATCACTCCTGATGTCTCAGGTGAGATTGTTGAGTTAACAGTTAAGGAAGGTGATCAGGTTGAGAAAGGGCAGCTGCTTATAAGAATAAAACCCGATGTATATATTTCACAGAAGGACAGGTCGCTTGCTGCTATCAGTTCAGCCCGGGCAAGGCTTGCGCAGGCTGAGGCTCAATTCATACAGGCTGAACTTACTTTTAAAAGAACAAAACAGCTTTATGAGGAACAGACCATCTCAAAGTCGGAATTTGAACAGGCTGAAGCTTCATACAGTGTGGCAAAAGCCGAAGTTGATGCAGCAAAATATTCTGTTGTAAGTGCTGAGGCATCGGTTAAAGAAGCTAATGAAAATCTCGTTAAAACATCAATTTATTCACCAATGACAGGGACTGTATCAATGCTTCTTGTGGAACTTGGGGAAAGAGTTGCGGGTACAGGTCTGATGGCCGGAACAGAAATGCTTCGAGTCGCTGATCTTTCAAGGATGGAGGCTCGGGTGGAAGTAAATGAAAATGATATCCCTAGCGTGAAAATTGGTGATACCGCAACTATTAAGGTGGATGCATATCCCGATTATAAATTCAAAGGAGTGGTGACTGAAATTGCCAGCTCTGCCAAGACCACCGGAGTCTCAGCAGATCAGGTTACAAATTTTGATGTAAAAATACTGGTTCTCCCTGAGTCGTACCTGAATATTAAAGATGTTTCCGGCAGTCATCCTCTCAGGCCGGGAATGTCGGCAACCGTGGATATTCAGACACAAACTAAATCAGACATAATTGCAGTGCCTATTGAATCGGTTACGACAAGATCGGATACGACAAAAGTACTGGCAAACTCATCGAAGGATGATATCCGTACAATAGTCTTTATAACTGACGGAGAACGCGCGCTGGCAAAAGATGTAAAAACCGGAATTCAGGATAACAGTTATATCGAAATCATTTCCGGTATAGCAGAAGGCGACAGGGTAATTTCAGCCCCTTTCAGCGCTATAAGCAAAAAACTTTCCGACAGTACGCTTGTGGAAATTGTAAAAAAAGAAGACCTCTTCTCAATGAAATAGATCACCTCTGCTTCATTTAAGATGATAATCTGTCTTGAAACTTCAACATCAGTATGTTCAGCTGCCCTTTGCAACAGAGAGGGCATTATTGCGGTCAGGGAAAATAACGAAAACAAATCGCATGCTTCACAACTTACCCTGTTTATAGAAGATCTTCTGAATGAAACAGGAATTGCCGTTAAACAACTTGAAGCTGTAGCTGTCAGCAAAGGACCCGGATCATATACTGGTTTGCGGATAGGGGTTTCTACAGCAAAAGGGATGGCCTATGGTGCCGGCCTGCCTCTCGTAAGCGTTGAAACCACACTTTCAATGTTTTACGGCATTACGGACAATATCAGGACAAATTACGGCGTTGATAAATCAACATTATTGGTACCGATGCTCGATGCAAGAAGAATGGAGGTCTATTATTCAATATATACTGCCGACGGTATCCCTGTTAAAAAAATATCAGCAGAGATTATCAGCGAAAATACATTCTCAGAAATTCCTGATTCAATTAAAATTTTGATTTTCGGTGACGGAGCTTTGAAATGCAGAGATGTTATAAAAAGGAAGAACATTTTGTTTGCAGAAGAATTCAGGATATCAGCAGGTTTTATGTACAAGCCTGCTTATGAAGCGATTGCAGCTGGTAGATTTGAAGATGTCGCTTATTTCGAACCATTTTATCTTAAAGATTTTATAGTTTCTACTCCCAAAAAAACCTTTTATGGCAGATAATTTGTCTTTTAAAAAATGGAGTAAAAAACCAAAATAATTGATGAAACGGCTGAAAATAATATTAATTGGGGTACTTGCAGGTTTAAATCTGTCCGGACAGGAATTTGCTTATCAGGCAGGAGAAAAGGTGAATTATGCAATACACTATGGTATCGTACAGGGAGGAGTGGCGTCACTGGAACTAAGTCGAGACACATTCAAAGGAAAGGATATATACCGCTCTGTATTTGTCGGGAAGACCACCGGAATGGCCGACGCTATTTTCAGGGTGATGGATATCTACGAAAGTTACATCGATCCAGATACTGAACTTCCGGTGTTTTCTATACGAAACGTCCAGGAAGGGAGGTATAAAAGATATAATGAGGTTATCTTTGATCATCATTCGAGAGCAGATTCAGCAATTCTTACCAGCAATCTTACAGGAATACATATAACAGAACAGGGGATCCATGATATTCTTTCATGCTTCTATTATTTCAGAAATCATCATCTCCCTGGTTATCAAAGATTTAAAAAGGGAGAAATGATAACAATCATGACCTGGTTTACTGACGAACTTTATCCTATACGTTTAAGGTACCTTGGTACGGATGAGATAAGAACCAGAGTGGGCAAAATAAAATGCCTTAAGTTCAATCCGGTTACAGAAAAGGGACGTCTATTTAAAACTGAAGATGATGTTTCATTCTGGTTCTCAGCAGATAAAAATTTTTTACCTGTTAAAGTACGATTTGATATATTTGTAGGCTCCTTTGCAGCGGAAATTACAAGTTATGAAGGATTGAAATTCCCGCTTGAGGTTAAAAAGAGAGAATAAATTAAAAACTTAATTATTAACAAAGAGTTTATGGCAAGTACAGCAGATTTCAGGAATGGGCTGGTTATCGAGTTCAATGATGATCTTTATACCATTGTTCAGTTCCAGCATGTTAAACCGGGGAAAGGACCTGCTTTTGTAAGAACAAAACTTAAGAACATTAAGACAGGGAGAGTTATAGACAATACGTTTTCATCAGGAGTAAAGGTTAATGTGGCAAGAGTTGAAAGACGACCTTATCAGTACCTCTATCAGGATGATATGGGATATTATTTCATGCATCAGGAGACTTTTGAGCAGATTCATGTTTCCGAAGATCTCATTGACAGACATGAGTTCCTGAAAGAAGGACAGAATGTCGAAGTAGTAGTACATGCAGACACTGAAACTGTTTTGAGCGTTGAACTTCCTCAATTCGTCATTATGGAGGTGACATATACTGAACCCGGCCTCAGGGGCGATACTGCAACCAACACTCTGAAACCTGCAAAAATCGAGACAGGAAGTACCATAATGGTCCCACTTTTTATTAATGCAGGTGATAAAATAAAGATTGACACATCCACAAGATCTTATATTGAAAGGGCAAAAGGGTGAGCGGGAATTTCGGATTTGAAATAAATCCACGATCCGCCTTCCACAATCCGAAATTAAAATACTGACTCAGAAAAATGAAAAACAGGCGGGCATCGGCAGACAGGCTGAGATTATCCAGATTTAAGCTGGATGCACTCCTTGATATTACATTATCAATCAATGCAAACCTTCCGATCGGAAAGCTTATTTCAAAATATGAGTCGATCCTCAGAGACAACCTGGGAATTGGCAAGATCCTTATTTTCAAGCATTCTGAAAGGTGGGAATGCATACTTAACGGGGGTTTTCCGGAAAACTTTGATAAAGAGGTAAATGTAGAGACAGACCTGTTGAAATTTAAAAAGACAGCCTTCCGTAATGAGATTGTCGGACTAGAAGGTGTCGAGATGATAATTCCAGTATATAACAATTCCGTTCCGCTTGGATTTGTCCTTATAGGAGATATCGAAGAGGAAGGTGAAGGTGTTAGTCCGGTAATAAAACACCTCAACTTTGTCCAGACAATATCAAGTATTATTCTTGTAGCTATTGAGAATATCAGGTTATTCAGGGAGAGCCTTAAGCAGGAGGCACTTAAAAAGGAGCTTGAGCTTGCCGCCAGGATGCAGCAAAAACTTATCCCCGACAATAAGCTTATGCCCTGTAATGAAAACCTTATAGTTACAGGATTTTACTACCCTCATTATGAAGTCGGAGGTGATTATTATGATTGCATCAGACTCTCCGGATCAAAAACAGGATTCTGTATTGCCGATGTTTCAGGAAAAGGAATATCAGCCGCAATCCTGATGTCAAACTTCCAAGCCTGTCTCAGAGCTTTGTTTACTGATAATATTGCACTCCCTGACCTTGTTGAGAAGCTTAATTCACTCACAATCGCAAATGCATCGGGAGAAAAGTTCATTACAGCTTTTATTGCCCGGTACGACCAAACAACAGGCATTCTTGAATATGTAAATGCAGGCCATAATCCTCCTGTCCTCTTTAATGGCCTGACAAAAAAAATTATACACTTAAATTCCTTGTGCGTCGGTCTGGGTATGCTTGACGAAATACCCCGTGTTAAAGAAGAAACAATACGCATCAGCGGACATTTCAAACTCGTTTGCTACACCGATGGATTATCTGATCTTAAGGGTGAAGACGGGAAAGAAATACTCACAAAAGAGATAATCAGGTACATTACAAATGAATATCACGTCGCCGACAATATAAGGGCAATGCTTGATAAACTTGGAATCCCGGGCAGAAACCCCGACCTGTTCGATGATGTCTCCATCATAGCTGCAGACCTGATCCTGTGATCTTTATTTCCTTTCATTCCGATAAAATA
Organism: uncultured Rikenellaceae bacterium; assembly: GCA_964514725.1. Classification (GTDB taxonomy): domain Bacteria; phylum Bacteroidota; class Bacteroidia; order Bacteroidales; family VadinHA17; genus LD21. The sequence continues at coordinate 18,165 of CAZEUL010000007.1, forward strand.
TTGTTGAGATCCTGCGTTATGCAAATACCTGTATCAGCACATCATGAAAATATCTGAGCAGAAGAAGATTTTCCTGCTGTTATATAGGAAGAGGTCAGATTATCCGCAGGAGATAATAGTTCTTTTTACCCTTCTGCAGAAGCAGATATTTATTATTGAGCAGCGATTCAGTATTCACGATCATATCAGGATTATCGATCCTTGATTTATTAATGCTGAACCCTCCCCCCTGTACCATGCGCCTGAGTTCACTTTTTGATTCAAACACTTTTGAGTGTTCTGTACAAAGATCTGTAATACTAATACCTGCCTGTAACACTTCTCGGCTTACTTCAAATAAAGGAACTCCTTCAAAAACAGAGAGAAATGTACTTTCATTCATTCTTTTAAGCGACTCGGTTGTTCCCTTACCAAAGAGAATTTGTGACGCCTCAGCCACAGCTTCATATTCGTCACGTGAATGGACCATCACGGTTATTTCCTCAGCAAGACGTTTCTGAAGGATCCTTTCATGAGGTGCCTTATTATGTTTCTCAATAAGATCATCAATAACATCACGTTCAAGTAAAGTGAAGATTTTTATATATCTGACAGCATCTTCATCAGAAACATTAAGCCAGAACTGGTAAAAGTGATAAGGCGATGTTTTTTCAGGATCAAGCCAAACATTGCCTGACTCTGTTTTCCCGAATTTGGAACCGTCTGATTTTGTAATCAGTGGACATGTAAGGGCAAAAGCTTCTCCTCCGGTCTTCCTTCTGATCAGTTCGGTGCCGGTAACAATGTTTCCCCACTGATCAGAACCGCCCATCTGCAGCTTACAACCAAGTTCATTATACAGGTGAAGAAAATCTGTTCCCTGTACAAGCTGATATGAAAATTCGGTAAAAGACAAGCCTTCTCCTGCTTCAGATCCGAGCCGTTTTTTCACCGAATCCTTTGCCATCATATAGTTAACAGTGATGTGTTTGCCTATATCTCTGATGAATCCGAGGAATGAATATTTTTTCATCCATTCATAGTTATTCACCAATATTGCTCTGTTTTTACGCTCAGGACTGAAGTCAAGAAATTTTGAAAGCTGGTTTTTAAGGCCGGCTTCATTTTTCCTGAGTGTTTCCTCATCAAGAAGGTTCCTTTCTTCCGACCGGCCTGATGGATCTCCAATCATTCCCGTTGCCCCTCCTATAAGGGCTACAGGGATATGTCCCGCCCGCTGGAAATGCATAAGCAGCATCACCTGAACCATATGCCCTATGTGTAAGGAATCAGCAGTTGGATCAAAACCAATATAGCCTGTAGTAACCTCTTTACTAAGCAATTCTTCTGTTCCGGGCATAATATCATGTATCATACCCCTCCATTTCAGTTCTTCAATAAAATTCATGATCCTCTCTTAATTTTCGAACTGCAAATATACTAAAGAGGCTTAAATGGGCATTTCTTCCGGTTTCTTTTTAAATCTGTCGAAGCTTTTATCAAATCCTCCTTCACCGATAATAGGAAATAAAGCAGGTGCAAGATCAGCTATAGGATTATAAAATTTCGATTGCTGAAGTTTGTCTTTTGGAAGGAACGGATGTTTTGCATCAATGACATTGAGGATTACAAATATCACGCTCAGGATAAGAGCTGTCTTAAAGAGTCCGAAAACAATTCCTACTAACCTGTTTAAAAAGCTAAGTTCAATGGCTTCTACAAATTTATCGACTATCAGTCCAATAAAATGGATAAGGATTACAATTACAACAAATGTTACCATAAAAGCAATGATACCAACAAATCTTCCTGTCATGTCAAAATATTCATAAAGCTTTTCGGCAGTAAATGATGAAAATTTTATTGCACCCCATATCCCCAGTATCAGGGCAACCAGTGAGGCCAGCTCCTTGATAAATCCATCCGTAAAACCCCGTACTGCACCCAAAATCAGAAGAACAACTATTATCAGGTCGATGAAATTCATTTCAATATGTTTTAAAAACATGAAATTAGGAAAGATCCATGATTAATCAAAAAATGTTTTAATTTTGGTTTATTGGTAATTTCCGGACATATATATTAATCATAACTTTCTATAATCCAAACAAATATGACATCATCAGCAAATTCGCGCCGTGATTTCATTAAAAAGAGCGTCGCAGCGGCAGCCGGCATATCCATTATTCCAAATCATGTTGTAAGCGGTCTTGGTCATATAACTCCAAGCGATAAACTGAATATAGCAGGTGTAGGTATCGGAGGGAAAGGCCATCCCAATCTTCTGGGCATGGCTACTGAGAACATAGTTGCATTATGCGATGTTGATTGGAAATACGCCGATAAATGTTTCAGGGAGTTTCCCAGTGCAAAGCGATACTGGGACTGGCGTAAAATGTTTGATGAAATGGGACACTCTATTGACGCAGTGATGGTTGCGACAGCTGATCATACGCATGCTGTTATTGCTGCAACTTCATTGTCGCTTAATAAACATGTTTATTGTCAGAAACCGCTTACACATTCAGTTTATGAATCGCGGCTGCTGACCAAACTGGCAATCAAACATAAAGTAGCAACCCAGATGGGTAACCAGGGGAATTCAGGCGACGGGGTTCGAAAACTTTGTGAATGGATCTGGAATGGGGAGATTGGAGAAATAAAGGAAGTTCATACATGGACAGATCGTCCGATATGGCCGCAGGGAATAGAAAGACCTTCAAAAGTAATGCCTGTTCCAAAGACACTGAACTGGGATTTGTTCATAGGGCCAGCCCCAATGCGTCCCTACAATGAAATTTACACCCCCTGGAACTGGAGGGGATGGTGGGATTTCGGAACCGGTGCCTTTGGCGATATGGCCTGTCATATATTAGATCCGGTTTACCGGGCTCTGAAGTTAGGATATCCTGAAAAAGTAAGGGGAAGCTCAACGGCATTCAACACCGAATCCGCCCCTCAGGCCGAGACAGTTGAATTCACTTTTCCTGCCCGTGATAATCTGCCAAAGCTTGCATTACCACCTGTTAAAGTGTACTGGTACGATGGGGGATTGTATCCGGTACTGTCAGATATTCTTCCAGAGGGTGAGAACCTTATGGCTGATGGACTTGGAGGTTGTATTTTCGTCGGATCAAAGGATACTCTGATATGCGGATGTGGCGGTTTTAATCCACGCCTGGCCTCAGGGCGGATTCCTGAAGTAAAACCTTACCTCCGCCGTATACCAGGGGCCACCGGTTATGTCGACGGACCTCACGAACAGGACTGGATAAGAGCTTGTAAAGAATCACCTGATAACAGGGTTGAAACTTCCTCAAACTTCATGTACGCAGGACCATTCAATGAAATGGTTCTACTCGGGGTGCTTGCGATTCGCTTACAGTCTCTTAACAAATCACTCAGATGGGACGGGGAAAATATGAGATTCACGAATATTTCGGAAAATGATGTTCTGAAGGTTGTTACATCCGATGAATTCAAGATAATTGATGGCCACCCGAATTTCAATACAAAGTATGTCTCATTCAATGCATTTGAAATGGCAAATGAATACATCAGACATAACTATCGCGAAGGGTGGAGCCTGCCAGCCATGCCTTAGTTGTTCATTCTTATTTTGTATCTACCATTATAGGAAGTCCTTTCTCATTTGTCATAATAACAAGTTTGGCATTTGGTGAGGTGTTTATTGCCTTGATCATTTCATATTGAAGCAGGCGATCATTAAGTGTTGAACTCAGTATCTTCTGGTAATCAGCAATACCCTGTGCTTCAACTCTCTTACGTTCAGCTTCCTGCCTTTCCTTTTGCAGTATAAATGTCATTTTCTGGGCTTCCTGTTCAGCGTTTATTTTCGATTCAATAGCAGCTTTTACCGATTCCGGCAAAGTAATGTTCCGCACCAACAGCTGTTCAAGAAGTAACCCGCGTTCCTTTAAATTCGATTCAATAGCTGTAAAAATCCTCGATTGGAATTCGTCCCGTTTTGATGAATACAGTGCCACAGCGTCGTAATAAACAGCATTGTCCCTAATTTTTGTCCTGCATATTGGACGTACCAATATGTTCCTGTAATCGGTACCTACTTCCTTTAAAATCCTGGGGGCCTCGGAGGGTATAACCTTGTACAATACCGTAAGATCAATTATTACCTCCAATCCGTCGGCAGAAAGTACCCGAATTGCATCATCACTCCGCTTCGCACCTTCATCAAGAACGCCTGACATGGTGTAGTTTTCAGTCTTAATATCAAACATAACAACCTTGACAAGAGGATTTATAAGATTCAATCCGCTCTCCAGTATCCTGTTGCTGACTTTTCCGAAAAGCTTTTGTACTCCTACCTGCCCTGGCTCAACCTGAACCACAGATGCCAATGTCAGACCTGTAATTATCAGGACAGTGCCAGTTATTCCAACAATCGTTTTAAAATTGCGTATCGAAGGAACTGATCTGACCGCTGCCAGTCCAATTATAAGGACCAACAGACCAATAATAATAAGTGCCATTTTTTTATTAGTATTAATTGTTAAAACCCTACAAACTCTAATTCAATTTGAAAACAGAATTGCTTAATCATCAATCTGTACCTTCTTGTTACACATTCTGACCAATAGCCTTCGGTGTTATTTATCAATCATGTTTATATAAGGCAGCCATTTCTTTTCCGTAATTATTCCAGATTTGCCTGGCAATTTCAACCGGATTTCCCGAAGGAACAGAAATGATTTTTTCTTCCCTGATGTTTATCCATTCCTTTTCCCATATTTTTATTTCAGATATGAACTTTTCATAATCAAGTTTTTTACCTTTCGACATTTCAATTCTCATCAAATTAAAAAACTTTTCCCATCTTGGAAGATAATAACCTGAGTATAATCCTGCCCAGTCTTTAATTGCATATCCATACAGCATATTTCCCCCCCATGTAGTAATAATTGCTTTTGCATTCCATTCATATAAGTCTTCTTCCTGCCTGTTGCCCGCATGCTTTCTGCTGTCGGCAACCCATTTACCGAATAAAAACTCTTCTCGGGTTGTCATCAGTTTCTCAACTTCAGCCGATAGTTCATTGAACCTTTTTACATACAGATCAAATTTTGTTATATCCTTTTGCCTGTAAGCCTCTGAGATCTGGTATAGAAAATGTCCGGCATACTGTCCTAAAACCTGTCTGAAAAGGTTTACCAGATCATATATATAAGCGTCTATGTCGCCCAGTTCTCCTGCTGCTTCAAGCAATAATTCTGCTCCCCTGACTGATGCAGGAGAAGGAAGAATGTCGGCATCAATAAGATGAGGCCTGTCAGTTACAGGATTCTTTTCAAACAATCCGCTTTGGGTATAATAGTATGAAAAGATATGTTCCCAGGCTGCTGCGGCTTTACCGTCAGCAACTCCGTACCTGGAGGTAAGGTATTCTGTTTTCCATTGTTTCAGATCTGGCACATGATTTTCCCACATCAGGTCTGAGACGAGCTGATAAACGACAGGATTATAGTCAAGGCCTTCATTCATCATTCCCATACCTTTAAGATCTCCTCTTTCAGGGCTGGATAAAGCTTTTTCATAATTTTCAGTTATCTGGGGCAGACCGCCGAACATGCTTACGTTGTCGCCGAAATTAGATATTACAGACCAGATCCACGATTTACCATACCATCCGCTGTGTTTATACCATCCTGTGTATTGCCACGACTCACCCATAAGTTCGAGAGCGATCATTCTTTCATCAGGAACACCGTCAAAATAAGCTTTTGTTCTGTCGCGGTTCCAGAATGTAAGTTCCTTGAAAGGCCAAGTCTGTATAACCCACACCGCCGCAGGATCTGCCTGGTCAATTGAAGAGAAAATTGTCCTGCTCATATTTTTTAAATATGCTGTATCGCCATTTTCAGGATTCATTTCAATAAACTGGTCAATCATATAAAGATGATCGGTGCCATATTCATTGGTCAGTTCTGTGATAAATTCTTTTCCAATCTCACTAAAAAGCGGTTCCTCCCAGTCTAGCAAATATGTTTCAGGAAAATCAAGCCACTTCAGATTTGTAAATTTCAGACCGGGGTTCTTCTTTATCAATGCCGAAGGAACATGTCCAGTAAATCCCTGAAGAACAGGTCTCATTCCAAGCTGACGTTCCCTTGTAAGTATCTTTTTCTGAAGGACATTTTCGCTTTCAATCCACGACTGGGGTAATGGTCCTGCATAACCGTCAATACAGCCCATTCTTCCAAAAGCATTATAAGCAGGACCGACAAAAAAATCCTTAAGTTCTTCTGCGGAAACACCATGCTTCCTGTACACTCGCTGCCAGATAATCTCCTGTCCCATCGGTGCCAGTGGCATGTTAATTCCGTTAAGTGCCATCCAGTCAATCATCTTTTCCCACTGCTGCCAGTCCCAGAAGGCCATAGAATATGAGAAAGTACAATAATTGAACATGTAACGATAAAGGCATGGAGATACTTTTCTTATTTTTTGAAAGTTTATCGGCAGGTTGCCTTTAATGTTGAGATTGTCACCACATCGCCAGTTATAGCTCAGATGACAAAGATGTTTCAGATAATAGTTGAATCCGCAACAGACAGAAATTCCTGATGAGCCTTTTATTGTAATCCTTCTGCCTGTTGATTTGATTTCAAATACATCGTGATTACCTTCTTTTTTCATCAGCTTAAGTACGAACCTGTCTGCATACTCAGGAAGTACCCTTTTAATGACACCGCGGGCGGCTTCTAGCTGACTGTTATTTGAGTTTTTCATAACCGGCAATGAGATTACTATCAGAGCTAATAATATTAAAGAAGGAACAAGAACTGATTTTTTCATAGATTATATATTAATGGTATTTTTTATTCCCCGGGAGAGCCGAATTCTTTATAAGCATCATCCAGTACAAGCACCCAGTCTTTTTGGTCGGGAGGAGTGAACTTCATTTCTCTTTTTTCGCTGAATTCCCCGGCTTTATGTGATAGTCCGTTCCGTGGATTGAACCACCAGGCAATGACATTCTCTCCGGAAATCCTGTTCAGGTCAACAAGAATGGTGTTACCGGAAGGTATATAAATAATTGCCGTTTCACCATTGTAAGCCAGAGCTGCTGCAACATATGAATCTTTTGAACCGTAACCCTCTGTAACTGTTTTATGATTATAGTCCGGGACAAATTTGTACCATCGTCTTGAATCAACAAGTTTTTTCATATTTGAAGCATCGTAAGAAGCCTGCCAGTTCATGGCATTTTCCCATCCCTCCCCGAATCTCCAGAGAGGAAGATTGCCCATCTGAACTCCTGCGACTGAGCAGAGCCATCCCCAGTACATCTGAGATCTTATCTGCAATGCGTTTGCATTATGTTCATTCTCATAGCAGGTCTCAAACAGGATTACCGGCATTGGGGGATTCATCAGATAATTTCTCAGGCACTCCTGGTGCACAGTTGAATTCTCAGAAATAAAAGAATATGTATATACGCTGTTAAAATCAAGCCAATCTTCTCCTTCCCATTGATCGCGCGACGAGTTAACCGGATGACAGTGTGCAGTAAATAAATGGTTCTTGTCGAACTCCTTTATTCCCTTAATAATTTCCAGTTCAAGTGGTCGTGAAAACTGATCAGGATTACGGTCTCCATCCATTATCCAGACTATATTTTGAAACCCTGAATATCTTTTACCAAGAAATCTGCCATACTGGCGGCATCTATCCGGACCATTTTCAATGACTTCTCTATACCATCCTTCCTGTAATCCTTTCGCAGCATACCCCATATATGCCGGCGTCATCATTACAAGGAATCCGTATCTTAACGCTATGGAGAGGACCTTGTCGACATGATTGAAATACTCCTCATCAGGGGAAGTAAAATCGGGAACATTATCCGAAATATATTTTTTAAACGGGAAATGTCCTGCTTTATTCATGCTTGCTTCAGGATAAGAAAGGGTTTCCCCATTAAACCAATGCTCAATCAGGTTGACAGTGACAGTATTAAAACCCTTCTCTTTTCTGTTTCTGAAGTAACTGATTGTCTCATTGGTATCAAGGGCAACAAACAATGACCATGGGGTATCAGAGTTTATAAAAAATGGCCTACCTGCCTGGTCAACAAAGTACCGGTTATTACTGCTGACTTTAACCGGAAAATCAAATGTAGCTGAACAGGATAGTATTGAAATTATAAACCATGGCAGGAGCATAATTTTTTTCATTTTCAATCTTTTCTTTTAATTCGAAGTTACATAGTTAAATCAAGACCACAACTTCATGGTCCCTTATTTCATTTATCACAAATTCGCACCAATTAGAATTTACAGCAGTTTTTATATCCGAACCGGAAACAAGAAATTTGACATTACATGAAGGCCCTTTTTCAGGAATGAAAATCTTTATTTTAAATGGTCCGGCCGGTATGAGTTCTTCCATAGGCTGACGCCAGGCTGCCATATTTGTCAGGTTGACAATATGAAGTATTAATCTCGATTTCTGTCTGTATAAATTACAGTCAATCAACCCTTTTCCTTCAATCACTAAAGGTAATTTATCATTCAGGGCCCACATGAAAATATTCTGAAGCAATGCTCCGTGATCCGGAAGATTAAACCTTGCATATTGCCGGTCGATATCTGCGGGCATAAAGGCGATTTTTGCACCGCCAGGCAGTGTCTTGAGCAATAATCCTGGAATTCCGGTTTTGGGGATTCTCATCCAGGCAGTTTCAGGAGGATAAATCGGGAATGCAGGTATGAAGGTCAGTGGGATTTCTCTATCCTTATCCGTTATCAGCCGGCTGATTGAGCCTCCAAATGGAAGAATATCAGTAAGTTCAAAACCTTTCAGAACAGCATTTCGTTTCCCGCCCAAGGGTGGTTCGCTATCGTTGTGAGGGCCATCGTTATTTCTTCTTAATTCAGGGTGCAATCTTAAATAAGTATGCAGGACCTCCGTGGACTGAATGGCACTGTTCTGTTTATTAAATTCTTCAACATCATCAGGAAGGTGAGCACCCAGAATATCAGAAAGCGCAAAATCGTTTCTTTGTTCTCCCCATTCGTCATAAAGACTTGTGACACCAGTTGCAAAAAGGCTGCCTCCTTTTTCTACAAACTTCCTTACCGACATCACCTGATCATCTGACATCGACCCAAGGTTAGGAAGAACCAGAAGGGACGATCTGTCTGCATCTCTTTCTATATCGTCGGCATGTATCGGTGTAAAAGGGATTCTGGAGCGTATAAGAGCCTGTGTTATCCCCCGCCACGGAAGCTCTGCAAGGTATTCACCTCTGTCTCTCCCAAAAAAGTCCATATTCAGCTGTGACCAGACAACTCCCACTGTTGAAACAGGCTGCCTTGAGATTAGAAATTCTTCATTTGCGCGATGCCATGCCATAACAGGTTCTGCCGTTTTGTACATACGCCTGTCTTCATGGTAAGCGCCCACATGGTGCCACCATGGCTGTATTCCGCCTGCAATTCCTTCATACATCCACATTCTTGCTTCATTTGCAGGTTTTGCCGACAGCCGGAATGTAGGCCGGCCGGCCTGGTACATGGCCATACTTTCAGGTATAAGCTTATCCCATCCAAGAAGTCCGTGAATAAGCTTCCCGGTTATAGAGTTTTGCTGGAATCCCTCCGCATCATTTCTGGCCTGACTGTCAAGCATTATTATTGCGGCTCTTTTGCATATCTCCCTGTAATCCCTGAAGCTCTGGCATTGTCCACTTATAGAACCACTGTTCATACCGGCCCAGATACAATAATCCCCTCCGGCAGATCTTGAGGTGCGGTTATTAAGTTCCCAGATCTCAATACGCCGTTCATAGCTCCATTTTATCCATTGTCTGTAAATTTTGTCATTCCAATCAACCTTAACCGGAAGATCCAATCCGTATTTGTCCCTGAATTTATTTCTGCAATTATCACAATAGCATATTGATTCACGTCCAAGGCCGCTCCAACTATTGTCTGTAAAACCCTCAGGATGATATAATCTCGCAATCTCTGTGATTATCTGGGGAATATGAATCTCATAATAGGGGCTGTTGATACATGTTATAAAAAGTTCACCGGCTTTAAAGGGTTTTCCTGAGGCATTAACTGCAAACCATCCGGGATGAGCATTATAGAACTCCTCGTGGGCACGGTTTGAGTCCATCCTGGCAAAAACAGCAAGTCCGTCTTCATGGGCACTCTTACATAACTCTCCAAAAAGATCCCTTCCTCCAAGATAGTGTGCCTGACGATGTAATGGAACCTTGCTGGGATAATAGGCCACTATCCCTCCGGCATTCACTATAATACCCTGAACACTTGTACGTTTCCAGTATTCCCGCCACCATTTGACATCATAAGTCGGTGGATCAGTTTCGGTAATATTTGTCTGACCCCATCGTGTAATCCTACTGTACCATGGTAATTGATCTCCCTGATTCAGCTCAGTACCCTGATGAAAGTAAGGATTAATAAAATCAGCTCCTGCAATACCAACAGATGCAATGCAGCTTTTTTTCAGGAAAGTTCTCCTGGTTTCCTGATTTACTTTTTGTTTTCCCATTAGCTTATGGAAGTGATTTTTAGTTTGTCAATAATAGTTTTTGAAAATAATTTGGCCAATTGCCTCTTATTTGAGGCTGAATAACTTCACAGCAAAACTGTAAATAAGATCTACAGTTCCGTCAATACCAATAACTGATGAGTTGATGCAAAGATGGTATGATTCAGCAGCTCCCCATTCCTTGCCACTAAAAAAACTGTAATACTTTGCCCTTTCCTTATCGGTTTTTTCAATATGAATTTTAGCTTTATTTTCGGGTAAATTCTGTATTTGGGTGACTCTTTTTATGCGGTCATTCAGATCGGCAGTAATAAAAATACTCAGTCGTCTCTGAGCATCTTTCAAGACATAATCTGCACATCTTCCTACGAAAATACATGATTTCTGTTCAGCGAGAGAACGGATCACATCACTCTGAATTTTAAACAATGTTTCATCAGTCAGATAGTAGTTCATTATCTCACCAGCTGACAGATCACGCAACCCAAATATTCCTCCGAAAAGGCTGAATCGTTTTTTTTCGTCGGCTTTTTCGAAAAATTCCTGATTTAGTCCGCTTGCCCTGGATGCGATACATATAAGTTCTTTATCGTAGAATGATATTCCTAGAAGAGCTGACAGTTTCAGGCCTATCTCCCTGCCACCGCTTCCAAGTTGACGCCCTATTGTAATAACGTAATTCTGGTTCATAAAAGGGTTGTATTAAAAACAATCAGGCAAGTTTTCTGACAGATTTATTATACTGTATAATAAGCATATACAATGAAACAAGGCTTGAAGCCAGGTCAGCTGCGGGCATGCTATACCAGACACCTTTTGTTCCGTAAAACAAAGGCAGAATAAGAAGACATGGCAGCAGGAACAAAACCTGACGTGTAAGCGACATAAAAATCGCTTTTCCAGGCATTCCGATACTCTGGAAGAAATTTACAGTCACCATCTGAAACCCTACTATTGGGAAAAAAATCATAACTATCCGCAAACCCGGAACAACAAAACTTATCAATTCCTGATCAGTTGTAAAAACTGATGCCACACCATGAGGAAACAATTCACATATAAGAAATCCTGCAACCATTACCCCTGTTGCAACAGTTATTGTCAGTTTCAGGACCCTGTCGACCCTTTCCAGATGACCGGCACCGAAATTATATCCTGCTATCGGCTGCATCCCCTGATTCAGACCCATTACAATCATCGCAAAAAGCATTGCAACACGGTTTATTATTCCGTACGCTCCCACCGCAAGATCACCTCCATGTTTTATGAGCCCCTGGTTAATGATAATTACAATTATGCTTGCAACTGCATTCATAAGAAAAGGTGCCAATCCTATAGATAAAGAATCAGTCACAATCTTACGCTTCAATATGAAGGAATCTTTCTTCAGATAAATGAAATTATTCCTGTTGCTGAAAAATCTGATCTGCCAGAAAAGCATTGAAGCCTGAGCAAGAACAGTGGCAGATGCAGCTCCCCGGATACCCCATCGAAAAACAAAAATAAACAAGGGAGCAAGAACAATATTGATAAGGACAGTAGCAATAGTTGCATACATCGCCTTCTGCGGATTCCCGGTAGCCCTCAGCAAGGCATTCAGGCCAAAATACATATGTGTTATAATGTTGCCAAGGGAAATAATGACCATAAAATCATGTGCATACGGAAGAGTCTCTTCACTGGCGCCGAAAAAATAAAGTATGGGATCAAGGAAAAGAAGGATAACCAGAGTGTAGGCCGATCCGATTATCAGATTAAGCACAAATACATTTCCTAAAATTTTGTTGGCGCTGTCGTAATCCTTCTGGCCAAGCCTGAGTGACATAAGTGTTGAGGCTCCTATACCAACAAGTGTTCCAAAGGCAATTGCCAGATTCATCAGTGGAAATGAAATGGCCAATCCTGATAAGGCAAACGCTCCTACACCATGACCAATAAATATGCTGTCTGTAATGTTATAAAGGGAAACTGCTGTCATTGCAATCACTGAAGGAATTGCATACTGAAGAAGCAGATGCCATACATTTTCAGTACCTAAAGCTGCCGGAGATCGCATTTGTGCCATTAAATGTAAATATAAGCCATGTTAGTATTATGATCACCCGTAAGAGTAAAGATTGTGATTAAAAAGAGGCCGAATTAAAAGTACTTTTTGTTTGCATGTTCAGGGGTGAGTTCGTGAATCAATTAACCACATTCACTCTCATGAACTCATCCCCCCTGCCCCCTTCTCTATTTCATAAAAGAAGGGGGCGTCTCGTCCTGAAATAGTTTGACAAAAAAAGAAAATATGTCAACTTAAACCAGGATTAAAATGAGTAGTAAGCTGAGGTCCCCTCTTTGCATAGCAGAGAGGGGAGCCAGGGGTGAGTTCGTGCTAAGCAGCGAAGGAACCAGCCTGCATGGTTAGAGGTGAGTTCGTACAGGGCGGAGGGAATAGGAGGTAATTTGTACTTGAGTATTTTTGAAACAGGGAACATTACCGGCAAAAGGATGTATCTTTGGCACATTCTGTGAACATTTCAATTATAAATATTCAGAAAAGAAATTATCATGATGAAATCATACATTAAATTCTTAACCGGTATCCGGACCACAAGTTTTCTTCTATTAATCGCTTCTGGTTGCAAAAAGGATGTGAAATTGCCGGAAGTCACAACCGGTACGCTCTCCAATATAACTTCAACCTCTGCAATAATAGAAGGAAATGCCAATGGCGATGGAGGTGGTTATGTGATCGGGCGCGGTATCTGCTGGAGCAATTTTCTGACTGAACCTAACATAAAAGAGGATAATGTTTTTCTTAATGGATACGGAGCCGGCACATTTCCAGGTTACATGACAAATCTTACTCCAGGCACAAAATATTATGCCCGTGCATTTGCAACGAATGCGCTGGGAACAGGTTACGGAAGCATTGTCTCGTTTACAACTCAAGGAAGCATTACCGGAGATATTGTTTTCAATCCTGAGCTGACTTACGATACCGTTGAAGACATTGCTGGCAATGTTTATAAAACAATTCAGATCGGAAATCAGACATGGATGGCTGAAAATCTGAAAACTTCAAAGTTCAATGATGGCTCGGAAATCGCATATATTTCAGGATCTGAACAGTGGAACAATCAGCAGCTACCTGCATATTGCTGGTATCTTAATGATACAAAGTATAAAGACATATTTGGAGCCTTATATAATTATCATACAGTAAAATCCGGGAAAATATGCCCTGATGGATGGCATCTACCTTCTTACGAGGAATGGACAACCCTTTTCAGCTATCTGGGCACCAATTACGAGATCGGTAACAAACTTAGAGAAGCAGGGACATCACACTGGGTACTAACAGATTCCAATGTAACAAACAGCAGCGGTTTTACAGTTTTACCATCCGGATGGAGGAATATCGACAACACCAATTTCGGAGATCTGGGATATACAGCCAATTTCTGGGCAGCATCCGAATCTGACTCAAATATCAATACAATTACTTTTCTTTACCTTGGTTCGTGGGAAGGTATCTTTTTCGTGGAGAATCCAAGTACTACAGGTAATTCTGTTAGATGTATCAAAGATTAACAGAACCTTTCGTATTGAATACGAAGTAAAAACTGTCGGACACTAAAGTTTAAAGAGGGATGATTCTCATTGATGGGAAATTTGTTCTTTGAGATACCCACTAGTGGGATTTTTACAGATTTATCGATTTTCATTTCATCATCTTGTCGCGTATTGATTTATAAAAAACTCCTGGTTTCCATTCAGGGAATTCCGCAGTGTTGCTTAGTCTGTAACCGACTTCAAAATAGACTTTTAAATCTTCAATCATACCGTCAAATTTCCAACTATCCGGCTCATAGTTGTCGCCGGGTTTATGATAATTTGCAATTATCCACTTTTCGGACTCGGCCAGAGCCCACTCTTTTCCATGTTCAATGTTATCGATACCTCCCGACAGATAAAGTGAAGGAACACCGGCTATGGCAAAGCTCAGATGATCGGATCTGAAGTAACCTCCCTTTTCGGGCTCGGGATCAGGACTTGCATACCTGTCGTACTTCTTCAGGACGGATTCAGCATAATCATCGAGATTGGAGTTGCCGTATCCAATAATGGTCATATCCCTGGTTTTGCCAAAAATATTCACTGCGTCCATATTGATAACGGCAACTGTCTTATTAAGAGGGAACAGTGGATTCTCTGAATAGAACTTACTGCCAAGCAATCCCTGTTCTTCACAGGTAACCGCCAGGAAAAGAACCGATCGCTTTTGTTTTTCCGGAAGACTCGCAAATGCCTCGGCAATCTCAATAAGTGCTGCCGTGCCCGTTGCATTATCGAGTGCTCCATTGAATATCGAATCACCCTTAATAGCAGGATTCACCCCAAAATGATCCCAGTGGGCTGTGTAAATGATATATTCATCCTTCCTTTCAGATCCCGGCCAGACAGCCGCAACATTGACCGACTTTGTATACTCGACTTTGTTCTTCCAGCATGCCGTAGCCTTCAGATTCATTTTTACAGGCCGGAATCCACGCTTTGCAGCCGAAGATGTTACTGCATCATAATCAATCCCTGCAGATTCAAAAAGCTTTTTGGCGCTTTCAGTAGTTATCCAGCTCTGAAGCTTAAGGCTCGATTTTGAAAGTCCATTCCCTGCAAGGTGAAACTGCCGTCCCGACCAGCTGTTCCTGACAACATCCCATGGATAAGCAGCAGCTCCTGTTTCATGAATGATAATTGCCGCGCATGCACCCTGCATTGCTGCCTCTTCATACTTATAGGTCCACCTTCCGTATATTGTCATTGCCTTACCTGTAAAAAGAGAGCTGTCAGCTGTGGCATAACCAGGGTCATTTACAAGCATCAGAACTGTCTTGCCTCTTACATCCAGGTCCTTATAATCATTCCATCCATACTCTGGTGCATTGATGCCATAGCCAACGAAAATCACTTCGGAATTATCAATCGTTATTTTATCTATCGTCTGGCAGGTATATCCCACGAAATCATCAGGAAAATTAAGATCCAGCTTATTCTTGCCGCCTGTCAGAACCAGTTTCATCGCAGGGTCGGGTGTGATAGCTATGAGAGGGACCTCCTGAAAATAGCTGCTCCCGTTTGCAGGTTCAAGTCCGGTCTTCCTGAACTGCCCGGCAAGATAACTGATAGTTTTTTCCTCTCCCTCAGTGGCAGGGGCCCTGCCCAGAAACTCGTCCGATGCCAGCATTGATATTCTGTCCTTCATATCATCTTCTGTAATGCTGTCGAGGGCAGGTTTCAGCATCTTTTCTTCCCTGTTGCAACTGAAACTGATATTGATTATAAACACCAGACAAAACAGACTGTACTTATTGTTCATATACTTTTACTTTTGGTAATTGAAAATAACGGGCAGATCAATCGTGCAGCTCTTTCTCAGAATCAGATCAACCGACCGGAATTGCAAAGATGTTACAATTATTATTGATGGCAATATCTTTAAAAGGGTTATTTATGATTAACAGGTTTAAAAAATCTTATCATCGCCGGATTCTTAATGAACTGTGTAAAAATTTCCACCAATCCACGAAGTTCTTTTCAAGAGGTGTATAAAGGACTCTTGATGCAGTTTCTTATATTTCTGTAAACAAACAGATAAAATCTGCCGGCAGTTTTTAGTTTTTTACGGCATTCAGGCTAATTAACCAGAAAGTCCGTATGTCAGATATCCACTGACAGATGCCAGCATGATCAATCAGCCATGACAGATGGCAGACTGATACACCTGATAATAATGGTTAAATTTATGTTTGAAAGCAATCAGCTATAACCGATGGAAGGTCTGTGCGGCTTATAATCATGGTTAAATTTATATAGGAAAGCGATAAGCTTTAACCGATGGAAGGTCTGCAAACCTGATAAACATGGTTACATTTATCTTGGATAGCCCTCAGCTTTAACCAGACCGGAGGTCTGCAATTCCAATGTCCATGGTCACATCCATGGTAAGTGCAGGACCCGGTCTTTCAA
This sequence comes from uncultured Rikenellaceae bacterium, assembly GCA_964514725.1. Classification (GTDB taxonomy): domain Bacteria; phylum Bacteroidota; class Bacteroidia; order Bacteroidales; family VadinHA17; genus LD21. The sequence goes on from CAZEUL010000007.1 coordinate 34,722, forward strand.
CACCGCTGGTGTTGAAGAGTGTTAGATAAACAAATACTCCTCCTTGTAATTAACATTATTCTCATTCAGAAGGCTGATCAACTCCTCCTTGAAAGTAATGCTTTTATGATGTTCCTCCTGATTCTGAACATACCTTATTAATGCGTTTTTACTTGAAATATGGTAGGTGAATCCACTGTAACCCACCTGCCAGCCAGAAAAATTACAAAACAAGGATCCTTCCCTGAGTATAAGTGCATGGGTTGCCTCTTTTATGTCTTTTATCAGATATGCCGGACATATGGTGGGATGAATATGAGTGATAATATGGATGTGATTGACAGCTCCACCTACTATGTATGAGTAACAGGATTTCTTTTTTAGAATTCCTGCAATATAGGCGAACAATATTTCTTTGTTTTTTAATGAAAGAAACGGGATATGGTTTTTGTTGCCGAAAACCAGCTGGTAAAGGAATTGGGTATAGGTAGACATATTTTCCACATTTAGCACGGTAATAAAATTACAAAATAATTTTCAAATAAGGCCTTAAATCCCTCCGGGATTGACAGTGTTACGGCTATCCTACCGCGGATGTAACCGCGGATATTGAACTTACAATCCCTCC
>CAZEUL010000007.1:35428-183996 GCA_964514725.1 uncultured Rikenellaceae bacterium
GGGTTGAAATCACTGCGGTAAATCTGTAAAGGGAATTACCGGTTTAATGGGCCTTCAATCCCTCCGGGATTGACAGTGTTACGGCTATCATACCGCGGATGTAACCGCGGACATTGGACTTACAATCCCTCCGGGTTGAAATCACTGCGGTAAATCTGTAAAGGGAATTACCGGTTTAATGGGCCTTAAATCCCTCCGGGATTTTTGGCGAACCGGCTATTACATCTGGCATCAGCACCGGGGATCCATATTTCAATCAGGGATTACAGATCCATATTGGGAAGTGTTCCGATCCATGGCGAACGACAGAATATATTCAGCCAAGCTATGGGTCTATTTGTCCACATTATCAATGGTTACATCATTTGAATATACAATTACAAAGCTATTCAGACCGGAGGTCTGCAATTCCAATGTCCATGGTCACATCCATGGTAAGGGCCGGATGATGGTCTTTCAACACCAGCGGTGTTGAAGATTCCTGGATAAATAATACATCAGCATTAATTTTGATATGTCTTCCAGGGTACTTCCTGCCAATATTTTTCCGGAAAATTCACATTAAAGTTTTTTTACCCCGGGTTAATCAGAATTAAACGGCGTTGCACCGTGTGTTTGCAACAAATCTGCAAACCGTGTTACTCCGTGAAGAACCCAGAAATCTCCGTGGTAAAAAAATATCATATTTAAAGTTCCTGAGGTTATTCACAGATAGTATAGTTTCTCCATATTTATGCTATTATTGCAAAATTCCTTCAATAGAACCTTATGATCAGGTATTACAGGCAAACAACACAATTTCTGATAGATAAGTCCTTTCCGGTGCTGAAAGGGAAAAGAATTGTCATCAGTATTGCACCGCTGAGCTTCTATGCCTTTTCGGTTTGGCTTCCTCCTTTTCTCCGGTTGATTGTAATGAGCACAAAGGTGAAGCATTTTGACAGGTCTGCAATAACAGGACTTGTTGCTCATGAGCTGTGCCATCAGGAAAGATATGTAAACATGGGAACTTTGAAATACCTGAGGTTTGCAGTAAAGTTCCTGACCTCCAGGGATGTAAGGGCTGAAGAAGAAAAAGCAACCGACCGGCTTACAATTGAAAAGGGTTACGGATGGGAATTATACAAACTTTCAGAGATAACTCATAACGACCGTAAAAACAAAAAGATCAACGACCTTTACCTGTCACTTGAAGAAATCAGGTCCTACTCTGAAAGTCTGGGCAAATGGCGGGAATCATCCTGAACAGAACCTTCATTCAGGATAATTCTTTTTTATCAGTGAAATAGAATTAATAGAAATTGTTCTGATAACAAATAAACATGAAATCAAGGAGGGCAATCTATATTATTGGGGTGGTGGCATTGTTTTTATCCTGCACGGAAAAAGAGAATACCCCCGGCAACAACAGCCGTTTATGGTACAGGTATCCTGCAAAATACTGGAACAGTCAGGCTTTACACCTGGGAAATGGATATTTTGGAGCTTCTTTTTTCGGAGGAATTGAAGAAGAGATATTTGCAATTTCTGAAAAGAGCATGTGGACCGGTGGCCCTGCAAATGGAAACTGGGAAAAGGCCGGAGTAAATCCCGGCGCCAGGAAAACGCTTCCGCTGATCAGAAAAGCTATTTTAGATGGAGAATACCAGCTGGCTGATAGCCTGGTTGCCAAAAATGTTTTTGGCTCATCTGAACTGTTCGGAAATTTCACCTCTGTCGGAAACCTGGTGATCAGGTTCTTCCATCGGGAAAATCAATCCGATAATTATTTAAGAGAGCTGGATCTTTCCACTTCGATCGGATCTGTTCAATATGAAATCAATAAAATCAGGTTCAGGAGAGAATATTTCTGTTCATACCCCGACAGAGTTCTTGCCATGAAATTTACATCAGACACGCCAATGGGAATATCATTTGACCTGAAAATGGATATAATTCAGGATTCATCAATGCTTGATATTTCCGGAAACAGGTATGAGGTTAAAGGATATATAGATAATAATCTACGTCCTTTCAATGTCCTGATACAGGTAAAGAACCATGGTGGGGCGGTTAGCAGGGAAGGAGAATACCTGATGGTAAGGAATTCCAATTCAGCGGAGATATACCTTACTGTTGCCACAAATTATGAGATGAAATACCCTGACTACACCGGATCAGATCCTTCGGTAACAACTGAGGGTATTATAAAAAATGTCATCAACAATGACTTTGAAGTTCTCAAAAAGCGTCACATAGACGATTACAGATCATTGTATGACAGAGTAACCCTTTCAATAACAGGAAACGGGGAAGCAGAAAAGCTTCCGACAAACGAAAGGTTTGAAAGATTGAAATCCGGAGGTCAGGATCCTGGATATAAGACACTTGCATTCAATCTGGGGAGATACATGATTATTAGTTCATCCCGTCCCAATACATTGCCGGCCAATCTGCAGGGTGTCTGGAATGCTTTTAAGGCTGCACCATGGGCCGGGAACTATCAAAGCAACATAAACTTGCAGGAGATTTACTGGTCGTGTGGTCCCACGGCCCTGACTGAATGTCAGCAGCCATATATTGACTGGATAGAAGACCTGTCGAAATCAGGGAAAGAGATTGCTAAGCGGGTCTATGGCACAAATGGCTGGGTAAGCCATACAACAGGAAATATCTGGGGACATGCAGCACCCGTGGGAGGTCATCCCTGGGGTATGTTCCCGATGGGGGCAGCATGGCATTGCCAGCATCTCTGGGAACAGTTTGCATTCACCCTTGATACACAATATCTGAAAAAACAAGCTTATCCCCTGCTGAAGGGTTCTTCGGTTTTCTGGCTTGAGAACCTTGTGCCATTTAATGGATATTTCATAACAGCTCCAACAGTATCTGCTGAACATGGAGCCCTGATGACAAAAGAGGGACTGAATCCCGCTTTTCATGATTCTGTAAGCACCAGGTACAATTATTGCCTGAGCGGGATATATCAGGACATCGAAATGCTGTGGGACCTGTTCACAAACACTGCAGCTGCTGCTGAAATTGCCGGAGAAGAACCTTTTGCTGACTCTCTCCTTAAAGTGCGCCAAAAGCTGCTCCCTTTTAAAATCGGAAAGCATGGACAACTTCAGGAATGGTATGAAGATATAGACAATCCCGATTGTCATCACAGGCATATCGCCCATTTATATGCAGTTTGCCCGGGAAGGGAGATAAATCCGATAATCACCCCCGATCTGGCTGAGGCAGCAAAAATATCCCTTAATATGAGAGGTGACGGTCGTTTCCCGGAACAGGAATCAGTATCCGGAGGTAATTGGGCAAGGGCTCACCGGATGTGGTGCTGGACGAGACTATTTGACGGCAACAGGGCAATCAAAATAATGAACGAGCTTTTAACTGATCAGGGATTTGAAAATGGCCTAACCTTCCAGCATATAGGTTATCACTGGGGCAGACAGGATTTTTATTCGGAAGGAGATCTGTTCTGTCATTTTCAACTGGATGCATCAGCTTCGCTGCCCGGATGTATAGCAGAGATGCTTCTTCAGTCGCATATGGGAGAATTGTACCTTTTACCTGCTTTACCCGATGAATTTAAATCCGGTAGAGTGACCGGCCTCAGGGCACGAGGCGGGTATACAGTTAATCTGGAATGGGATAAAAACGAGCTGGTAAAGGCAGAAATACTTGCCGGAAAGGGAATTCCTCCTCCCGTTGTCCGTTACAGAAACAATCTGATTGATCTGACGGATTCAAAGACAATCGAGTTTAAAAGGGCCGAATATTAGCCTTATATAATGAGTCCATTATTCAACGCCTCCGGTGTTGCAGCATCCTGCCTGTCCCCAACCATGGATGTGACCATGGACATTGGACTTCCAGCCCTCAGGGCTGGATCGCCTGTGTCAGTGATTCCGGCAAGCCGATTAAACGACCAGGCTGTGATGCGAGCTTTTGACACTTTCGGGCTGGCATAGGAAATCCGTTCTGCTGAATGAGATTCCTCATTCCGGTGGCATGGGAAAACCATTGAAGTTTTTAAACTGTCTGGGGCAATCCGATTCATAAAAGAGATTACTCATCCAATTACCCCGGGATTACCAATGACAAGTCTAACCAAAAGGCTCACTTACAGCAATCTGATAATTTAGGTCTTTTGCAAGTATTATAAAACTTTGTCTCTTTCTTTTAAGCAATTGTTCCTCGTGTTTTTTCACACCTGATTCTTCATACTGTATAACTCTTACCATGACCTGCCAATAGAGTTCCACATGTTTTGTTGATATTGCCAGGTTGTTAATCGAAGTCCTGAAGGATTTCTATGAGACAGTCACATAAAAGTGATTTTATTGGCTGATTCTTTTCTGACCGGAAGTTAAGACCCATTATCAGGCAGTGAATCCTGCAAAGGATTCCACAAAACAGATACGTAAGTATCTGAATGTTAATAACCCCCGGTGCCAACCTAATCTTTCATCACATCTCAAATTGAGTCAGATGCAGAAAGTGAGAGGGAGATCCCTCGCTGACGCTCGGGATGAAAGGTATGTAGTTGATTAGCAGGGGGAAGAAGAGGCGATTCGCTAGTGAAATACATCATTAATATTATCTCGTTGCGAATCGCCGCTTCTTCCCCCAATGTCCCTTAAAATAACCTGTCATCCCGAATTCCGACAAATCGGAGCTTGCGGAGGTTTGGAGGAATGAGGGATCTCATTCTCACAGCAGGAACCTTATAAAAAAAAGATGTGATAAGAGATTAGGGTGCCAACCGGGGGTGGACAAGACTCATAAGCCCTTAAGCTCCGCAGGGCGATACAACTTGTAAATATCTGAAATATGAGGGAGTTAAAAGCATCAACTTCAAAATGGATAAATGAGAAGGATCTTTTCCCGTTATTCGACGGATGGGCGGAGGGATACGGGTCTTTCACCTGTTCATATTATGATATGGGTGAACTTTTTGAGTATATCAGAAATCAACAGGAGCATCACAGAAAGAAATCCTTTGAGGAGGAATACAGAAGCCTCATTCTGATGGCCGGGAATAAAATTGATGAAAATTATTTCCCGTAATGTCCGGCACCTTCGGCGCTGTAAGAAGGAAAAGGGGCTGCTTACCTCCGGTTTCACCGGAGGTTATTAACATCCTTCCCCTTCCGGGAAGCGAACAGGGGATGGATGCTCCTTCGGAGCATATTATTGTCATTTATGTATCATGGGCACAGGGGTGCCTGAAAATTCGGAATGACAAGGTCCATCTGGCAGAATCAGAATAAAATAATGTTTCTGATTGGATTACTGCTAAAGTAGGAGAGAATCAAGCTTTATATATGCAGAATCGTCAATCTGATAAATAATGTTGATCTTACGGACAAGATCCTCCAGGTCAATCCCTGTACGGTTTGAAAAAATCACTATTGCATACTCCCTTAAAGGCATCATGAATATTATAGTCCGGAATCCTCCGTTTGAGCCTGTGTGATACACAATTCTGCTCTCACCTGAACCTGCTGTAAACCAACCATATCCATAAGAAAGATCCTTAGTTTTATCGATAACGAACTGAGGGCTTTGAGCATCCTTTATTATGTCTGTATTTAAATGCTTCCCATCCAGGTTCGCAATTATCCATTTCAGGTAATCATCCACTGAAGAATAAATACCACCATCGCCCATTGTTGAGAAAAAAGGGGTTTCCACGGCATCTGATATCGCAAAATTTCCATTTTCAAATCTATAACCATAAGCACGCTCCGGAATATTGAATTCAGTATTAATTACACCGCTGTTATCCATACTCAAAGGCCTGAAAATATTCTTCCTGATATATATCGGAAAAGGATCTCCGGAAACTTTTTCAATGATCAGGGAAAGCAGACAAAACGCAGTATTGCTGTATCTGAATCTCAATCCTGAAGGGAAATAAACAGAATCGATTGACTTTATTGCATTAAGCACATCCCTGTCGCGGAAGCAGAATTTGTTTATTGAAACTTTATCGGCATAGTCATAATGATCAATGACACCCGAGCTATGTGTTAAAAGGTGACGAATAGTTATCATTCCTGCCACATTCGGGTTAAAATCAGGGAAATATCTGTCTATTTTGTCTGTTAACCGCAGCTTTTTCTCAACTGCCAGTTTTAAAATGCAATAAGCTGTGAACTGTTTGGTCAGGGAGCAGATATTGAAATTTGTTGAACACGTGACCGGTAGTTTCGACTTTAAATCAGTAATGCCGTATGCTTTTTTGAAAACAACAGCACCTTTTTCTACGACTGCTATTGCAGCACCCGGTTGATTCCCGGAATAAATAGAAACCATTAATGAATCAAGTCTGTCATTCTCTATCTGTGTATAAACCTGTGACGCCATTAGAATCAAAACAAATGATAAAAAGAATCCTTTCATGAGTCGTCTCTTACGTTTTGTTGTTTTCGAATCTGCAAACTACATATTTCCCTGCATTCCCGGTTCTTTGTCGCGAGAAAAATAAATCATCTCTTATCCCATGATTCAGCAACCGGTCTACTTATATGCAAAATAGCTGATTTTCTTCGTTATTACAAATATAAACAGGTCTCCCGCCTTTTGCTGTGAAAGTATAAGCAATTCAATTATAAAGCCACTTTAAGATTGTCTTTGATTATAGAAACTTCACCTGAAAAATTGATAAACCAACATCAGATGCTTTTTATATCATTATATTGCCACCCTTAAAATAACATGACTAAAGGCTATGCGGAGATCACTTATTTTCCTGATTTTTATAACATTCATTATTACTAATATTTCAGGTACTGAAAGGGAAAAGGAGAAAGCTAAAAAGGGCTGGTCATTTGGTTTCTTCCCTGCATTCGGATATGATTCAAATACAGGGGTTAAGTACGGAGGGGTTCTGAAGCTGTTCGATTACGGCGATGGCAGCAGGTATCCCGCTTACGATCAGAGTTTCCATTTTGAATGGTCACGCACGACAAAGGGATCAGGGATAAACCAGCTTATTTACGATACGCGGAAACAATTTCCGGGAATCCGCATTATGGCTGAGGCGAGTTATCTTACCGAAAAAGTGCTTGATTTTTACGGATTCAATGGCTACAACGCATATTATAATTCAGGATTTACATCCCCTTCTGATCCTTTGTACAGGTCTTCGGTATTTTACCGGATGGAAAGAGGTCTGATAAAAACAAGGCTCGAATTCATTGGAAAGCTTAAAGGAGATGCCCTGAAGTGGTTCGGAGGTTTTGAATATATGAATAACAGACTCGACACGGTCGATATCAACAAGATCAATGAAGGAAGAGATCCGGCTGATTTCCTGCCTTATGTCGGAGGCGGATTATACGGCGATTTCATCAGATGGGGACTGATATCGGCAGATCAGGCTGACGGCGGACAAACCGGAATTTTTAAGATCGGTGTCAAATACGACACCCGCGATAATGAACCCAATCCCATGACCGGCCTGTGGACCGAACTGCAGCTTCTTATGGCTCCCGGATTCCTGAGCGACGGATATGGATATACGCGTTTTGCATTCACTCACCGGCATTATTTCACACTGTTGCCGGAAAGAGTCAATCTTGCCTTAAGGGTGTCTTACCAGGCCAAACTATGGGGAGAAATGCCCTTTTATATGCTTCCGCTGGTATTCAATTCGTCTCCCCAGCTCACTCTCAGCGGACTGGGAGGGGGAAAAACAATGCGTGGCATATTGAGGAACAGGGTCGTGGGAGAAGACTTTTTTTACGGAAATGCCGAACTCAGGTGGAAAGTATTCAGGGCCGTCATCCTGAACCAGAATTTTTACTTTGCCCTGGCAGGATTTCTTGATGCAGGAATGATAACAGGAAAATATAAGCTTCCTGAAACCACAAATCCCGAGGCTGCAGTGTGGCTCGCAAGGGGAGACAGGGAAAAAATGCACCTCTCCTACGGCGGCGGAGCTCACTTTGCAATCAACGATAATTTTGTAATCACCATGGACTATGGATGGGCCGCAGACCCCCGTGACGGCACACGCGGGACATACATCGGATTAAATTTCCTGTATTGATCCCGGAGATTTTTTAAGGTTAATTTTAACTTAAAATTAATAAATGTTTATATTATTCAATAAATATTTAATGTATTTCAATATATATATGATGTATTTCGATAACTATTTTACTTTGTGACAAAACTTTTAAACTTTCAAAGGATCCAATGCAGTAACTGTGCAAACAAAAATTCCATCACAATGAGTATCAAATTTGAACATCACCGGCAAACAGTTTTGCCATTTCCTAAGTTCCTCCTCCGGATAGGCAAATATTTTTTATTCTCTTTCATTCTAATACTATTTTCTCTTCTGCTGGGAATTATTGGATATCATTTTGCAGGTAAATTAAATCTGCTCGACAGCTTCCACATGTCCTCCATGATACTGACCGGAATGGGACCAGTCGTTGAGATGACATCTCCCGGAGCAAAGATATTTTCGTCGTTGTATGCCTTATACAGCGGAATTGCATTTCTTACCATCACGGCGGTTTTCTTCTCGCCAATAATTCACAGGATATTGCATATACTGCATGTAGAAGACTCAAATGATCCAAAATAAACATTGCTCCGCCAGCAATACCGGGAAAAATGAAAAAGCCGGCACGGCTGAACTCTTTCAGTTGGTCAGACTCTAATGAATAGACGCTGGTTGATCACATAAATTTAAAATTCCCGAGGAAGGATCAGACTGCTCAGGTACAGGTAGGCGGCCAAATTAGCGAATAATCAATATGCTCGTTTCTTGCCCTGTATCTAAGAACCAGGTGGTATCAGCGCCTCGAGCAGCGGCTTGCGATACTGTTCCTTTTTCCGGTCGTATATGCCGAAAAACGACCCCTCAAAACACCAGTAGGCCCAGCTCATGCCCATTTGTTCGGCCAGGCGGGTCAGAGTGTATGTGTACAGCACGCGGGAATTCATATCGGCTATGCTGTCGGATCCGAACTCATTAAGATAGAGCGGCCTGTTATGGTCAGCACCCCATGCAGCCATGGCATAGAAATCACGCAGCAGTTCGTGTTTCTGTACCGCTGTATTTGTCCATGTGGTTCCTACCCAGGCCTCGGCACCATCGACATAGCTTGCACCCTGGTGGGTAAACTGAAGCGGCTCATAACAGTGAACCGACACAATGATGTTATCATCGTCTTCTGGAAGCTTCATATTCGGCAGGGCAAAAACCCGCTGCCAGCATTCAGGGCCGGCAACGATTATTCTTTTGGGATTGGTACGGCGGATAATGCTGATCGCTTCGTTCTGAAGCTCGTTCCACCGGACTGGTCCCAGGTAGTTTGACGGTTCATTCATCACCTCGAACAGAACTTCGGGAGGAAAGTCCTTGTAATGGTCGGCAATCTGTTCCCAGAGCCCAAGAAAACGTTTGGTGCTATGCTCCAGGGTTTCGGTTGATGTCTCCCTGCCTACAAAGCTGATTAGCGGGTAATAATGAAAATCAAGCACTATCAGCAGATTTCTCGATAATGCCTGATTTATTGCCCAGTCTACTTTTTTAAAACATGACGGCTCAATGGTATATGGCGATTCCTCAAGAGAAAAAGCCGACCACCGGATTGGAAGGCGGATTGAGTTAAATCCCGCATCTTTTATTGCCTGGAAATCCTCTTCACGTATATTCAGTCTGCCCGAACCACCCAGGTTCACTCCCCTGCCAAGTCGTTCGTTCATCTTAAATGCAACTTCTCTTCCTGTAGCTGCTTCCTTTGATTTGTCACCAGATTTCTTTAAAACTCCCTGATCATTGCAGCCGGTTATCAGAAAAAGAGCTGCCAGGGCAATGCCGGTTAATTGTTTTTTATGCATGTTTACCTCCTGTACTATGGTTTAAAGTAATTAACTGATATACCGAATAATTCTGATCAAGTTAAGTTTATATTCCATGTTTGCCCCTAACCTGATCAACAGAACCGAAAAACTTTCCAGAACATGAGTCACAGCGGGCTCCTGAAATCATGAAAATACTGATTGTGAATAAAAATGATAGCTTATTGAAGTTGATTTTCATTTTATTGGTAACTTATCTGATCATATTTATGGTTTTATTGATTATTCTTCCCGAGTTACTTTATAAATCAAAATGATAAGATATGAAGAAAATAATAATCAATCGCAGAAGATTTCTTAATAAGTCATTTTCAATAGGCGGATTATCATTAATAGGAGTAAAAATAAACGGAGGGTCTGTTACTTCACTAATTCAGGAACCGGCTGATATCTACAGGGAACCGGCAAAGGAACTACCTGTATATGGACGTTTTGATGTAATAGTAGTCGGAGGGGGGCCTGCAGGTTTTGCGGCTGCCCTTGCCAGTGCCCGAAACGGAGCAAAAACTCTTATTATTGAACGATTTTCGTTTTTCGGAGGTACCGCAACGGCTTCCTTAATGCTGAACATAAATGGATTCCGCAATCAGGTCAAACCCGATGGTTTGCAAACCAGCAAAGGGATTCCCGAGGAAGTGATTCTTAACCTTAAACAGATTGACGGGCTGGGAGTGTCAAGTTACAAACAGGAACAGTATCCTACGGAAAAAGGAAAATTGTCTTACAGTTATGCCATCGACGGCGAGAAAACTAAATACATCCTTACTAAAATGCTTTTTGAAGCAGGAGTTAAAATAATGTTTCACACCTTATTTGTTGATTCCATTATGGATGGTAATAATATTACCGGAGTTATTGTTGAAAATAAATCTGGAAGACAGGCAATATATGGGAATGTAATAATTGATGCGAGCGGTGATGCCATGGTATCATTCAAATCCGGAGTTCCCTACTGGCAGGCCGATCTGGAAAAAGATAAGCATCTGCCCAACTGTCTGATGTATAAAGTAACTGTCAGTCCGGAACATGTTCAACGGCTTGGCGGACCAATGACAAATAATACTTATCTTATTTGGGGTCCGGTCTCAGATTCCAATGGAGCTGATGCCGATGAACTTACAAAGGCAGAGATAAAAACAAGATTAAAAGTATTTGAGCATTTTAAAAATACGCAGCAAAGCCGGGCACCACTTCTCGACAATTCATTCATTGTTGAAACAGCACCCATGATCGGGGTCAGGCAAACCCGTTTTATCGAAGGTCTTTATAAAACTACCGCAGAGGATGCAATTGAGGGCAGGAAATTTGATGACTCGGTTGCCATGTCTGCCTGCCCTATAATAAATTATTACGGATACAGGCGTTACCTGGAGCATGAGGGCTATGAAATTCCCTATCGTTCTTTACTGCCTCAGAGAGTGGAAGGATTAATTGTTGCCGGGAGGTGTATTTCCTCCGATCAACAGTCATACGAGTCATGGAGAGCCATGGCTCCGACAATGTCAATAGGGGAAGCGGCAGGTACAGCTGCAGCCATCAGTGTTAAAACAAAAAAAACACCGAAGGAGATTGATGTTAAAATGCTCCGTGATCAGTTAATTAAACAGGGAGCTGAAATCGGACAGAATAAAAAAGCCTGAAAACAGAAAATGTTAAACCGTTGAATTTCCTTATTCCCTTTTGACTTTATCGAACCCCGAAATAGCTGGTTTCTTTCTCAAATAATTCTTTTGTAGTTCCGCCCGGTTTCTTTTAAGGAGCAAAGGAACCTAAGCTGAACGGATCCAAACGAAGCCAGACAACCATTAATTTAAAAAATTAAGGTTGCCCTTTTAAGACACCCTCTTGTTTACAGACTTAATTTGGCGGATTTTCCCTTTTAACAAGAAGCTCAAAGCCCATTTTCCCATAAAATGTTACAAATTGACAAGTTTATGTTACAAATGAGGTGGTTTTTGTAAAAAGGGTCATGGAACTTTACATAAAAAGATATATAAAGATCATAAAAACCTATAAAATAAACACACATATCTTAATTCTATTTAAAAAACAAAACCTTGAAACATGAAAACACTAAAATTGTCATTAGCTATTATTGTTATTGTAATGCTAACAATCACTAACAGTCAGGGACAGATTTTTAAAGCGCAATCAATAGTTACAATTGATCATTTAGATTATGGCCCTCCGATTGGAGAAGTATATGGAACTTACACCTATAGTTTCACTTTCAAGCTTTCCGAATCAGGTTTGATTGAAGGTCTTCATTGGAATGTTGTCCAATGTGATTTGCAAAATGAAAATGGAGATAAGGTAAAAGTAATTGATTCGGGTTTGGACACAAAAGGAATTATTTGGTCCTTTTTTAATTACCCGAATGCCTCAAATACTGGATACCCTATAACCTATAATGTTACAGATGGTTGGCTTAATGATATCATGCCAACAGAAATGCCTGTTGAAGGATCATTTGTTAATATGTCGCTCAAGCTCATTTGCAAAGGCAAAATGTTTAAATGGTACGGTTTGTTACAGTTCCATCTAAATGCAAACGGGGAACTCACAGCGGAAGTTACTAAGGGCTGGTTGGAACAATAATGAAGATTTACGATAAATACAATGAGGAACTGATAAAATGGGATGGCTCACCTCAACTTAAAAATATTAAAAGTGAACTAGTTACGATTTAATTTGACAGTTTGTGGTTAAATTAGAATTGCAAAAAACTGTATTTAACCCCAAAACTATCAGACATGAATACAGAAGTAAAATTAATCAAAGACAAGGTTGGTCAGGGGGTGCATTATCCAAAAACTCGAACTGTAAAAAAATCCTGAGAAAATTTTCAAATAATGGGAAAATCGAGGTTTGGTAAAGGGATACAACTTGGGACATAAATCAGGGATACAAAAAAATAAAAACCCCTCATTCACAATTGAATAAGGGGTCTTTTTTGTAGTCCCACCAGGAATCGAACCTGAATTTAAGGTTTAGGAAACCTCCGTTCTATCCATTGAACTATGGGACCAATATTCCGGGCTGTAAAATTAATTCTTTTTTCCTGAATGCAAAAACGAGTTTATGGTGATCATGATTTATGACACTGAGCCGGTTTTATTCTCTACAGTGGATTCCCGCCCGCATTCCATCTTATGTTCTTAACGCTCAGGCCCCCAGAGGGGATTTGCTTTGGTCTTCCGTTTTCGGTCTTCCGTCTTCAGTCTTCTTCAGACCCAACCCTAACCAAGGAGATTTACTTCCGTCACCGGTCTTCTGTCTTCGGTCTTCTGTCACCGGTCTTCTGTCTTCGGTCTTATGAAAACCCGACTCCACTGGCCTTTGATTAATATCCGATTTCTTCATAATTTTGATACCCGTTCTCTGTATATATTAATTCTGAATCTCATGAAAAAAACAGCATCCTTCCTGCTCATAGCCTGCCTTATCTCCTGTACACCTGACAGGAAGAAGGAAATTGAAAAATACTCAATCAGCCAGTTCTACAAAAATATCAGCATCGGCGGCGGTTACTTTTCTACCGACGACAGCAAAATCCTTTTCAGCAGCAACGAAACCGGAATCTATAATGTATTTGAAATAAATATCGCCGACAGATCAAAGAAACAGATAACAAATTCATCCACCGAATCCTGCTTTGCCCTTGATTATGCCGGAAATACCGGACAAATTCTCTACTCGGCCGACAAAGGCGGAAACGAAAATGATCATATCTACCTGCTTAAGGAGGATGGTTCTGTAACCGACCTTACCCCCGGAGATAACGTAAAGGCCTCGTTCGGCGGATGGAGCAAGGATAGGAAAACTATGTTCTTTGCGTCAAATAAAAGAGATCCCCGCTACTTTGACCTTTATAAAATGGATACAGACGACTGGAAGGAGGAAATGATCTATAAGAACACGGATGGTTACGAATTTGCAGGCAGTACCCGCGACAGGAGCATCATTGCGCTCACCAGACCTATAACGACCAGCGAATCGAAACTGTACATCTACGACGTTGCAACACGGAAAATGTCGGAAGTATCGGAGCCTGACAAACCGGGACTCTATTCGGGGTCGGGGTTCAGCGATGACAAGAAGTATTTCTTCTATACCACCGACGCAGGAAGCGAATTCTCATATCTTGTAAGCTATGAAACAGGATCGGGAGCCCGCCGGGTGATCTATGAGACAGACTGGGACGTAATGGGCGCATGGCTCAGTGAAAATGACAGGTACAGGATAATCCTTATAAACGAGGACGCAAGGAATGTCATAAAAATATTCGATCTCTCAACAGGCGAGGAGGTTGTTTATCCCGAAATCCCTGGAACTGATATTCTGAACGTAAATATTTCAGAAAGTGAAAAGTACCTTCTGCTGACTCTTGGCAGCTCAAAAACTTCAGGTGACCTATATCTATGGAAAATCGGTTCATCAGAACCGGTAAGGCTTACTTCAAGCATGAATCCGGAGATTGATCCTGCTTTCCTTGTTGATGCCGAAGTTGTACGCTTCAAGTCATTTGACGGGCTTGAAATACCTGCAATATTCTATAAACCTCTGACAGCTTCAAGGAAAAACAAGGTGCCGGCCCTGGTTTCGGTACACGGCGGCCCCGGAGGTCAGTCGAGGGTAGGGTACAACCCCCGAACACAATATCTTGTCAATCATGGTTATGCTGTACTGGCTGTGAATAACAGGGGAAGCAGCGGCTATGGAAAAAGCTTCTTTAAGATGGACGACCGCAATCATGGTGACAAAGATCTCAAAGATTGCATCTGGGGAAAGAAATGGCTGCAGAGCCTTGACTTTATAGACAGCACGCGGATAGGTATCATAGGAGGCAGTTACGGGGGATTCATGACTATGGCTGCAATGACTTTCCATCCCGACGAGTTCATGGTGGGAGTAAACTTTTTCGGCGTTACAAACTGGCTTCGTACCCTAAAATCCATCCCTCCATACTGGGAGTCATTCCGCCAAGCCCTTTACAGCGAGATGGGTGATCCCTTCACGGCAGATTCAGTCAGACTGTACAACATCTCTCCCCTCTTCCATGCGGGTAATATCAGGAACCCGGTCATGGTGCTCCAGGGAGCCAACGATCCGAGGGTATTGAAGGTTGAATCGGATGAAATAGTCGCGGCGGTAAAAGCAAATGATGTTCCCGTTGAATATATTATCTTCCCCGACGAAGGTCACGGATTTCTCAAGAAAGAGAACGAGATAAAGGGAGATTCCTTAATCCTCGTCTTTCTCGACAGGTTCCTGAAAAACCCCGCTGTTTTCTGATTCCTGTTAACTAAAATCAAGAGGCTTACCAGTCAATCCACCTTTTATTCGAGTTTATCCAAAAAACAGCTGACATCTCTGATAAAATTATCTTTTTTGTCGCCTTATGCCTTATTACATAGTGAAGGCTTTTTAATAACTTGCATGAAATTTAATGTTATGATAATATCTTCCTGCGGATTAAAATGCGACGAGTGTGAATATTTTAACACCACCTGTACCGGATGCATCGATGTAAAGGGTTCAACTTTCTGGGCAAAGGAAATGATGCCCGGAAAGGTGTGTCCTTTGTACGACTGTGCCGTGAATAAGAAAAACCTTAATAATTGCGGCGGCTGCAGCGAACTTCCCTGCAAGCTGTTCTACGACATGAAGGACCCGAAATCGACTGAAGAGGAACATCTACGATCGATAGTTGAAAGGACCACCCTGCTCAGGGCAAATTAAAATCATATTTCCATAAATTCTGTTAACCATGAAACTGATTATCCTGATTCTCCTCTGGATTTCATTGCCTTTTTTTCTGTTGTCCCAAACCGAACCATTATGGCTGAGATACCCTTCAATATCACCCGACGGCAAAAAGATAGCCTTCACATTTATGGGCGATATCTATGTAGTTCAGGCATCGGGAGGTACCGCTGCCCCGGTCACTTTTCATCAGGGACACGACTTCATGCCGGTTTGGAGCCACGACGGCAGGCAGATTGCCTTTGCATCGGACAGGTACGGAAATTTTGATGTTTTCACGGTCCCCTCAGAAGGAGGAGAACCTGTACGGCTCACATGGCATTCAGCAAATGAGTATCCTTACTGCTTTACCTCCGACGATATGCGGGTTATTTTCGGGGGCACCAGGCTCGATGCTGCAAGCCACAGGCAATATCCTGCCGAATACCAGCCTGAAGTATATACGGTCCCTGTTTCGGGCGGCAGGGTTGATCAGTTGTGGACGATTCCCGCAGAAGATATAAAGAGCTCCCACGACGGGAACCTGCTGATATACCACGACAAAAAAGGAGGAGAAAATGCATGGAGAAAACACCACAACTCTTCTGTCGCCCGCGATATTTGGGTTTGGGAACGCTCCGGCGACAGGCATACAATGATCACATCGTTCAGGGGTGAAGACCGGAATCCGGTTTTCTCACCGGATGAGAAATCCATTTATTACCTGAGCGAAGAAAGCGGAAGCTTCAATGTTCACTCTTTGTTGCTGTCAGATCCCTCACAAAAGAGACAGGTCACCTTTTTCAAGGGAAATCCGGTCAGGTTTCTCAGTTCATCTGATGAAGGATTATTATGCTTTGGATTCGACGGATCAATATATACGATGAGACCGGGCGGCGAACCTGAAAAGGTTAGGATTTCGGTAAATACAGCCGGAAAAAACAATAATGAGCAGGTTCTTCAGGTAAGCGGTAACGTGAGGGAAATGGCAGTATCGCCTGACGGAAAAGAGGTCGCATTCATAGTAAGGGGTGAAGTGTTCGTTTCATCCGCCGACGGAGGAATAACAAAGCGTATTACAAATACTCCTGAAGAAGAAAGGTTTCTCAGATTTTCACCTACAGGTGATACTCTGATTTATTCCAGCGAAAGGAGAAGCAAATGGAAGATCTTCATGACAAGGATTGTAAGAAAGGAAGAACCGTATTTTTATGCCTCAACCCTGCTGAAGGAAGAACTTCTTGTCAAAAATGATCACGACTGCTACCAGCCAGAAATTTCACCCGACGGAAAGGAGATAGCCTATATTGAGGACCGCCGGTCGCTGAAGGTTTATAATATCCGTACAGGTCTAACGCGTACTCTGCTTACACCCGATGAAATAATCTACATGTCAGACGGAGATCAGTATTTCCAGTGGAGCCCCGACAGCAAATGGATCCTTGCCGAATATTCTCCCATTATGTCAAACTCAGAGGTAGCACTGATACCAGCCGATGGAAAAGAAAAGCTTATAAACCTCACCCGCAGCGGTTACAGTGACTACCGTCCGGTGTGGGTGAACAAGGGGAAGCAGATTTTATGGTTCAGCGACAGGGACGGGCTGAGAAGCTATGCCAACAGCGGAAACAGACAGGCCGATGTTTACTCGATGTTTTTAACCCGCGATGCCTGGGACCGTTTCCGTCTGACCAAGGAAGAATATGCGCTTATTAAGGAGATTGAGGAGAAGGAAAAGGAGAAGGAGAAAAAAGAGAAAGCTAAGGAAAGTGACGACAAAAAGAAGAAGAAATCCGAAGTAAAAAAGGATACTTCACTTGTAATTGATTTTGATGGCATCTATGACAGAAAAGTGCGTCTTACGATTCATTCATCATCTCTGAGCGATGCGGTTCTATCGAAGGATGGTGAAAAACTCTACTACCTGGCCAGGTTTGAAAAGGGACTTAATCTCTGGAGCACCAATCTGCGAACCAAAGAGACCAAAATGGAACTCTCACTTGATGCAAGATCAGCCAGGATGCAATGGGACAGGGAGATGAAAAACCTTTTTCTACTTGCCGACGGTAAAATATTCAAAATCAATCCGGAAGGATGGAAAAAAGAATCCGTTTCATTCAATTGTGAGCTTACAATAGACCTTAATGCAGAGAGAGAAAGCATGTTCAATCATGTATGGCTGAGGACAAAGGCAATGTTCTATACCTCCACCTTCCATGGTGCCCCGTGGGATCAACTTTATGCAGAATATAAAAAGTTCCTGCCATATATAAGCAACGGTTATGAGTTTTCCGAGATGCTGTCTGAAATGCTGGGTGAACTGAATGTTTCGCATTCGGGTTCAAGATATGGTACAAGCAGGCCCGGAGTTGACAACACTGCTTCACTCGGGATATTCATCGATTACAAATACGTCGGAAAGGGAATCCGAATCGATGAAGTGATAAAATGGGGCCCTCTGGATAAAGCTTCATTTAAAATAACACCAGGAATGATCATCGAGCAGATCGACGGGGATACCATTAAACCTGACCGTGACTTTGCATCATACCTTAACCGTAAAGCTGATAAATTCACTCTGCTTACAGTATTTGATCCATCGACAAAGACACGTCAGAATATCTCAATGAAACCTGTATCAAGGAGTGAGGAGAACACTCTTCTTTACAGAAGATGGGTTCATAAGAACCAGGAGGAAGTCGACAAAACGGGAAACGGAGAGCTGGGGTATGTTCATGTTCCGGGAATGTCAGACGGACCCTACCGCACTGTTTATGAAGAGATGATGGGCAAATATTCAGACCGCAAGGGTGTCATTGTAGATACCCGGTTCAACGGCGGAGGCGATCTGGTATCAGACCTGACCATGTTCTTTACAGGAAAAAAATACCTTGAATATGCCACTGAAAGACGTTCTGTCGGTTATGAACCCAATTTCCGCTGGACCGGTCCTACAGTTGCAATGTTCAATGAAGCAAATTACAGCGATGGTCACTGCTTTGCGTGCGGTTATAAAGAGCTTGGAATAGGTACTACCATTGGCATGCCTGTTCCGGGTACATGCAGTTTCGCCGGCTGGGAAATGCTGCAGGATGGTAATACTGTATGGGGAGCAGTTCCTGTAAGTACCAAAGATATAAACGGTACATGGCTGGAAAATGTTGAAACCGTTCCTGATGTACAGGTAAAAAATGAACCGTCAATTATAAGCAATGGCCGCGATCAACAGCTTGAAAGGGCAGTTGAGGAGCTGATGAAGAAAGTCAAATAGCTATACCCGCTTCCATTAAAATGGTATTATGGGTCATCATTAATATTTATTTTTGATGATTGTCGTAAGAATTCAGTTTATCTTCTATCTGATTCTTCATTTTAAAATTTCAATCTGTTGATCTTATTTATCCAAGGTATTTCTAGTATAATTTAACATTTTTTAACTTTTAATACTATTTAATTGTATAATAGCATATTAGTTTGTATTTTACCTGTTATTATGTTATTTTTGGAAATATTTGTTCTCTTTTTTATGATTATTTGCGAACATTTCTTTTGCTTTTAATGTTTATTAATCAAAAGTAAAAATTAACTAAAAACAGATAATCATGAAGAAGCAGACTATTCTATTAGGTATGATTGCCATTCTTGGCATATCATTAATGACATCCTGCGAAAAAGATAAGGATGCAATGAAAACTACTCCGGAAATGACCATAGCTGAATATGCAGTTTCCGATGCTAATTTCTCGATACTGGTTCAGGCACTGACAAAGGCTGATCTTGTAAATGCCCTTAACGGGGAAGGAAATTTTACAGTATTTGCACCGACAAATGATGCTTTTATGGAATTGTTCAGTATATTGGGAGTTAACGGTATTAACGATCTTCCCGCAGAAACCTTGAAACCGATACTACTTTATCATGTATTAGGAGAAGAGAAAAAATCAGGTATGCTAAGTTCCGGATATTTCAATACTCTCAGTCCGGCACAAAGCAGTTTCCTAAGTTTGTACATCAGCACTTCAGGAGGTGTCAAAATCAACAAAAACACGAATGTCATCCTGGCTGATGTTGATGTTAAGAATGGGGTAATACATGCAATTGACAATGTACTTTTACCTCCGACAGTTGTTGATCAGGCTCTTGCAAATGACAATTTCAGTATTCTTGTACAGGCTGTAGCAAAGGCCGGTTTGGTTGAAACGCTTAAGGGTAGCGGTCCGTTTACAATTTTTGCACCCACCAATACCGCATTCCAGGCACTGTTCACTCAGTTGGGAGTTTCAGGTGTCAATGATCTGACTGCAGAACAGCTTACTCCTATACTTCTTTACCATGTTGTAATGGGGAATGTGAGGTCGACTTCGCTGAGTGCAGGGACTGTTCAAACCCTCAATGGAGGAATCACTATATCTCTTACACCTTCACCCACTATTAATAACAGTACCAATATAGTGGCAACTGATGTTCAGGCATCAAACGGTGTAATTCATGTAATAGACAAAGTGCTTCTGCCCTAATATCAATAGTCTGAAGCTTTTGTGAAGTGGAGGGGTGCCTTTAAAGGCACCCTTTTTTATAATAATTCCCGAGCTAAATCGGAAATATGAATTAATTTTAAAAGATTTACGATATTATGGAACAATATACCTTGAATGACCTTGAAAGTCTGACTGGAATTAAATCAGATACTATCAGGATTTGGGAAAAAAGGTATGGCATTCTCACTCCCTTCATATCACCTTCAGGGCGAAGATTCTACAATGATAATGATCTGATGAGGCTGATCAATATTGCAATATTATACCGTCATGGAACTAAAATTTCTTTGATAGCTTCCAAAACAGACTCAGAGATAAGGGAAAAGGCGGAAATATTATCTTCTTCAGAAGGAAAGACCAGTGATATTATAGCTCTAATGGTAATTGCTATGAACCGGCTCGATGAAACAGCGGTCAATGAAGTCCTCCTGAAATCGGTAATTGAACGGGGGTTTGATTCCACCATTTCCGATGTAGTATTTCCTTTTTTAAGAAAGGTGGGGATTATGTGGCATACCGGAGCAGTGAATGTAGGAACTGAACATTTTATTACTTCTGTTTTCAGGCAACGCCTTATTGCAGCGATTGATGCTCTTCCTCCTCCCAAAAAAGATAAAGGCAGCCGGTTCCTGTTATTCCTTCCTGAAGGTGAAATGCATGAACTTGGACTCTTGTTTTACTCTTATCTTATCAAAAAAAGGGGGAATCATGTACTATATCTTGGACAGTCAACTCCTTTAAAATCTGTATTTTTAATTACCAGGGACTGGAATCCTGATATTATTGTTACAGGTTATATGACGGATCTTAATTTTAGGGGTAATGAAAACCTGCTGAAGGAGTTAATCATGGAACTTCCCGGTAAAAAAATATTTGCCACGGGATTACTTGCAAACAAAGCAAAACATATTAAGAATCCTGATTTGATTGCAATCATGGATGAAAAAGATCTTCTCCGCAATATTCCTTGAAATACATGTCGGTCAATTTTTATGACAGGTTCATGAAACATTAGGCAGGTCGTGCAGATAAATGCTGATTTTTAACCATTTTCTGGTTTTTCTGACTCAAACGTTTCAATATCCTTGATTCCCACAAGTATAAGATATCGTTTACCTGCCCACTTGTAAAACTGATCATCGGGAAGCATAAGCCTTGTCTGATTTCTTATGATAATTTCAAAGGATTCTTCCCTTGTAAGTGGAGGTGATAAAACAACGGCATCGGCAACACCTCTGGCTTTTATTTCATCTTTGTAGCTATTATATGCAAGATAAATGACATCACCTTCTGCAACTGTCCATTGAGGTGTTTTTAATTCATCAAATCCCTGTATAATCATTGATTTCTTCCCACTTATGAGCTCTTCAATCTCATTCCAGTTATCATCAAGAAATACTAAATGATCCATTTTCATGCTTTTTTCAAAAACGGCAATGCAAAAAGTCAGTAATAAATATTTAATCTATTCCCGGTTAATTAAAACTTAAATAATAGACTTGCAATAAACTGAAATGTTACAAAAAAGAATAAGTTTTTTGTTAATAAGGATGAATTTTATGAAAATTCAGGTCTAAAATCAATTCGTGACAACTGATTTAATGAAATTTCCGGATAACCTGGCAATTATTTATTCCACTTCAGATTAGCTATTCTATATCCTGTAGCGAAGGCCAAACGTGAGACTTTCTGCATTTTGTCAAAATCAATTTTATCAATATCATCTCCCGGAGCATGAAGATCGGTATGAATTCCCGAATGAAAGAAAAGGAATGGTACGCCTTTTTCTGCAAGGCTTGCATGATCACTGCTTCCAAAAGGAATATCCTTTCCCATCTCTTTAATTGAAATCCCGTTCTCCTTTGCACTGATGCGAACCAGTTTTAAATCAGATTCATTTACATTTTCTGAAAAAAGTTGAATTTCTCCGGGGCCGGTAATATTAAGTTCAATTCCAAGAAAGTTACCAGTATCAGCCGGAGTAATGCTTCTTCCAATCATATCAAGATTAATATTTATAATTGTTTTTTCCATTGGTATCAATGGGTGATTTGCATAAAATTCTGAGCCTAGAAGCCCCTTTTCTTCTCCATTTACCCAGGCAAAGACGACGGACCTCAGAGGTCTCTTTTTCAGTCTGGAATAAGCCTCCGCGATTTCAAGCAATCCTGAAGTGCCTGAAGCATTATCATCAGCACCATTAAGGATTTCGCCTTTCTCATTTATCCCGGCATGATCAAAATGTGCAGTATAAACGATACATTCATTTTTCAAAACAGGATCAGAACCCTCCATAAGGCCAATTATATTATAGGAAGTGAATTCACTTTCCACTACCTGGTTTTGAACCGAAACCATTATCCCGGGTACCTCATATGACCGTGGCTTTTTTCCAGAATCAATTTCTTCCTGAAGCTGTTTTAACGTTGTCCCGGAACCAGACAGGAGTCTGTCGGCCGTTTTTTGTGTAATAAAGAAGATTGAAGCCGGTATATCGGGTTTTTTAGATTCTTTCAGTGAAATGTTTGACCCGCTGCTAATTAAGCCGGCAAGACCTGATTCATAAGGATCGGAAAAAGTACTTTTGGGATCATAAACAATAAGCACTGCCTTTGATCCCCGCTTAATAAGTGATATAAGCTTAATCCCTTCAATCATTTCATCAAAAACATAATCGATCCTATTTCCTGTAGAATCAACCAGGATCGGATTGCGGGTCATTACAAGAACTATTTTTCCTTTTAAATCAATATCCTTAAAATCATCGTAGCCAGTACTGCTGTTTTCATAACCGTACCCCGCAAATAAAAGATCGCCGGCGACAGTTTGTGAATCGGAGCCCGAAATCAGAGTTACCAAAGAATCTGTTGAATAAATAATATTACCATTAATATCTGTTGCTTTTAATGAGGACCTCAAAGTGTTTCTTGAAATAAACTCCATTTTCTGAAGATACCGGCCATCATAAGTAGGTTTAAATCCCAGGCGCATAAGGTTGCTTTCAATAAATAATGCAGCTGAATTATTGGCATTTGTCCCTGTTTCACGGCCCTGCATCTCATCAGATGCAAGAAAATTCATATAAGCCTTTAAGTCAGTTTTATCAATATATTTATATTCCTTCTTCTGGGCCGTAACTGCCGAAAAACATAAAATTGTCAGATTCAATAAGATTATAATTCTTTTCATTTGTATGTAGTTTATTTTCAATTTAAAGAAGACTGCCCCACTAACAGGCGGAATACCAATGTTGTAAAACATTCACATCATTGGTGTTTTTATGTATAATGATTATTCTATTGTCAGTTTAAAGGGAATAAAACATCAGATAAAATACTGTTGTCATGATTGGTGCAGCTAATTCAGTCTTTTTTCAAATATTTTGTAATATTAAGGATTTTAACTTTATATATCAAAGTCATGAAATCAAATGATGGTCCGGAATATGTTCTTCAGGATATTTATCAGAAGGCAATCAGATTTGCAGGAGAAAGACATCTTGAGAACAATCAGACTGTAAAGGGGACAAAACTTCCGTATGTGGTACATCTTAGCAATGTTGCCATGGAAATTCTTTTAGCTGCAACGCACAGCGAAAATTTTGATCTTGAATTTGCCTTGCCGGTTGCCCTTCTTCATGACACTATTGAAGATACTTCGGTAACATTCAAGGAATTAAAGGTGAAATTTGGTGATGAAATTGCAGAAGCTGTATTGGCTCTGTCAAAAGATGAAAGACTGCCAAAGGAAGAGCAGATCCCTGACAGTATTAAAAGAATAAAGAAATTAAGGAGAGAGGTCTTTGCCGTAAAACTGGCAGACCGGATAACAAATCTTCAGCCTCCCCCGGCAGACTGGGGAAGGGAGATGATTGTAAAATACAGGGATGATTCAATATTTATTCTGAAGGAGATGCAGGAAGGAAACAGTTATCTCGCTGAAAGACTCAGGACAAAAATTGTTGAATACTCAAATTATTTCAAGTAAAATCATTCTTCTCTGAAGAATGCCCGGTCATATTTCATGAAAACATGTAAAAGTAGTCAATCTTCAGGACTGTTGAAAGCGGTGTGGACAGAGCCTACTTCTTTTTCTTATCCTTCTTTAAGAAATAACTCACCGGTTTAAAGAGCTTGTCAAACATCACTTTGTTGTTATCGGCAAAAAATACTGATGAATTCTGACTTGAGCTGAACACAAGGTCTTTGCCGTCTTCTGCCCTAAAACATTTTATTGTGATATTCAGAAGATTATTTCCTTCTACTCTAAGCTGGTAAGCAGGAGTTGACAATACCTTAAAATCATCCTTGAAATCTTCGCCATCGACAAAACTGAGTGTGTTGAGATACTGCTCAATACTAGCTGAATCGGCAAGCTGACTTCCAGCATACCAGACGGAATCTTTTTTTGTCAATACATAACTGCTGTCGGCAGGAAAATCAAAACTGATCTTTGTTATCTCCTCCTTCCTGCATCGCACAAAGGATTTATCTCTCCAGTCGTTGAATCCACCCGAAAATACCAGAGCAAGGAACCCATCAACGGCATAAACTTTGCTTTCGTTATAAAGTCTTACAAATGAAGTGCCTGAAAAGTTGTTTCCTCTACCGAGATAAGGATTTGCATTCTGATTATATGAGAATTTACCGATCATAAGATCAGCAAGGGCATTTCCCTTTTTATCAACGAATTTAATTCTTGTGGCCAGGGAGTCGGTGACCTCATAATTTTCCCATGACGATTTGTCAACAGCAGCCAGACTTTGCGGTTTTATTTCAAGGATTTCGGTGAAAATGTTCTTTACAGCATTTTTCATTGGTTCCGAAACTATTTCGGCCTGTTTTATGTTCCATTTTTTGTCTTTCCTGAAAAATTCAAATTCTTTCCCTTTTGCATTCCTTGGGTAAAATATTATTCTTTCAACTGCTGTAGTGTCTATGTCTACCAGTTTTTCCTTAAGTGTTGATTTTTGCTTTGGAACTTTAATAACAATAGTTAAAAGTAAAAGTACAATCAAACCACTAAGGATTATGATTAGATTTTTATTATTGAATCTGTTACTCATAACTAACCTCCATTCTTTTAATCCTTTTATTACGATTCATCTGCAGTCTTACCAGTCCATAGATGAGAACAAGGACAATAGGTAGAATAAAATTAAGCCACTTCAGGAGAGTCCTTGTCCCTTCAGGCAATTCTTTTATCGGACGCGAGGTGATTTCTTTTGTTCTGAGGTCTATCAGGCCGGTATCATCCGAAAGCCAGTCAACCGAATTTACAAACAGGTTAATATTATCCTCGGGCAGCTGTCCTCCCCTCTGTTTCCCGTTAACAGCAAAATCACCATCTGTAACAACAAGTATTTTTGATATTGCATTACCTGAAAGTTTACCCTCCAGTACTCCTGCCACTGCTATTCCTGACATAGGGAAATCGTTTTCAGTCCATTCCCTTTGGATATCGAAATAGATCGGAGCTTTTACAGTACCCGATTTGGCAGAGGAGAAGGCAAGAGGTGTAAATTTAACAGAGCTGTCGCCCGAAAAAGTAAGCGGACTAGCAAACTGAAGGCTCACAGCTTCCAGTCCTTTTGTAGCAGGATTATCAGCAAATTTGGTTATTACAGGGAGGTAAGGAAAAGAGATCTGAGTGGTCATTATAAAATTTCCCTGTTGTTGCTGTACCGTAACATTGCCACAACTTGCATCTATCACAAAATTATCTGAAATGGTCAATCCCTTCTTCATCAGCCAATCTTCAAGACCGGTATTTACTGCTTTTCCGGTAGCTGTTGAAAAGTCACCTTCAACCCTGTTGATAGCAAGGAAAATATTGCCTCCACGGGCAAGGAAATTATCAAGCCGCGATAGCTGGGCCGGGGAAATGGTATCAACTGGTCTTACAATGGCTATTGTTTTATATTCTGAAGGTATGTCTGCTGTATCGCTCATTTTAAGGGGATTGACTGAATACAAAACGCCAAGTTCTTTTTGAACCTGTAAAAGCTCATTCAGTGAAGGTTCTCCGTGACCCTGAATTAAGGCAATAGCTGGCTTTTTTACTACCGACAATTTCTTTATTGATGTCGATAAAGCATACTCCATCGCAGCTCCAGGCTGGAAGAAAGGAATAACCTCTTTCTGGTCACCCATGGAAATAACGGCTCCCAGGTAAGCCTTTTGCTGTTTTACCTGATCTTTCTCCCTCACATTTATCATCACCGGCTGTATTCCATTATTCACCGCTTCAGCCTCAAGATTCTCTTTTTCATTTGGGTTTACAAACTTGTAAACCACCATGCCGTTTGACCTGTTATTATATTCTATCAGCATATCCTTCAGGCTTCCTGAAACATTGCCAATATTCGGAGGAAGATCTTTGGAAAAGTAAGCAGTTACAGTTACGGGTTTATCAAGGTTTTTAAGGATATTGCGGGTAGCTTTGCTAAGCGTATATTCCCTCCCTTCTGTCAGATCAAGTCTGAAATAGTAATTCTCCGATAATATATTTATAAGAAGAATAATACCGGCCATCAGGATTATTGTTGAAGATATTCTTGCTGTCTTATTCATTTTTCAACAGATTTTTAAGTTCCATCCTCTTTAATTCTATTTGTAGGCATTCCTTTTTGAAAGGGAAACTTCAGTCAGAAATAATCCCAGGAAAACAATAGACCCGAAATAAATAAGGTCTTTCGTATCAAGGACTCCTCTTGCCAGGCTTTCAAAATGAACCGACATACTGAGGGTGTTGACGATCTGGCCTGTTAATCCTTTCAGTCCACCAGCAATCACACCGAAGATTATATGAAAAAACAGACCGATAAACAAAGCTGAAAGGAAAGCCACAATCTGGTTGCTTGTCAGACTGCTTGTAAATATTCCGATGCTGGCGTATGCAGCGCTGATGAGGATAAGGGCAAGATAACCGCAAAGAGTACCACCGGCGTCGAGGTTGCCAATCCTGGATATTGTTATTACATAAGGCAGAGTGAACGCCAGTGCGATTATTATAAGAATTATTGTAGCCATGTACTTGCCCAGTATCACCTGGCGGTCGGTAAGGGGCTTTGTAAGAAGCATCTCGATGGTTCCGGTCTTTTTCTCCTCTGCAAGAAGTCTCATTGTAAGGGCCGGAATGAAAAAGAATAAAGTCCAGTAAGAGATTCCGAAAAATGAACGCAAACTTGCCTGTCCTGTCATAAAAATATCAGATCCGGATATCCAGGTGAAAAAACCCGTGAAACCCAGAAAAAGTACAATCATTATGGTTGCCACCAGTGAATCGAAAAAAGAGCTTAGCTCACGTTTTGTAATAACCCATATAGTGTTCATGATCAATATTTTTAATTCATTGTAAGTTCCCTGAAAATATCCTCAAGCTTTGTTTCATAAGGGGTCATTTCAGTAAGAACCCATTTTCTATTTACACAAAGGTTAAAGATTTCCCGTTTTGCCGAATCTGATTTGCAATGAACT
Source organism: uncultured Rikenellaceae bacterium (assembly GCA_964514725.1). GTDB lineage: Bacteria > Bacteroidota > Bacteroidia > Bacteroidales > VadinHA17 > LD21. The sequence goes on from CAZEUL010000007.1 coordinate 63,066, forward strand.
TCAAAACGGTTCATCATGCGGTCGGTAAAATCAACTAAAGACACAGAATTTATTGATTGCAATGACCTGAAGATCAGGTCAGGATCTCCGTCTTCAATCCTGACTCTAACGATATTGGCCCCCTGTGCCTGTTTCCTTAAAGAATCAGCAGTACCGTCAGCAACAAGTTTTCCCTTGTTGATTATGAAGATCCTGTCACATGTAGCCTCAACCTCAGGCAGAATATGAGTACTCAGAATCACTGTTTTTTCCTGTCCCAGTTCCCTTATGAGTTTTCTGATTTCCGCTATCTGGTTGGGATCGAGTCCTGAAGTAGGCTCGTCAAGGATAAGGATTTCCGGATTATGGATCATTGCCTGGGCCAGGCCGACCCTTTGCCTGTACCCTTTTGATAACTCTCCGATTTTTTTGTGCTTTTCCTTATCAAGACCTGTCAACCTTACCATCTCCACAACCCTTCTTCCAACATGGTCTTTTGAAACCTGCTGCACTCTGGCACAGAATTCAAGATAATCAATAACAGGCATATCCAGATATAACGGATTGTTCTCAGGCAGATAACCAATATGTCTCTTGATTTCAAGAGGATCATCGTCAATTAGTTTTCCGCCTATAAATACTTTCCCCTCGTCGGCGGCAATATAATTGGTAATGATTTTCATTGTAGTGGTCTTTCCTGCACCATTGGGCCCAAGAAAACCCATTATCTGCCCTGTTGTCACCTTAAGGGAGATATTATCTACAGCTTTCTGATTACCGAAGCTTTTGGTCAGATTTTCGATAACAATATCCATATGCTTCTGATTAAAATGATTACATTTAGAAAAAACGGGATGAAATTATCATAAAGCATATAAAATAAAAATGAAGAATTGTTAAATATTTGTTAAAATAGATGGGGCTTAATAATCGTGCAGTCGTGAGGTCGTGCAGTCATGCGATGGTGTCAGAGCTCCGGGAAGATTCCGGCTGTCGTACCGGTTGGATTGTACTCCGGATTCCAGAACTCACAAACTGATGACAATCTATTAAGGATTTATTATTTCGATTTTATGTGTTATATTTCCATTCGATAAATAAGACAACGATATGGAGAATTTTGAATTTTATAATCCGGTCAGTATCTTCTTCGGCAAAGGCCAGATCTCAAAGATTTCAACCCAGATACCTGCAGGCAGCAGGGTGATGCTTCTCTACGGAGGAGGCAGCATTTTCAGGAACGGTGTTCATGAACAGGTAACTGAAGCTCTCAAAAGATTCGATGTGACTGAATTCGGGGGGATAGAGCCAAATCCCACCTATGAGACTTGTATGAAAGCTGTTGAGGTGATAAAGGAAAAAAACATTGATTTTCTCCTGGCGGCCGGCGGCGGTTCGGTTATCGATGCCACAAAATTCATAGGCGCCGCAGCAAAATATTCTTTTGGTGATCCGTGGAACATACTTGCAAAAAAAGGACCTGTTACAGGATCATTGCCATTCGGTGTGATACTTACCCTTCCGGCCACCGGTTCAGAGATGAATAAAAATTCGGTTATCAGCCGTAAATCGACTACCGAGAAACTGGCTTTCAGCTCGCCTTTTTCGTTTCCGAAATTCTCGGTGCTGCTGCCCGATGCTGCCGGTACATTACCACCAAATCAGGTGGCAAACGGGATCGTCGACGCGTTTGTTCATGTCCTGGAACAGTATCTTACCTATCCGGTTAATGCCCCGCTACAGGACAGATTTGCTGAGGCAATCCTGATCACACTCATCGAGGAGGGACCGAAGGCTTATGCCAATCCAGCCGATTATGAAGCTATGTCGAACCTTATGTGGAGCGCAACAATGGCCCTTAACGGTCTCATTTCATGCGGTGTCCCCGGCGACTGGTCGGTGCATGACATTGGTCATGAGCTGACAGCCTTCCATGGGATAGACCATGCACGGACACTGGCGATCGTTCAGCCGGGGCTGTGGAAAGCGCTGAGGGAGGAAAAGAAGGAAAAGCTCATGCAGTACGGCGAGAGAGTATGGAATATAAAGGAGGGGACCGAAGATGAAAGGATTGACGCCGCAATCGGGAAGACAGTGGACTTTTTTGAGTCGCTGGGGATAAAGACCAGGCTAAGTGATTACGGCGTTGGCAGGGACACCATTGACAGGATCGTTTCGAGATTTGAAGAAAGGAAGAATCTGGCTCTTGGCGACAGGGGGCTGACCACGCTCGAAATCACAAGGAAGGCGCTGGAATATCAGCTTTAGATATCTTTCTATAAACCTTTGATGCCGGTGGCTTTAGCCGGCGGAAATAGGGGTATAACACATTAAATAGTCCTGAAAATGTATCAGTAACCGGCTCCATCCCTGCTTTCATCCAGGGTAATAATGCATATATCTTTCATAAGCACATCCCCCGTAAGCATTGAAGAAAGAAAGGCGATTCCGGAATAGTCACCACCAATCACGGGTGGCAGGTCATTTTGTGCAACTATCTTGTGTCCCGTTGTCAGCAGCTTCTTGTTCCGGGATTGGCTGTCGAAAAGGTAAAGGCTGCCGCCATAGTCATCAGAAGCTATTATTTTCAGCATTGTATTTTTCGCCGGACAATCAGCATCTTCCCGAAAAACTTCCTTAAGCTCCGATCCATCAGACTTTACAATCCATTTCCGGTTATCTGGTCTCATGTAATCTGAACCCATGAAGGTTAATTCACCGCTCCCCGCAGGATCTGCTACAATTTTTGTAACATTAAACGGAACTGCTACAACGAGTTTTAATTCCCCGGTCATTAGATTCATCCTGCTGATCCCGGAAACAATATCCCCTGTGCCGGAAGGATAAAGAAGTGAGCCCGATGAGGTACTTCTAACAGAATGCTTCAGTGCTGCGCTTTTTCCCACCCTGAAATACATCCATTCTCCACCGGCATCGAGCGCCATATCTCCTCCTGCTTCCATTTCTGCAGGGATCGTGCCGCACACTTTCTGATATTCTCTTTCTTCCCTTACGTTCCCCGATTCACTGTCGGCCAGAAGCTTTTCGAGGTCAACCTCTACGATCTGCACGGGTCCGGCGTGAGTCTGACCAGGTTGGCGGAGGGTCATTCTCATGAAATAAAGCTTCATTGAATTTCGTGCCACATCCAGCACACCCATATAGCTGCCCTCCGTAACCTGTATAATATCACCTGTTTCTACATTTACGGCAAGTGTTTCACCCGGCGCAATGTCAGATCGAAAAATGATCCATTTTCTGTCAGCCGTCCATTGCAGGCATGCCTGATATATCCTGTAATCACCAGATTTTGAACTTGTGAGGAATGTCAGCTGAATCCCTGTGACCGGATCTGTTACAATCTTCTTTTCGGAAGGAAAACGCCTGCCGATCTGGGCATTAGCCGATATGGCAAGCAGTATCGGAACTGCACAGGACAGAAATGCTATATGTAATCCGGTTTGTTTCATGAGAGTATGTGATTATGTGTCATTAACAACCCCTTATGTGTTAAGTAAAGGTATATTTAAGACGGCCTTCTGTCTTCTTCTGTTTAAGGTCTTTCGTCTTCGGTCCTTAAAAACCAGCTCCTGGCCTCTTTCGGATTTATGGAAGCTCCACTCTCCCGTGTCTTAAGCCAGCTTTTTGTATTTTATCCGTTTTGGAGTTGTGTCCGTTACCCTTCTCTTGTAGTTTTCCTCATATTCAGAATAGCTGCCTTCAAACCAGACTACTTTTGATTCTCCCTCGAATGCAAGAATATGAGTTGCCACACGATCGAGGAACCATCTGTCGTGGGAGATGATCACTGCGCATCCTGCAAAGTTCTCAAGTCCCTCCTCCAGGGCTCTCAGCGTGTTTACATCAATATCGTTCGTCGGTTCATCAAGGAGCAACACGTTAGCACCTGATTTGAGAGTCAATGCCAGGTGAAGTCTGTTTCTCTCCCCGCCGGAAAGTACCCCACATTTCTTTTCCTGGTCTGCTCCCGTGAAATTAAACCTTGAGACATAAGCTCTGGCATTTACAAGTCTGCTGCCGACCATAATATCATTATGCCCTCCGGAGATGACTTCATAAACTGTCTTTTGCGGATCAATCTCAGCATGTTCCTGGTCAACATATCCGAGAGTTACTGTTTCGCCTATTTCAAATGATCCTGTGGTTGGTTTTTCCTGGTTCATTATCATCCTGAAAAGAGTTGTTTTTCCTGCGCCGTTTGGACCAATTACTCCAACAATTCCATTTGGAGGAAGATTGAATTCAAGATCTTCAAAAAGAAGTTTATCACCGAAAGATTTTGAAACATGTTTTGCACGTATGACTTTATCACCAAGACGCGGGCCGTTAGGGATAAAAATCTCAAGTTTTTCCTCCTTTGCCTTAACATCCTGGTTTAGCAGATTTTCATAAGCGCCAAGCCGGGCTTTTGATTTTGCATGGCGTGCTTTTGGTGACATCCTCACCCATTCCAGCTCTCTCTCAAGGATCTTTCTTCTTTTAATATTACCCTTTTCTTCAATTTCCAGTCTTTTAGCCTTCTGTTCAAGCCATGATGAATAATTTCCTTTCCAGGGAATTCCCTCACCCCTGTCAAGCTCAAGGATCCAGCCTGCAACATTATCGAGGAAATACCTGTCGTGAGTAATGCAGATAACTGTTCCGTGATATTGTTTCAAGGTTGTTTCAAGCCACTGGACCGACTCGGCGTCAAGATGGTTAGTGGGCTCATCGAGGAGAAGGATATCAGGCTGGCTTAACAGGAGCCGGCATAATGCCACACGTCGTCTCTCACCTCCTGACAGGATATTCACTTTTGTACTGCTGTCGGGGCACCTCAGAGCATCCATTGCTCTTTCAAGTTTATAGTCTATATTCCATCCATCGTGGTAATCTATCTTCTCCTGAAGTATTGCCTGCCGGTCCATCAGTTGCTGCATTCTTTCGGGGTTCTCATAAACTTCAGGATCACCAAAACTCATGTTTATTGATTCATATTCCTTAACAAGGTCAACAGTCTCTTTTATTCCCTCCTCGACGATCTCACGAACCGTGCGATTGTCGTCAAGAAGCGGATCCTGTGCCAGGTGACCGACTGAGTAACCCGGCAGAAACTTCACCTCTCCCAGATAGTCTTTTTCCAGACCTGCAATAATTCTTAAAAGTGTTGATTTGCCGGATCCATTAAGTCCAATAATGCCGATTTTGGCTCCAAGAAAAAAAGATAATGATATATCTTTAAGTACCTGACGATGAGGAGGGAAGATTTTCCCCACGCGGTACATTGAGAATATTATTTTGTTATCGTCGCCCATATTTTCTTAATTTGCGACAATTTAAAAAAAAGTGGTAAAATAAGCAGCATAAAGGAACCACTTATAAAACCACTTTCCGAAGTACCATTAAATCAGTTTCGCCTGTCAGGCACTGGTTGCAGGCTTAAAAAGCCTGATTGTCTCATCCTGTAATAATACCCAAAGTGAATAAACACCCTTAAGTGTACCTATCGGGATGTTAAGGCATCCCAGTGCGGCAACAACAATTACAAGATATCTTGCCCATGGCTGATATGAAAGCAGTCCAATACCTCCTATCAGACCAAGTGTAGACATAAAGCCTACCAGAAGAGGGATACTTATTGAGAGAAATCCCAGAACCATATTTGGTATCTCTTCATTTTCAACAAATCCTCTTGCAAAATTCAAGGCGAAAAAGGCTGCCAGAGCTCCGATAAGACCGAGTGCGCCAAAACCGATGTGGATGGCACCTACAACAGTCACATGCTTTTTCATCTTTGTATCTTCCATGATATTTTCAATTTATAAGGTTCTTTTGTTTTCATTCCACGATAATGACAACCATTTTATCCAATTGTTGCATCAAATTACTTAATAATTTTTAAAATTTGCCGTTTTTTAGTGAAAAAGACAATGGTTACTCAGGTTTAGTAACTTTAATGCTAACAGATTTTTATATGAAAAGAAAGCTCATTTACACTTTGTCATTAATAATGATAACTGTTTTATTCACAGCCTGTGAATCTTTGACGGGGTGTAAGATCTGCAGGCAGGTAACATATGTAAATGAAAAAGTTGAACAGGAAGGAAGGGAAACTGAATATTGCGGAGCTGAGCTTGTTGCAATTGAGGCAACTGCTGACATTGTAAACGGGAATACAAGAATTTCATGGGAATGCAGATAACTGATTTCGATATATAGTCTTTCCAAGAAATAATAAGACTTCACTAACAGCAACTTTTTTTCTGTTCTTAACGGGTGGCAAAATTTTTTACTCATCTTCCTGCAATACCTGCCCGGTCCAGAATAAGAATAAGTATTTACTGCGGGAAAATACCTGAAAATAAATCTCCCTTTTATTCTTATAAAGGTTAGGAAATCTCGATAAGGGAAATTAAATTTGTTGATAATTTGTTGAAAATTGCGCCCTCTATTTAATTAGTCATTTGTATCTTGTTGTAGATTTACACTGGTTAAAACAAAATTAGTAATGTCTCTGAATTTCAGTAGCTTAGAGTTACAGGGCAAGACAATTATTATCGTCGAGGATGACTTGCCGTCATTACGCTATTATGAGACATTAATTCAAAGTTCAGGGGCTTCAGTTGTAAGACTCCGAACAGGAAAGGATTTCATTGATTTTATTAATAAGAAAGATAAAAAAATTGATCTTGTGATCATGGATTTTCTGATTCCTTTGGTTAACGGGATTGATTGCACAAGGATTTTCAGAAAAGAGAATAAAAACACTCCGGTTTTGATGATAACCGCTTATTCATCAGAACAATCAAAAACTGATGCTTATATTGCAGGGTGCAATGAATATATACTTAAACCCGTTTATCCTGAAGCTGTTTATTCGCTTCTTGAAAAATATCTTAAAAAGGATGTAACAGCTAAAATCAGTACTCTTTTCTGATTCACCTATTCTATCTGTCTTACCCCTTTTGAGGAATAATCATTATAATACTTTTCAATCTTCTCCTGGATCTCTTTCCCTAATTCTGCTTTTCCATATTCTGTGCAAAATCCGGCAACCTTTGATGAATACTGGATAGCTGATTGAATTTCATAATCAGCAGAACTTATAACATAGGGATTTTGTTTGAGGAAGTAATCAAGACGTTTATAATAGTAATCGGTTAATTCCCTTGTCATTTTTTCTGCTTTGTCGGAAGCACCGGCCATATATGAGGCCTCAATAAGGTCAGGGAAATACGGATCATACGGAAATTTGTCAGGCGGCAGTAGTTCAAGGCAGCGATCAACAACTTCAATTGCTTTTTCTTTTTTCCCCTCAGCCGATAATACTTTTGCAAGTCTTGCGTAGCTGAGACGGGCTTTTACCACCATAAGTGTTCTGATATGATTATAGTCAAGGTTTACTTTGGGATTATTGGCTCCCCCCCATACAAACTCATTCATAACATTCTGATAAAGAATGTCAGAATCGATCCTGCCATAGTCTACCCAGCTTTTATTCTGTGATTTTATAGGTACAAGCCTGTATGCCAAACCCTCAAACTGGAAGTACTCTTCCAGACCAAGTGCATCGTCGTGATAACCTGTTACGTAATAAATAGGACGCTCCCAGTTGTTATGGGCAAGTATATCAAGTACAATCAGCTGGCTTTTAAGGATTGAGCTCTTTTTAAGCTTGATATCAATATAGGGGACAATTTTGTCAGCATCTTCCGGTTTGACTGTTCCTGAAGCAAGAACTTTTTCCTTATCCACCGGAATCCTTATAGTTCGAGATGGTATTATATCAAGTAACTCCGTAGGGGAAACCTGGATTTTGGTTGCCTTATTATCACTTTTAACAAAGTCAATAATAGTTGTTATGTCAACCGGATCTTTTGTTTTTTCTACAATAAAGACCTGGTTATTAATACCGTCATAATATTTCTGAACCGGAAGAGTAACTGGAAGAGGATCTGACTCATATGTTTTCCATTTCATCTGGTTGATATACCAGTCGGTATTCAGCAGCATAAGATTACAAACCCTGACATCAGTTCTTTTTCCCTCAACCTCCTGGGCATACCATAATGGGAATGTATCATTATCACCGTTTGTAAATAGTATAGCATTGGGTGCACATGAATTAAGATAATTGAAAGCAACATCTCTGGCCAGGTATCGCCCCGATCTGTCATGGTCATCCCAGTTCTCTGTTGCCATAACACCAGGTACAGCTATAATACAGATCAAGCCTGCAAGAGGTGCAGCAACTTTTTCCCCGATAAACTTAGACAAAGCTTCAAAAATGGCAAGCAAACCCAATCCTATCCATACAGCAAAGAAATAAAACGATCCTGCATATGCATAATCACGTTCACGTGGCTGGTTTGGATATTGATTAAGATAGAATACGATGGCGACTCCTGTCATAAGGAACAGCAGGAGAATGACACCCCAGTTCCTGGTATCGCGGTTAAGCTGATAAAATATTCCTATTACCCCAAGGATAAATGGAAGCAGAAAGTATTTATTTCTTGAAGTATCTTCCTTCATGCCGGGAGGAAGGTCAGATGTTCCCACCCTGGGTTCATCCAGTAAGTTTATTCCAGTGATCCAGTTCCCATTTACCGCACCTCCTGTTCCCTGAGAGTCGTTTTGCTTACCTGAAAAATTCCACAGGAAATAGCGAAAATACATATAACCGAACTGATAGGTGAACATGAATCTCAGGTTCTCAATGAATCTGGGTTTTTTTATAACCTGCTTTTGACCTGACCTGTCAGTAACCGTGATCGGAATTCCTTTCACTTTACCCCATTCCTGATAAACCTCTGCATGATCCTGCTGGTCGCTCCACATTCTGGGGAAAAGTGTAATAAATCTTGGATCATATTCTGTTTCAAGGTTATAAGCTGTAATTTTATATTTTCCGTTTTCCAGTGCATATTTTGGTTTTCCATCTTTATAATCAATCACAGGGGCATTGTAATATGGGCCTCTGAAAAGAGGTCTCTGTCCATACTGTTCCCTGTTGATGAAATATAAAAGGCTGAACGGATTATCAGGCTGATTTTCATTAAGAGGTGTCCCGGCAGAGGCTCTTATCACAATTATGGCATTTGATGAGTAGCCAATCATAATTACCATTATGGTGGTCAGAACAGTATTCAAGACTACCCTGTTCTTTCCGGACAGGTACCAGGTATATGCTGCTATTGCTGCAAGGACTAGTATATTAAGAAAAACAGAACCTGAGATCACCCAGATCCCTGAAAGCAGTAATGCGCCGAAAGCCAGGCCTGAAGTTCTCATTCTGCTGGAGGATGACATTGTCAGTTTTACAGCCAGGATAAAAGCAGCTGCCATCAGTATGAAATGGATTATCATACCGCTGTTAGGAGGAAATCCCAGGGTATTTACAAAAAACAGATCAAGCCTCGAAGAAATGGTGATCACTCCCGGCATAATCCCGTACATAAGAAGCGAAAGAAGAAGAACTGAAACTCCTAGGGAGATGATAAGTCCTTTCCATGAGAATTCATATTTTCTGAAATAATAAACAAGAACTATGGCAGGAAGTGTGAGTAGGTTCAGTAAATGAACACCGATTGAAAGTCCCATAAGAAACGCAATCAGGATAATCCATCTGCTGGCATATTCTTCGTCAGCTACATCCTCCCATTTAAGGATGGCCCAGAATACTACTGCTGTAAACAAAGAAGAGGTTGCATAAACTTCGCCTTCGACAGCAGAAAACCAGAATGAATCAGAAAAAGTATATGCCAGGGCTCCGGTTATTCCGGCTGCCATTACGGCAATTATTCTTGCCGGACTGAAATGATCATTATTTCTGATTATAATTTTTCTGGCCAGATGTGTGATAGTCCAGAAAAGAAAAAGAATTGTAAATGCACTTGCAAGTGCAGACATTGAGTTGACCATAGCTGCAACCATAGAGACATTCTTTCCGGCAAACAGGGTGAAAAACCTTGCCATTACCATGAATACAGGATTTCCCGGAGGATGCCCCACTTCAAGTTTATATGATGATGCAATGAATTCACCGCAGTCCCAAAGACTTGCCGTGGGTTCTATCGTCATCAAATAAGTGAAAGCAGAAATGGCAAAAACTACCCATCCTGTGATATTGTTTATTGACCTGTATTTTTTCATGCTTTGTTTACTCTTTAGGCGCTGGTTTAAAAGCGTAAAGCCAGACGACGAAATTAGTTAATTTTTTCAAACTGAGAGCCGGGATACCTTTGCGGGTATATTTTACTATTTTTGAGCAAATAATTATTTATGAGGAATCTGTTTCTGCTGATTACAGCAGGTTTTCTTTTCTTTTCATTAAATACTGAAGCTCAATACTATAATACCGGGCAGGATCCCGGGTCCCTGAAATGGATGCAGATAAAGACTGACAGATTCAGAATAATTTATCCTGAATCTTTCGGTCAGAGAGGTCAGGATTTTGCAAGAGCGCTTGAAGAAGCAGCTTTTAAACTGAAAGCACTTTATCCAGATTTGAAATACAGACTGCCGGTGATAATCCATAATTACACGACCATGTCAAATGGATATGTAGCCTGGGCTCCCAGCAGGATGGAAATATACCCCACTCCTGAGCAGAATACAATACCACTTGATCCATATAAACAACTTGCCATCCATGAACTTACTCATGTTCTCCAGATGGAATCCCTCAACAAAGGTTTTACAAAAGCAATGTCATATATTGCTGGTCAGCAATTCCCCGGAGCTGTAGCAGCATTGACACCTCTGTGGTTTCTCGAAGGAGATGCGGTATTTTCAGAGTCGGCGCTCACAAATTCAGGCAGGGGCAGAACCCCTGACTTCCAGAAACAGCTGAAGGCAATCCTGGTTGAAAAAGGCAAAATTTACAGTTATGATAAGATACTTAACGGGTCTTACAGGGATTTTGTACCCGATCACTACCGTACCGGTTACCAAATGGTAGCCTGGTCATATACCAGATATGATTCAACTCTGTGGAAGAAAGCTCTTAAACTGACAGCAAATATTCCATTTTCTATTAACCCTGTAAACTTCAGCCTGCGTAATAGTGCTTCTCTCACCAAAAAGAGACTCTTCAGGGAAACATTTGACACTTTAAAATCTATCTGGACGAAAGACGATTCAGCCTCTGGAAGCATCAACTATGATATTTTAAATCCGGAGAAAAAAGAGAGATATATCAATTATTATTCACCGGTACATGCGGGTAAAGATTCAATAATTGCAGTAAGGACTTCGCTTTCGCGCCCTCCAGCCATTGTCATCATTAATCCTTCCTCAGGAACAGAAAACATACTTTGTACTCCCGGATATTTATATCCCTGGACTATCTCCTGCGGAAAGGGTAAAGTAGTTTGGGTTGAGACCCGAACTGATCCAAGATGGGAAAACAGGACCTGGTCGGTAATACAAGCACTGGATCTGAAAAACGGCAGAATAACCCAGTTTTCAAAAAAGTCAAGGTTCATGGCTGCAGCTATATCCCATGATGGAAGATATATAGCAGCAGTGAGTAACACGGTAAAGAATACAAATGAACTGGTTATCATCGATGCGGCAACGGGTAGGATTACAAGTGAAATCAGTCCACCACGAAACGCATATCTTCAGAAACCTCAATGGGATGATTTCGGCAGAAAAATCATTCTTATTTCCCTGACAGATGAAGGTGAAGGCATACTTTCATACGATGTTGAAGAAAAAACCTGGGAAACACTAATTGAAGAGTCAAACAATGATCTTCAGTCTGCTTATCTCAGGAATGATTCTCTGTTTTTTGTAAGTTCATTTTCGGGAACCGATAATATTTATCTGCGTGATGATAAAGGTTCCATAAGCTGTCTTACAAGATCGAGATTCGGTACAGGCGACCTGAATGTAACCGGGAACAAAATAATTTTTACAGATTATTCTGCTTCAGGGAATAACATTTGTCAGACAAAAATTGAAAAGGGCAGTATTGATTTTAAAACAATTGACAACAGTTCATCTTTTCTTATCAACAGGTTCAGATCGAATGCTAAACTTAAGGAATCTGTTGATTATAAAGTTTATTACCCTGAACCTTACAGAAAATGGAAGCATCTCTTCAGATTTCACAGCTGGATGCCTTTTTATGCAGATATTGATAAAATTCAAGATGATCCGGCCTCTATTACCCCCGGATTTACGCTGATGTCACAAAATAATCTGAGTACACTTATTTCAACATTTGGTTATGAATATTCTGAAGAAAGACACAAGTTTCATACAAGCATAAGATGGCTCGGATGGTATCCAGAACTGGAGACAAGGATTGACTACGGTGAAAGTCCACTTATTGAGAAACCGGATGAATCGATCCCTGATCCTTCTGATCACAGGCAGGGGCTTGCTATTAGCAACAGCATATATCTGCCCCTACGTTTTCAAAGTGGCAGTTTTTCGCAGTTCCTTCAGATATCAGGCTTGGATAAATTTACCAACGATCATATATATATCAAGGAACTTGGCTATTACGATGAAGGTCAAAACCAGATTACAGGAAGGTTCTATTTCACTAACTACTTCCGATCAGCAGAAAGGGATATTCATCCAAGATGGGCACAGGTGTTGGATTTAAGCTATACCTCCTACCCTTTTGACAGGAAGCTTTACGGGTACATGATCACTGCTAGAACGGCATTTTATTTCCCGGGGCTTTTAAGGAATAACAGCTTTAGGTTGCGGTTTGAAGCTGAAAAACAGAATCCTGAAAAATATCTGCTGAAAAACAAAACAAATTTCTCAAGAGGTTATGATGAAATAATTTCGAAAAAGATTGGTTTTATTTCTGCTGATTATTTTATGCCTCTGGTATATCCTGATTTCAATATTTCAAGTCTATTTTACCTTAAGAGGATCAGAGGCGATATTTTTTATGATTATACAAAGGGTACTGGAAATTTCACACGGCAAATTGATGAAGACAGAATAACATGGTCATATAACGATGGCAGCGAAACATTTAAATCATTTGGCGTACAGCTGCTTTCGGATTTTTACCTCTTCAGAATACCTTATATGATCTCTGCAGGAATTGAGGCTACGTGGTACGACTTAAGAAATTTTGCCCAGATCAAACTGCTTTTCAATATGGATATTTACGGGATGAATATAGGAAGGGAGAGGTTCAGGTACTGGCGTTTTTAAAGGTTTCTGGCAGTTGTTTTTATCAGATCCCAGGCTTTTTCAACATGTTGCATAGTTACATTTGTCTGCCCGGTAACCATTCTGAGTGTATATAACCCTTCAATAACTGTATGAGTCAGATAAATCTTGCCGCTGTCATTCAGCACATGGTTAAGAGTTTCGTTTATCCTGTTCATTTCTTCAGTACCTTTTCCTGAAGGTTTAAACCGGAAACAGACAACATTAAGAATCACGGGAGCTGCAATTTCAAAATCATGTTCACGCTCTATCAGATCTTTCAGCGATAAAGCTATTTTAATGTGGTCCCTGATCTTTCCTCGAAGTCCCTCCACGCCATACATCCTTATCACACCCCAGAGTTTCAAGGCTCTGAATCTCCTTCCAAGAGGCACTCCCCAGTCGCGGTAATCGTTAACTTTTCCTCTTGTTCTTGTTTTAAGGTACTCGGGTAATATTTCAAATGTTCTTATGAGGAGGTCTGGTCTTTTTATAAAAAATGCCGAGCAGTCAAAATTAGTGAACATCCACTTGTGAGGGTTGAACACGAATGAATCGATATATTGTCTGCCATCGAGCATCCATTGAAATTCAGGCAAAATGAGGGCTGTGCCTCCCATTGCTGCATCAACGTGGAGCCAGATGTTGTTCTCAGAACATATTTCTCCTATAGATTTTAAAGGATCGATTGCGGTAGTCCCCGTTGTACCTAATGTTGCAACAACACAGCACGGAATGTATTTCTTATCAATGTCAGTCTTTACAGCCTGTTCCAGTTTTTGCGGATCCATCCCAAAATCAGCCTTAACAGGTATTTTCACAAGGTTTTGCCTGCCAATACCGCATATTTTAACAGCTTTTTCCACTGAAGAGTGTGTTTGAGTGGAACAATAAACCCTTAATCTTGTAGAGTTTTCAGTACCGTATTCATTTATACCAAACCCTGTTGCTTTTTCTCTTGCCGTGAGTAAAGCTGCAAGAGTGGAAGTGGAGGCGGTATCCTGGATAACTCCTTCAAATTCTGCCGGCAGACCTATAAGATCCCTTAGCCATATCATCATTTTTTCTTCAAGCTCGGCAGCAGCCGGTGATGTTTCCCATATCATGCACTGCGTACCGAGCGTGGAAATGATCATTTCCGCAAGAATTGAAGGAGGGCTTGTATTGGCAGGGAAATAAGCATAAAAGTTCGGACTTTGCCAGTGTGTTATCCCTGGCATGATAATCTCGTCAAGGTCTTTGAGGAAGGCCGTAAAAGATTCAGGATGTGAGGGAGGAGATGCCGGGATTTTCTCAAAAATTTCTCCTGGTTTTACCTGTGATTTTACAGGATAGCTCTCCACATTCCCCATGTAATCTGCCATCCAGTCGACCAGTTTATGGGCATTTTTCCGGAATTCTTCAGGAGTCATTCAGCTATAACTATGCAACCGATTCGGAAAGAATTATTATTCTGTTAGCCTTGACTTCAATAACTCCCCCATTAATTTCATAAATTACTTCCCTGTCGTTCATATCAACGATCCTGACCATTCCTTTATCGAGGGTCGAAATAATAGGAGCATGATCCTTTAAAACCTGGAAGGAACCTTTTTTCCCGGGAACTCTTACGGATTTGATTTCGTCTTCGTATACTTTGCAGTCGGGAGTGATAATTTCAATTTTCATAATCTGATGTCAGTTCTCCTAATCTAATTCATGCTGATTATTCCTTTTTTGATACAGGGATGCAGCATATTATATGAAGAAGTGTATTGGTTATCTTATTTTGACTGTGCCAGAATTTTTTCTCCTTTTTCTATTGCGTCCTCAATTGTTCCGACCAGCATAAATGCGGATTCAGGATACTGGTCTACTTTTCCGTCGAGTATCATATTAAATCCTTTTATTGTATCATCAATGGATACAAGTGCTCCTTTGATGCCTGTGAATTGTTCAGCCACATGGAAAGGTTGTGATAAGAATCTCTGAACCCTTCTTGCTCTGTGAACAACAAGTTTGTCTTCTTCCGAAAGCTCATCCATACCAAGAATAGCAATAATATCCTGGAGCTCATTATATCTCTGCAGCAGTTCTTTCACTCTTTGTGCGCAGTTATAATGTGCTTCCCCTACAATACTTGCCGTCAGGATTCTGGAAGTTGAATCGAGAGGATCGACAGCAGGATAAATTCCTAGTTCTGATATTTTGCGGCTGAGCACTGTTGTGGCATCTAGGTGGGCAAATGTTGTGGCCGGAGCCGGATCAGTAAGGTCATCAGCCGGAACATATACTGCCTGTACAGATGTGATTGAACCGTGGCGTGTTGATGTGATTCGTTCCTGCATAATACCCATTTCAGTTGCAAGTGTTGGCTGATATCCCACGGCAGACGGCATTCTTCCGAGCAGCGCAGAAACTTCCGAACCAGCCTGGGTAAAACGGAATACATTATCCATAAAGAACAGAATATCCCTGCCGCCACTTTTCCCGTCGCCATCCCTGAAATGTTCGGCAACTGATAATCCCGACAGGGCAACTCTTGCTCTTGCTCCCGGAGGTTCATTCATCTGTCCAAAAACTAGGGCAAGTTTTGACTCTTTAAGTGCCTCCATATCAACTTTAGACAGATCCCAACCACCGGATAACATATTTTCCAGAAAATCCTTGCCGTAGTTTATTACGCCTGCCTCAAGCATTTCCCTGAGAAGGTCATTTCCTTCCCTTGTTCGCTCACCGACTCCGGCAAAAACTGAGAGGCCGGAATATGCTTTTGCTATATTATTTATTAGTTCGAGTATTACTACGGTCTTACCGACACCGGCACCTCCAAAAAGACCTATTTTACCGCCCTTTGAATATGGTTCAATAAGGTCTATTACTTTGATGCCAGTGTAAAGCACCTCTTTTTCAGTGGAGAGATCATCATATTTTGGCGGTTTCCTGTGAATAGGATATCCTCCCTTTTTGTCGAGTTTGCCTATGCCGTCAATAGCTTCGCCTGTAACATTCATCAGCCGGCCTTTGATTTGTTCTCCGATCGGCATGGTAATAGGCAAACCGGTTGCTACAACCTCCATTCCCCGGCGTAATCCGTCGGTCGAGTCCATAGCTATGGTCCTGACAGTATTTTCACCTATATGCTGCTGACATTCAACAACTAAAGTAGAACCGTCGTTTCTTTTAATTTCAAGTGCATCATAAATATCAGGCATCTCATGACCCTGTCTTTCGAATGTGACGTCAACGACTGGTCCGATAATCTGGCTGATCTTTCCCGTGTTCTTTGCCATAAATAACAAATTTTATATAAGATGTTCAAAGTTAATAATTATTGTTCTCTGAAATGAACTGGTATTTCGTTCAACCGGTATTATCAATGGTCGCGCCCGACCAGCGATTCCGTCATCTGAACCAGTTCCTCTTTTCTTTCAGCCGGCACTCCAATCCTTTCAAGAAAACCAAGGGCTTTATTGAAATAATCATTGGCAAGGCTTGCTGTAATTGATTTTATATTAAGCTGATCATATATATTAATAACTGTCCTTATCTTGGAATCGGTATCAGAGTTTTCAGCAAGATACTCTTCCTGCAATTTTTTTTTCTGTTCTGAATTTGCTATTTCCATCGCCTTGACATAAAGAAAAGTCTTCTTGCTTGCAACTATATCTCCACCTGAGATTTTTCCAAAAACTTTTGAATCGCCATAGGTATCCAGAAGGTCATCCTGGATCTGAAAGGCAAGGCCCAGGTTTCTCCCAAACTCATTAATATTATCGGTATCTTTTTCATCAGCACCACCGAATAAAGCTCCAATTTTTACAGATGCTGCAATCAGGGCCGCTGTTTTTAGTTCTATCATGCGAATATATTCTTCATGAGAGACAACAGCAGATTTTTCATAATCCATATCAAACTGTTGTCCAATACAAACATCAATTGCTGCTTTGTTAAAGACCCTGAAAACTTTCTGAAATAATAATGGAGGGGATTGGAGGAAACATTCATTGACAATGAAAGCCATTACATCGCCCGAAAGTATTGCCTGGTTAACATTCCACTTTTTGTGGACTGTTGTAAAACCCCTTCTTACATCAGCGTTATCCATAATATCGTCGTGGACGAGAGTGAAGTTGTGAAAAATCTCAAGTCCTGTTACCGGTATTACAGCATCATCTATCTTATCATTGAAAAGATTGCAAGACATAAGTGCCAGCACAGGCCGTATCCTTTTTCCTCCTATTGAAAGGATGTATTTTACGGGGTCGATAAGCCGTTCCGACTCTGTGTTATACGCAAGATTAACAAGAGCTTTGTTCACAATTTTTTTCAGACCCGACTGACTGTACATTATAGTTAAAACAATCCTGATATAAATAAATTATTAACCTTTCAATGCTTCAGCACCACTGACAACCTCAAGAATCTGGTTGGTAATTGCAGCTTGCCTTGCCTTGTTATATTGCAGGGTAAGTTCTCTAATCATTTCTGTTGCATTGTCGGTAGCTTTATGCATTGCTGTCATTCTTGCTCCGTTTTCTGCCACATATGAGTCAAGTATGGCTTTATAAAACTGTATTTTCAGAGATTTTGGTATAAGTTCCTTAATAATCGATTCTTTATCAGGCTCATAAATATAATCTACAGGAATATTTATTTTTGTTCCTGAAGATTTGGTTTCGACAGGAAGAAAAACCTCCCGGGTCAGTATCTGAACAGCAGCATTCTTAAAATGATTATAAATAATTTCGACTTTGTCATAATGTCCCCTTACAAAACTGTTCATCACATTTTCAGCTATAACTGAGCATTTGTCAAAAGTCAGGTCGTTCAGAAGATCATTATACTCACCTGCCAGTTTCAGTTTCTGCTTTCTGAGGAAATCAAATCCCTTTTTACCTATAGCAAGAAAATCAACATTCCCCAGAATGAACTGATCGGAATAATTTTCAGTGGCTACTCTTTTTGCCTCCTTGAAAACATTGGAATTAAATGCTCCGCAAAGACCTCTGTTTGAAGTAACAACTACTATCAATACTTTTTCGGGATTTGAGGTGCGGCTGTAGATATTTTCCACTTCTGTTTCAGCCAGACTTTGTGAAAGGCTGACAAGTATATCATGCAATTTATTAGCATAAGGTCGAAGTCTGACTATCTTGTCCTGAGCTTTTCTAAGTTTGGCGGCTGATACCATTTTCATTGCAGAAGTGATCTGCCGGGTTGATTTCACAGATGTGATCCTTATTCTTATAGCTTTTAAATTCGCCATTCAAGAAATATTTAAGCTTATCTGACCTTTTCAGGATTTGTATTTGCTCACCAGGTTCTGGGTCACCTTTTCCAGAACATCCGTAATTTCGTTATTCAGAATGCCATCCCTCAGTTTGTCGAGAATATCTCTGTGTTTTAATTCAAGGTATTCAAGATATTCACTTTCAAATTCTTTGACTTTATTAACCGGGACATCCCTGAGAAGACCCATGGTTCCGCAATAGATTATTGCAATTTGTTTCTCAACGGGAACAGGTGCATATTGGCCTTGTTTGAGAATTTCCACATTTTTGGCACCTTTGTTGAGTATAGCCAGGGTTGCAGCGTCAAGATCAGATCCAAATTTAGAAAACGCTTCAAGTTCACGGTACTGAGCCTGATCAACTTTCAGAGTACCAGCAATTTTTTTCATGGACTTAATCTGAGCATGACCACCGACTCTCGAGACTGATATTCCAACGTTGATGGCAGGTCGAATCCCAGAGTTAAAAAGACCTGATTCAAGGAAAATCTGTCCATCGGTGATTGAAATAACATTTGTTGGAATATAAGCTGATACGTCACCGGCCTGGGTTTCAATTATCGGAAGGGCTGTCAGTGAGCCGCCCCCTTTTACCATATGACGAATGGATTCAGGTAAATCGTTCATCTTTTTTGCCACTTCATCTGACTCAATTATTTTCGCTGCCCTTTCCAAAAGTCTGGAATGAAGATAGAAAACATCGCCGGGATAGGCTTCACGTCCCGGAGGACGACGGAGAAGAAGTGAGACCTCTCTGTACGATACAGCCTGTTTTGAAAGATCGTCATAGATAATCAGTGCATCACGGCCTGTATCGCGAAAAAATTCACCAATTGCTGCTCCCGCGAAAGGAGCATAAAACTGGGCAGCTGCCGGATCTGAGGCTGTTGCGAGTACTATTACAGTATATTCAAGTGCTCCATGTTCCTCAAGAATCTTTGCGATATTTGCAACGGTCGATCCTTTCTGCCCTACGGCTACATAAATGCAATAAACTGGTTTCCCGTCCTCAAAATTTCTTCTCTGATTAATAATTGTATCTATTGCAATAGCTGTCTTACCTGTCTGACGGTCGCCGATAATTAGCTCTCTCTGACCTCTGCCTATCGGTATCATAGCATCAATAGCTTTCAGGCCTGTCTGAAGAGGCTGTTTTACAGGTTGCCTGAAAATAACCCCCGGAGCTTTTCTTTCAAAAGGCATTTCATATAATTCCCCTTCAATAGGTCCTTTACCGTCGAGAGGCTGGCCTGTAGGAGTAATAACACGGCCCAGCAGACCCTCTCCCACACCAATTGATGCAATTCGTCCGGTTCTCTTTACAATATCTCCTTCATTTATTTCTTCAGTCGGACCAAGCAAAACTGCACCGATATTATCTTCCTCAAGGTTGAGCACTATTGCCTCAATTCCATTTTCAAATTGTATCAATTCATTCGATTCAGCATTTGAAAGGCCGTAAATACGAGCAATACCGTCACCAACCTCGAGGACCGTTCCGACCTCTTCAAGTTCGACACCGGTCTGAATACCTTCCAACTGTTGTCTGAGAATCTTTGAAACTTCTCCTGGTTTAATACTTGCCATATTGATTAGCTTAAAATCTATTAGTTTAGTTTATAAAAGTGATCTGAATGTATTTGTTGTAAGTTCTTTCCTGATTTTTGTCAGTTTGTTTCTGATACTTGCGTCGATATAATTATCTTCTACTTTTAGAATAAACCCGCCGATAATGCTTTCGTCGATGTTTTCCTTAAGGTCAACTTTGGTTTTGAATATTCCTGCAATAAGATCGATGACCTGTTTTTTGATTTTTTCGTCAACCTTAACAGCACTCGTAAGAAGAGATTCAGTTATTCCTTCGTGCTTTTTCGCTGTATGCAGAAATACCCTGGCGATGGCAGGAAGGTACTTTTCCCTCCCGTTCTTTACAACCAGGTTGATAAGTGACAAGGTGAGATCATGAACAAATGTCCCAAAAATAGTTCTGAGTATTTCCGTTTTTTTTGATGGTATAATAACAGGACTGTCAAGAAGTTCTTTCATTTCAGGAATTGAGCAAATATTACTGATAATTGACATATCATCCCTTATCCTTTCAAGGATTTTCTTATCGAGAGCCGACTGGAAAAGGGCTCTCGAATATCTGACCGATATTTTGCTTTCGTTCATTAATCAATAAACATTTTAATTTTTGTTTAAGTTGATCTCTTTCAGATAAATGTCAATCAGTTTTTGTTGCTCCCCAGTCTGTTTCAGTTTTTCTCCAAGGATTTTTGAAGCAATTTCAACAGAAAGATTTGCGACCTGTTCCCGGATATCTGCAAGAGCTATTGCTTTTTCCCTTTCAATGCTTGTACGTGCTTTTTCGATAAGCTTGTCAGCTTCTTCAGTAGCTTTTCCTTTTGCTTCAGCTATAAGCTTATCACGAACGTCACGGGCCTCTTTAAGGATATTTTCACGCTCTTCCCGGGCTTTTCTCAGAATAGCTTCATTATCACTCTGAAGCTTGGCCATCTCTTTTCTCGCCTTTTCTGCTGAAGCAAGAGATCCTTTTATCATCTCATCGCGAGCTTTAACAGCGCTAAGAATCGGTTTCCAGGCAAATTTCTTCAAAATGAAAAAGAAGAGAAGGAAAATCACTGTTGTCCAGAAAACCAGACCTATTGCAGGGGAAACCAGACTATTCATTAATAAGACCATATCAATAAATTATTTAATTTTCTTTTAAAAGAGGCGCTGTAACCAACCGTTGCAGTGCCTCTGTTTCTTTCTACTTGGCAATAAGAGAAACCACGATTGCAAACAGTGCAGCTCCTTCAATAAGTGCTGCAGCGATGATCATGGCTGTTTGTATTTTGGAAGTAGCTTCCGGCTGACGAGCTATAGCATCCATAGCTGAACCGCCGATCCTTCCAATACCAAGCCCTGCACCTATAACTGCAAGACCTGCTCCAACTGCCGCCATTGTTCCTGTCATAATAATTGGTTTTAATTAAACAAAATATATTAATGATGTTCCTCCTGAACTGCAAGACTTATAAAAAGTGCTGACAGTAAGGTAAAAACATATGCCTGGAGGAATGCCACAAGCAACTCGAGGCAATCCATAAAAATTACAAATGCTATTGATACCGGAGCCACAGCCAGTGATTTAAAAATGAATATAAGACAGACGAGGCTGAGGACTATAATATGCCCTGCTGTTATATTGGCAAAAAGTCGGATCATCAGAGCGAATGGTTTTGAAAAAATCCCTATTATCTCGACTGGTATCATGACTGGTAAAAGCCAGAAAGGGACACCCGGTGTTGCAAAAATGTGTTTCCAGTAATTTTTATTACCACTGAACTGGGTTATTACAAAGGTACAGATTGCGAGTATCATTGTAACTGCAATATTCCCTGTCACATTAGCTCCGAAGGGAGGAGGAAAGGGAATAAGTCCCATTATATTATTAAGGAGAATAAAGAAAAATACAGTGAGAAGATAAGGCATGTATTTTTCATATTTATGTTCGCCAATATTTGAAATGGCGATTTCATCTCTTACAAAAAGTATCACTGGTTCGAGAAAGCTTTGAATTCCTTTCGGATGACTTATTCCGGTCTTTTTATATGAGCGGGATAATGCAAGAAAGAGCCATAATCCTATCAATGCTGCAAAGAACATCCCAAGTACGGTTTTGGTAATCGAAAAATCAAGTGGCAGGTTTTCCTCGTTTACTTCTCCGCTCTCATTGACCATCACAATTTTTCCTTTTAGAGGACCTTCTTCTTCCAGCTTATAGTTCTTATAAGTATGACCGTGAGCCAATTTTCTTGATGAAAAGATATCAATCCCGTTCTCTTTTGAATAAATTATCACCGGGAGGTACAGGGCGACACTTTCTCCGTTTTTAAGGGTCATGATGTGCCATTCATGCGAATCGGCAATATGATCAAGAATAAAGGTGCTTGCATCAAATTCTTCAGATTCTGCTTTGGTATGTACATCCTGGGCAATTACCGGAAAAAAGAACAGCAGAAACAGAAGAAACAGCAAAAAAGACTTAATAAATCGCATTTTTAAAATCAATTGTGCTTTGTAATGATCTGGTTTTAAGTGTATTCAACATAATGATTATTGAAAACAGAGAGAAGGCTAAATATAGTACAAAAAATAATAATAGAGAGCCTGTGGATGTTTTTTTAAAGTTAAAAAACCAAAACAGGGCCAGTACCATTTCGAGCAGCATTTTTATGCCGATAGCTGCAATGAGATAAATTGTTCTTGCTGGAGGTTCTTTTTTATTTCCGAGATTGAAGATTAACAGCACGATGAATATTATCGCAGCAAAACATCCTGTAAGAACTAAAAAGTCGAATATTGAAATATTTACATCGACAAATGAGAAGAAAATAAATCCCAGGACACATAACAGGAAACTGAGTGTTAAAAGCCAGAGGATGTCGGTCTTGAAGGTCACCAGGAAAATTGTAAAATTACTTAAACTTAATAAAATCCTTTATTGATGTATAGATACCTCCAAATACACCAAGCAGCGAAAGAATAACAGTAAAAACAGGGGTTTCAAGATGAAAGATTTTGTCAAGTTTTGTACCGCACCATGTCATAACAAGGATTATGATAATCATTTGAAATGCCATTCCCGAATAGCGGCCAAAATCCTGCAATCCTTTATTTCCCGGATTTTTCTCCGGTTCGTTCTGTTTCTTTGTTTTTTGCGAAAGATGTAGCTTCATTATCTTCTGTTTCACTCATCTTGCAATTACCAGTAAATTTGGCTCCAGGTTCAATAGAAAGTTTATAGGTTATAATGTCACCAACGATTTTGGATGAGGTTTTAAGGGTCAGCAACTGTCCAACACAGATTTTCCCTTCAACAATACCAGATACCTCAGAATTTCTGCATACAACTTCTCCTTTTACTTTGCCTGTCGGACCAATTACCACTTTACCTTTTGTATTTAGATTTCCGGTAAGCATTCCATCAATCCTTATGTCACCATTAGATTTTACATCTCCTGTAATTTCAGTTCCATTACTGATAAGGTTAATTGTAGTATTATCAGTTTCGTTGTATTTTCCCATTTTTCCCTGAATTATTTATACATAATAACTCACAAATATAAAAACTATTGCAGAAAAAAATAAAATGATATTTTATGAATGGGAAATCATAAAAAAGTAACCTGAATAATTGAAAATAATTACTCATTAAGATTTTGAAGGAATTAAGCAGGAATTAAAACTTAAAGGATTTTTTATTTTGGATCATATCCCCACTTAAGGTAAACGGAACCCCATGTAAATCCACCACCAAAAGCAGCAAGGATAAGTTTGTCTCCCCTTCTGAGTTTGTTCTCATATTCCCAAAGGCAGAGTGGAATTGTGGCAGCAGTGGTATTGCCGTAATTTTCTATATTTACCATCACTTTTTCAGGAGGCAGACCCATTCTTCTTCCTGTTGCGTCAATAATTCTCAGATTTGCCTGGTGAGGTACAAGCCATGCTATGTCTTCAGCTTTGAGATTATTACGTTCCATTATTTCAGCTGCCACGTCAGCCATGTTTACTACCGCAAATTTGAAAACACTTTGTCCCTCCTGATAGATGAAATGTTCTCTTGCATCAACAGTTTCATGCGTTGCAGGTCGGACAGATCCTCCTGCTTTCATGTGCAGGAATTTACGACCTGAACCGTCAACATGGAATATATGATCCATTACTCCATAATCCTCAATTGTTGGTTCTAAAAGAACAGCTCCGGCGGCATCACCGAAAAGGGGGCAGGTAGTCCGGTCGGTATAATCAGTTATTGAGGACATTTTATCTGCTCCTACGACCACCACCTTTTTATATTGACCGGCTTCAATAAAGGCAGTCGCGGTTTGCAATGCAAAAAGGAATCCTGAACATGCCGCACCAAGATCAAAACTGAATGCATTTTTTATCCCCACCTTGTCGGATATTATGTTTGCTGTTGCCGGGAAAGCCATGTCAGGTGTGATGGTTGCACAAATAAGAAGATCTATTTCATCAGGAGATGTATTTGTTTTCTTCAGAAGACCCGATACAGCTTTTTCACCAAGATCTGATGAGCCAAGGCCTTCACCCTTTAGTATTCTTCTTTCCCTTACTCCGATTCTTTGCATTATCCATTCGTCGGAGGTGTCAACCATTTTTGAGAGCTCGAAGTTGGTGAGCCTGTACTCAGGGACCCAGGCATGAATTCCTGTGATGACAGCCCGTACTTTTCCCATAATCAGATAGCTTCTTTTATTTTCTGGGCAAGGTTGGCTTTAACAACCGCTTTTGTCTGAAGAACCATATTCATTATCGCTTTCCGCTTTGATATGCCATGTCCGATAACTACATTGGCATTTATGCCAATAACAGGTGTACCGCCTATATTTTCAAAATTAAGCCGGTCAATAAAAGGATCCGAAATCGTTAGTTTTTCACAAATTGAATAAAATGCTTCTGCCTGCTTGAGGACAACATTTCCAACAAAACCATCACAGACTATTACATCTGTTATGTTATCATGAAATAAGGTATTCCCTTCAACATTCCCTTTAAAATTGAGACCGGGATAATCCTTCATCAATTCATAGGCAGCTTTCACAGCAGGAGTTCCCTTTGATTCTTCTTCTCCAATATTAAGAAGCCCCACTGTGGGGTTCTCATCACCAAAAACAAATTTTGCATAAAGGCTACCCAATATCCCATACTGAAGTAGAACGTCAGGTTTGCAATCAGGATTCAAACCCACATCAAGTATTATTGAATCTCTTCCGTCAATACATGGCATAATTGTGGCCAATGCAGGTCTAAGCACTCCTGGTATAACATTAACAGAATAACTTGCACCTACAAGCATTGCTCCTGTATTTCCCGCACTGCAAAAACCGTCAAGTGCCCCCTTTTTCAGCATTTCATATCCCACGGCGATGCTTGAATTCTTTTTCTGTGAATATGCCTTTGCAGGATGATCTCCCATTTCAATGACCTGGGTTGTGGGTACAATATTAAACAAAGAATCAGGAATTTTCATCTCCTTCAGCTTTGTCAGGATACTGATTTCATCACCAAGAAGAACCAGTGTCTCACCCTGGGCAAAGTGTTTCAGCGAATCAACCGCACCTTCAATAACAGCGCCGGGTGCGAAATCTCCGCCCATGACGTCAAGGCCAATTTTCATACCTTCACTGTTTGGTTAAAAATCAGGCGGTTGCCTTTTTTTCTACAGCAGGTTTACCCCTGTAATATCCGCACTCAGGGCAAACCCTGTGATACTGGACCGATGAGCCGCAGTTTGAACAGGTACCAATGGTCGGAGGAGTTGCTTTGAAATGTGTTCTACGCTTATCTCTTCTGGTTTTTGAGTGTTTTCGTTTCGGATGTGCCATTTTGTTCCTATTAATTGTTATTCATTAGTTTCTTCAATTCGTCCCATCTGGGATCACTTCTCCCTTCTTCCTCCACCAGATGTTCCTTCAGTTTTAGAAGCATCTCAGGATTACAGGTACTATTATCATTTTCATCATCCGGATGAATTCTCTTAATTGGTAAAGCAAGATGAATATACTCATAAAAAAACTGACTCAGATCAAGTTGGTGTTCTTCAGAACTCACTGTTATTATTTCCGGATGGCTGTAATCCTTTATTGTTCCAAACTTGACAAGGAGTTTGTTTTCACAAGTTAATCTGTAATCAAATATTTCAAGACATCTGTCGCAGCTAATTCTGACCACTCCTGAAATCATTATTTTCATTTCAATCAGGGATGGTCTTTTGTCTATCTCAACATCAGCATTAAGGTTACCTTCTTTTATTTCTGATTCCTCAAAAAGGTCAAAAAAACTGTTTCCAATCTCAAAATCGAAATTATAGTGTCCTTCTTTCAATCCGCTCACCGGTACAATAAACATCCCGGACATCATGCCAAATTTTGGTTTGCAAAAATATAAATCCTTATTCAATTAAAAAAATTATCAACAAAAATGTAACAAAAAATGGATTTACAGACATTTTGCCGGTTTTTTCCAGCATCTTACCGAATTTAACTAACGTTTTAAATAATGTTAATTTACTTTTGATGCAGAAACAAAGAAGTCATGAAAAACAAAGATCATTATTTACGCAAGCACAGGGAGCATCATCCTCAAGTCGGGTTTGGATTGTTTCTAATCACTCTGGGATTAGCCCTGCTTGTTGCAACCAACGACATGCTTAATCTGGGTGGGGTAAAGGAATATTTCACCTGGGAGACAGCAATGATTTTTATAGGTGTACTTCTGATCCTTAATCTGCAGTTCACCGGAGGATTGCTGCTTGCAGCCGGAGGTGTCTGGTTCTTTATGGACCATATTGATTATGAAATGCCGGAATTAATCAAAACAATTTACTGGCCGGCAATAATAATCCTGATTGGTCTGGGATTTATTATTTCCCATTTTATTAAAGGGATAACAAAAAGTAATTAATTTAAAACAATAAATTTACAGTCATGGAAACTAATGATGATTTAAAAGGTCAGAACCGCCAGCCGCACGAACATCATGTTACAAGTAACAGGGTCACAATCGGTGTTGTACTTGTGCTGGCCGGATTATTTCTTGTGATCAGAAATACAGGATTTTTCCCCGACTTTATTGATGATGTAATATTCAGCTGGCAGATGCTTCTTGTTGTTATCGGTCTTGTTATGACTATTGGAGCCTCTGAAAAAACTGCCGGTATTATTGTGATGGCTGTCGGTGGCTTTTTTATGATACCTCTGATTTTCAGGGAGACCTTCCATATGTACAATATGTTCTGGCCTGCAGTTTTTATTATCGTAGGAGTGATCTTCATTTCAACGAAAAGACGAGGCTGGGGTTCAGCAACCTCAAAAGGTGTTGCCGGAGATGACTATGTTGACTATGTAAACGTTTTCAGCGGAGGTGAAAGACAAATAATATCGCAGAATTTTCAGGGCGGTAAAATAACAGCTGTTTTCGGAGGTATAGAGCTTGACCTTACCAAAGCCCGTCTGAGCCCTGGTGCATCTGTTCTTGAGATAGCATGTGTATTTGGAGGTGCAACTATCATTGTTCCCGACGACTGGTTTGTAACCATCGAAGTGACACCTATCCTCGGTGGTTTCAGCGATTCACGCAAACTCACACCAGGCAGAACCATTGACAAAAACAAACATCTTCTGATAAAAGGTGCCGTTGTATTTGGCGGCGGTGAGATAAAAAGCTATTAGTTAGCACAAAATGAGACATCCCGTACTTTCTGACAGGGTAAGATTGATAATATGGTGGCTGGCCTGGCTGTTCCTGACGCTTGGCCAGCTTCTTCTTTATTATTATGCCTATGGCAATATTACTGGCATATTCATCCCTGATGGAATAATATCTATGATCGTATTTTCAGGCATTGGAATCTCATTATGGTATCCCTTCAAATATTTCAACACTGGAAAATCAGGCACAGCTGCAGTATTGGGCAACCTTGTTATGAGCGGTGTTATATCTGTTGCACTTTGGGCAATTATTACAAAATATTCTGTTCCGCTACTTCTTCCTGATGATAGTGATTTTCCTGTCTACTGGGAAGCCACTTTCCCATACAGAATAGGAACAGGTGTCTTTAGTTACGGTCTGATAGTACTTGCTTATTACCTCTTTATAAGCCTTTATAACCTCTCGGAGAAAAATGCAAGGGAAGCTCGTCTTGAAACCCTTGTCAGGGAAACGGAATTGAAAATGCTAAGGTCGCAGATAAATCCGCATTTTCTTTTCAATAGCCTTAACTCAATAAGTTCTCTTACAATAACGGATCCGGAAAAAGCAAGGGAAATGGTTATAAAATTATCAGAATTCATGCGGTACTCATTATCTAAAAAGGATGAGCAACCTGTTACCCTTAAAAGTGAACTCGAAAACCTGAGGCTTTATCTTGACATTGAAAAAGTCCGTTTCGGAGATAAACTATCAACTGAAGAAGAAATTGATGAAAATTGTCTCGAAACAAAAATGCCAATAATGCTTTTGCAACCATTATATGAAAACGCCATAAAACATGGAGTATATGAAAGCACCGAATGCGTAAAAATTAAAACAAGGGTCACATGCAATAACGATAATCTGGAAATCAAAATAACAAATAACTACGAATCTACACCATCCCCGGTAAAAGGGACCGGAACAGGATTGTTGAATGTCTCAAGAAGACTTGACCTCTTTTACGGGAATAAAGCCTCTTTAAGAACAGAAAAGGAAAACGGGGTATTTTCAGTGACACTTTTTCTTCCGTGCCAAATTAAGAATCCTGAGAAATAAATAAATTTGTATGAAGTTGGAGATTTCTTTATTTACTGCAGATTTAGTAATCTGTAAATATTATTTTAGAAATGTCTCAGATTCCCGGATTTTTCAGTAACATTTATTTGTCGTTATGGAAAAAATAAAAGCTGTAATTATTGATGATGAAACCCCTGCCCGGGATATTATCAAACATTATCTGAAAGAACTTGACTTTATAGAATTAATAGAAGAATGTTCTGATGGTTTCAGCGGACTGAAAACCATAACGACTTTAAAGCCCGATCTGGTTTTCCTTGATATACAGATGCCGAGGCTTACTGGGATTGAGATGATAGAGGTAATGACCGAAAAACCTGAAATAATTTTCACCACCGCCTATGATCAGTTTGCATTAAGGGCATTTGAGCTCAATGCAGTTGATTATCTTCTAAAACCTTTTCCGAAACGACGTTTCCTTGAAGCAGTAAAAAAAGCCACTGACAGGATCTATTCAGGAGCCGGAAACAAGAAACCTGCAAATCAGCTGTTGTCTAAAATGCCGGAACCGGTTTCCCCGGTGAACAGAATAGTTGTCCGTAAAGGAAATGCAATAAATCTGATCCCTGTAGAACAGATTAAATATGTTGAAGCACAAGATGATTATGTAATGATACATCATTCATCAGGTAAAGCCCTGAAACAGCAGACAATGAAATTCTATGAGGATAACCTTTCAAAAAAAGATTTTGTCAGAATTCACAGATCTTATATAGTCAGGGTTGAAGAAATAAAACGTATTGAACCATACGGGAAAGACAACCATTTGGCAATACTTCAGTCGGGCGATAAACTTCCAGTAAGCAGGGCAGGATACAAACAACTTAAGGAAGAATTGAATTTTTAATTGCAAATTAAAGATTTGTGAATTCGGATTAGATTTAAAACCATTTAGTAATTAATCTCATATTTTCTATTTAAGTCTATTACAGGATTTGTACTTCTTCGTTGTTTTGTATTTCCGGAATATGAAAAGTGGAACAGGATCATAACCGTGAGTCCCGCCTGGTCTGCATCGTATTACCCTGTCAATTGACAAAATCAGGCCTTTGAATGGTCCATGTAGGCGGAGAGCATCCAGTGCATACACAGAACATGAAGGCACATGCCGGCATGCTGGCCTGAGGTAAGGGGAAACAGCATATCTGTAAACCAGTACCGGAATTGAAAGAATCTTTGAAAGAATATAGCCAGGAGTTTTTCTCATGATACAAAGTTAACAAATGACATGTTTCGGATGTTATTTATATTAAAATTGGCTGACTAAATCAGGTTTCAGGGTGAAGGTTATAAGTGCTACTAAAATAAATGTTATCCAATAACCTGAACCAAACAACAGGAAATGATTGATCTGAATTAATTAGCTAATTTTGCATAAACTGACAAAATGACTTCAATAAAGTATTTTAGTCTTTTTGGCAGGAGTTTTGAAGCTAAACGAATACTAATTTAAAAATTTAATGAAATGGAAGTTCAGCATGCAAATATGAATTACTGGCTGATTTTTGGAGTAGTGATGATCCTCAGCTGGATTGTTAGTTCTGTATTGAAATCAAAATTCAGAAAATATTCAAGAATACCTATAGATAACGGGATGACAGGACGTGAAATCGCTGAAAGAATGCTAAGGGATAATGGAATTTACGATGTGCAGGTAGGATGTGTTCAGGGAGAGTTATCCGACCATTATAATCCTGATAAGAAGACAATAAATCTGAGTCAGGAAGTTTACAACGGCAGAAGCATTGCATCTGCAGCTGTTGCCGCACATGAAACCGGTCATGCAATTCAGCATGCATCAGCATATGCCTGGCTTGGATTCAGGTCAAAGCTTGTGCCTCCCGTAAGTTTTGCATCGAAATGGGTTATGTGGGTTCTGTTTGCCGGAGTACTTCTTGTAAATACTTTCCCAGCACTTCTGCTTGCAGGAATAGTACTTTTTGCACTAACCACATTGTTCAGCTTCGTAACTCTTCCTGTTGAGATAAATGCAAGTCAGCGAGCTCTGGTGTGGCTTTCAAATACCGGCATTACATCATCGATGAATCATGACAAAGCACAGGATGCTCTTAAATGGGCAGCATATACTTATGTTGTTGCCGCTCTTGGATCTCTTGCAACTCTTTTATATTATATAATGATTTTTACAGGAAGCAGCAGGGACTAGAAGGAATCCCTAACGGTTTTCATCTTCGAGCCAATTTGTTTTTTTGTGTATTACCCTGAGGGCAATCCAAATCAATCCTGCAGGTATTCCCAAAAAGAGCCATAAAGGTGTGAAAAAGACTCTTCCTGAAATGAAATAATTCCTGAAAAGGTCGAGTGCGATAAAAATTATGAAGATATTTATGAAACTGTTGTATTCACGTTTCAATACTGATTTTACTGAAAACTTCAGAGCTGGTTTAACATAACCGGTAAATCTGGGAATTACGGCTCTGACATTTTCTGACCAGTTGTCATATATTTCACCAAATTTGCGTCTTAGAAACTGCTCTTCAGCGAACATTATCCTTTCATAATAAAGCCAGTAAACCAGAATAAATATTATTACAAAGACTGTTGTTCTGACGAATAGAACAGGGCCCAGCCATATTATGAAGTTACCAATGTACAAAGGATGGCGTACAACTGAATATATTCCAGTTGTATTTAATTCATCAGCAATTTGTCCTGCCGCTGTATTTCGGCCTGAAGTATTTCTGGGTGCAAATCCGACAGTAAGAATTCTTACTGCTTCGCCTGCCAGGCTTATTCCAAGAAAAATCAGTTCTTCTGTTGAATCAAACAGTATTGCCTGCCGGTTGGTCAGATATAAAACTATAATACCAGCCAGAATTAATAGCAAGGGTAGCCAGCTTCGCCTTTTAAACAGCCAGTTCCCTGATTTTTCAAATTCATGAACAAGTGCCATCAGACCGTTTTATGGATTTTGACGGTATAAAAGTATTAAATTTTCAGAAACTGTATTTGAATCGCAGAAATCCAAGGTTAATTCTGTTCCTCTCCCCTGCAAAAACTGCGTCAAAATGCTGCCATACTATTGAAAAATCGACATTTTCTGCCATTGAATAGTCCAGAGAAGGACCAGCATAGTACCCATTAAGATCAGGAAACCACATTGCCGACAGAGAGAGGTTAAGCATTGGTGTGACAGCCCAAGTAAACTGTCCGAAAGCCGAAAATTCAGAAAATGCAAGATCCTTTGAGGAAAGATCCCCTCCAACAAATGAGTAAAAATCAATAAAACCAATAGGATTGTTGCTGTACATGAGTTGGAGCTGGGCTATCGAATTGTCCTTAAAGACTTTGTCAAGACCTGCGGTTACCAGAATTGTACCAATGCTCTTCGGAAATTCTTCATAGGGCTGAAACCAGGAACCTTCTCCTCTAAAAGAAACACTCCCTATTGATCCTGACCAACCTGCACCTATGACAACATCTTCACTATTAACAAAACCGGCAAGAAACTGAATATCATACCCAAATTTATTGAACCTGAACAAACCTGCCGCAGTAATATCATGTTCACTGTCGACTTTAACAGCAAATTCGGCTGCAGATGATGATGTCGGAAAATACTGAAGCCTGATAGCATCGCTTCCCGGCCTTTCCACATAGTCGAAATCAAAAAAGGAATAGGCATTGAAAATATCATTTGGATTCCAAACAAGGGATTGACCCCAGTTTATTCTCTGGCGTCCGATGGTTGCCTGGAATTTATTATAATTAAAATCAAGCCAAAATCTGTCTAAACGGGTATTCAGGAAAAAGGATTGTTCTTCAATAACGTTCCATGACATATCTATAAGGCCGGGATCAAAGCCGATTATTCCTGTGTAAGTTGTACCCAACAGAGAAAGGTCGCCGGTGAAAAGTCTGTTGCGTAATTCAGCGGCCAGAGTCAGATGATCATTTAAATATCCCTTGAAGTTGAGTCTGTTATGAAACAGATTCTGATTTGCAATAGGACCTGAAAGTGAGTCAAAAATAGCCGTCTGAAGAGCCGAAAAATATCCATTTATACTGACAGGTTTTTTCTTTTCCTGAGAATAAGATGAAGAAAAAATGATGACTGTCATAAGGAGAATAAAAATTCTTTTATACATAATCAGGAAATAAATTAATCATGTTTTTCATCTGTAACAACCCTTCCGTCCTCAAGTGTTATAACTCTGTGCGCCATTTTTACCACCCTCGGATCATGTGTCGAAAAGATAAATGTTATTTTCTCTTCATGGTTCAGGTTTTCCATTATTTCAAGAAGTGTTGCTGCAGATTTTGAGTCGAGGTTGGCAGTTGGTTCATCGGCCAGTACAAATTTTGGTTTTGAGGCTAATGCTCTGGCAACAGCGACCCTCTGCTGCTGACCTCCCGACAGTTTTGCCGGCCGGCTGTTCATCCTGTCGCCAAGTCCCACGTAATTCAATAACTCGATTGTTCTTTCATTTCTCCTTTTCTCCGGCCATTTTTGCAAGACCATTATGAACTCGACATTTTCTTTAGCTGTAAGTACAGGAATAAGATTATATGACTGAAATACAAACCCGATATTGTTCAATCTGAAATCAATCAGCTGCGAAGGTTTAAGCCTGGAGAGATTGGTGCCTCCAATTATAATTTCACCCGACGTTGGCATATCAAGACCACCTATAAGGTTAAGCAGTGTGGTTTTTCCCGAGCCTGAAGGGCCGACAATTGCGGCAAATTCAGCTTCCTCAAAATCAAGTGTTACATCATTAACAGCATGAACCTTCACTTCTGAAGAATTATAAATTTTGTGAACATGCTTTAATTCCAGGACTTTCATTTTTCAATATTTAAAAGTTTCAGTTTCGATTTGTATCCATTTCGGATTTCAGATTGAAGAATCCGGAATCCACCTTCCGGAATCCTTAATCATTTTACTCTGTCCTAAGCGCCTCCACAGGATTTAACTTCAAAGCCTTACGAGCCGGCCATATTGAAGAAATTATCGCAGTGGTTATAACCAAAATGGTAGTAAAAACAAAAAATTCAGGGGTCACTACAGGATATACCCATGCAGAAAATCCGACAGCCTCAAACCCTTCCCCCCAGCCTGCAAAATGGATTCCAGTTTTTCCAAGTGCAGCTGTAATTGCCCATCCAAGAATTATCCCGGTCAAAGCTCCTACTACGGTAAGAAAAACTGTTTCGAGCATGATCATATTAAAGACCTTCCTGCGGTTCATCCCAATAGCCATAAGCATACCAAGTTCTTTGGTCCTTTCCAGAATTGCCATCAGCATCGTATTTATAATTCCAAATGCAAGAGCCAGCATTATTATTCCAATAAAAATGAAGTAATAAAGAAACATGAAATCATTCATCATAGCCGCATCGGGAGCCAGCTCTTTCCATGTCCTGACTGAATTACTCCCCGGAATCCTTTTCAGTTTTTCCTTGACACTTTGAGCATCATCAATGTCATTCAGTAATATGGCAATTTCATGGGTGAGAATTTCATCGCCACCGTACAATTTTGCCAGTTCTCCTGCATTCACAAATACTGAGACCTGATCAAAACCTCCGTTTGATGTTTTGTAGATACCGCATACCCTGAAGATACCCTGTATAGGATTCCCTTTCCTGTCTGAAATGGTTATCTGTACTTTGTTCCTGATCCTGTAGTCAAGGGCACAGTCAGTCATCAGAAGGCCAAATCTGTTTAATTCCTTAGTGCTGAATGCCTTCTTTAATGCTTCCTTGAAATCTTTAGGTGATCTATATCTTATATTTTTAATAGTTCCCAGTTTTGAAAGAATGGCTCCCGGAATTTTTTCCTGCCTCAGCTTTTCAATTACACTGTCAGTGACAATATACTGTTTAAGTTTCAGCAATTCTGCAGTTTTGTCGCTGATAAGTATATCTCCCGATCGTTTAGCATTAAGATATTCTCCGGCATGAGGAATGATTTTTTTATAAATACCGGTCACCTGTTTTTCTTTTTCCGGATCAACACCATAAATAATTACACCAGCATTTGCCCAAGAAGTATTAGCCATTGCAATAATTTTTGTCCTGTTTACCCAGGCGGATACTTCTTTCAGGGAATCGATTGCTATGTTAATTTCATCGAGACTGTTTACTGTAAGATCTATTTCTTCATTTTTAATGTAATCGCTGTTATGGATCTGAATATGTGACACTTCATTATAGATTGCATCATTGAGACGCTGTCTGGTCCAGCCTTCCATAATTCCAACAAGAAGCACTCCGGCAATAATTCCAAGAGTTACGGCAATTATTACCACCAGGCTTCTCTTTTTATTACGCCAGACATTTTTCCATGCGATTGACCATATCATTGCAGTAAAGTTTAACCTTTAAGGGCTTCAATTTCTTTTAGTCTGCCTATCTTCCTTAATGGATAAAGTGTTGCCAGCAATACCATAAGAGCAACCACAACAGCTTGCCAGTAGAAATAAGGTCCTACCGAAGCAGTGGGCATTACAGCATCCCAGCCATAGTCTTCCATCATATTACCCAATTCACCTTTCAGCAGGATTGGATTAAAATGAAAATATATTATCAGTGGTAAACTGGCTATCAATCCGCTGATAAGGCCAATAGCACCAAGCAGGGCCATTTCAATTGTAACAATCCTTTTCAGCTTCTTTTTCTGCATGCCTATCGAAACAAGCACACCAAATTCCTTCTTTCTCTCAGAAACCATCATGAGAACTGTACC
Organism: uncultured Rikenellaceae bacterium; assembly: GCA_964514725.1. Taxonomy (GTDB): domain Bacteria; phylum Bacteroidota; class Bacteroidia; order Bacteroidales; family VadinHA17; genus LD21. Next base: position 98,576 of record CAZEUL010000007.1, read on the forward strand.
GAATATGCCAAAAAAGATAATGAAGTAAAGAATTCCAAGCATTGCCTGTCCGCTCTGGCTGTCACCTTGTATCTGTTGGTATAGTATAGGATTAAGCTCATACCAGGTTTTAGTTTTTATGGATGGATCAACAAGGATTGAGTTTATGCCGGATTTTGATGCTTTTATAATCCTGTTTGCTTTATCAGTAAGTTTGATAACTAAAGAGGTTATTTTACCTTCAGCGTCAAAGAATCTCTGCGCTGCAGGTATTGTCATAATTATCAATTTATTGTCTATTTCGGGTGAGGGCATTTTTATTATTCCCCTCACTGGGAATATTCCGGTTGCAGAAACTCCATGATAACCTTGACCCATCAGGATCACCGAATCTCCTATTGCAACTTTAAGATATCCGGCAAGCCGGTCAGAAATAAGGACTCCTTCGTCATCTCCTGACAGATAACCATTAGATTCCTCTGAATATTTAAGAATTTCCTGCATACATCGATCATTATCTGCATTAGATAGACCAAGTTCAAGCTTAAGCCTGGCGGTCGATGAATATGATCTTCCAAGATTCTGTTTTGCTGCTTCAAGAACATTATCCGGTATAATTCCGTCATTTTCCAGTTGTTTTATAACCTCATCCGTAATCCTGTATTTTACCAGTTTGTTCCGGGGATCTGAAAATTTGCTCTCTAATTCAGGGTCAATACCCAATACGGCCACACCTTTTGTCTGCAAACCACTCGATGCAAGAGTGAAAGACTCAATGTGCGGAGTAACTGAAACAACATTATCAATATTGGAAATTGCAGACACAATCGAGTCATTATAATCGAACGAGTAATCTATTGACGGATTATCCTGATATTTTACATGCTGCACCTGAAGATGACCAGTAAATGATTCTATGAAATTATTGATCATATGGTCATAAGAGCCAAGCTGGTAAGATCTCATGACAACTGCAAAAAATACCGCGAAGAAAACAGATGCAGAAGTGATGATAGTGCGGCGCCTGTTCCTCCAGAGATTTCTCCATGCTATTTTAAATTCCTCTCTCATTTTATCTTGCTTCAGGTATCAACGTAGTCTTTTCATATTCTGCTGTGAGAAAAAACTTTCCTCAAGAGGTAAATTGAACTTTATTTCCTGGATTTCAAGAATGGTCATGTTTTCAGGTTCTTCTTCCGGAACAAGTTGAATTCTGGAAGTAACTGTTCTTCCATCCATAACCTTGATATCCGAACCTGTCTCAGTCCTTACCAGATATCCATCTTCATCATATAATTCAGCTTTTAATACAAGGTAATCTTTCTTATCTATCCATCTTATCTGTTTCCCCCATACAATTGAGGCATCTTTCCGGGCTGTCATTTTGATTTTATAGCACAATCTTCCGTTGATATCCTCTTCTCCTATTAATTCATGTATATAATCCTTAACAACTGATGATTCTTTAAGTATATCGTCATTTGTATAATCTGATCCCATCCATCCCTGAGACATCATTGAAGGAGGCAGTTTGATTAATCTGCTAATTGCAGGATTCCAGCTCCACATTTCAGAACCTCTTTTCAGAAATGTCTGCCCGGCCTCTTTGGCAGGTGCTGTAATAAGCGCTAGTGCATAGTCTCTTCCTAGACTCCAGTTCTTTATTCCAATAGTCCTCTTCCATGCAGGCCTGACAATTGTCATCGACATTACACTGTAGCTGCTTTTCTCGCCATTGAATTTTTCATCGGCTTTCCTGACTATATCAGTTGCAGACAAGGTCTGTGCTGACAGAACATCTGAGCAGAATGAATATGCAAGAATCAAAACTATTATTGTAACCCTTTCCCTCATGAAATCATTATTTAAATAACTCAATTATTCTGTTTATTGACTTTTCATTTTTCTCTTCATCTTCATTCTCAGTATAAATAGTTCTTATTGCATGACCCAAAAGAGTGGTTATGAAGATGTCAAGATCTTCCAAAGGATCATATAAATGACCTCTTTTATCCTTTTTTGCCTTAAAATATTCAGTTAATATTTTCAATATCTGGTAAGGATAATAATTATCTCCTGGTTCATGACCCGGATGAAAGAATGAATCTGATTCAGGAAAGGCTTTAAGAAATTGCTCCTTAACGTCATTTTGTATTGAAAGCTGCATCAACAATCGCCAGAAATGCTTTTTTTCTTTTATCAGTGCATTAATTTTCCTGATAAAGAATTCAAACTCCTCATCCGTAAGATACCCGTCTCTGTTGATGTCAAGATATTTATAAATTTCATTTACAGACCTATGAATTATAGCCTTCAAAAGGGCTTCCTTACTTTCAAAATAGTTATACATAAGGCCTTTTGATATTCCTGCATGCCTGGAAATATGACTTATTGTTGTCCGGAAATATCCTTCATTGGCAAAATGTTCAAGTGCAACGTCCATTATAAGGGTCATCTTCTCTTCCCTCATCTCCTGAAATTGTTGTGGTGTCCTTGGTGACATTTTTTGACTAAACGCTCATTCAATAAATTATCTATTAATAAACCGTTTTTGATTGAACGGTTAGTCAAAGATAGCAATAAATATTTTATATGCAAATTTTTTTAACATTTTTTATACCAGTTATAACTTTAATTTTTCCAATAGCTGAATATTCGGTTATCTTATTAATTATATGATATTGGACTATCTTGTTACAATGGTTTATCTTTGTATCCAATCAGCAGGAATATGAAAATTAAGATACTATTTACAGTTTTACCCGCATTTCTGATGTTAAGTTCAGTAATGGGGCAGGAGGAGAGATTAAAGTTCCTTTGTATTGAAGCCGGTATTGATTTCATAAGTTGCCGACCCCCCCAAAAAGATTACATAAGGGCGGATGTTAACAGATATACGTACGATTTCACCACAACAAATCTCAGAGCATTGCTTTACAGGAACTCAATAGGCTTAAAAGGAGAAATAAGGATTTTTCATAATAAGGTAGGTTTGCTCAGCGGATTACTTTATACAAGAATAGAGAGTTCCATAGGAAAGGAAACTTACTGGTCAAATAATCCTGATTTTTTCTATCTTCTTTATATGCAGGAAGAAACAAGAAGTGAATATTTTAAAATAAAAGAAATTAATCAGATTACAGGGTACTTAGGCGTTCCGCTAGAGGTGAAGATTTATCCTTACAAGCCTAGGACATTCAATATTTACTACAGGATCGGAGCTGACTTGAATCTAAGGTTGCACAATAGCATTAAGGCGCAATTTTATGACAGCAAAATGGAGATCTATGAAGACGGGATCGAAAATGTCATTGAAGCTCCCTGGATGGTTTATTCCTCAATCAATATGGGAATCGGATTCAGAATAGGCAGAGATGAAAAAGCTGGAGTTAATTTTGAAATTCTGGTGCCTGTAGCGATAATAGCCGATAAAAGAGACTCATTTGTAACTCCTGAGGCTGGAGGAGGATTCCAGGTTAATGTCAGGATACCTATAAATAAGCCGGGATCATGAAAAGCATATTTTTCTCATTTATTTTATCAGCAGTCTGTTTGTCAATAGGTTGCAGCAAGGAATATGAACTTAAAAAATCAATATTCATTCCTGATCCTGATTTCCCTGACCTTCCGGCTTATTCGGAATGGGGATATAATACTTTCGGAGCATTTTATGACAGGGAATTGTTTCTTTACAGCGAACAAAAGGTCCCTGCTAAAATTATTTGCCAGAGCGGGATCACAACCTTTGTTCTCAGAGGGCAGAAAAACAGTTATAATTATTATTACTGGAGTGATGGCAATGAGATGAGCATAACTTTTAAACTGCCAGTTGCAGCACCTTCCGGTTATTCAGACCTGACAAGCCTTAACAAAAAGAAAATTGATCTGAAAAGTGAAGTTGGTATGGTAATGATTTATATGGATGGAATGACCTTTGAACCTCAGATTCTCGAAGGTATCCTGGAATTCAAAAGAGCCCAGCAGCTTTTCGTGGATAAAAAGGAGGTCGAGGTGATTCTTTCAGGCCTGTTTTCATTCAAGGCTCTGGTAAATGGGAATCCGGTGAGCCTTACAGAGGGCAGGTTCGATGTGGGGATAGGAACCGATAATTTCTTTATTTACTAACAACGAGGCAAACCAGGGAGAATGCCGATTGCGCGTTGATTGAAGATTTTGATGATCTGAGCTAAGAAATATCTCCTTGTATAAATGAATACCTAAATCCGAATTCTTCAGTTCGGATTCGAATATAGTCTCTATCTCGATGGATAATAATTGAATAAGCCTGGACGTTTATAAGGGAAAGAATATTTATCTTTAGCAGATTTATTTAAAAAAAACTTAAATGGCAAGTCTCAGACTTATGTTGGGCTGGATTACCCCGACATTAAAAATTGAACAAGCGGAGAAGTCATTAATTGCAGAATATGAGAAACTGCAAGCTTTTACAAAATCTGAACTTCTGGCTCAATATACAACTCTCAAAGAGAAAGTAACATCTTCGTCTTTCATTCAGAAGAAAAAGGAAATCGAATCTCTACGGTACAAGAATTCTGATGAATATAATAAGGAAAGGGAGTTTTTATCGCTTCAGAAAGCAAAGGATATTGTCCTTTACTTCAAAACAATTTCAGGTTCAGCCCTTAAAAGATTCAAAGAACTTGACGGATCCCAGAAAATTAGGGATTTTGAATCTCTTGAGGCTTTTATAAATTCAAACGCATTCCGTCTTAAACAAAAAATGAAGCCAATTACTTTCAAGGATTCTGATGAGTATCGTAAATTACTCGAATACAAATCCCTGAAATCAGATCCTGAAATTAAAGCATACTATAAAGCTGCAGCCAAAGGTGAGGCTGTAAAATCAAAGGCAGTCCAGAAATTTGAGGAACTGAGTGAATTTATTAAGAGTAGGGAATTCCTTGAAAAAAAGAATATGAAACCAATAACTTTTAAGGATACTGAAGAATACAAAAAATTACTTGAATATAAACGCATAAAAAACAGTATTGACATCAAAGAGTACTATAAGTTCAAATCTTCATCTGAATATTCAAATTATCTGCAAACAGAAGGTTCATCCAGACTGGCAAGGTACAATGAGCTGCGCGAATATCTGGCAACTCCTGAATTCAAGGATAGGAAAACTTATCTTCTTGATAAAAAGAGATTTGAAAAAACTGAAATGTTTAATGATCTCAGGGAATATGAAAGGCTTAAAAAGAATGAAGATATTATCTGGTATTTCAAAGTAAAGGATTCCGATAAATTTAATATCCTTAAGGAGAAATCACTAACCTTTAATGATGAGTTTGAAGGAAACAGTCTGGATACAAATAAATGGCTTACAAACTATTACTGGGGAGATAAGCTTTTAAAGGACAGATATTCCGTTGAAGGTGACCTTCAGGCATATACGGAAAAGGATAATTTTGAAATTCGTAACAGTCTGTTGAAAATCATAACAAAACCCCAGCGAATGAACGGGAAAGAATGGTCTCCTGCAACAGGATTTAGAACAAAAGAATTCAACTATACCTCCGGACTTATTAATACCGGAATCAGTTTCAGGCAGAAATATGGAATTTTTTCTGCAAAAATTAAACTCGGAAACCCATTGGCAAGAAATTCTTTCTGGATGCTTGCCGATAAAATAACCCCTCATATAGATATCTGCCGTACCTCAGGAGGAAGGATCTGGGCGGATTTTTCACCTGCTCCGGATAAAAAAGTAAAAACCTCAATAGGATCAAGATATGCAAATGATTTCTTTATTTATTCCCTTGAATGGACCAGCGACAAGCTAGTTTGGAAGATCAATGGCGAAGAAGTCTTCCGACAAACATCCAACATTCCACAGGAACCGATGTATATCCTTTTCTCAGGAGGTACAGAGAAGCCAATTAACAGCATGACAGCCATGGAAATTGACTGGGTAAGGATTTATCAATTCAATTAAAAGTCGAGACATCATTATTAATTTTACTGTTGCTGTATCAAAAGTGTTTTGATTTTAACATTTTATAATTAGAAGCCTGCATGCCTGCCTTTTCTACCGGGTATTCAGGATTTGTGGTTCAGTGATCTATGTTTGACCACAGCAATATTAAAAGGTAACACATAAGGTAAGTAAAGAACTCCTGACACAGCCTTATTCTTTTTGAAAATTTCTGTAACTATTGATGTTTTCATCCGTCTTTAACCTGTAACTTTATTTATGACCGTAAAGGAATATAACAGATCTGTTGATAATTTTTCAGATTCTGTATACAGGTTCATCCGGGCCAGTCTAAGGGACGATGACAGAGCAAATGATATTGTCCAGGACACATATGAAAAACTATGGAGGAATGTTACAGAAATTGAATATCCTGTTGTAAAATCGTGGTTGTTTACAACAGCTTACCATACAATGATAGATATCATCAGGAAAGAGAGCAGAATGTCTTCAATAGAAGATACTGATGATTCTGAACTGATTTATGAATCAAAGTATTTCGGACTAAATGAAATATTACATATAGCTCTCAACCGGTTGCCTGAAATTCAAAAATCAGTAGTCCTTCTACGCGATTATGAAGGATATAGCTACAGGGAAATTGGTGAGATAACAGGTTTGACGGAAGCACAGGTAAAAATAAATATTTATCGGGGAAGAGTGGCTCTAAAGAGTTTTATTGGGAAAATAGAAACAGTATTATGATAATGAAGCCCGACAGATCTAATTACGAGTTGTGGTTTACAGACTGGCTTGACGGTAAGCTGAACCATAACCAGATCGAGGAGCTGAAGCTGTTTTTAAATACAAACCCTGACCTCTTGGAGGAAATGAAGGGGTTGGATACTATTATACTCGATCCTCCGGTTTCTGAATTCCCCGATAAGAATTCTTTGAAAAGGGCTCCCCAGGATATTTCTGTCTCTCAGTTTGATAATCTTTGCATAGGCTCCCTTGAAAACGATTTGAATCCTGAACAACAGGCCGAGTTGAACTATATAATTGATCGTGACCCATCAAAAAAGAGACATTTTGAGCTGATGCAAAAACTGAAACTGAAACCGGCTGAATTGACATTTAAATACAAAAGCAATGTTAAAAGATTAACAGTAGGACAACAGATTTTAAGATTAACCGTCATATCATTCAGTGCTGCAGCGGGTGCTGCTTTGCTTATTACAGCCTATCTTATTCTGCAAAAGTATGTTATAAATGATAAAATTAAATATATAGGACAATTTAATAGTGGGGATACAATTCTCATTGAAACTCTACCTGCAATAAAAATGAAAGAAGCTTCTGTAATTTACGACCTGACCCGGGGAACCTTCATTGATCAAAAACCGAAGGAAGAAAGTTTGACATTCAGATTTAATGTTCAACAGGAAAATCTGAATCTGCCTTATGCTAAATCAGAGGCCGATTCTTTGCCAATAATTAACAGGGAGCTGCCTTTAACCAATTTAGTTATAAAAATGCCCGAAAATATTTTGAATCCCAATTTATTTAGTTCATATAATCTTGTCGCATTTAATCAAAATAATATTGTAAGATTTGAACCAGACAGCAGAAGCAATGTTGACATTTTCCTGGCAAATTTGTTTCATAAAACTATTATGGGAGACACTGTTTTAACTTACAGGCCGGTTAATTCATTTGATCTGGCGGTTGCCGGAATTACAGGCCTGAACAAACTTATGGGCTGGGAGATGGAATTACGCAAAACCATAGACAGGAATGGGGAAATAAAATCTTATTATTTTACTTCAAGACTGCTAAAATTCAATGCTCCGGTAAAGAAACCAATAAATGAACTGTAACTTTATGGATAACATTCTCGTCAGATCATCAGAAGAAAAATTATAATTTATAAATGATGAAGAAATATATTGCTCCGGTTATTATTATCCTGATGATCTGCCAGTCATTTACTGTCAGTTCAAAGGATTTGGGACAGACTCTGTGCATAATTTCTGACCAGGCTGATACAAATGACAAAATGTCGGTTATAGTCGGAAACGATTTTTTCCGTATTGATGAAAATGACTCTTCATTATCAGTAAGGATAGGGAAAAGGGGATTGAATATACTTGAAACCCTTGAAGGCAAAAAAGTAGATATTGAAAAAATTGAGAAGCAAACTGAAGTTCCTTCAGAGGAAGTTCATTACTTCAACAAAGATGAGGAACACGATTATTTTATGAAAGCACGCCATTTCAGAGGTCATTGGGCAGGTCTGGAAGCCGGATTCAATAATTATAATCATGTCGCATCAATGGCACTTCCAGACCAGATAGATTACATGTCACTCGACGCAAATAATTCAATGTCTCTGAACCTTAATTTATCGCAACTTAATATCGGATTCGGAAGACGTGTGGGTATAGTCACAGGATTGGGATTAAACTGGAATAACTACAGATTTCATAATCTTAACAGTATTAAAGTCAACGACGAAGGAGTTATTGAAGAATTTACTCCGACTTCAACAATACCTGTAAAGAGATCCAAATTTTCAACTCTTTATATGAATGTCCCGGTACTGTTTGAAATTCAGATACCGGCCGGATACAGTAACAGCCTTAATGTTGCCGCAGGTTTTATAGGTGGAATTAAGCTTAATGCATGGACAAAACTTGTATTTGAAAACGGAGAGAAATCAAGGAAAAATGGTGATTACAACCTTAATCTGTTGCGGGGGGGTGCAACTGCAAGGATAGGTTACAAAAATTTCATGATATACGGCACATATTATCTCACATCATGGTTCCAGGAATCGAAAGGTCCAAACGGTTATAATCTTGAGCCATTTGAAATAGGATTGGCATTTACTTTTAACGACTAAAAAACGGCGGGAAATCACTGGCAGAGTACAGCTGGTGAGAATCAGGCAGCATGTAGCATGTTCATGGTTATTCAGCCAGGAAGTTGTTGCATGTTGCTGTTTTTTTGTATCTTACCATTCCAATCGAACAAAGTGTTTCTCATTGGATTGAGTTATGACAGATTCAGTTTTATCACCCCGGGAGATCAGGCGTTATGCCAGACAAATAATGCTTCCGGAACTTGGACAGCCCGGACAGGAGAGACTTAAAAACGCAAAAGTCCTGGTAATCGGAGCTGGAGGACTTGGATGCCCTGTCCTTCAGTACCTCGCCGCAGCAGGTGTAGGCAAATTAGGTATTGCTGAATTTGACTTAGTCGATGAAACTAATCTACAACGACAGGTGCTGTACGGTTCAGATGATCTTGGGAAACTCAAATCTGTAATAGCCGAGAAAAAGATTAAACAACTTAACTGCCTTATAGAAACAGACGTGATCAATCTGAAGATCGACAGATCAAATTCCCTGAATATACTTCAAGACTATGACATAATTGTTGATTCGACAGACAATTACAGCTCCAGATATTTGATAAATGATTCATGCGTCATTCTTAATAAGCCAATGGTACATGGTGCAATATATAAGTTTGAAGGACAGGTATCAGTTTTTAATTATATGGGTGGGCCGACATACAGGTGCTATAATCAGACTCAATTTTCAGGATCCAGAAATCCCTTGCCTTCGGAAACCGGATTGCTCGGTGTGCTTCCTGGTATTACCGGCATACTGATGGCAAATGAAGTGATAAAAATAATTACAGGTACAGGAAATATCCTTTCTGGAAAAATACTTGTTTTTAATATCCTCTATTGTCAGTTCAATATTCTGAGTCTTGCACTTAATCCGGAAAATCTTAAAATCACAAAACTGCAGGATAATTATTAAAGATTTCTTCTACTGGAACTTAATAATTCGCAATTAAAAAATGCAAATCAAGAAATATCCTTTATGAAACTTTTACTGATAAGCAATTCAACAAATCCAGGGGAATCCTATCTTGATTATCCAAAAAAAATAATCAGGGAATTTCTTGGTCACCAACATATTAAGGCGGTTTTTATACCATATGCTGCAGTAACTTTCTCTTACGACGATTATGAAAAAAAGGTTCAGGAACGTTTCAGGGAGATAGGGCATGATATAATTTCAATTCATCATTTTTCAGATCCTGTAAAGGCTGTAACGAGTTCTCCGGCGATAGTTGTAGGAGGAGGTAATACCTGGATGCTCCTTAAGAAGTTACGTGAAAACAAACTGATAGAACCCGTCAGAAGGATGGTGCTGTCGGGAACACCTTATATAGGATGGAGTGCCGGTTCAAACGTGGCCTGTCCAACAATAAGAACAACCAACGATATGCCGATAACGCAACCATTATCATTCAAATCCTTTAATCTTGTACCTTTTCAAATTAACCCACATTACCTTGATGCCAATCCTGAAGGCCACGCAGGAGAAACAAGAGAACAGAGAATAGAAGAATTTATTGAAGTTAATCCACGCTTATGGGTCGTTGGCCTGAGGGAGGGAACACTGTTTCTGGTTGAAAATAAGAATATAAAACTTATTGGACCCAGGAAAGCAAGAATATTCAGAAAAAATATTACCCCCATTGAAATGGGAGAAAGTGATGATTTCTCGTTTCTCCTCCAATAAAAATATTTAAGGCCAAATAATTAACTTTGTCTTCCGTTAGTAAAAACAGGCTGGATAAGATTAGTTATTTAGTGGATGAAAGTTTCAGTCAAAATTATAAGGGCAGGGGGAATTGTAATTTTATCAGCAGTTCTTGTTCTTTTTTTAATTTCACTAACTGTACAGGACAAAGTTGCAGGTATTATTCTTAAATCGCTTAACAGGAATCTTGCAACCAGAATTGAAACAGGGTCATACCATCTTTCACTAATTAAGAAATTCCCCAAAGCATCCTTTGAACTAAGGAATATTGTTGTTTACTCTTCACCTGATTTTAATAAAGCCGGTTTCAAAGGAATAAATACTGATACGCTTTTAACAGCAAGATCAGCATCTATCGATTTTAAAATGGCCGATCTTTTAAGAAATGTGTACACTTTTAAAAGAATAAATGTAAAATCAGGTAAATTAAATCTTTATACAGACACTGGCGGTCGTTACAATTACAGTTTTTCACGACATGGCAATACAGGTGAAACAGACAGGACAGTAAAGATGAATCTAAACAGGGTCAATCTTTCAAATCTGAAATTTGTTTATAATGACCTTAGAGCTGATCTGATAATTTCAGGAGAATTCGACAATGGCCGGGTTAAGAGCAGAATTAGGGGTAATGATATAGATTTTAACGGTAATTCGGAGCTTGTTTTGACCCTTTTCAAGCTTGGAAAAACATCCTTCAGTCAGAGAGTGAAAGCAAATCTTGAAGTCGGACTTAACAAAAACGCTAAAGGTATTTTTTTCAGAAAAAGCACTTTGAGAATTGATAAACGGGATATAATCCTCAAAGGCTTTATTGCATCAGATAATTATTTAGATCTCGATATATCGGGTAAGGATGTAGAAATCTCAAACGTTTTTCATTTTTTGCCGGTTAAACCTGACAATATTGCTTCAGAATTACAGCCATCTGGAATTTTGGATTTTGATTGTTTTATAAAGGGAAAATCAACCCGTTATGAAGATCCTCATTATGAAATAAGTTTAACTCTTAAGGATGGAGGTTTGAAGAAAACATTATCTACGGTCAATATAAGCAGGCTTGCGTTTGATGCTTCAATTACAAATGGCTCGAAGAACAGACCGGAATCGGGTGTATTAAAGATCAGTAATTTTACTGCAAGAATTGGAAATTCCAGCTTTAAAGGATCATTTACAGCTTTGGATTTTTCCAGACCCAATGCTGAACTTTATTTCAGCGGAGAATTTGTCCCATCAGAGTTTAAGGAATTTCTTGATTTGAAATACCTTGGAATGACAAGTGGATCTATAGGCTTTGATATAAATCTTTCAGGAACTCTGGCGAAAAAGGATCATTACATTTTTTCAGATCTGACAGAATTGAATTCAAGTTCAGAATTTGTGTTTAAATCTTTTGGAATAGAAATTCCTGATAAAAATTTGGATTTAAAAAATGCAAACGGGAAAATTCTGATTTCAAAATCAACATCAACCGATCGATTTGATTTGGTTTTTAATAATCAGAACTTCAGGGTGAGTTTTGACCTTCAGAATTTCCCGGAATGGCTTAGCGGCAAACCGGTGATGCTTACAGGAAAATCTGAAGTCTACTCACCATCTCTCAGGCCACAATTTTTTATGAGGGATTATGATGAAGAAAAGAAACCTGTAAGAAGCAAAGCTCCTCTTGCTTTTCCAGGTGATATCACTATTGATCTATCTTTCTCAGTTGATACATTGGAATATAAGAAATTCGACGCCCAACATATCAGGGGGGAGCTTAGCTTTAAGCCTTGGATAGTGAATTTCAAGTCTATAAGGTTTAATTCGCAGGATGGTGTTGTTTCCGGCAATGGGCTGATTGTTCAGAACAGGAATAAATCATTTATCGGAAGAGGAAGCTTTACTGTAAATGATGTTGATGTAAACAAAGCTTTTTACTCATTTAATAATTTCGGACAGAATTTTCTCAAAGCTGAAAATATAGCCGGTACCCTTTCAGGTACAATAACCCTTATGCTACCTGCCGATTCCATGCTTAATCCGGTAATGAAATCACTTACAGCCGAAGGGAAATACAGTCTGTCCAACGGAGCTTTGATCAATTTCGATCCTGTTAAAGCATTATCCAAATTTATTGAACTATCGGAGCTTGAAAACATTAAATTCGACAAGCTTGATAATGACTTTTTTATCCGGAACAATTATTTTTATGTTCCGATGATGGAAATCAAATCTTCGGCTGTTGATCTTTCAGTTAACGGGAAACATAGCTTTGATAATGATTATCAGTATCATGTTCAAATGCTTCTTTCAGAAATCCTGAGTAAGAAAGCACGAAGAAAAAGGGCTTTATCATCTGAATTCGGAGATGTGGAAGATGATGGTTTGGGAAGAACAAAAATCTTCCTTAAACTTGAAGGTAAAGGAGAAATGGTTGATGTTTCATATGATATTAAAGCTGTCAGTAACAAAATAAAGAATGATATAATGAATGAAAGACGTAACCTGAAGAATATATTGAATGAGGATTACGGCTCTTTATCATCTCAAAGCAAAACGGTAACCATTGAGCGTGCAGGAAAACCCAGGTTCCGGATCTCTTGGGAAGGATATGAAACAGGGAATAGCACCCCTGAAACATCAGCAGAGAAAAAAGAAGGAGGCATCAGGAAGATTTTTAGAAAGAAATAGTGTTAATTTACATAATAATATTTCGGCTTTGAATATTTTAAGAAACAGAAGCAGGTGGAAAGTTTTCCTTTTTCTTTTTGCAATTCTTTTAGGAGTTGGATCGCTTATTTATACCCAGTCGCTGGTAAAAAGCCTAAAAGAGGAAGAAAGGAAAAAAGTTGAAATGTGGGCTCAGGCCACCCGTCTTATTAATTCTGCAGATTCTACACAGAATCTCGATTTTCTTCTGTCGATAATCGAAAACAACAGCACTGTGCCAGTTATCCTTACTGACGGCCACGATAATATAATTGCATTAAGGAATATTGAGTCGGGGAGGAACAATAAATCAGGTCCGAAGGGAACAAGTCTCGAAAAAATGAAATCCGAAAATGACCCAATAATAGTCGATCTCGGCAGTGGTTTTATCAACAAAATATATTACAAAGACAGTATTATTCTGACGCAGTTGATTTACTATCCTTATGTTCAGCTTGGCCTTATAATTATGTTTATTCTTGTTTCTTACCAGGCTCTTAGTTCATCCAGAAAAGCTGAACAGAACAGGGAATTTGTGGGTATGTCAAAAGAGACCGCCCACCAGCTGGGGACACCAACAACATCACTTTCTGGCTGGGTTGAGATCCTTCAGAACAACTATCCTGAAATTCCGGTAACAAAAGAACTTGCAATGGATGTTAAAAGGCTGGAAAAAGTAACTGAACGGTTTTCAAAAATAGGATCAAAACCGGAATTATCGGAGGAAAACATTATAAGCCTTGTCCAGAATTCCGTTGACTATCTCAAATCCAGATCATCAAATAAAGTTTTGTTTGTGCTTACATTTTCTCCTGACGATGAAATACTGGTTCCGGTCAATCCAGCATTGTTCGAATGGGTTATTGAAAATGTGTGCAAAAACGCAGTTGATGCCATAGAAGGAAGCGGAGAGGTAACTATAAGGGTTTCTGAAGCGGATAAATATGCAATAATTGATATTTCAGACACCGGAAAGGGTATTCCAAAATCTGCATATAAAAAGATATTTAATCCGGGATATACAACCAAAAAAAGAGGTTGGGGTCTTGGTCTCTCACTTTCTAAAAGGATCATTGATGAATACCATCATGGAAGGATCTTTGTTAAAAGCTCCGAAATCGGCAAAGGTTCATGCATAAGAATCATGATGAAAAAGAGCAGGGAATAGAATTCCTCTGAAATCTGTTATTAATCTTCAAATGGATCGTAAGGAAATTGAAATAATGGCCCCTGCGGGTTCGTATGAATCACTGATGGCTGCAATTCAGGGAGGGGCAGATTCTGTCTATTTCGGTGTTGAGCAGCTGAATATGAGAGCTGCTTCATCAATCAATTTCTCGCTCGATGACCTAAGGAACATCGTATCAGTCTGCAGGGGAAACAACAGGAAAAGCTATCTGACTGTCAATGTGGTGGTATTCGATCACGAAATGGACCAGATGCGCCGTATAATCGATTCTGCTGTTGAAAACGGCATTTCAGCTATTATAGCGTCTGACCTGGCCGTCATAGAGTATGCATTTAAATCAGGAATAGAGGTACACCTTTCGACTCAGCTTAATATTACAAACATTGAGGCATTGAAATTCTATTCAAGATGGGCTGATGTCGCAGTTCTGGCAAGGGAGCTGAACCTTGACCAGGTCAGATACATTTATGATAAAATAAATGAACAGAATATCAGGGGCCCAAACGGGGAGCTCATGAAAATCGAGATGTTCATTCACGGTGCATTATGCATGGCAACATCCGGTAAATGTTACCTGAGTTTACATGAGAATAATAAATCGGCAAACCGGGGCAGTTGTTATCAGACCTGCCGAAAGGCATATATTGTAACCGAAAAAGAGACTGGATATCAGCTTGAAATCGACAATGAATATATTATGTCTCCAAAAGACCTTTGCACAATAGGTTTTACCGACAAGCTGATCAATGCGGGCGTAAGAGTCTTTAAAATTGAAGGCAGGGCAAGGTCTCCTGAGTATGTAAAAACTGTTGTTTCCTGTTACAATGAAGCAGTTTTATCGGTGTTGAACGGAACATATAACAAAGATAAAATTGACCTTTGGATGAAAAGGTTGAGTTCTGTTTTTAATCGTGGTTTCTGGGACGGGTACTACCTTGGACAAAAGCTGGGTGAATGGAATAACAGCTATGGTTCCAGGGCCGCAAGAAAAAAAATATACATAGGCAGGATCACCAACTATTTCACCAAATTAAATGTTGCAGAAATAAAACTTGAAAATGGTAATCTTGAAAAAGGAGATATAATACTTATTACAGGGCCTACAACCGGTGTTATTGAATATACAGTGGGAGAAATCCGAGTCGATCTCAAAGAAACTGCCAAGGCGCTCAAAGGGGAATATTGTTCAGTAAAAATTGAAGATTACCTCAGGAGATCTGACAAGGTTTACAAATGGATTGATTTGGATGATCTTAAAGGAACGGTCATAGATTAATGCCAGGTATAGTTCTTGCAGCTTCGAGGACCCTGCCGGCATTTGATTCAATATTGTCAGTATCGGTCTCAACATAAATCACATTGATCCCTTCTTTCTTTTTAAGACCATACATATATGCTTTATCATAATACCTGAGAGTTATTTCTATGGCTTTTATAAAATCACCCTTCTCTATTGAATCGATAGCTGCTTTTGCATTATCTCCGCCAAGCCTTTTTGAGATTCGCCTAACTGCTGAAACAAGATCATTTTTCGGATAGCTGGAATACTCCTCAAGGAGCCTGGGAATTCTGGTTTTCAAATCCATCATAAGAACAATTAAAGGCTGATTCTGCATATTCTGATAAAATTCGCCAGGCATAAAAACAGTTCCTATATTTTTACTTTCATCTTCAAGCCAAAGGGATTTATTTCTATCCACTTTCTTCCATTCCTCGTACAGCAAGTTGGCAAAGTGTTCTGATGAAGGTTGGGGCTTCTGGCCGAGAGACCCGAATGCGGAACCTTTGTGGTTAGCAAGTCTTTCAAGATCAATAACCTGTTGTCCGCTTTGGCGGAGATAACTAAGGATCTCCGTCTTCCCGCTGCCTGTAAGACCCCCCAGGATAACCATCTTTTTATTCTCTGTGAAACTGGAGAGAATAAAACGTCTGTATGCCTTATATCCTCCTTCAAGGATTTCAGAATCAATACCTCCCAATGAAAAAAGCCATGCCATTGCTTCTGACCGTAAACCCCCTCTCCAGCAATGGACAAGTAATTTTTTTTCAGTTGCAATATCAAGCGCTCTCTCCAGCTTTATATACATTGACGGACCGGAAAGCTTTAGACCTTCAATGATTGCTTCATTTCTGCCCTGTTTCTTGTAAACGGTTCCAATAATTTCTCTTTCCCTGTCATCAAACAAAGGAATATTGAAAGCATTTGGAATATGCCCCGATCTAAACTCGGCAGGGGATCTTACATCGATAACTGGTATTTTTTCAGACAGTTCGAGGAACTTTGCAATTTCTGTTTTCTTCTTTGTCTGAAAAACCATTCTGTTAAAAAATATTTTGAATAAATACCATCAAATCAAATAATCCGGGCTGAATTTATAAAATCAGTTTTTAAAGAAGTGTTTCTTGAAAAACTTTTTAAGATCATCTATTCTGACTGGTTTTGGTAAGAATTCCTTTATTCCTGCCATTTCTGCTTTTCGTTTGGAGTCAGGCATATTATCAGCCGTAAATGCGACAATCATCAAAGAACTGTCATATTCAAGCATCTTCTGTGCCGACTCGAAACCATTCATTCCGGGCATTAATAGGTCCATGAAAATAACATCATATCTTCTTGTTTTTGCCTGTATCAGTCCTGCAAAACCGTCATCAGCGAAGTCGAAAGAATAACCGAGGCTTTTAAGCATTGTGCCAAGAACTTTCTGGTTCATTTTATTGTCCTCAACAACAAGTACTCTGATATTATTACCGGCCGGTTCATTTTCTCTTTTTATAACAGCTTTATCAATTTCAGGAAATGTTGATTTAATAGTATCATAAAGTTCCTTTATCTCATACGGTTTAACAATATAATGATCTATACCCAATCGTATGCTTTTTAACAGGTTTCCCTTTGAATCGTGTGATGATATAATCATTATAAAGAATTGGGAAGAAAGATCGTTTTCCCAAATATCCCTTGCAGCCGTAAAGCCATCGAATTCATTATCATCAAGGATTACAATCATGTGGTATCTTTTTTCGGGGAAGTTAAGGTTTGCTTTCAACTGACTAATTGTTGATTTCTGATATGTGGTGACTGTAACTGAAAGGCCAAGTTTATGGAGAGAATTCAGATTCTCCTCATCTTTCGACTGACTTCCAATAATTACAAGGGTCCTTATATCGCCGAAACTTTTTACATCTTCAAAGTGTAGGTTTTTTAAAGTTGTTTCATTTGAATGGAGTGAGATCGTAAAGCTTACTTTTGTGCCTTTGTCCCCATCAAGGCCGGAAGGACATTCTGCCGTTAATTCTCCTTCCATCAATTCTACAAGCTGCCTTGCAAGAATAGTTCCGAATCCTGATCCATCATCATCCTGATGAACTTTGGAGTCAATATTTATATAATCTCCGAATATTTTTTTCAAAGTGGCATTATCAAAACTTTTCCCGGTATCCTTAAGTTCAAACCCCAGTTTTATACAGCCATTGTTTTTCCCAACCAGACTGCATCTTAAAACTATCTGACCCCTTACCGTATTCTCAATTGAATTGTTAAAAAGGTTCGAAAGGATCTGCCTTATACGAAAAGGATCTCCAATTAATTTGTCAGTGACATCCTCATCCACAGTACATGTCAGTTTTACCAGATTTTCATCGATTTTAGTTCGTGCAAGATCATAACAATAGACTACCTCCTCACGAAGGCTGAACGGGATTTCATCAAGAATCATTTTCCCTGATTCAATTTTTGAGAAATCAAGTATATCATTAACAATGTTCAACAGCACTTCCGCCGATTGTCTTAAAAGTATTACGATATCTCTGTCTTCACTTTTAAGATCATGTTTCATAAGGATATCTGACATCCCAATTATGCCATTCAGGGGAGTTCTTACCTCATAACTCATTCTTGCAAGAAATTCAGATTTTGCTGAACTGGCCTTCGCAGCCTGATTTCGTGCAGATTCAAGTATTGTTACATCTGTCAGAATGTCCATTTTTGCATCTGTACCCTGAAACATAACCGGCAGACTGTGCCTGAAAAGTATCATTTCCCCGATTTCTTTCTTAATAATTACGAACTGATCAGGGCTGAAATTATCACCCAGGTTTTTGGAAAAGTAGTTGTTTTCGTCAACGGCGGTATTTAAAGGATAAAGCCGGCCTTTCATTTCAGATTCATCATTGTAAGAAAACTGATTTGCAGCAGCTTTGTTTGCCCTCAGGATTTCTCTGTTCTGGTTATAAATTATAACACCGGCCGGCATGGTATCAATCATCCTGAAAAGCATTTCTTCAGATATCCTTAACCTGCCAATCTCTGACATGAGAGACTTATGATACTTTAATAAGAACCAAATTATTATCGTTGCCAGTATAATAATCAGGAAGATCAAAACAATAACACTTCTCAAAATGTAACTCTCATAAATTTCAGTCGGAGCAGAGAAAATAAGACAGATATTTCTTTGAAAGAGTTGTGTGGAATAAAAAGATGAAATTATTTTTTCAGTCTTTCCATTTATATTCACAGTGTGAACTATATTATCTGAAGCTCCTTTTTCAAGCTGGCGGGTGATTCTTTCTATCTGGGAATATCCTTTTTTACCTTCGTAATTATCAAATATTACTATCCCCGAATCGCTTAAAACCCATTGCCATTGATAATCGCTGGTTTTAAAGCCTGAAAAAAGATCATTGAAATACTTTTTAAAATCAATTGAGACAACAAAGTTACCAACGGGGCGATCATCTTTCAGTACTGGAAGGTAATACTCATAACCACGGGCTCCGAGAATAAGCATATCCCTTAAAAGAATTTCCTCCTGTGCATGAAGAACAAAATTCTGAACCAGCCAGCTGGTTCCTGTTTCATCTTTTTTAATTGTGAACTCATTTCGGTTATTATCAAAGTATTTAATTCCGGTGATAAGGCTTTCATACTTGGAGTAGAAGATTTTTATCTTTTCTTCGGTTTTTGACTTTTGTTCAGGAAGGCTGAAAAACTGTGAATTGTCTTCTGAAAATACAATTTGGTTAAGGTCACTCACAAATTCATTATTTGTATTATCGACAGATGTTCCAACAATTTTAACCTGTCTGTCAAGCAAATTTGAAATATGAGTCAGTTGCTTATTGTATAATCCCCTTGCCAGTATTAATATGGCAACAATGATTATTGACAATGATGCAATTACAACAATAATTATTCTTTTCATTTCCCTTTACTGTATGACAGCCGGCGGAGACAGAAAATAATATTGTCTGCAATTCTTTCAGCGGTATTTGGGATTTTCATCACCAAGGATGCTCAGATAGCTTTTGTATCTCAGAAAATCAATTTCACCATTATCCACCGCCTGTCTGACTGCACACCCTGGTTCATCTAGGTGGAGGCAGTTATAGTACCTGCAGTGTTTTGATTTCCGGAATATCTCTGGGAAAAAATGATAAATTTCATTCTTTTCCATATCAGCCAATCCAAAACCCCTTAAACCAGGAGTATCGATTGCAAATCCGCCAGATGGTAAACGGTACATTTCCGGGAAAGTTGTAATATGCTTACCCTGTTTGTGAAAATTTGATATTTCTTCAGTACGAAGTTTCAGTGACGGGTCAATTTTATTAAGTAAAGTTGTTTTTCCAACACCTGAATTACCGGATATAAGGTTTATTTTATTCTTCATTAATTCTATAAGTTCACCCAGCCCCGAATCGACTTTTAAAGAAAGTCTTTGACAGGTATATCCAACTTCAGAGTATACTCTTGCAAGATATTCCATTCTTTTTGTTTCTGCCTCATCATAAAGATCCGTTTTGTTAAAGACTATAATAACAGGTATCCTGTATGCCTCAGCAGTAATCAGAAACCTGTCAATAAATTCAAGCTGAGTCTGAGGATAAATTATTGTTGCCATTAAAATGACCTGATCGATGTTGGCCGCAATGATCTGGGATTGCCTGGAAAGGTTTGAGGATTTCCTTAGAATATAATTCTTCCTGTCAAGAAGTCCTGTGATAATACCTGTTCCGGGATGTTCTGTGAATTCTATTTCAACATTATCACCTACAGCAACCGGGTTAGTGACTTTCAATTCTTTTACGCGAAGTTTTCCCCTGAGTGTGCAGTCTATTGTCCTGTCATTACTGACAAGCACCTTATAACGGCTTCCAACTGACTTAATAACTACACCTGTTTCCAAAAAACCGGATTTGGGACAAAGATAGAAATTTAATTGATGAGGGGGTCCCTAAAGATATAAAGCTTACATGACCCCTCCCAATCCTCCGCTTAAACTGTAAGAGGAAAGCTAAGGTCCTATATCTGAAGCGGACTCTTGCCTTTTCTCATGTTGTTTAAGTAAGCCGGACGTTAAGTGGCTGTAAAATAGGATAAATTAAGACGGATTTTTTTGAATTACTCTTTAATATCTCATTTCATCGAGAGACTTCGTCTTAATTTTTTTAAAACTGGGATTTCTTCCTGGGTTTAATTGGCTGGTTTAACCGGATCGTGTGCCAGAAATAATAGACCGGCTTGTATTCCGACTTTTTATATACCTCTGAGAAAAAATTTTCTTCAATTTCTATCAGAGGGGTAAAAGAAAGTGACAATTAATTAAAAAAGAAACTGTCTTAAAAGTCCTTCGGGTACCTTTGTGCTCCCGATAGCTATCGGGGACTTTGAGTGCTCTGGTGGTTAAACATAAATCATTGAAGCACAAAGGCAAGCACAAAGGTCTCTAAGGATAAAAAAGGAATCAAAAACACATTTTATACAGTTTCGTTATTATAGAGTATCTAAATACGATTAATTATCTGATGCCATTAAAAGGAATGGTTTCATTTCGAAACTGTGATAATATGGTCTCAGTCTTTCAGTATTATAGTGTTCTGAAACTTTTACCACTTTCTTTGATGATGTTACTACATCTATTGGGACATTATCATATCTGCCGTTTTTAAGAACGACTATTCTGCCATGCAAACCTTTAAGTATAAGGTCGAGGGCCAGATTACCATAAGCCATGGGTACGATTGAATCAAGAGCATCGGGGTCACCTCCGCGTACCATATATCCCAGCTTCTGGTTAATTATATTAATAGCTTTCCCGTTATTATACTTAGGAGATAATTCCTTCAGCTTTTCTGAAACAAGATCTCCAATGCCTCCCAGCTTTGCATGTCCATAAGCATCCCTTTCAAGACCTGAGAACACCATTTCACCACCTTTGAACATTGCACCCTCTGAAACAAGGACAACCGAATATTTACTTGGGTTATGGTTCCTGTCTTCCACAAGAAGTTTTGTGAGCAGCTCAATATCAAATTCATATTCGGGAATAACACATCTGTTGGCAGCTCCTGCCATAGTAGGAAGCATTGCCGTAAATCCTGCATATCTTCCGAAAACTTCAAGCACAAGAAATCTCTCATGGGAGCCTGCAGATGTTCTCAGGCTGTTTGTCATCTGGATTGTTCTTGTCACACATGTACTGAACCCGATGCAATAATCCGTTCCTGGTACATCATTGTCCATAGTTTTAGGAATCGCAACAACCTTAACACCTTTTTTATAAAGATGGACTCCATAGCTCAATGTATCGTCACCTCCGATCGGGATCAGATAGTCAACGCCAAGCCACTCAAGGTTTTTAATTACTTCCGGTGTCAGATCATTCATATCTGCATTATAAGTATCCTTAAGGTGCTCAGGAACACTTCCCTTTGCCATATGACTTGGTCTTGTCCTTGAGGTATGAAGAAAAGTACCACCTGTCCGGCCGGCTTTGTTAACGATATCATCTGTAAGAACCTGGAAACAATTACTGTTGTCAGCCTTTTGATCCCTGATAATTTCAGTTATACCAGCCCATCCCCTGCGAAGCCCAATAACCTTATAACCTTCCCTGTTTGCCCTAATTGTCACTGCCCTTATTGCAGGATTCAACCCGGGCACATCACCGCCTCCTGTAAGAATAGCAATTACTCCCTTTGTAGTTTTGATGTTTGCCATGATCTTCTGCTTTTTATTTGAAACCATTTTGGAAATTTTTAAGGACACTAAAGTAAAGCATTTTAAGGTTTTTCCAAAAAAGTTTTTTCCCAAAAAAAATAGTGAAGAACCTGAAAAAGTGATATTATAGAACTGGGGTACTGTAAGCAACCTTATGTTACATATTTATAATTTTAAAGTTTTATAAATCATCTTAATAGAAATTCCTGTTCTCTGAGAACGCCTCCGCGGGTTGAATAAAAAGTTGCTTTCCCTTTTAACGATTGCCGGTTTAAAAGCCTGATAACAAATACCGCTTCAGTCACAGAATTTCCCTGGGTAAAAGGTATATTCTTTGAAGAAATGTTGGTTCGAACCTGTTCTCCGCTTCCCACGTCTGAATCCTTTTTCTTTTTTTCTTTATTATTTTTCTTATCTTCAATAACCCGGAATCCAGATTTGCTGTCTTTTATACCTGTTGTATCAAATTCAAGCTCTATTCTGTCATTCCTTACTATTTTCACAAGCTGAGCCTGTTTAAGGGCTGTAGGAAGCCTTCCGGAATTCCTGACACTGATCTTCAGTTGAAAATCAGTTGAATCAGTTTTATATGATCTGATTTTTTTCACTTCTATTTTATCCCATGACATATCAGGAAGGTACTTCACCATTTCCAGATTGAATAATGCTTCTTTTTTAATCCATTCCTCAAGATATTTTGCAGGAGGATTCTGGATAAGGAATTTATAATCAAAACCACCTAATTCGACATCACCATAAACAGGATGTTTCACTGGTTTCCATTTAAAGAATCCTGCACTATCATTCTCCACGTCATCCCATCTTAATATATCTATTTGACTGGTATCGCCGTCATTGTTATAATCCATGAATCTGGCTCCGTTCCAAATCTCATCCCCATACCAGATAGCCCCATAATACCAGTAACCGAAATCAGGACCATGACCAAAAAGAGGATTCCCATCCCCGTAATCGTTATAAACATCACCCGACTTCTTATATCCGGTGATACTTTGTCCTATTTTATCGAATTTTCTGTACCAGTCCAGATCCTCTTTGTACATTCTTTCCTCAGATGGCGAGGTTGATGGTGGTCTTAAATGCATCGGAACACTTGTGTCCATGGAATTAACAATTGAAATATTAGGGTGTTTCAGTAAAAAATCTACAACTGACCTGGTTTCCGATTCACTTAGGGGATATTCGCCCGCACCACTCTGTGTAAAACCCCGGTTTGTTTCCTCTTTCATCGGTCTCCAATTTTCAGGATAGTTCCTGTGAAGATCAAGGCCACCAATTCCATCTTCATTGATCCTGCTGTCTCCGTCATTATCAATTCCCTCTGATGCTGTTAAATAAACACCTCTGCCCTCCGGAACTTTTTTTAAGAGCCTGCCTGTTGGATCTGTTGTATCAACAACCATATTACCTTTTTTTTCATCTTTCCACCTCATAGTTAGAATGTGTCCGTCACCATCAAGGTCATCAGGGGGATCCTCGTCAAGCAGACCATCATTGTCATTGTCTTCAGGTCTTGTTGTGCTTCTGTTGAACTGTGCTGTATGCATATAAAGGTCATGACCATCAGGATTATTAATAGGCCTCAGGTATATTGTGTTTTTATCAAGGAGATTTGTGATTTCGGGATTTTTTCCATAGTTTATTAACAGGTACCGGGCAAGCCACATGACACATTCCGATCCGGTAACCTCTCCACTATGCCTTCCTCCTTCAAAGAAGGCTGCAGGCTTATCAGTGTCTTTACCCTTTTTTCTGTTTGTCAAAGTCATCTGTAAAATAGGTTTACCTTCATAACTTTTTGCAACTTCATATAAATCAACAATAGAAGGAAAATCTTTTGCCCATTTATTTATCCAGAAGTAAATCACATTTCTTGAATGATAACTGTTAAAGGAAAGAGAGTCTCCAGGTTCATACTGAACCTCGGGGAATTTTACCAAAGGGAAAAAACTGACTCCATGTCTGAATCCTGAAAGTGTATAATATTCATTTGCCGGGGTTTTTTTACCTTTCTTGTCAGGATCTGGCTGCTGCCCGTTTAGTATTACAGTTAAAAGGATGAACGGTATAATCAGGTATCTTTGTTTCATTTTATTCAAATTAGAAAAATAGGAAAGTCTTAAATCTGAAGTTAATATTTTCCGTTTTGGATAAGCATTGCCAGACCTGGCAGAATAATATCCTTCAGGGTTTAATTTATCAAATATTACTTTGAAATTACCCAAAATGAATCAAGTTGTATCTCAGAAATTTCTGGAATATATGCAGCCCCATAATTAAATGGATAAAATGATCAGGCTTTTTGCAAAATTCATCCCCTTTTCGAAATGATTTCAAGTTTTTCGACATCAATAACCTCAACTGTTTTGCCAAAAATTTTGATTATGCCATCTCTTTTAAAATCTGACATAGTTCTGATAACATTTGCAGTACTCATGCCAATATAATCAGCTATCTCCTTTCTGGATACGGGGACATCAAAAATCCTAGATTTATAAATATCACGCATGAAATAAAGCAGAACGAATGCAACTCTTCCTGCAAGATTCTTTTGCCTGATATCTAGAGTTTGTGTTATGATCTTATCATTGATCATTGAGATTTTAGTAAGAAGGCTGATTGCAAAATGTCCGTTTTTAAGGAAAAGACTTTTAATAAAATCAAGCTTTACGCAGCAAACGACTGAATCTTCCAGTGCTGCAACAGAGTATTTATATTTTTCTTCAGAGAAAATACTCATGTTACTTACAAACTCAAAGGGCCGGGTTATTGTAATGATCTGTTCCTCTCCGTTCAATGAACGCCTGAATAATTTGACAAGTCCTGTTTTGAGATATTTAAAATCCGTTATTTTTTCTCCTTCGTGGTTTATAAGATCACCTTTATGATAAGACCTTTCTTCCTTGAAATCGCATAATTCTTTTATGCTTGCGCTATCGAGTGTGGAAAAAACTGCATCTCGGAAATCACAATGCTCGCAATCACATGGTTTATTTTTCTTGTCCATACAGACGAATTTTCACAAAGTTATTATTTTACGTATTATTAATTTATCCTGTAATTGGTTTTATTAAGTAAATTAGGCAATTTTAACAGTCTAACAGTGATTATTATCAATTGACTAATAATAAATGATTTACAAAACAGATTATCATGTGCATTCATGGTTCAGTGATGGTCGTTCTGCACCCGAAGATTATATTGCACCTGCCTTGAATGCAGGTCTAAAGGAAATTGGATTTTCGGAACATCTCACTCTTTTCAAGAATTCACTCGACTGGAGTATGAATGCTTCTGAAGCAAGAAAGTATTTAATTCATATTAAGGATCTTTGTGTAAAGTCGAAGGAAATCAAAGTAAGGGCAGGTCTGGAAATAGATTATTTTGCAGGCAGGGAAGGGGAAATCTATTCATTCCTCAAGAAGACAGATCTCGATTACGTTATTGGATCGGTTCACTATCTGGGTGACACCACTGTTGACAATAGTCCGGAGTTTTATGAAGGCAGAGATATCGACAGATTGTATAATGTTTATTTTGAGCAGGTTGAATCTGCAGCCGGATCAGGTCTTTTTGATATTATAGCTCATTGTGATCTTATAAGGATTTATGGTTTCAAACCTACATTCGACCTTGAACCTCATTATAAGAAGCTAGCAGCAGCTTTTAAAAAACATGACGTTGTATTTGAAATTAACACAAATGGAAGAAACAGACCCATTAACGACTTTTATCCTGACCGGAGATTCCTGAAAATATTCAGAGATGAAGGAGTGCCTGTTTGTGTAAATTCTGATGCACATATGCCTTCAAGGGTGGGCCAGTTTTTTGATGAGGCTTATGATCTGTTAAGAGATGTTGGTTATTCGGAGATGGCTGTGTTCAGGAACAGGGAACGATTTTTAATTCCCTTTGATTAACAGCCGGTGTAAATATCTGTCATCTAATACCTAAAGGTTTGATAAAGATCAGGTTTACCGGTCCTGTAAGACCTGAAGGGATCAGTGGTACCTCTGACCATGGAACCTGAATATTGTTTAAACCATAAATATTTGTAGTTCTAATATTAGTAATTGTATATTTTTCACCCCTTATTGCATCCCCTGTTAGACGATTTGACCAGGTATTTGCAACTTCAATCCTCAGCAGGTTATTGCCCGGTTTAAGAAAATCGGTTACATCAAACCTATATGGCAGGCACCACGAAATACCCATAGATACTCCATTAAGCCAGACCTCTCCGACTTTGGATAAAGTTCCCAGATCAAGAAAAACAGTATATTCTTTTTCGGGATTCTGAACAGGGTCATATTGGAAGGTCTTTTCATAAACAACTGTTCCGGAATAATATTTAATTCCAGGATTGTCAGACTTAGTCCATGAGATCAGTTCAGGAAAAATGGTTTTGGCCGGTGCACCCCGTTCCTGCTGAAACGAGACTTCCCAGGCACCACCCAGATTTTGAACTTTCGTATTGTTCATTATTTTAGTAGTTCCTTTTCCATCGGTTAGCATGAATAACCCATCATCTGAAATATATGTGCCTCTCCTGGTATAAAAAAGCATTGGCGGATATTTTTCCGGGACGAAGACTCTTTTAAAGTGAGCCGGCTCTAACGCTTTCTTAAAGACTATAACACACGACCCAAATGGGGCAAGTGTAACCGGCAGAGTGATATGTTTTTCGGTCTGTTCATAAATCTGAACAGGTGAGATCTCACCGGTTACAGGATCCCAGTATTCAGGCACCTTGTCTTGTTGCCTGAAACTACAATTTCTTGATATCCATTTATCAGTTGTGTTTCTTAAAAAATAAAGGTCTGTTTCTTCTCTTATGTAATGAATGTAATCAAGAGTATAAAGATCTCTGTCAATATAGTCAAAATCAGGAGGCAAACCGAGCTTTGAAAGAGCTGCGGCAGCTGAGGTTTCTGTAATAATTGCACCTTGCTTCTTTAGTGCAATGATTTTTTGCTTCAGTTCAGGATCTCTCAGATTATGTTTGTCATAAGCCATAATTGAAAATTGTGTTCCACCTGGGAGCTCGATCCTGCCGTCTCTTACTGTTAGCTTTTTTAAGATATCAGTATTTATTACTTCATAATCATAACCTGGTCCAGCCGAAAATCTGCTGTTCTTTGGGCCTGTGTAATTAGGTATATCATCTCCGTAGAAATAAAGAACATCCGCAAAAAAATCCGAAACCTGGAAAAGACTGCTTAGTCTTGCCAGATAATCGGTGAAAGGTCTGATTTTGGGCCACCATATTCGTTTATCGTTAAAATGAGTTCCAGCATGATAAACGATCCCCGGGAATCCCGTGCCCTCAGGATTATGGCTGAATCCATGAATTACGACACGGTTCATCCCTTCACAGAATGCTCTGTCACCGAATGGCTTCATATCTGACGGGCCCTCCTGCCAGTGCTGAAAACTTGAGAACGATTCTTCTTCAACAATCCCACGTCCATAAATATGGGATGCAGCTGACACTTCTTTTACCACTCTAAGAATATCAATGCCTTTCTCATTAATAAAAGAATGGTTGATCCAAAATTCTCCCCTGGGCAGATCGAGCGAACCAAGAGATTCGAGCGGTTCAACGGGGACGTTATGCAGCGGGAGTCCGGGGCCACCTGCTTCCGAGTTTATTTTAAGTCCGTACCGGTTTGCAATCTGCTTTGCTTTACCATAAAAATTTTTAATCATGAGCTGTGACAACACTTTTCTGAAGTCTTTGCGAAAGTTTTCAAGAGATTCAGGTTTGTACAATTCTGGATCGAAAAAGGATGGAAGAAACTTGGAAAGCCTATAACCGTTGAGTTTTTCAAATTCATTAGGAAGATCGGGAGTCCAGACGTTACCAGTGACTTCATAGCTTGCAAGGTAAAGGCTTTTTAGTGCACTTCCGGTAAAATCATTCAATACTGTTTTAAGCCTTCCCAAAACATATAAAAAGTGGGTCTTTGTAGCTGTAGAATCAAAATGGTCAATAATCGGTCCTGCAGAATATTTGCTTGGCAGCTTGAGCTGCTCTCCGGAATTGGAACAAACAAACCGGTAAATGTTCCATTCACCGGACGGAACAGACCATTGAAGGAACTCCTGTCCGGTGTTAAAATAGTCAGTCAGATCAAGTATTTCTGAAGTGTCTGTTTTTTGTTTATTAGCATCAGCAGGCACCGCGATTATGGCAACATCTCTGTACCATTCAGGCCTGATCATATCAGAGGTACTCTGAATTACTGGTCTTTTTGCACCTTTTTGCAGTTTTATTTCAGGGAAAGGAAGCTTTATGTTCCGGGGTGCATTTCCGGAAACCTTCAATTTTGAGTAATAAATTGACTTTGCTGCATGTTCAGGTTTTATCCAAGCTCCACCAGCATTCCAGCTGCTGGCCATATTCAGACCAACTTCCATCCCGGCTTTTGCTGCTTCATCAATTGCCAGTTTTATCGCTTGCAGTGATTCATCGCTAAGAAATGGCGGGCCTGGTTTTATAGTCGAATCACTTGACGGAACACCTATTTCGAAAATATCAAATCCTGAAATTCCGGCATCTTTCATAGCTTTGATTTCAGCAGTGATCCTCGATTGATCTGTTCTACCGTTCAGCCACCACCAGTATACTTTTGGACGGGCATTATCAGGAGGATACTGAAAGCACTCCTTCAAAAAATCATAAGAGTTTTTTACCTGACCATTTAGTGGAGCAAAATAATTTGTGGCTGCCAAGAATACTATGGTAAGAATCCTTTTCATAATTATCTGACACACCATAGAACGATTCCTTTTGGTTTAGTATGGACAGATTATTTTGGCTTCAATATTCAAAAAATTGGCAATCTTTGCCAGTGAAGCAGCATGATGCCCTACACCAAGGGCAAAATGATGAGTTGGACCCTCTTTTATCCATCGCTGCAGGAAAGTACGTATATCTGGTTTGAAGAATCCGCGGGTATTTGTATTACCGGTTGGAGGAATCGGTCCTTTGACTGATTCTCCCTCAGCAATGATGAATTTAAATTTTCCATCGAAGGTAGAATTTATTGACAGTAAAGTAATCGGGCCCTCTTTTATTTTGAATTCCACACCTGCCCCATAACCAGGTTTTCCGTGATACTTTTTAAGACTTCTTAAAACAGGTTTGTCCGAAGCTATTGCAATATTATGCGGACCATCATGACCTACGAGTATGAATCCTTCAATGAAGTCGGCAGGATGAATCTCGGCAAAGCTTCCACCAATACCTAGTCTGTTCATTATGAACATCGCTATAAGTGTTTTTAGATCCGATTCGCCGCACATAGGAAATCCGTTTGAAGTAAGTATCGAATTACCAACTGCAAGATTTGACATTACCAGCCTTTCATCACTCGCTTCCGGCCCGTCATAATAATAAGCCAGTCCCTGAAAACCTTTGTCTTCTATAAAATGCTTAAGTGCAATATAAATTT
Source organism: uncultured Rikenellaceae bacterium (assembly GCA_964514725.1). Taxonomy (GTDB): domain Bacteria; phylum Bacteroidota; class Bacteroidia; order Bacteroidales; family VadinHA17; genus LD21. The sequence goes on from CAZEUL010000007.1 coordinate 128,478, forward strand.
TTGCGGAGGTGGTAAGGTCGCTTTCTCTTAACTTAAGCGAGATAGGATCAGATCCCGGATCAGGTGTATCAAAAAAATCCAAAATTGTTCTTTTCCCCACTTCAACTTCATCATCTTCTACCTTGTGATAATAATCCACCAATTCATTCGCCTCCACCTCTGTAATATGGCATCCAAATGCAGAAGTGAGCATTGTAATGTCGGTATGCATATCCAGCATTGAATTGATCGGATGCCCTATGTGCCCCATATTTGCATTTTTCAACCCATGCAATACCCATGCAATTCTGCAATATTCGTCAATCTGTCTTTCTGCATCCTGATCCTCATGGAGTGTTCCGATTATCATTTCAGGAACTTTTTTCCCCATTCTTACGGCAGTTGAGGCGAATTCCGGTAAAGCGCATATATCGTCATTGGCAAGCTGCATATATGTAGAAGCCAGGGAATAATCAAGAGCTCTTAATGGCTGAAGGGCAATGAGCACTACGGGGATTTTAACTGTCCGCATGATTATTCCGAATGTACCTGAAGTCGCGTAAGTAAGCATTATACAGAAGACCAGATCAGGATTTGAAGATTCGATCTTCCTTACAACATCATAAGCCTTCATCGGATTATCCACAATACCAAAATCAACGATCTTTATGTTTTTATCAGGTATTTTTCCGAGGATGACCTTATGTTTTTCTATCAGTTCGGCTAATAATCCTTCAAATTGATCCCAGTATCGATCATAACCAACTCCAAAAACAGCTATTACAGCAGGATCAAAAGGCCCGGATGAAAAAATTCTGGTTTCCATTTTTCAATGAATGTTTTATTCTTGTTCTTTATGCACTGCCTGAAAAGGCTTTATCAATGGAATAAATGTTATAAATATAATAAAGGCAACCGGATACATTAATCCTGAATATATCCAGAGAGGATCATAAGAAAATTTAGTAACTATCAGTCCGATAAGCGGATTAATGACAAGAGATGAAACAGCACCGGCACTTCCTGAAAATCCGATTATAGTAGAGGCCGACGATTTACCGAAAATATCCGTTATTGAGGTTATATAATTTGTGATCCATAGTCCATGTGCAAAGAACACGGTACACATTATTACAATTACTACGCCGGGTGTAGGAGCGTATTTCACAAAAATGGCTGAAAAAGTCATAAAAGCGGCTAGCCCCATAATAAATTTTCTTGAAAAACTGAGTTTTGAAGTTTTTCTAAAGAGTAAATCGGAAAACCATCCCCCAAGCATATTTGATATTCCCATTGCAAGAAATGGGATCCATGCAATTTTCCCAATATCCGAAATGTTGACATTACGAAATTCACTCAGGTATTTTGGAATCCAAAACATATAGAAATAAAATATAGGATCAAGAAGGAACCGTATAATAATAAATACCCACACCTCTTTAATTCTCAGGAGTCTGGTAAAATCCGGATTCGTTGTTTTTCTGATGCTCGTATTATTCTGTGAACCAACATTCTTGTGAGTCTGATTTCCGGGTGATGGCTTTGGCAGGAAAAGCCATCCTGCCAGCCAAAGAAAACCGATCATACCTGTTATAACAAATACACCTCTCCATCCTGTAAGATCCATCAGATAAACACATAGGGGAGGTGCCACGACTGCGCCCAGAGCTGCTCCTCCGATTGCAATACCATTGGCAAGGGCACGTCTTCTCTCAGGTATCCATTCAATTACCGCTTTTACAGCACCAGGGAAAGCACCTCCTTCACCAAGACCAAGGAAAAAACGGAAAATCCCAAAATGTAAAGAATTGGCGGCCACACTATGAAGGAATGACGCAACTGACCATATCCCTACAGAAACAGCAAGACCAATCCGGCTTCCATACCTGTCGATAAGTATGCCACCCAGAGTAAACATAATGGCATAACTTATAAGGAATCCTGCATTTATCAGACCATATTCAACATTTGTAATTGGGAAATCCTGTTTTATTCTAATTATTGATATTGACAGAACCTGCCTGTCGAGGAAGCTTAATGCAGTTGCAATGAATGCCATAAAGACAACCAAAACAGGAATTATATTTTTTTTTCTTATCACCGGACAGTAAAAAATTAAGGTAAATAACCTCCTCCATGCTGATAATTCATCTCAAAGATCAGCTGCAATAAAAATGAACTAAAGAGACATAATATGTTCTATGAAGATCTTTATGCCGATGATTATCAAGATTATTCCTCCGATAAATTCAGCTTTTTTCCCAAGCCTGATTCCTGCAGATTTTCCGATTTTTATCGCAATCATCGATGCGAAAAATGTCACAATGCCTATTATTACTGCTGAGAACCAGATCCTGATATCCAGCAAGGCAAAGCTGATTCCTACTGCAAAAGCATCTATACTTGTCCCTATTGCTATTGTCAGAATAGTCAGAGGATGTCTGTAATCTTTTACATTCTCCTCATTCTTCCGCTTCAACCCTTCGATAATCATTTTTATTCCCAGAAAGGAAAGCAGTATGAGTGCCACCCAGTGGTCAGCAGCTTTTACAGCAATGCTTATTAATGAACCGAGAAAATAACCGAGAACAAGCAATCCTGCCTGGAATATTGCTAGGATAGCTGCGACCGGGACAGCCTGTCTGAAAAGGATTTTATTCTGGACCACACCTAGTGAAAGAGAAACAGCAAATGAATCAAACGACAGACCTATTGCGACCGCGACAATTGTAACAAAATCCATCCCTTAACAATAACTTCGTAAATATAGCATAATTAGGATTTAACTGACATTTCCCAATAGTATATTTGAATATCCTGAAATCAAACTCATAGAAATGCTTTAAGTTAAAAGTGATTATTTTTATTATGACCCTATTTATTAATGTTCAGGTTGTAAAGTAACCCATTCGATAAGATTTTAGTGAAACTTAGGAAAATGGTTGAAGTTTCAGGAAAGAATTCTGATGGCATTAATAAAACATAATAAATATATTTGTCCACTTAAAAGAAAAAAATGAGATCCGTAATACAACGTGTATTAAAAGCTTCTGTAACAATTAACAATCAGAAAAGATCAGAAATAGGACATGGATTACTTGTTTTATTAGGAATTGAAGATAGTGATAATGAAACTGATATAGATTGGCTATGCAATAAGATTGTAAACCTAAGGATCTTTAACGACACTGATGGAATAATGAACCTTTCTGTCAAGGATGTAAATGGAAGCATAATGGTCATCAGCCAGTTTACACTCCATGCAAAGACCAGAAAAGGGAACCGGCCTTCTTATATAAAGGCAGCTCATCCTGATATAGCGATCCCGATATATAATAGTTTTATCGGGAAGATTTCAGGACTTTTGGGTCATGAAATTGCGACAGGGGAATTTGGGGCGATGATGCAGGTTGAACTTATTAACGATGGCCCTGTTACAATTATCATTGATTCAAAAGAAAAAGAATAAAAGGTGACTCTTTTAATCAACTATCTGTAATAATGCACACAAATCCTGAAAGTACTTCGGATAAAACATTAAAAAGAGCGGTCATGGTTGTCACAGCTTTTGCCGCATTTCTTACTCCATTTCTTGGTTCATCCGTGAACCTGGCTTTACCGGCAATAGGTAAGGAACTTAATGCTACTGCAATAGAACTGGGATGGATAATTAGCAGTTTTATTCTCTCATCAGCTATTTTTCTTATTCCATTTGGCAGGCTGGCAGATATAATCGGACGAAAAAAAGTATTTACGGCCGGTATTTTATTATTCACTGTGTCAACCAGCATAATTGTTTTTTCAGGAAGTCTTGCATTTCTGATGGTTTTCAGGGTAATTCAGGGTATATCAAGTGCAATGATATTTGGTACAAGCCTTGCGATCATTTCTTCCGTTTTTGTCCAGGGCGAAAGAGGCCGGGCAATGGGAATAAACATTACTGCAGTATATTTGGGTTTATCTGCGGGACCGGTAATAGGAGGATTTCTAACACAATATTTTGGATGGCGGAGTATTTTTCTATTTCTGGTGCCATTTGGAATTGTTTCGCTGATTTTGATAAAACTAAAAATCAAGACCGAATGGGCTGATTCAAAGAGTGAGAAATTTGATAAGACAGGATCTCTGGTTTATGCATTTACCTTGTTTTCAATTATTTATGGATTTTCAAAGCTTCCAGAACTTCATGGGTGGCTGTTCCTTTCGGCAGGGATAATTCTGTCGGCAGTTTTTTTCATTTATGAAAAGAGAGCTGAGAATCCGGTCTTTGATGTCCGCCTTATGTTGCAAAACAGGATTTTTGCTTTTTCCGGAATTGCTGCCCTGATACATTATTCTGCAACTTCTGCCACAGGTTTTTTTGTAAGTCTTTATCTCCAGTATATAAAGGGGTTTGACACCCGCACCGCCGGATTTATTATGATATCACAACCTGTAATGATGGCTCTCCTGTCACCAATGGCAGGAAAATTATCCGACAGATATAATCCCGGTACTATTGCCTCACTTGGTATGGGGCTTACTGCTGCAGGATTAATAATGTTATGTTTTGTGGATGTCACCAGTTCATTGTTTCTGATAATAGGACTCCTGATAATTATGGGAATAGGATTTGGACTGTTTTCTTCTCCCAACTCTAATTCAATTATGGGGTCAGTTGAGAAAAAACATTTTGGAGTGGCATCAGGAGTTGTAGGGACAATGAGAATGGTTGGTCAAATGCTTAGCATGGGTATTGCCATGATGCTGCTTGCTCTTTTTATAGGTCAGAAAACAATTGTCCCGGAGAATTATCCCGGACTGATGTCGGCAATGCGATCGGGATTTGTTATTTTTTCAGTTCTTTGCATTATCGGGATCTTTGCATCTCTTGCAAGAAGATAGCATTTATTCTCAGAAATCACTTTTCCGGCATCTCAGTTAATCCCTGTGTGCCTGAATCAAGTATAAATTTCCAGGTTCCATCATCCTGTTTAAGCCAGACTGTCACATAAGTACCCTTTGAAACCTGGTTTGTAGATTTTATCCTGTTGGTCCAAATTCCATAAGTATATCCAAGTTCCCCGCTTTCTGCCAGTTTCTCAAAAATTGGTTCCCAGCTGAGGACAAATGAAGTATCAGCCTTGCCCACATAATAACTTGCAAGAGTTTCTTTACCTTTTGATGGGAAAGAGTTATCGCGAAGTATTACTCCTTCATCAGCAATATATGTCAAAAAGGCTTTGAACATTCCATTTTTGACCGACAGGGCGGAAAAGTTCCGATCCACCTGCATCAGAACACCCGATGTAGATATTTTATCACTTTTTGTGCAACTTAAAATTAATGTCAGGTGAATTATGAAAACAAAAAGCATTAAATTGAACCCGTTCTTTTTTTTCATTAATTATACCAAATTGATTTAATAATAAGGTTTGTTTTATGACAAAGCTATATCAAAAACTTATCAAATTATGCCCTTCAGAAACAGAAATTAAAAAGGGACTGAAAAATGTCAGTTCCATGATTTCTGAAGCTTATGATAAACATCTTTTGATGAAAATCCTCAATTCCATTGATCTTACAAGTTTAAACACAACAGATAATAAAAGTCAAATATTACACCTTACGGGAAAGGTAAACAGTTTTTCGGGCCGTTATTCAAATATCCCTAATGTTGCAGCTATATGTGTCTATCCGAATTTTGTTCCTGTGGTCAAGGAGAAACTGACAGTAAAAAATGTAAAGATCTCTTCAGTTGCAGCTGCTTTCCCCTCTTCACAAACTTTCAGAAATATAAAGATTGCTGAATGTAAAATGGCCGTTGATGCCGGAGCTGATGAAATTGATATTGTAATGCCTGTTGGAGCTTTTATCGGAAATGATTTCGCAATAGTTGCTGATGAGATCCGGGAAATCAAGGAAGCAATAGGAGAAAAGACACTGAAAGTTATTGTCGAATCGGGAATTCTTAATGATTATGAGAATATCTTTAAAGCTTCCATGATTGCTATGGATGCAGGTGCCGATTTTATCAAAACATCCACCGGAAAAACTCCCGTGTCAGCAACTCCAGAGGCAGCATATGTAATGTGCAGAGCAATTTTTGATTTCTATGAAGAAACAGGCATCAGGGTCGGATTCAAAGCAGCCGGAGGAATATCAGTCACTGCCGATGCTTTAACGTACTATCATATAGTGAATAAATGCCTTGGAAAGGAGTGGCTTTCAAACCAGTATTTCAGGATAGGATCAAGCAGACTTGCAAACAATATTCTTTCAGATATTGCTGGAACCATTAACGACTATTTCTAATAATCCTTTTTAGCGAGTCTTATTTCTTTTCATCTATTAATCATTATTTTTGTTGCCTGTTCCCAGAAAGGTGAATGGATACAAGCTACTATAGCCAGGACACAGTCAGTACAAGACTTATTATCCGTATCGACAGAGACGGATTGCTTCCTGATTTGGTTTTCAGGAAAATGGATGAAGTTCCGGAACATATCAGACAGGCGGAGAATGGAATGTCCGGAATGAGAACCAGGATTCCCCTGCAAAAAGTAATCGTTGACGATACATTGTCGACCTGCAATCGTAACAGTATAGCTGATATCACATTCCACGATTCTCTGAATTTTATCAGATCCATTCACTGGCAGCCAGCAGGCCGGGTAACCTATCAGAGTGAATCAGAAAATGCTGGTTACAGGACGTATGTGCCTGAGAAAAAACTTTTAGGCAATCTGAAAGAGGGAGAGGTGATCCAAGTGAATACAATTCATTACGACTTTGTAATTATTGTTATTTTCTTTTCTGCCATGCTTTTTCTTTATGTCCGCTCCGCTTTTAAAAATATTTTATCCGATTTGAGAAAGTTTTTTCTTTTCAGGGGTATCAATGAACCATCTTCAAGAGATATTGGCTCATTGTTCAGCTGGCAGTCGACACTTCTTAATTTTATAACATTCTTAACAATCGCTCTATTTTTATTTCTGGCTGCAAGTTATTATAACATGAAGCCTTCGGGAATGAATCCGCTGATTTTTGCTCTGATTCTTTTGGGAACCGTTGTTCTGACAATTACCATCCGCCATTTTCTGTGCTATGCTACTGGTAATCTTAGTGGAGAATCAGATGCCTTTAATGAATATTTAATCAATGTTTATCAATCTTACAGATACAGTTCGGTTGCTTTTTTTATCCTGATACTTTTAATAACCTACACTGTTTTAATACCTGATAAGATAGGCATAATCACTGGATTTGCTGTATTTTTAACATTTTATGTTTTCAGGATCATAAGGCTGTTTTTGATTTTTGTTAAACGTGATATTTCTATTTTATATTTGATTTTGTACCTTTGTGCCCTAGAAATTTTGCCTGTTCTGATTTTAATCAGGTATTTTACAGGCCTTGTTTAGATCGGGAAGTATTACTTTAAAAGTAAAACTTAATCTGTAAAGAGTTGAAAATTAGAAAAATTTTGGTTTCGCAACCTGAGCCAAACAATCCGAAATCACCATATTTCGATCTGGCTAAAAAATATAATCTGAAAATTGATTTTAAACCTTTTGTTACTGTTGAAGGTGTTACTGTTAAGGATTTCCGTCAGCAGAAAATCAATATTCTGGATTTTAATGCGGTTATCTTTACAAGTAAAACGGGTATAGATCATTTTTTCAGAATCTGCAATGAGCTGAGGATAGTAGTTCCTGATACCATGAAATATTTCTGTATCACAGAGAATGTTGCATTTTACCTGCAGAAATATATTGTTTACAGAAAGCGTAAAATATTCCATGGCAAAGCAAAATTCCAGGATTTAATTGACGTAATAATCAAGCACAGAGATTCGAATTTTTTTGTTCCTCTGTCTGAGCCGCATAATGCGGAAATACCTGAAATGCTGGATAAAAATGGAATCAGGTATACCATCGGAACCCTTTATAAAACGATAAGCAGTCATTTCTCAAATATCAATGATTTCGATTACGACATTATTGTTTTTTACAGTCCCTCAGGAATCAAGTCATTAAAAGAGAACTTCCCTGACTTTGTCCAGGGAGATATAAAGATTGCAGCTTTCGGGCCAACAACAGCATGTGCAGTGGTTCAGGAAGGACTTAGGCTCGATATTAATGCCCCTAATCCAAAAGCTCCTTCAATGACAATGGCTCTTGATGATTTCCTGAAGGAACATAACCGGAACAATCGTTAATTCAAAAGATTGCTTTTTGCTCATTCCGGACATTTCTTCAGATGTCAGCTTAATACGTTAAATCCGGCCTTCATGAGCGGAGAGAGACAAACATTTCATAAAAGTGAAAGACTTTGCAGAACGAAATTGATTTCAGACATTTTCGAAAACGGTAATGTTTTCTTGACTTCACTTTTTAAAGTGAGCTGGAAGTTCTATTCCGGGGAGTTTGAATCACCTGCACAGATAGCTATTAGTGTTCCGAAAAAAAACATAAGACTTGCTGTTTTAAGGAATCTCATTAAAAGAAGAATAAGAGAATCATACAGGAAAAATAAATGGATCCTGTATAACGTTCTGGAAAAAGAGAAAAAACAGCTGGCATTTGTTGTAATATACAGGAAAACAAACATTCCTGATTTTCAGACAACAGATAATTCTGTTTCAGAAGTTATTGAAAAGCTTTGCAGAAATGTAATACAAATGAAAGATAAAAGTTAAAGTTATTTTAATTATTTAAAAATCAATATTATTACATCAATTTCTTGTTAATTTTGCCCTTCCTAACTTTAAGATTTGAATAAAATGAAAAAAATAAGTTACGGTAAATTTGTAATTATTATTACTCTTTTTCTTGCGGCTGGGCTAAGTGCAGGATTTCTGACATCACAGGAATCAAGGGATTTCAGAATAGCCAAGAATCTTGATATTTTTCTCTCTCTCTTCAGGGAGCTGAACACATTTTATGTTGATGAAATCAATCCTGACAGGATGATAAAATCAGGAATTGATAACATGCTTAAAACACTTGATCCTTATACAGTTTACTATCCTGAATCAGAAGGTGATGAAGTGACATTTATGACCACTGGCAAATATGGAGGTATAGGGTCGCTTGTCAGAGGAGGTGGCGAATATGTTGTTATTTCACAGGTTTATAAAGGATTTCCGGCAGATATTTCGGGTATTAAACCGGGAGACCTGCTTAAGAAAGCTGACGGAGTTTCACTCAAGGGTCTTTCTACGGAAAAAGTAAGCGAAAAGCTGAAAGGAAATCCCGGCACAATTATTAATCTCACAATAGAAAGAAACGGTAAGGAGTTGGAAATTCCGGTAAAAAGGGAAAGAATTCTGGTTCCGCCTGTGCCCTACTATGGCATGATAGATTCAAAAACCGGCTACATAAGGTTTACAAATTTCACTGAGAATTGTTCGGAAACAGTAAAAAATGCTCTTATCGCGCTGAAAAGCCATAACCCGCGTCAAATAATCCTCGATCTAAGAAGCAATCCGGGAGGTCTTCTCAATGAAGCAGTAGGAATTGTGAATCTTTTTGTTGGACCGGGTAAAGAGGTTGTTTCCACCAAAGGAAAAGTAAAACAGTTTGATGAAGTATTTAAAACAACCAAAGCAGCCGTTGATGAAAAGATCCCGCTTGCTGTCATCATAAACAGATCTTCTGCATCAGCCTCAGAAATTGTCGCTGGGGCAATTCAAGATCTCGACAGAGGAATAATTGTAGGACAGAGATCGTTTGGAAAAGGACTTGTTCAGATAACAAGACCGTTGAGTTACAATACCCAGTTGAAACTTACGACTGCAAAGTATTACATACCAAGCGGCAGATGCATACAAGCAAGGGATTTTTCTCATCCCAATGAGGATGGAAGTGTGGGGATTATACCTGATTCACTTATTTCAGAATTTAAAACCTCAACCGGGAGAACCGTAAGAGATGGAGGAGGGATTACTCCTGATGTGGAAGTGGTGCCAAATTCTTTAAGCCAGATTGCAACAGAACTTTATCTTAGAAATTTTGTTTTTGATTTCGCAACCAGGTATTACTGGTCACATCCAGGACCGGTTACTATTGACCAGTTTTCGCTGACTGACAAAGATTATTCAGATTTCAGGGATTTTCTTGTCAGCCGCAATTTCAGCTATCAAACTGTAACACAGGAATCGCTTAATGATCTGATCGCCTCGGCAAAACGTGAAAAATATTACGACCAGCATAAAGAACTTTTTACAGAACTTGAGAAAGAATTAAATCACTCTCTTGATCAGGATCTGAAGATATTCAAAACTGAGATCAAAGAGTTGCTTGAGGATGAAATAATAAGCAGGTACTTATATGAGGAAGGATCCATTGAATGGAGTGTAAAAACGGACGTTCAGGTTTTAAAAGCTATTGATATATTGAATAACACGGAAAGATATAATTCAATCCTTCAGGGAAAAGCCGGATCATCACTTATAACACATGATGATAATGTTTCAACATCCGGTCTTAGTTCGGCATCCAGAATGGATAATCAGGATATTCTATGATGTTTATTCATTCTGCCTCCATTTTCCGGAATCATCTTCAAATAATTCTTTTTTCCAGACAGGCAGTTTTTCCTTGATAAGTTCAACTGCTTTAGCACAAGCACTGATTGCCTGTTTCCTGTGACCTGCCGTAACCATTACAAGGAGAGAGATTTCGCCTACTTTAACCAGCCCGCGGGAATGAATGATTTCAAAAGCTTTTATATCATCAAATTCCGACAAGATTGTTTTATTGATCTTATTGGCTTCCATAATTACCATTTCTTCATAAGCCGAATAATCGATAGCTTTTACAAATCTGCCTTCAGACTGGTCTTTTCGGACCTGTCCTATGAACAGGGAATGAGCACCTGAATCCGGATTTTCACTTCCGACAGCAATCATTTCTGCTATCAGGCCGGGTTTTATGGGACCGTCTATCAATCTCATTTCTAATAATATTTTAATTATTGGATATCAGAATTTTAACCACCTGCAAAGGGAGGAAGGCAGGCCACTTCATCCCCGGTTTTAAGATCACAGTTATTGCTTACGATTTCACTGTTTACAGCATATCTGAAATTATAATGCACAATCTCAGGAAAATCATCTTCAAGCCTGTGTTTAAGATCATCGAATGACCTGATTCCAAAATATACTTTCCGTGGCATTCCTGTGATCTCAGCAATGACCCCAAAGAAAAGTACGTTTATTTCCATTTTTACAAAAATGAATTATTAATACCTTTTTCAATGAGCTTCGAGCCAGTTTTTTCCAACTCCACAATCAACTTTAAGGGGAATATCAAGTTTGACTGCATTTGTCATTTCATAAATAACAATCTCTTTGAGCTTTTCCAGTTCTTCCGGTACAGTATCGAAAATAAGTTCGTCATGAACCTGAAGAATCATTTTCGACCTGAAATTTCCGGATTTCATTTTTTCATGTATCCTTACCATTGCTAATTTAATTATATCTGCAGCGGTACCCTGAATAGGAGCGTTGATGGCATTCCTTTCTGCATTTCCTCTCACAACCTGATTGCGTGAATGAATATCTCTGAGATATCTTCTCCTGCCAAACATAGTTGTAACATAACCTTTTTCACGTGCTGCCTTTATACTCTCATCCATATAACTTTTTACACCCGGATATGAACTGAAATATCCATCAATTAACTCCTTAGCCTCTTTCCTGCCTATGGTTAATCTTTCAGACAAACCAAAAGAAGAAATTCCGTAAATAATTCCAAAATTGGCAGTTTTAGCCTTGCTACGCATTTCTCTCGTAACATCTTTAATACTGACACCAAAAATTTTGGCAGCGGTGGCTGCATGTATATCACCTCCGGAGAGGAAATCTTCAATCATGCCCCGGTCTTTACTAAAGTGAGCCATTAGTCGAAGTTCAATCTGTGAATAATCAGCCGACAGAAAAAGATTACCTTCTTCAGGAACAAATGCTTTTCTTATCTCCCTGCCCCTTTCATCTCTTACCGGAATATTCTGAAGATTGGGATTGTCGGAACTCAGTCTTCCGGTTGATGTAACAGCCTGCTTGAAAGATGTATGGATTCTCCCCGTATTTTTATCTATCATCTGGGGCAATGGTTCAAGGTATGTTGATAGTAATTTTTTAAGGCCTCTGTATTCTAAAACTTTATTTATAATGGGATGCCTGGCTGAAAGCCTTTGGAGAATTTCTTCATTGGTAACAAACTGTTTTGTTTTTGTAACCCGTGCTTTATCATCAAGCTTTAACCTTATAAAAAGTACTTCTCCAAGCTGTCTTGGTGAAGAAATATTGAATTCAGTGCCAGCAAGATCATATATCTCCTTTTCAAGAGACAATATTTCTTTACGCAGTTCAACAGAAATTGTTTTAAGATCTTCCTGATTCAGCTTGACCCCGTTTCTTTCCATTTCTGCCAGAACTTTAACCAGTGGCATTTCAATATTCTCAGCAAGATCAAATAACCCTTCATTCTTTAACTTTGGATAAAAAATCTCCTTTAACTGATAAGTAATATCAGCGTCCTCAACTGCATATTCTTTAATTTTTTCAACAGGAACCGACCGCATATTCTTTTGATTAATGCCTTTCTCCCCAATAAGTGATTCAATATGTATAGGGCTGTAGGAGAGGTACGTTTCCGATAGAAGATTCATATTATGTCTCATTTCAGGTTCCAGCAGGTAATGCGCTATCATTGTATCAAATAGAGGGCCCATTACTTCTATTCCGTAATTTGCAAGAACCTGGATATCAAATTTTAAATTCTGCCCAATTTTAAGTATTTCATGATGTTCAAAAAGAGGCTTTAGTATATTGAGTTTCTTTTGCGTTATCTCCTGGGATTCTGGAAAATGTACCAGAAAACCCTTTCTTTTTTGCCAGGCAAATGCCAGGGCAACAAGTTCAGAATCGAATGGATTAACGCTTGTCGTTTCAGAATCAAAACATATCTCTCTTAAATTCAGTGACTCATCAACAAATTTTTTTAGTTTCTCATCATCATCAATTAAAATGTATTCATGGGGGGTTGTTGCGATTGTCAGTTTTTCAGATATGGAAAGACCGGAAGTTTCGCTAAAAAGTGATCCTTGAACCGAATCCTGCACAGTAGAATGTCCCCTCTCCTGTTCATTATTTAACGAATTTTTTCCGATCTCATTTAATATGTCGGCAGCGATTGTTCGGAACTCCAGTTCTTCAAACAAAGCTTTAAGCAGGTGTACGTCAGGAGACTCCGAAATAAGATCAGTTTCTCTGAGGTCAACAGGCACATTGATATCTATTGTTACAAGCTTTTTTGAAAGTTCAATCTGTTCTTTATTGTTTTCAATTATTTCCTTAAGTTTTCCTTTAAGTTTATCCGTATTTCTTAAAAGTCCTTCAACTGATCCGAATTCAGAGATCAGCTTCATAGCGGTTTTTGGACCTACGCCAGGCGCTCCCGGTATATTGTCCGCCGTGTCACCCATTAAAGCCAGCACGTCGATTACCTGCAAAGGATTTTCCACAGAAAACTCCCGTTTGACTTCTTCAACTCCCCACTGAATTGATTCATTACCGCCTCTTGAGGGTTTATACATTAATATGGAATCCGTTACAAGTTGAGCGAAATCCTTATCCGGGGTCATCATATAGGTTGTGAATCCTGCCTTTGAAGCCTTGGTTGCAAGAGTACCTATGACATCATCTGCTTCAAAACCAGGGCAGGAAATGACTGGTATTTTATATGCTTCAAGAAGCCGTTTTATGTATGGTACTGCTATTTTAATATCCTCAGGAGTTTCATCACGTGTAGCTTTATATTCTTTGTACATAACGTGACGAAATGTCGGTTCAGGTGTATCAAAAACCACTGCTATATGTGTTGGTTTCTGTTTCTGCAGGACTTCCCTGAGTGTAAGCAGAAATCCGAAAATTGCAGAGGTGTTCATCCCTTTTGAAGTGATTCTGGGATTCTTTATGAAAGCATAATACGACCTGAATATCAGTGCGTATGCATCAAGCAGGAATAGTTTTTTTTCAGTCATTTTCTTATTTTTGATTGTCGGAAACGAACCATTCTGCATAGGAATTCGCCGTTTCATAAAGCCTCAGGCTGTGAAGCTGAACACCAGCCGGCAGGTTTCTTCTTATCCTGTCAGCAAAATCAATTACCAGGTTTTCACAGGTAGGCTGATAGTCAGTCAATACAATATTGCTGAACAATTTCTGAAGGTTTTCCTGTTCTTCCGGATCATAATGCCTGCAAAGAATCACAGAATGATCAAATATTCTGATTATTTCTCTTTCGGTAATCTCCCTTATAACCGAAAAATCAATAACCATTCCGTTTTTGGGATCGTTTTGATCATTGACCGGGCAACCCGATATTGTTACAAACAACCGGTATGAATGCCCGTGGACATTTCTGCAAGGTCCGTCATAATTCCTCAGGGCATGGGCCATTTCGAAGGAAAATTCCCTCGTGACCCTAACAATTTGTGTCATCAGGGATATTTTTTTTACATACAAATTTAACCATTATGCCGGATAATTGTTTATTACACGACGCTGGAACATAACCATGACAATATTATCATAAAAAACGCGTATATTGTTAATAATTACGTTATCTTTGCAGCTTTATTTATTACTATATCAGGAATTTAATGATTGATTATCCCTTCAGGTTGACATTCCCCTCCCTTTTTAAAGAAACACTTGAAAAACACGGAAATTGCAATTCATATGCTTTCGCAGGGGAAAAGCCAAGGACGTACAAAATGGTATCAGATGAAATTAATGCCCTTATTGCATTTCTCGAGAAATCAGGAATTGGTCCAAACGACAAGGTGGCAATTTTCAGTACCAATATGCCAAACTGGGGTTGTGTTTATTTTGCCATAACATTTATGGGTGCCGTGGCTGTTCCCATACTGCCTGATTTCTCGAATACCGAGGCAGGAAATGTACTTGACCATTCTGAATCAAAAGCAGTTTTTGTCTCAGCCGGACTACTGCCGAAAATCGTTGATCAGAAAGCTGAAAACCTTAAAATGGTAGTCAGAATCGAAGATTACACTGTTGTCACTCCCCGTGACAGCCGGTTAAAATTTGACCCTTCAGCAACTCCTTCCGGTAAGTATGAGCCGGAAGAAGATGACCTGGCTTCAATAATCTATACTTCAGGAACAACAGGAAAGTCGAAAGGAGTAATGCTGACTCACAGGAATATTTGTTTCGATGCTCTTAAAGGAAGAAAAATACAGCCTGTTAATGAAAATGACAGGTTTCTGTCAGTTCTTCCGCTGTCGCACACCTATGAAAATACACTTGGTCTCATTCTGCCGATGCTTGGGGGTGCATGCGTCTACTATTTAAGGAAACCTGCAACTCCTGCCGTTCTTATACCGGCTCTTGGTGAAATCCGGCCAACAGTTATGCTTACAGTTCCGCTTATAATTGAAAAAATATATTATAACAAAATCCTTCCAACCTTCAATAACAACCTGATATTAAAATTTTTATACAGAATCCCCGCGTTGAGAAAAATACTCAATAAAGCAGCAGGGAAAAAGCTGTTTAAGACATTCGGAGGAGAACTGAAGTTCTTTGGTATCGGAGGAGCAAAACTGAACAGGGAAGTTGAGAGGTTCCTTCGTGAAGCAGGATTTCCCTATGCAATAGGTTACGGATTGACTGAGACAGCTCCTTTGCTTGCAGGAGCGAACCCGGAAAAAACTGTCTTTGAATCAACAGGACCTGCCATTGATGGAATTGAGCTTAAAATAAACAACCCAGACAAAAAAACCGGAGAAGGCGAAATCTGGGCAAGAGGACCAAATGTAATGAAAGGCTATTACAAGGAACCTGAACTTACCAGGGAAGTGCTTACTGATGACGGATGGTTCAGAACCGGAGACCTTGGCGTGCTTGACAAAAACAACAATCTGTACATTAAAAGCAGGCTGAAAAACATGATAGTCGGTGCCAGCGGTGAAAATATATACCCTGAAGAAATTGAATCGGTTATCAACAATTTCAGGTTTGTCGTTGAATCACTGGTAATACAGCAGAAAGGTAAACTGGTGGCCTATGTTCATCTTAACCTTGAAGAGCTTGAAAAGAGGTACCAGGACCTGAGGAATGACGTGTCGAGACAGCTGGAAGATAAAAAAGAAGAAATCCTGAACGAAATAAGATCGTACGTTAATTCAAAGGTTAACAAGTTCAGCCAGATTAGCAAAGTAGTGCTTCAGCCGGTGCCGTTTCAGAAAACAGCCACTCTTAAAATCAAGAGGTTTTTATATACATAGAAAAGGTTGCATTGAAATCAGCAGTTCAAATGTCTTTTGATACTGCTTTGTTTTCCTGTTCACATCGGGTACTTTCCGGTATCACAATGCAACACAGATAAATTTCAATACAACCTTTACCGGACTTAAAAAAGGATGCAGATTGTTATTTCAATGCCTGCTGATATCTTCTATTTACTTCCTCCCAGTTGATAATATTCCAGAAAGCTTCCACATATTCTGGTCTGCGATTCTGATATTTCAGATAATAGGCGTGCTCCCACACGTCTAGAGCCAGGAGAGGAACACCTTTTACCGGAGAGACATCCATGAGAGGATTGTCCTGGTTAGGAGTGCTGGCAACAGCAAGTTTTTTGTCAGGTGTTAAGTACAACCATGCCCATCCACTTCCAAAGCGTGTTTTGGCAGAATTATTGAAAGCCTCCTTGAATTTATCGAAAGAACCAAACGTTTTGTTAATTGCATCCATTAATTCAGGTGATGGTTTACCTGGTTTAGGAGACATACTGTTCCAGAAAAATACGTGGTTATAAAATCCGCCTCCATTGTTTCTGACTGCGTCGCCG
This sequence comes from uncultured Rikenellaceae bacterium, assembly GCA_964514725.1. GTDB lineage: Bacteria > Bacteroidota > Bacteroidia > Bacteroidales > VadinHA17 > LD21. The sequence goes on from CAZEUL010000007.1 coordinate 145,322, forward strand.
GCTGCCGACACGCTGGCAAAAATCTCTTCAATGGTGCTGTTTTCCAGTTTTGTCCCTTTTATTGCGGCAATGAAGTTATTGAAATAGGCACGGTGATGTTTGTCGTAATGTATCTCCATCGTACGGGCATCAATGTAAGGTTCAAGCGCATCATAAGAATACGGCAGCGCCGGGAATGTGTGAATATCAAATTTTTCCATAGTCGTATTATTTAAGTTTTCCGGGGATTCTGAAAAAGAGTTTACTGTTAACATAGCAGCAATTACCCCCAGGCCAAGTTTCTTGATAATGTTTTTACTTTTCATAGATTATAATTTTAAGTGGTAAACAAATATGTTGGATTTATGTTCAATTTATGTCAAAATTTATTTATAAAAATGATTTTTAGAATATTTTGAATCTACATATCAAAAAATTCATACATTTATGGCTACCTTTACTTGTAACTGCTTATATTTAAATAAATTGAATATGAAAACACAGAAATTTAACATTCATGTTTCCTATTTCATAGCTTTGATTCTCTGCATGTCTTGCGGAAACAAGGCCAAAAATGCAGATTCTGGACTGAAAAATGTTGAAACCGCTGTTATAGAAGTCAGTATTAGCGGGATGACCTGTACTGGATGTGAACAGAAGATCCAGGCCGGTGTTGGAAAGCTTGAAGGAATCAATTCGGTTAAGGCAGATCATACTGCTGGCAATGCAATAATTGAATATAATGCCTCGGTTACTGATACAACCAAAATCAAAGATGCCATAAAAGGAACAGGATATAATGTTATTAAATTCAAGCCTTATACAGGAACCGGGCAAGGAATTTAAGCAATGGTAATTTCATGTTTCCGCAGCGATTTAATTAATCTTATATGAAGAATAAAGAGAGACGGAATAAAACGAAAATAGATGAATTGCTTGAATCATCACGCCGTGATTTTCTGAAAAAGGCAGGAATTATTGGAGCGGCATCAGTTGCAGGTGCGGGTGCAATTTATTCAGGCTACAAGTTTGAAAAAGCAAAGAGTGACGGAAAAACCATAAAAGTACTTACAGAGGATAACAGGCTTGCAGAGGTTCCTGCTGACCAGGTAATGGATCGTAAAAGAAATCTTAAGACTCTGCAAACCAAAGGTAGGGAAGGTATACCGGGTAGGAGATGGGTCATGGTTATCGATCTTTCACGTTGCAGGAATGCAAGGAAATGTGTGAATGCCTGTCAGAGTGCACATCATCTCCGCCCATATGAATATCATATAAACACACTTGTAATGCAGGAATCTCAGAATACACCTGCTTATTTTATGCCAAAGCCTTGTCAGCATTGCGACAATCCTCCATGCGTCTCCGTTTGTCCCGTTGATGCTACATTTAAAAGGCAGGACGGAATAGTACTTATTGATAATGAAAGATGTATAGGATGCAGGTTCTGTATGGCAGCATGTCCTTATTCGGCAAGGATGTTTCACTGGAGAGATCCATTGACAATTGAGGAAGACAAGGAGAAAATTTATAATGTAGAACTGAATGTCCCCCAGAAAAAGGGGACCATTTCAAAGTGTCTTTTCAGTGCCGACAGACTAAGGGAAAATACTTTACCATATTGTGTTTCAGCCTGCCCAAACGGGGTCTTTTATTTTGGTGATGAAAATGAAAATGCTGTCACCAACGGCACTACCAAGGAGACTGTCAATTTCAGGGAACTGATAGAAAAAAACGGAGGTTACCGGCTTATGGCAGAACTTGGAACAAAACCACGGGTCTATTATCTACCCCCAAAAAACAGGCTTTTCAAATTTGAAAAGGGACAAGAAACAGAATACAAGGAAATAACATAATACCGAAACAAGCATGGCAGAATTATTATTCAGTTCTGAGAATGACAGGAAACGACTTGATTCAATCTCTGCTGATATTCTGAAAAATGTCGGTATAACCAGAAGTTTCATCCTCTGGATGGGATTTCTGTTAATCTGTTTCTTAATCTGTTTGTATGCCTACAGCATTCAACTGAAAAAGGGTCTTGGAGTTACAGGTTTGAGGGATATTACAAGCTGGGGTATGTATATAGCAAATTTTGTCTTTTTTGTGGCTACGAGTCTTGTTGGAATGTTGATAAGTTCAATCCTTGGACTTGCGGGTGCAAAATGGATAAAGCCCATTGCAAGGATTGCCGAGATTATTGCTGTGGCATTTGCTGCAGTTGCAGGGCTTGTCATTATTTCTGATATGGGAAGACCTGACAGACTCCCCTACGTTTTCATTTTCGGAAGAGTTCAATCACCGATTTTATGGGATGTGACTGTTGTAACTACATACTTTGTTCTGAGCCTGTTGCTTTGGTTTTTACCTATAATTCCTGATCTCTCAATAGCTAAAACGAGGCTGACCGGGCAGCCCCGCTTTCTTTCCATCGCTTATAATTTTCTGTCATTCAGATGGGTTCATCATGAAGCACAGTATGGTATTCTTCAAAATGCCATTAGGATATTACTGATTCTGATTGTTCCTACAGCCTTTGCAATCCATACAGTTACCTCATGGTTGTTTGCAGTTACTTTAAGGGCTGGCTGGGATAGTACTATTTTCGGACCTTATTTTGTATCCGGGGCCTTTGTGTCAGGGACTTCAGCTGTTGTTATCGCAATGTATTTTTTCCGGACCAACTACAGGTTACAGAATTTCATAACTGAAGATCATTTTGGCAAAATAGCAAAGGTGCTTGTTCTTGTCTCTGTTGTTTATATATACTTTAATCTCAATGAGTTTCTCGTCCCTGGTTATAAATTAAAATCAGCTGATGCAATACATCTGAAAGAGTTGTTTTCAGGAGAACATGCGATCTTATTCTGGAGTGTCCAGCTGGGAGGATTAATTTTACCCGTTTTCCTGATGCTGTTCAGACCTTTCCGGAAACCTTTACCCATGCTGCTGATTTCAATTTTAATGCTTGCCGCTTCATGGGTAAAACGCTTCATAATTGTTGTTCCACCACAGGCTCATCCCTTTCTTCCTGCGCAGAATTATCCTTTAGAATGGATCATTTACAAACCAACACTTATTGAAGCACTTGTCACAATTGCATCAATTCTTCTCGTACTGATAATTGTTACTGTACTGTCAAAGCTTTTCCCTGTTATACCGATATGGGAAATTGCCAGGGAAGAAATTAATAGTGACTATCCGAAAAAATCATAAAACCTGCCAAATGAAAAGAAATATTCAAATCATTCTTCTCTGGTTGACAGTACTAAGTCCTATTGGTGGACAGGACTGGATTGTTCCGGATGACAGGAAAGGCAGATTAAGTACCTTCCCATTCAGTGATGAAACCCGTAGGTCGGGAGAACAACTGTATTCAATTAATTGCAAATCGTGCCATGGTACTCCAGGAAAAAACAATTATCAAAACCTGGTTCCTCCCCCGGGTGATCCGGCAACAGAAAAAATCCAGAAAAACAGTGACGGAGAGATATTTTATAAAGTGTCAGAAGGAAGAGGACAAATGCCTTCATTTAAAAATGTCCTTACTTCTGCTGATGTATGGAATATTATCTCATATATAAGGAGTTTTAATTCTTCCTACAAACAGAAGGTTATGGCTGTTCTGACTTCGAAAGCCTACCCGGGAGCTGAAATAAAAATATCTTTAGCTTATAGCCAGAACGACACTACCATTGTACTTAATGCACGTGCATTTAAAGGAATTAGTTCAGTTCCAGTGACAGATGCGGCAGTAAGATTATTTATTCACAGAACATTTGGTCTGCTGCCAGCAGATGAGGAAAAAACGACTGATTCAAATGGTTTGGCTTTTTTCAAACTTCCAATCGGTTTGAGATCCGATACCGCCGGAAATATTCTTGTAAGTGCCAGATTCAGCAATGAGGAGATTTTCGGCACTGCAGTCAAGGATACTGTTATTAAAGCAGGAGAAAGGCCGGAATTTAGTAGTCTGGTCGGACAAAGGGCAATGTGGAATACTGTCAGAAAAGCCCCGGTTTGGATCCTATTGACATTCAGCATCGGAGTATTGCTCGTATGGGGATTTATTTTTGTTGTCCTTATGAAACTCCGTGATATTTTCATAATTGGTTCTTCGGTAAATGAAACCATAAAAGAAAACAAAATATAGTTTTTTAATCTTAAATTCTTTAAAATGAACAGGATCACTATCGCAGGAAGAATATTATTTGCACTGCCTTTCGCTGTTTTCGGAATTAACCATTTTATAATGATGGATTATTTTATGGGGATGCTGACGTCATTTATCCCTAAGACAGCATTTGTAATGATTCTGACCGGGATACTTTTGATTGTGGCAAGCATAAGTATAATTACAAAAATGTATGTGCAGGTCTCAACCTTACTTCTTGCTGCTCTGCTTTTCGTTTTTATTGTAACCATACATATCCCCCATTTGATAAACGGTTTTGAGCCTACTGCTACAATGATAGCGATGCTGAAAGATATATCTTTGATGGGGGGATCTTTACTGATTGCAGGAATAAGTTCAGAAAAAGAGAAGCACAAGATCTAATATGATTAATATGAAGAAGCTGGCAATAATATTTTTTTTGGTGGTTGTTTATAATTATACAGTTGCGGGCCAGGAGATGGTAAGGTCCGAACTTTTTAAAAACAATATCGAAATAGGTATCGTTGAAAGACTTGGAGATACAATACCAATGAATCTCTGGTTCTTAAATGAAAACAGTGATACTGTCACCCTGAAGCAATTGATTACAAAGCCAACCATTATGTTCTTTGTATATTTTGACTGCCCTAATTTATGCAGTCCTCTTATGGATGGCGTTGCTGATGTGGTTAGTAAAATGGATATGGTTCTTGGCATTGATTATCAAATTATTACAATAAGTTTCAACACAAAGGATACACCCGAGAAAGCACGCGAAAAAAAGATCAATTTCGTTCAGAAAATAAGTAAAGAAAACCAGAAACATTGGATCTATCTCACAGGAACACAGGAAAACATAAGTGCCATTACATCAGCTGCAGGGTATAAATATAAACCTCAGGGTCTTGATTTTGCCCACCCTTCAGCAATAATGGTTTTAAGTCCCCAAGGCAAAATCACAAGGTATCTTTATGGCCTTACATATCTGCCTTTTGATGTTAAAATGGCAATTATTGAGGCACAAAAAGGTATTGCAAGGCCAACCATTAACAAAATTCTGGAATACTGCTTTGCATACAATCCCGGAAGCCAAACATATACACTTCAGGTTACAAGAATTCTGGGAAGCATTATTTTAATTATAGCACTTATCATTTTCATTGCTTTATTGGTGAGAAAACGTAAAAAATGATAACTACCTGAAATGAGTAAGTCTGAAACCGGAAATTATGTAAGTTACCTTCAGCATAAAGGTAAATTTAAAGGAATAGCCTCATGGTTGCTGTCTACAGATCACAAAAAGATAGGTCTGATGTATCTCTATACAATAATGGTCTTCTTTTTTATTGCAGTAATCCTGGGTTTACTTATGAGAGTAGAGTTGTTCGCTCCAGGACAAACCATAATGGGACCCCAGAGTTATAACGGTATCTTCACAATTCATGGGATAATAATGATATTTGTCATAGTTATTCCTGCATTACCTGCAATTTTTGGAAATTTCTTCCTCCCTATCCTTATTGGTGCCAAAGATGTGGCATTTCCAAAACTCAATCTCTTTTCTTTCTATCTTTTTCTGTCCGGAGCAATACTTGGAGTTTTGTCCCAGTTTGCAGGCAATGGCCCACCTGATACAGGATGGACATTTTATGTTCCTTATAGCGCTGTATCAAATACAAATGTAATTTTTGCTCTTACAGCAGCTTTCATTCTGGGCTTTTCATCGATTTTGACAGGTTTGAACTTTATTGTTACAATTCACCGTTTGAGAGCTCCGGGGATGGGATGGTTAAGAATGCCATTGTTCCCATGGGCTTTATATGCTACTGGCTGGATTCAGGTCCTTGCCACCCCGATTGTTGGGATAACTCTTCTGATGGTTATAGCAGAAAGAGTTCTTAATATAGGTTTTTTTGATCCTGCATTGGGAGGGGATCCTGTTTTATTCCAGCATCTTTTTTGGATATATTCTCATCCGGCTGTATATATTATGATACTTCCCGCAATGGGCATTGTGACCGAAATATTTCCGACTTTCAGCCAAAAGCCTGTTTTCGGCTATACAGCTATACTTATCTCCAGCCTAGCAATTGCATTTGTTGGATATTTCGTTTGGGGACATCATATGTTTACTGCAGGTATCAGTGTTGGATCAAGATGGTTTTTCTCATTTCTTACCTTCATTGTTGCAATACCAAGTGCAATAAAAGTATTTAACTGGATTTCAACCATGTACGGCGGATCAATTGATCTCAAACCCCCCCTTCTATATGCAATTTCTTTTATTTTTCTATTTATGATAGGGGGATTTACAGGTCTGACCCTTGGTGCTGTTGCTGCAAATGTACAGGTGCACGATACCTCATTTGTTGTGGCTCATTTTCATTATATTATTTTTGGAGGAATGGGTTTTGCCACTTTTGCAGGAATTCATTACTGGTACCCAAAAATGTTTGGCAGGATGTACAGTAACCGTCTTGCAAATATTGCATGGGGGTTTAATTTTACAGGATTCAATTTGCTCTATTTCCCCCAATTTATCATAGGAATCCAGGGCATGCCAAGGAGGTATTTTGATTATCTTCCTCAATTTCAGACTGGACAGGTTATATCAACTATAGGAGGATTCATACTTTTCACAGGTCTCGTAATTATGATGTACAACTTTATAAGAAGCAGGAAGCATGGTGAAACAGCTCCTTCCAATCCATGGCATGGTGTTACCCTGGAGTGGATGATACCTTCTCCGCCCCCTCATGAAAATTTTGATGTAATTCCTGAAATAAACCGGCCTCCATATTTTTTTGGGAATACAGAAGAAAACCAAAATAAATAAAATTTATGACAGATCTTCAAAAAACCATTGATCTTTCAGACAGTGAAGCAGGAAAACTGGGGATGTGGATTTTCCTGTTTACTGAGCTTTTCCTTTTTGGGGGCCTGTTCCTTGTTTATGCAGTTTTCAGGGCTAAATATTCAGAAGATTTTCACGCTGCAGCAACCGAGTTAAATGCATTTATAGGTACTTTGAATACGGTTTTTCTGCTTGTGAGCAGTATGACAGTTGCTATGTCGCTGACCGCTATCCAGAAAGATAAAAAGACACTGGCACTTTTTCTTGTATTGATCACATTGTTCCTTGCCGGACTTTTTATGCTGAACAAGTATTTTGAATGGTCACATAAGTTTCATTTCAAGCTTTATCCGGGATCAGAGGTACTCAAGAATCTAGGACATGGTCAGCTTTTGTTCTTCGGATTATATTATATGATGACAGGTCTTCATGCCCTGCATGTTCTGGTTGGCATGGTTCTCCTATCAATAAATGCCTTTAAGATATACTCAGGAAAAGTGTCGCGGATACGCTATCTTTTGCTTGAAAACAGTGCTCTTTACTGGCATCTAGTCGACCTTATTTGGATATTTATTTTCCCACTCTTATACTTAATTACCTGATCTTAGAAAATAGCATGGAAAAAAAAGAAGAAATACATATATCCACTTATTCTTCATTGGCATTAGTATTAACAGCCTTACTTGTGCTGACAATGATTTCAGTACTGGCAACTGGATGGCATCTTGGGGCCGCAACGGCAGCACTGGCACTGATAATAGCCTGCATCAAAGCAGCTTCTGTCATCATGTGGTTCATGCATATCAAATTTGAAAGTCTCTTGCTAAAAATCCTGGTAGCGGGTGTCTTTTTTATTTTTGCACTTGTGGTTATAATAACTTTCATAGATTACTTATTAAGATAAACATGTAAAATACTCAGGATATGTTTACAGGTGCATCAAATCTTGCTGAAGGAGTAGATAAAACATTTATTTTCATTTTTGCAATAGCATCCGTTTTTATTATTGGAATAACTGTATTCATGATTTATACAGTTATTCACTTTTCAAGAAAAAAAGGGATTCCGGCAAAGCAATTCTCGGGGAGTGTGAAACTTGAAATTATCTGGACCGCAATACCATTAATACTGGTGATGGTTATGTTTTACTTCGGCTGGGCGGGATTTACTCCTATGCGAAATGTGCCTGAAGGGGCAATGGAAATAACTGCTATCGGCAGGATGTGGGAATGGGAGTTTGATTACGGAAACGGTATGAAATCAAAGGAACTTGTCCTCCCCGTGAACAAGCCCGTTAAAGTGAATCTTAAATCACCTGATGTAAATCACAGCCTTTTTATTCCGGCTTTCAGAGTAAAGGAAGATGTAATTCCTGGTTATGATAATTACCTGTGGTTTATACCAACAACTGTTGGAGAATACGAAATACTCTGTACTGAATATTGCGGTTTGTTGCACTCATCGATGCTGTCGAAGGCAATTGTAATGGAACAGGATAAGTACGACAACTGGTATAAGGACTTTAAAGCTTCTGCAAACCAGCCTGAACCTGATGGATACCTGCTTCTAAGAAATACCGGGTGCATTGCATGTCATTCACTTGATGGAACAAGACTTGTCGGACCATCTTTCCGTGGTTTGTATGGAAGTGAAAGGTTAATTTTAAAAGGAAATAGCCAGATAACAGTGGCTGCAAATGATGAATATATTGTAAGGTCCATTTACGACCCTGATAACGAAATTGTTACAGGATTTTCAAAAGGATTGATGAAATCATATAAAGATGTTTTAAAGGAAAGTGATATTCAAATTATCATCGATTATCTTAAAACTCTTGCAAGCAACTGATAAACGATTCACATTACTCCAACTGTATGGTGAACTGACAAAATACAGGCTTTCACTAGCAGTCGCATTTTCATCGGTCACAGGTTATATTTTGGCCAGCCGTGAAATTGATAACGAAATTTTACTAATTGCTTCAGGCGTATTTTTCCTTTCATGCGGATCGTCAGCTTTAAATCAATTCACAGAAAGGGAAACCGACGCAATTATGGAAAGAACAAAAAATAGACCCATTCCGACGGGAAAAATAAAAAATGAACATTCTGTAATACTTTTTTCAATTCTTCTGGGATTGGGAACAGTAATACTTGGAATAACAGGAATCAATCCATGTCTCCTGGGAATAGCAAATATTATACTTTATAACTTCCTCTATACACCATTAAAAAGAATTACCTCACTTGCAGTTATTCCTGGCGCCCTGGTAGGCGCCGTCCCTCCATTGATTGGCTTTGTTGCCGCCGGGGGTCAGCCAGGAAACATTACTATTATTTCATTTTCATTGTTTATGTTTTTGTGGCAACTTCCTCATTTCTGGCTTTTATTGATCAGATACAGAAAAGATTTTATGGCTGCAGGAATTAAAACACCTTTTAATAATCTAAACGAAAGCCAGATTAAACTTATAATCTTTATCTGGACATTGATGACATCATCATTTATAATAATAGCCGGATTTAGAGGACTGTTTGGCAATAACCTTTTTTATGAAATAATAATTATAAACCTTGTGTTTATCATTGTGTTTTACAAGCTTCTTTTTTCTATGGAAAAATCATCTGACTGGAAGTGGGCGTTTTTGACTATTAACTCATTTCCCCTTTTATTGATGTTGATATTAATCTCAGGATCTCTTTATCCAGAATAAAAATACTATGCCAGCTGATGGATGGATCTAAGGCTGCAGGCACTGAAGAAACTTATCAACACCGATGATTTTAAAATACTTTTTTACTCAAAAATACGTTTTCATATATCTTATTAAAAACGAATTATGACATGAAAAAACTATTATTTATGGTTCTGGTTCTCCTTCTTTCAGGAGTCTTGTTTCAAAACTGCAAAAAAGATAAAGGTGATCCTCCGGTATTACCGCCAAAAGAATCAATGTCAATTGATTTCAGCAATTTCGAAAATACCAGAAAAAGTGATGTGGATATTTCTGTACCAAAAGGCACCCAGAACAGTAATTGGGAATTTGCTGCTGGTTCTGCCATAATCTGGAAAGCAATTGTTTTCACAACACTTGCCGTACCAGTATATTCCTTCAAGCTTGCAGCTGATCAGACACCCACATACATTGATGACAAAACATGGCAATGGAGCTATAATGTAAGTGTCCTCAGCATAACTTACAAAGCGAGACTCACTGGCCAGATAAGAACAGATGATGTTCAGTGGAAAATGTACATTACCAGAGAAGGCACAGGTGGTTTCAATGAGTTTTTATGGTTTGAAGGTACTTCAAAACTTGATGGTTCATCAGGTCAGTGGATCTTATATGAAAGTCCGCAGAACAAAGTATCTGTATTACAGATTGACTGGAGTGCTTCAGGAAATCAGGTGGGTAAAATAAAATACACATATACCAAAGCCGGTAATGCATTTAAAGACAGCTATATTGAATGGGGACTAACTACAGGAACACTGAATGCTTATTATACCATTCACTTTTATAATTCCACCTACCTTCAATTCTATGACCTTAATGTTGAATGGAGTACAACTGCACATAATGGAAGAGTGAAATGTACTCAGCACTTCGGAGATACTGAATGGTATTGTTGGGACAGTAACTTTTTAAATATTACATGTCCTTAAAAACATTGACCTTAAAAACAAAAGACTGTATCAATATTCCTTTGGTTGCTTTTGAATAATTTTATGTAACTCTTTGTGGTAAAGCCTAATTGACTGAACCATAGAGCCTGAGTGCTCCGGAACAAAAGTCAGCACCAAGTAAAGCAAGAGCAAGCAATCAGTTCCGTTACCTTTGATACAGTTTTTTATTTTTAAGGATCAGCTCCTAATAGTTTTTCGTGGTTTATATTTTTTTACTATTTTGCCTCCCTTAAATAAAAAGGGGAAATGTCTTCAGGAAAAAAGGCGGTATTATTGATTGTTCTGATACTTCTGGCCGATCAGATATTGAAAATATGGGTTAAAACACATATGACCATAGGGCAGGAGATTACTTTATTTGGCAACTGGGGGCGGTTGCATTTCATTGAAAACAATGGGATGGCATTTGGCATGGAAATGGGCGGCAAAACAGGAAAACTGGTGTTAAGTGCCTTTAGAATAATTGCTATTGTTGCTATCGGATGGTTTCTGAACAGCCTTATAAGGAAGAAGGTTAATTTAGGACTTATTTTAACTGTCAGCGCTATTCTTGCCGGTGCAATCGGCAATCTTATAGACAGTGCTTTTTATGGAATGATTTTCAGTGAAAGTTTAAGTCAGCCTGCAGTAATGTTCCCATCTGGAGGTGGGTATTCTTCATTTTTGTTGGGAAGGGTGGTTGATATGTTTTATTTTCCTGTTATAGATACACAATGGCCGGCATGGTCTCCATTCAGACCCGGAGAATCTTTAATTTTTTTCAGGCCTGTTTTTAATGTTGCCGATTCATCCATAACTTGTGGCGTTTTAATAATATTACTTTTCCAGAAACGGCTCTTCAAAGGTCTTAATTAAGATAATAACCAAAAAAAAGAGTATTATCGGCAGCAGTCGCCGATGCATTCAAGGATCTTTGTAAGTTCCTCATGCTTCAAAAAATAAAACGTGTTTTTGCCTTCTCTTCTTGACGACAAAATGCCTTTATCCTTTAATATTCCCAGATGATGTGACGCTGTAGATTGTTCTATTCCAAGAAGATTGTGAATCTCTGTAACAGTTTTATATTTGTTCTGTTCAAGACAACTTACAATTGATATTCTAATTGGATGGGCAATCGCCTTAAGCATCCCTGAAGCCTTTTCAAGATCAGCCGGATTTAAATTCTTTATTTCCATTAATCAATTATTTCTTAAAACAAATATATTATTTTTTGTAAAATCAATTTTCATACAGCTGCAACCAGATATTTTTGATATTCCTTTATAACATTGGCTTTTTAGTTTATAATTTTTAATTACTAATGTGTGTCGTCACCAAATTAAATGATTGATTTACAGTATACACATTTATGATAAATGTAAACATCCGTAGTCAATATTTATTCTATATTTGAACGAAATTAATAATTATGAGTGATCTGAGGGAAATCAGTAATCCTGTTAAAAAAGAAATGGCTCAGTTTGAAGCCTATTTCGGAAAAACCATGCAAAGTGATATCCCTCTGCTTAAAATAATACTAAACTATATTTTCAGGCGTAAGGGAAAACAGATGAGACCTTTGCTTGTTTTTCTCTCAGCTAAGCTTAATGGTGAGATTACCGAATCAACTTATGTGGCAGCCACTTTCATTGAGCTTCTGCACACAGCTTCGATAGTGCATGATGATGTTGTGGATGATTCGAGGGAACGCAGGGGAGCTCTTTCTGTAAATGCGTTATGGAATTCCAAAATCGCCGTATTGGTAGGTGATTACATGTTATCCAAGGGGCTTCTGATAAGTATTCAAAAGAAAAGCATTGACATGCTCGAAATAGTTTCTGAAGCTGTTCAATCAATGAGCAAGGGTGAATTATTGCAGCTGCAGAAAGCCAGAAAACTCAACATAAAAGAAGATGACTACTTTAGAATAATCAGATTTAAAACCGCAGCCCTGATTGCAGCCTGCACAGCCTGCGGCGCAAGGTCGGTAACAAAGGATCCATCCACAATTAAGCTGATGAAAGATTTCGGTGAAACCATAGGAATGGCATTTCAGATACGAGACGATATATTTGATTATGAAAGCCATGGACTTACAGGAAAGCCTCATGGAAATGATATTAAAGAGAAAAAGATTACTCTCCCTCTCATTTATGCATTTGAAAATGCACCTCTTATAAAGAAGCATCATATCTTAAGAATAATAGGAAAAAAAAACAAAAACAGATCAGACATCAATGAGGTTATCGATTTCGTCAATAAGTACGATGGGATTTCACTGGCAAACGTGAAAATGCATCACTACCGAGATCAGGCTCTTTCCATTCTTGATAACTATACTGATTCAGAAGTAAAAAAAGCGCTAATTGATTTTGTTTATTACACTACTTCAAGGGTCAAATAGACCCGGGAGGGCGTTTATCCTATCAATTGAACAATAAAATCATTGATTTAGACACATTTTTCTTTTATAGATCAGGCAACTTCAAGCCTTACTTTTGTTACTTTTTCCATATCTTTTTCATAATAACGTGAGCCCAGATAGAAGAGTATTGCCCCTATCATCAGAACAAAAGGAAGGATAGAAAATGCAGTCTTTATATTGGTTCTGTCGTAGATATTACCAACAACAAGTGGTGCCATTGACGATCCCAGAAGGTTTTGAACTACAACAGCAATTGCATAGGAAGTGGCTCTAAGGCCAGGATGAATAACATCCTGGGTAACTGCTGATGCTCCTGAAATAAAGATCATTATAGTTATTCCCATCAACAGAAAAGTAAGGTATTGAGCTACACCTTTAAAAAAATACAATGCGATAAATAACAAAACAGCTGAGACTATTGTCGAAATTGAAGGAAGAAGTAATCTTGCATTTATTCTTTTCTTCCTCCATTTGTCGGTGAGTATACCCCCCAGGGGAGCACCAATAAGCGCTAAAACCATAACTGCACTTGCCATTGTTCCCGCCTTATCCTGCGGAATTCCTTTGACTTTTTGAAAATACGTTGATAACCAAGTTATTAGCGACGTTGTGACAAAAACAACCATAGTTATGCCAAAATAGGTATAGATTATTGAGGGTTTTGAAATAAACTCCTTTATGATATCCTTTCTTTCCATTTTTATCTTCTGGTTTGCCTTATCAATAAAGGAGAGGTCAACTGTTTTATAGTCCTTGACGAAAAGAAACAGAACTGCTACTATAAGTCCAGGAAATGCCACTAGCCCGAATGCATGCTTCCATCCCAGCCTGGTCGCTATAATACCTCCAAGAAGCACTCCTATTGCAGTACCAAGAGGTATTGAAGCATTCCAGATACCCATCATCTTCGATCGTTTTTCCAGCGGGAACAGACCTGAGATCATGGCGCTGCCACCAGGTGCATACCCTGCCTCCCCTACCCCTATTAAAAGCCGGGCCATAAAAAGCTGTACATAATTGCCGGTTATTGCACAGAGAGCTGTTGCCAGACTCCATACAATTGCCATTATTCCGATTGTTTTTGTCCTGCTCCACCTGTCAACAAGCAGCGACACAGGGAAAGTCAGTATAACAATAGCCCAGTAAACGGCCGACATTAGCATACCGCTCTGGGTATGGGTTATTCCCCAGTCTTTCTCAATGGATGTGTACATTGATGTTACTATTGACCTGTCGATATAATCAAACATATATAACAGGAATAAAAGGACAAATACATAATTTGAATACCTTTCCGAAAAAAGATATCCACTTTTTTCATTGGATTTTTGCATAATAATACTGATCAGGTTAACCTTTTTACCAAATAAGTAAAAATTAACCTTTGTTGGTTAATTTATATTATTTTTAAGTCTTTATACTTACTGTTAAATGAAATAAGCAAGGTCCCCAATTTTAATTTCTCTCTAAACTTTACAAATATGGCAACACTAAAACAAATTGAAGAGTTTTTAAGTACCAATTCTCTTGCACTGGTAGGAGTATCAAGAAATCCCCGAAAATTCGGACATACGGCTTTTAAAGAACTTAAAGAAAAGGGAATGAATCTGGTGCCCGTCAATCCACATGCTGATAAAATTGAAGGATCTGAAGTATATCATAATGTAAGAAGCCTGCCTGATCATGTTAAGGGGCTCATTATCATGACAAAAAAAGATCAGACTGCATCTGTAATACGAGAAGCCAAGGAAAAAGGTTTGAAACAGGTTTGGGTACAACAGATGGCCGACAGTAAGGAAGCAATTAAAGAACTTGAGGGATCCGGGATAAACTATATAACAGGACAATGTATACTGATGCACTACAAACCCAGTGGCATTCATAAGTTTCATGCCAGGTTAAAAAAATTCTTCGGAATGTTTCCCAAATAATTGAACTGATTACCCAATAGATAAAACCTTGGAAAAAGTAATTAGCAACCCTGGTATAAGGGAAGGCGAATATGCCTTTGGACTGGAGTTTCTTGTCAGAGATTATGAATGCGATGTTCAGGGTGTTGTCAATAATGCCAATTATCAACACTATCTGGAACATGCAAGACATGAATTTCTGATTTCCAGAGGAATCAGTTTTTATGAACTCCATGAACAGGGATTGGACCTGATTGTCACCAATGCTGAAATAGAGTACAAATTTCCCCTTCGGAGCAGGGATCGTTTTATTGTAAAACTTAATCTTGTAAGGCACGGTAATGTAAGGATCGTTTTTCTACAGGATATTTACCGAATTCCGGATGGTAAATTGATAATAAGAGCAAAAATAACAGGTGCGGCCACCAGAAACGGCAGGCCGGTTTACCCAGGTAAAGATCTTTTGACAAAATTAGGGCTGGAATAAATTCCACTGTCAAAATGAGAAATTTTTGAATTGAATTATTTTGAATTTACTGATAACTTAAGAAAACATATTTTCAGATAATTAATCTGAACCTTAAATTTGTTTTATTTGTTACTTAAATATCCAATCAGAAATTAAACAACATAATTCAGATAAAATGGCAAGGAAAAAATTTACCCGCAGACAATTCATGACCACTATGACTGTTGGTGCAGGAAGTGTATTGCTTGGAAATATTGTTTCAGGTTCTGATCCAAAGCCTGTCACCAAAACAGCAGATCCTTTCAGACAAATTGTTTTGGGTAATTCAGGAATTAAAACCACCCTGGTGGGCATGGGAACCGGATTTAATGGTTATAACAGGACCTCGGCAATTGTAAGGGCTGGCACTGCCGAATCGGTAATCAGGGAGTCTTATGAAAAAGGTATCCGTTTCTTTGACTGTGCCGACAGTTACGGAACCAATACCTTCACAGCAACGGCTTTGAAAGGAATTCCCAGAGAGAATTATGCACTGGGTACAAAAATGTGGATCCTTCCGGGAGGTGTTCCTGAAAATGAGAAAGGAAATGCCTACACACTCATTGATCGTTTTCGCAAAGAACTCAAAACAGATTATATTGATCTGGTCCAGCTTCATTGTATGACAAGTGGCAAATGGACAACTGAACACAGAAAATTCATGGATGATCTGGAAGAGCTGAAGGCAAAACAGGTAATAAGGGCTCATGGTGTTTCAGTGCACTCCTTTGAAGCACTTGAAGCAGCAGCTGAAAGTCCATGGGTTGATGTAATTCATGTCAGAATTAATCCTTTCGGCGAAGCGATGGATAAGAAGGATCCTTCTCTTGTAGTGCCTGTGATCGAAAAGATGCACAGAGCAGGAAAGGGCATTATAGGCATGAAATTGGTTGGCGGAGGGAAATTCAATAAGGATTCTGAAAAAATTGATGCATCTCTTAAATATGTCCTTAATCTTGGAACCGTTGATCTGATAATTATCGGTTTTGAACGGCAGGAACAGATAGATGACTATGTTACAAGAATAAAGAAAGTTCAGCTTACCTGATTGTTTTATTTTTCAGTTTTATTCAATACTCGTCGATGAAAAATTTCAATGTTATAGTTCTGTTTATATTTCTTTTCACTCAATTATTATATGCACAGGATAATAAATTGTCTTTAATTCTTGAGAAAGGAGAGAAGCCTGTTAAATTATCAGGGGAATTCAGCTTTACAGAAGGTCCGGCAGCCGATGCATCAGGTAATGTTTACTTTACCGATCAGCCTAATGACAGAATAATGATATGGACCATTGATGGAAAGCTTTCGACATTTATGCAGCCATGTGGCCGCTCCAACGGAATGTTTTTTGACAAACAGGGATTTCTTTGGTCGTGTGCTGATGAGAAAAATGAATTATGGCGAATCGGGCCTGATAAGAAAGTAGAAATAATTCTGAAAGAATATAATAATAAACTTTTAAATGGGCCAAATGATCTTTGGATTGCTCCTGATGGTGCTGTTTTTTTTACAGATCCTTTTTATAAAAGGCCATGGTGGAAGCACGATAATATGCCGCAGGAAAAACAATGTGTGTATTATTTAAGCCCTGATCGCAAAATCCTTAAAAGAGCAGCTGAAGATCTTGTACAACCAAATGGCATTATAGGAACTCCCAATGGAAAAACTCTTTATGTTGCTGATATAGGAGCCAACAAAACATGGTCATATTCAATAATGCCAGACGGAAACCTGGAGGATAAAAAGTTGTTTTGCGAATTAGGTTCTGACGGGATGACAATTGATGTGAAAGGCAATGTTTATCTCACAGGCAAAGGAGTTACTGTTTTCGATAAGACAGGAAAAATGATCGGGAATATTGATATCCCCGAGGGATGGACTGCTAATGTGTGTTTTGGTGGGAAAGATCGAAAATCATTGTTTATCACCGCAAGTAAAAGTCTGTACTCTATAAAAACAAAAATGAAAGGAGCATATTGAGCTCTATTTTATCAAAAAACTTTTTATTTTTTCCCTTTTTCTGAAATAAAATTTTTTATTATTGTAACTTGATTTCTTGATTTGAAGATCTCAGGATTCTTCAAAAAAATTATTCATTTCAAAAAACAGGTTATAATGGAAGGAACACGCAGGTCTGATATTAAACCGGGAATTGAGGTGATGGTTGAATTAATTGAAGACAAACGTACAGGTCGCCTTACCGGGGGTAAAGTTAAAGAAATCCTTACAACTGCCCCAATACATCCGCATGGGATAAAAGTTAAACTTGAAAATGGATTGGTTGGCAGAATCAAGGAGATATTATCCTCAAACTGAAATAATACTGTCGTTTCAAAAAAGTAATCTGCATATTACCATTAAATATTACCACCCTTTTACTCGACGGGGCAATAACCGGGTGATTGTTTAGTTTGCTATTCAGTGATGTAACTTCTTTCAATATAAATTTGGATCGAACATCTGGTGTTTGTTATCCATGATTTTATGAAATTTATGAAGAACTGACTTCTTTTTTTAATTTAAGTGCAAATCAAGAATAGTTAATTATTTTTACTGTTAAACTGAGTAATAAAAAACCCTTGCTATGAAATATGAGGATTTTCTCGTAAAAACTTTGGGGAAATGCAGTGTTGTGTCACCACTGAAAAGCACACAACGTGAAGATAGTCCGGTTTATAAATTCGTAGAGGATCATGAAAGGATCTTATATGATGTAACAGCTGATAGTTTTAACAGATTTCGTGACAGGGGAGAAATTCCGGTCTCTTTTGAAAAAGCCGGACCTAAAGAAAACATCTTTTTTGAACCGGCTAAAACCAAGGTGGGGATTGTAACCTGCGGGGGATTATGTCCGGGGGTAAACAATGTTATAAGAAGTCTTGTTAATCAGCTCATATACAGGTACGGAATCAACAGGATTCTTGGAATCAAGTATGGTTATGAAGGATTAATCCCAAAGTATAATCACCCTGTAATTGAACTCACAGCTGATATGGTTAGTGAAATCCATACATCAGGAGGAACTTTCCTGGGCACTTCACGTGGTAACCAGGATATTGAAAAGATAGTTGATACCCTTGAAATATTGAATATCAATGTTTTGTTTTGCATTGGGGGAGATGGGACATTACGGGGCGCCCACGCTATATTTCAGGAGATTGAAAAAAGAAATCTAAGGATTGCTGTCGCCGGCATTCCAAAAACCATTGATAATGATATCGACCTGATTCAAAAATCATTTGGATTTGAAACTGCTTTTTCTATCGCGAATGATATTATAAGTAATGCCCATAATGAAGCACAGGGTGCTTATAACGGAATTGCTCTGGTGAAACTTATGGGCCGCGATTCAGGATTTATTGCCGCAAGTGCAGCTCTCTCAATTCAGGAAGTTAATTTTGTTCTGGTTCCCGAGATTTCTTTTGATCTTTATGGCCCAAGGGGATTTCTTAAGCTGCTCAGAAAACGTCTTGAAGAAAGGCATCATGCTGTCATTGTTGTAGCAGAAGGTGCCGGCCAGGATCTTTTTGAACCAACCGAGCTTGAGACAGATGCTTCCGGAAATATTAAACATAAAGATATTGGTGTTTATCTGAAAGAAAAAATCAGAGAAGAGTTTAATGCAAAAGGCTTTTCACATTCAATCAAGTATATAGATCCCAGCTATATTATTAGAAGTGCACCGGCAAATGCCAATGACAGCAAATTCTGTAACCTTCTTGCCCAAAATGCCGTGCATGCAGCCCTTGCTGGTAAAACCGATTTTGTCGTAGGTTACTGGAATAATGAATTTACACTTATTCCAATACCTATGGCAGTAGCAAAAAGAAAGAAAATAGATATTCAAGGGGAGCTATGGTGGAATGTTCTTGAAGCAACCGGACAACCCATAAGTATGAAAAATCCCTGACATGATCAGAAATATTGTTTTTGACCTGGGAAATGTGCTTATAAGTTTTGATCCTTCCGAATATCTCTTAAAGAAAAACTACCCCGAGGACATAAGAAGTGTAATCCTTAATGAGATTTTCGGCAGCAGGGAGTGGCTGATGCTCGACAAAGGAGAAATTACACTTAACGAAGCTATGGAGTCTATCTCGAAAAAATCCTCGCTAAAAAGGGAGGAAATAGCCCTTGTTTTCAATTTTCGTACCGAAATAATGTTTCCCCTTGACGAGAATGTAAGAATGCTTCCTGCATTAAAAAAACAGGGTTTTATGCTATATTATCTTTCCAACTTCCCCCTTGATATATTTGAGGAAATAAAAAACGATTATTATTTCTTTCGATTTTTCGATGGCGGCATTATATCATCTGAAGTTAAACTGTTAAAGCCTGACATAAGGATTTTTGAATATCTGATGGCTAAATATTCGCTTAAACCTGCAGAGTCACTTTATATAGATGACAATGAAAAAAATACCAATGCAGCAATTTGCACAGGCATGACGGGATTTACCACCTACGGATCGTGGAAGATAAAGGATGATCTTGAAAAATTGTTGAATATCCGCCTTGTGATATAAAAACTCAATGAATCTCACTTTTAAATCCACTATCAATTTAAAAAAACTGGTATAGCTACGGGTTGCTGACAAATAACCAATTCTAAAGACGTTAAACAAGTCTTTAATATGAATCAACCATCATTAAATCAGACAAATAACAGGATTTTGTAAAGTATTGGTAAAATTAAAGTTCTGCACTATTTTTTAAGACTTTTAAGAAGCAATTCGGTTTTGAAAGTTCCTATAAGGTCAACAAGATCCTTTTTGGAAGCCTCGCTGATTTCATTGACAGAATTAAAACGTTTAAGCAAAATACTTTTTGTTTTGGGTCCTATTCCTTTAATATTATCCAATTCAGATTTGAGCATACGTGATGAACGTTTATCGCGATGGAAATATATACCAAAACGATGTGCCTCATTTCGTAACTGTTGTATAAGTTTTAAGCTGTAGGAATTCTTATCCAGATAAATGGGCACTGAATCACCTGGAAAATAGATTTCTTCAAGTTTTTTAGCAATTCCTATTACAGTGATTTTTTCGTTTAGTTTCAAGCTGGTAATGCTTCTCATGGCTGCAGAAAGCTGGCCTTTTCCACCATCTATTATCACAAGCTGCGGCAAAGCCTGATTCTCATCAAGCATTCGTTTGTACCGTCTGAAGATAACCTCTTCCATGGAAGAAAAGTCATCAGGACCTTTTACGGTTTTTATATTAAAATGTCTGTATTCCTTTTTACTTGGCTTTCCATTTCGGAAAACTACACATGCAGCCACAGGATCAGTCCCTGAAATATTTGAATTGTCGAAGCACTCTATATGCAAGGGTAGAGTTGGCATATGGAGGTCTTTTTTCACTTTTTCGAGTTTTTTTCCTGTTCGGTCGGATGATTTATTTTCAATCTGGCGCTTCTTTTGTTCAAGCTTGTAATAAATCACATTACGTTCTGCTAGTTCAAGTAATTTCAGTTTTTCGCCCATTTTTGGAATTGTATATCTTATACCGTGAAGCTGGATATCAGGTTTGAATGGTACCAATATCTCTGGGGAGTCGCTCAAATAGCGTTGTCTGATTTCAGTTATTGCATACCCCAGGACTGAGTCCTTTTCTTCATCCACCTGCATTTTGAGTTCCAGTGTAAAAGTTTGAATAACAGCTCCTTCAACAACCTTTAAATAATTAATAAAGCATTTGTCCTCATCTTGTGTGAAACCAAATACGTCAATGTTCTTGATTTTATTACTTACCATTGCAGAATGACTTCTGAATTTTGTAAGAATATCTATTTTCTCTTTTATGATCTGTGCTTCTTCAAACCTTAGCAGTTTCGAATATTCATTCATTTTTGTCCTGAGATGATCCGTCACACTGAGTATATGTCCCTTCAGTATATTTTTAATCTGTAAAATGCTTTCATTATAATCTTGTGACGTCTGGTTGCCTATACATGGTGCTTTACAATTACCAATATGATATTCGAGACATACTTTGAATTTCCCTGCCCTTATGTTGTTTTCAGACAGATTATACTGACAAGTCCGTAGTTTATACAGTTGCCTTATTAATACCAGGAGAGTTTTGACCATCATAGCAGAAGTATATGGTCCAAAATAGAGAGATCCGTCCCTAACCACCTTCCTTGTGCTGAAGACTCTTGGAAAAGGTTCATTCTTTATGCAGATCCATGGGAAAGTTTTATCATCCTTTAGAAGAATATTATACCTGGGCTGGTATTTTTTTATCAGGTTATTTTCAAGTAATAATGCATCGGATTCATCGTCAACAACAATATGCCGTACATTTTCTGCTTTTCTCAGCATAACTTTAGTTTTGCCTGACTGATTTCCTGTCAGATATGACAAAACTCTTTTTCTTAGATTCTTAGCTTTTCCAATGTAAATAATCTTGCCTCCTGAATCAATGAATTGATAAACTCCAGGTTTTTCGGGTAAAGTTGATACTATTTCCCTATTATCTTCCAAAAATGACATGTAATGAAAAGTGAAACAAATATAATAAATGAGAACTGTGGTTTTTTCAACAAATAATAAAACCAAAATTAGAACCTTATATTTTTTGTAGGAAACAATTCTCCTGAAGAAAATATTTCAGTTTATGATCTTCAAATCCTGATATTGTATTCTGCGGAGAATTGGTAATTTTTTTAATACGCGGTATGATTTTGTTTGAGAAATATTCGGATTTGGTTGGAGTAAGGAAATGTTTTAATGCTCTAATCGGTTGTCAGAGGGAAGTGCTCGAATTTTCTTACATCAAAGAGACCTTTATCGCTAATCTTAATTTCTGGAATAACCAGCAGAGCCATAAATGATAGTGTCATGAAAGGGGATGTCAATTTGCATCCCAGGGATTTCACTTTCTCGGATAGAGTTTTATATTTTGAAGCCACTTCATATAGAGGCCGGTCGGAAATTATACCTGCAATTTCGAGTTTAAGTGAGTCTGAATAGTTTTTATCCACGACAGAGAGGCCTCCTTTCATGGCAATTACATTATTTACAGCATGAACTATGTCCGTATCATTTGTTCCGATGCAAATTATATTATGGCTGTCGTGAGCAACAGAACTTGCAAATGCTCCGGATTTAAGGCCGAATCCTTTTATTAGACCTACTGCCGGTGGAAGATCGGTATAACGATCTTTTACAACTATTTTAAGAATGTCTGAATTAAGGTTATAGCCATTATTGCTTGTCTTTGATTGCCCTATTATCAACTCTTTTGTAATAAGCTCTCCATCAAAAGCTTCAATTACTCGAAAGTTTTTTCCTGAATATTTTATTGTAATCTGCTTTTCATTTATTTCTGAACAGTTAAATTTATTTATAGCATTTGACCCGGAATATTGAATATTTACAGATCCTTTATCAAACACTTTTTCTCCGTTAATCCAGGTTTCCTTTATGTCCATTTTATTAAAATTGTCTATTATTATAAAATCAGCAGGATCTCCTGGTCTTAGCAATCCGGTATTGAGGTTATAGTGCAGTGTTGGATTCAGTGTGCAGCTTTTTATCACATCGAAAATATCAAATCCGTCATTTATCAGATTTGCGACAATTTTGTTTATATGCCCTTCAGACAGCATTTCCGGGTGCAGGTCATCAGTACATAGCATAATTTCATCTGGGTGAGTTTTAAACAGAGGTTTTAATGATTCAAGATTTTTTGCAGCGCTGCCTTCCCGTATAAGGATTTTCATTCCGAGGGATAATTTTTCTTCTGCCTCTTTCAAAGAAACACATTCATGATCTGTAGTAATTCCGGACGAAATATATTTCCTTAGGGCTTCTCCTGTAACCCCCGGAGCATGTCCATCAACAGGTTTATTATATTTTTTTGCGAGATTTATTTTAGCATGAACCTCAGGATCATCAAATATTACACCTGGGAAATTCATCATTTCCGCAAGATATTTTATTTCCTCTGATGCCAAAAGTTCATCCAAAGCTTTGAGGTCTATCTTAGCGCCGGTGGTTTCATAACTTGTCGCAGGGACACACGAGGGTGCTCCAAAATAGAATTTAAGCGGGGTTTTCCTTGCGTCGTCAATCATGTATTTTACGCCTTCAACACCTATTACGTTCGCTATCTCATGCGGGTCGGATATAACACCTATTGTTCCACGTGAAACAGCGGCTCCGGCAAATGAACCAGGTGTTAACATTGAACTTTCAATATGAATGTGGGCATCCACTAAACCAGGACAAATATATTGTTCTTCTGATGTTGACCTCTTAATTATTTCATAAATTCTACCATCCTTGATGATTAGCAGACCAGGATATATTTCTTTTTTATGAATATCAATTATTTTTCCTGATATTTTCATTTTACAAAATTGTTCCACGTGGAACATGTTATCTTCCCATATACATTAACAGAATATTTAAATCTGATGGAGACACACCACTAATTCTTCCTGCCTGTCCGATACTTGAAGGTTTTATTTTTGTCAATTTTTGTCTTCCCTCAGTTGAAATCGACAATAATTCAGAATAATTGATATCCTCAGGAATTTTTAAATCTTCAAGTCTTCGTATCTTTTCAGCTATAACTCTTTCTCTCTCAATATATCCTTCATATTTAATCTTAATTTCAGCAGACTCAATAATTTCTTCAATTTTATCCGATTTCAGAACTTTTAGTTTCTGAGCTCCCGGAATTCTTTTTATCAAATCCTTAAGGACGATTTGTGGTCTTACTGCAATGTTAACAGCTTTAACTTTTTGTCTTAATAAACTTGTCTCAGACTCTCTTAGATAGTCGTTAATCTCATCAGGTTCTATACTGCATTCATTCAGAAATTTGAGTATCTCTTCTACCATTGCTTCTTTCTCTTCAAGTCTTCTCAGTCTTTCTTTGTCAGCCACCCCTATCTTGGCGCTTTTTCTTGTGAGTCGTTCATCAGCATTGTCTTGTCTTAACAAAATTCTGTATTCAGCTCTTGCCGTAAACATTCTGTAAGGTTCATCTACTCCTTTCGTAATAAGATCATCTACAAGCACCCCAATATATGATTCTTCTCGTCCCAAGACAAATTCCTTTTCTCTTTTCAATTTTAATACTGCATTAATTCCTGCAATAATACCTTGTGCAGCAGCTTCCTCATAACCTGTGGTACCGTTTATTTGTCCGGCAAAATAAAGGTTTTCTATCATTTTTGTTTCCAGTGTATTTTTTAACTGAGTTGGCTGGAAAAAATCATATTCTATTGCATATCCGGGCCTGAATATTTCAACATTTTCTAATCCAGGTATTTTTCGCAATGCATTTAATTGAACTTCCAAGGGAAGACTGCTTGAAAATCCATTTATGTAATATTCAACTGTATCTCTTCCTTCCGGTTCTATAAATAACTGATGTGAATCCTTTTCCTTAAATGTAACAATTTTATCCTCTATGCTTGGGCAGTACCTTGGTCCCCTACCTTTAATTCTTCCTGTAAACAAAGGGCTATATTTTAGTCCATTTCTTAACTCCTTATGAACCTCTTCATTCGTATGTACAATATAGCAGCTTCTTTGGTCCTTAATCCTTAAATAATTGTTTAAATATGAAAAAGACCGGCCTTCCTCATCACCTTTCTGTTCTAACATTTTTGAGAAATCAATTGTCCTGCCATCCATTCTCGCACTAGTTCCTGTTTTCATCCGCTCTACTATAAATCCTAATTCTCTTAACTGATCACTTAGTCCCGTAGAGGCCTGATCGCCTGATCTTCCCCCTTTTACATTCCTAAATCCTACATGCATAAGTCCATTCAGGAAAGTGCCATTAGTAAGTATGATTGCATCTGCATAAAATCGTGTTCCAAAACTTGTCTCAATACCAACTGCCTTTTTTCCATCAATCAACAGCCTTCTTGCCTGTTCCTGCCAAAAATGGAGATTGTCAGTTCTTTCAAGTCTTCGTCTCCATTCAGCACTGAACTTCTGTCTGTCGCATTGAGCTCTTGGGCTCCACATAGCCGGACCTTTTGATCTGTTCAACATTCTGAACTGAATCATACTTGAATCTGTAACAATTCCACTTAGCCCTCCCAGGGCATCTATTTCTCTGATAATTTGACCTTTAGCTATTCCACCCATTGCCGGATTACATGACATCTGAGCAAGCTTTGTCATATCCATTGTAATCAATAGTGTTCGCGCACACATTTTTGCAGCAGCATGCGCTGCTTCACAACCAGCATGTCCCCCCCCTACAACTATCACGTCATATTTAAAATTCATTTATTTCCCTCCCATCAACTCTAACAGTCTCTTCTCCTGTACCCCGATCATTATTTTTTTATCTCTAACCTTCGTATCATCATATCCAAGAAGGTGCAAAGTTCCATGAATCATTGCTCTAAATAATTCTTCCTTCTTTGGTACTTTATATTTATTTGCATTATAAAAAATCGTATCAATACTTAAATAGATTTCTCCATTTATTGTTTTTCTCGCTGAATAATTGAATGAGATAACATCTGTGAAATAATCATGTGAAAGAAATTCTTTATTAATTTCTCTAATCATTTTATCCCCACAGAAAACAAAAACAAGGTCACCTGGAATTTTGCCTTCATCCCGGATGACCTTTTCAATAAAACTCTTTATTTCTTTCGATCTTTTAAGTCTGAAATTTATATTATCATAAAAGAATCTAATCTTCAATTTGCCACCTCCTTAAACTTCATAGTAACACTGTTTCCTTTTTCATTAAAAGAGATTGCATCTGCGAGCTTAGTCATAAGAAATACTCCTCTGCCGCTTAATTCTTCAATGTTTTCCGGTTTAGTGGGGTCAGGAATAGTCGAAGGATTAAATCCTGTCCCTTCATCAGTAACTGTGACCTCCATCTCATTCCTTTCAACTTTAATCTCAACAAAAACTGATTTCAAAGGATTAAATTTGTTTCCATGTGTTATTGCATTATTTACCGCTTCAAGCGTAGCAACCAGTATTTTCCCATAATTATCCTGCTTAACTCCCAGTAAATTTGTTATTTCATCAATGGCATTTTCAATAATCCTCATATCCTTCATCCTTGATTCTATTTTCAGGCTTTTATATATTCTATCCATGAAATAACAGTTTTTAGCAAAAAAATTGAAATATGCAATTTCTAATTTTTTTTCGATATCCACAATTCCGGATCCAATTTGATTTTCTCCTCAAAAATCATAAATTTCAATATCGCTTTATCACCATTCTCCATATCATTAAAAACTCTTCCTATTTCTTGTTTTGTTTCGACTTTTTCACCTGATTTAACCTTTATATTTACAAGATTTTGGTAAACTGTAAGATATCTCCCATGTCGTATAATTACAGCCATATTTGCACCAGGAATTGAAAATATTCTTGCAACTTCTCCTTTAAAAACACTTCTTACCGGTGTTTCACCATAGCTTGTTATTTCAATATCTATATTATCTTCCGTGACATATTTTAAAACAGGATGATTCTGAACACCGAAATGACTGGTAATAACTCCTTTTTCTACGGGCCATGGCAGCTTCCCTTTGTTTTCTTCAAAATTATCACTGATAAGCTTTTGCTCAGGTGTTAATTCTTCTCTTCTGGTCCTTATGCGTTCTTCCTCAACCAGTTTAGAAATTTCTCTTTCAATTTTTTTTGCGATTCTTTTCTTTTCCTCCAAATCCTTTTGCAGCTGTTTCTCCTTATTGCTCAGCGATTTTACAATCTTTTGTTTTTTTCCCTTCTCCTCAATAAGTAGATTTTTCTGCTTTTCTTCTCTTATTTTCAAATCAGAGATTTTTATCAGATCTTCTTCAAGTTTTCTTTTTGATAACTCTATCTGTCCCTTTAATTCTATAATAATCTCTGCTTCTCTTCGTCTTGATTTTGCAGCTTGCTGAAGATATTTCAACCTTTTATATCCTTGATTAAAATCTCTTGCGGATAAAATGTAACTTAATTCAGTGTGACCTTTTAATGTTTTGAATGAATTCAAAACAGAATTCTCATAATCCTTTTTCAATGAAATCAGATCCCCTTCCATCATTTCAATGGCAATCGTATTAAGATTAATCCTGTCATTCAATAAATTTTGCTCTTGTTTTAATCCGTTCAATACTGATTCTCTTAATATTAATTTATTTCCTATTATTCTTAATTCATTTAAGCCTTCATTTTTCTCTTTTGAAGTGGCTTTTAGAAGGTTATCAACATAAGATATTTCTTCCAGTGCCTTTTTACGTTTTTCCTCAAGCTCGGCTTTGCTCTGACCAAATATCAACAACGGAAAAATGAAGATTAAAAAGCTTCCTAATGTTCTTAATGTCATTTTAAGCTTATTTTCTTATAATTGACAGGAATTCTATATCCAATTGATCCACTAAACTCAGATTCAATCTTATCTACTTTTATTTTAATTTCCATTTCATTAATATCGTTTTTTATATCAATGCTCCCTGGAACAATAAACTTTCCGATTTTTTTAAAATCAGTAAAGAGCAGATTTATGTTTCCTGACCTGACATCTCCAAATAACTCAGTATTTATTGCTTTTCCCTCCCTGCAGTCGACTGTGTATTTTATCTCTCTTTCGCTTACAAAAAAACTTCTTGAATAAAGTCCATCATTACAGGTTACCTTAAATACTTCATCCTCCTCATTAATTATTAAATCACCCAGTACAATAAATATTATTGAAGGCTCCACTCCATATTTTACTTTTAGATCTGCCGGCTTACCGACAATTATTTTTTTATTTATGCGGTCGCTTATCAAAATTGTGTCTTTAGTCAATAATATCCTGGCAGCTTCATAACCAATCTTGCTTCTAAGACTTACCAACAAAGAATCAGGATATCTATATTTTACAGTTGCTAGAAATCTTGTTGAAACATCTTTTTCTGAAATTAATATTTCAGCCTTTTGAATAATAAAATTGTGACCTGATATGTTATTTTTTACAATGTCTGATAAACTATATATATCACGCTCGATATTCCGGGATATATTAGCAGTTTTTTTAGTCACAGAGCAGGCAACTAAAAAAAATAAACTTAATAATATATAAATCTTTATTTTTGGCATTTTTCAATTTCTGCTTTCAAATATTCTTTATTTTTATCCAGCATCATCGCTTTTTCCCAATATAAGGCTGCCTCACTGCATTTTTTCAATTTTTGTAAGATGAATCCATAATGTTCAAACCATTCAGCATCATCTTCACCTCTGCTTATAATATTCTCCATTATTTTTGCTGCCTCCCTTATTTTACCACGTTTATACAAAACCCATGCATAAGTATCAAGAAAGGTCGTATTGTTTTTTTCCTTGTCAATCACAGTTTTAGCCATGATTTCTGCTTCTTTCAGTCTCATATTCTGTTCTGCAAGATAATAAGCATAGTTATTTAGTACAGTAAGGTCATTTTCATCTATCTTCAAAGCTTCATCAAAATTTTTAAAAGCTTCCTCATAATTTTTTAATCGATAATTTATATCTGCTCTCATTGTAATTATTTGAAGCCTAATATCTTTACTATCTCCTGCAAGAATATCCGCCTTCCTGAGTTCTTCAAGTGCTGTATTATAATCTTTATTTTCCATTGCTGCCTGGGAATATAAAATTTTAGCAAGAATAGATCTGTTAAACCTTGTTGCGCATTCTTTTGCTGCTGGCAGAAGCCTCTTAAAATCTCTCATTTCATTATATACCAGAAGCAACTTTTCCCAAGCCTGATAGTTATCCGGATCCTGTTGTATTATCTCTTCAAGTCTTAATGATGCTTCCTTAAATTTATTCTGCTTAGTTAACAATTCCGGACGTAACAAAACAACAATTCTGTCATCTTTGTAATTAGCTTCAAGAACCATTAATGCAATCTTCACGTTATTTTCAAAATCTTTAACAATAACAGAATCATCCATCATACGTCCCAATAGATATATTTTGTCTTCCTTTGCAACATCATTATTAATTATTAAAGTATTAAGTGCCATGAAGAGCTCTTCATATTCCCTTTCGCTTAAAAGGAATTCGCATAATGACAATTGAATTTCAGGATTTTCAGGATTTCTTACTAACAACTGTCTGTAGACATCGAACGCTTTTCCTTTGTTTCCCTCCTTCTGATAAATATCTGCCAATAATCCATTATAACTTACTGCATCAGGATCCTGGCTCAGCAGATCCTGAACTTTTTGTTTTGCCTCTTCAAATTTCTTTTCTTTTATAAGAATTTTTACAAGTGCAACTGTTGTAGTTTCATTAGTTCCATACTTTTTGTCAAGTTCTTCAAGAATAACTTTGGCCATGCCATTTTTATCAGATTCTTTGTAAATATTAGCAAGTGCTATTTTTAAATTTTCTTTTTCCGGATCAATTTTTATTGCCTTTTCATAGTATATCGCAGAACTATCAAGACTTTTTTCCTGATAATAAATACCAGCAAGTAAAATATTATACCATTTATTTTCAGGCTGTAAAATCAATGCTTTTTTTAAATATTTCTTTCCGTTATTGATATCTCCGTTTCCAAGTACAATTTGTGCCATTTGGAAATATACAGCATCGCTATTAGGATTAATTTTAAGGCATTGCTCTAAAAACTTAAGTGCATCCCCATTGTTACCCATTAATTTTTGACGCAATGCTTCTGCATAAACATAATTGAAGGTCGCTTCATCATATTTTTTGCCTGCCTCTGTCTTTATGCCAGGAATTAGCTTTCTTGAACATGAACTAACTGCAATTGCACAAATAATAATTACCAGGACTATTTTTTTCATTCCCATATTATTCTTTTCCTGTATGTCCAAATCCTCCTTCACCTCTATCAGTTTTCACAAGCTGTTCTGCTTCTTCCCATTCTACTCTTTCATGCTTTGTTACTACTAACTGACAAATTCTTTCTCCATCTTTAACTACAAATTCCTTATCAGATAAATTTATCATAATAACGCACACTTCTCCCCTGTAATCAGAGTCAATTGTCCCGGGTGAATTTAATATTGTAATGCCGTTCTTAATTGCCAGCCCGCTTCTTGGCCTGATTTGTGCTTCATACCCAACAGGAATTTCTAAAAACAATCCTGTATTAATCAGCACTCTCTCAAAAGGTTTTATGATTATATCATTATCAATATTTGCACGAAGGTCCATTCCTGCAGAATTTATCGTCGTGTATGATGGCAAATTATGCTTTGATTTGTTTATAATTTTTATTTTCATCAATCTTTTCTTGTTAAAAACACTGAAATAATTTTGTCTTTATATTCCGCATATCCGATAAAAACGGATATAAAAAAAGTATTTATAAGCAGTTCTGTAACAATATTTTTGTATCTGAAAAATCTTGCAAATATCACCATTCCTATGGCTATAACAAAGTATGGAATAAACTGCTTCATATTATAGTTGACTTTATATCTCTTCTCGGCCAAGATAAAAGATGAGATAATCATTGAACCATATGATGCCACATGAGCCCATGCAGAAGCCATATACCCATAGTGAGGTATAAATAAAATATTAATCACAACTGTAACGGCAGCTCCTATCATAGTAATATAAACAGCATACATAGTAAAATCATTGAGTTTATACCAGATGCTATGATTAATGTATATTCCGTACAACAGATAAGCCATGCTTATAATAGGAACCACGACAATCGCTTCTCGGTAGGTGAAAGCAATAATATACTGTAAACCAGATAAGTATAAGTTTATTCCAAGAAAAACAATCAGCATTATTATAACAAAGTATTTCATCACGTAAGCGTATGTCTCTTTTGCATCGGATCTTTTTGCTCTTTCGAAAAAGAATGGTTCAGCAGCAAACCTGAACATTTGTATGAATAGTGCCATCAAGACTCCAATTTTATATCCAGCTCCGTATTTTCCTACTATTGACAACCCTTCTTCTTCTCCAATTATTCTTCTAAGAATAATTTTATCAAGTGCATCATTTATTGTACCGCTTAACCCTGCCATCATCAATGGAAAAGAATAATTAATCATTCTGTACCATAATCCCTGATCAAACTTTAATTTAATTTTAATAAATGTAGGAATAAGCATAATCAGAGTAGCAAAACTAGACACCAGATTGGCAATAAAAACATAGCCCACCTTGTAATCCGGATCATAAACTTTTCTAAACCATCCTGTACTTTTTTGCCATATATCTGGAGCAACCTTAAGCAGAAACACAACCAATATAATAGTTATTAATACATTAATAATTTTTATTGTGCTGAATATGAATGGTTTATTTTCTTTTCGCAGCTTTGCAAAAGGTATTGATGTGAAAGCATCAATAGCTAAAATACCAGCAAATAGTCGTATATAATCGTGATTATTTTTATAATTCATCAAGCTTGCAACAGGAACGATAAATACATTAACAATTATCACAAAAATTGATGAAGTAATAAAGAGGCTGATCAGTGCAGTACTGAAAACATTTTCTGAATCTTCTCTTTTCTGAACAAATCTGAAAAAAGCAGTTTCCATGCCATAAGTAAGAATAACCAGCATAATAACCATCCAGGCATAAAGCTCAGTTATAACACCATAGCTACTTAAATCATTGTAAAAAATTCGAGTATAAAAAGGAGTCATTACCGCATAATGCAGAAATCTTGGTATAATTGTACCTAGTCCATATACCAATGTTTGTCCTGCCAGGCTTCTGACTTCTTTCATTTCAACAAATAAATGACAAAGATAATTCTAATAAAGTACCATACAGTTCATAAAATTATCTGATTTCCCCTATTTTTAGGCAATTTGAATACTGTCATATCAAAGTATCGGACAAAGTTAAATATCTTTGCTTTGAGCTTTCACTACATTATTAACCAAATGTGACATTTCATGAACACAATTTTTAAGAATTTTATAGTCTTGGTCTATTTTTTATCTTTTATTTCCTGTAAGTCTCCCGGTATAGCTGATAGTAATAATTTTCTCATTAAAACATCACTTGGTGACATTAAAATAAAACTTTATGACAACACACCCATTCATAGAGATAATTTTATAAAACTGGTAAAGATGGGGTTTTATGATGGCATATCATTTCACCGTGTTATAAAAGATTTTATGATACAGGCCGGCGATCCTTCCACAAAATCAGGATTTTCAAAAGAACAGTCAGATACTCTCAGCAATTATAAGTTACCTTCTGAATTCAGGCCTGAAAATATTCACAAAAAAGGGGCTTTAGCAGCAGCCAGGGAAGGGAATAATATTAATCCATCTATGAAGTCTTCAGGTACTCAGTTTTATATAGTTCAGGGTATCAAGCTTTCGGACTCTGAAATAACAGCTGCAGAATCAACAATTAATAAAAACATTCGTCAGTCTATGTTTAACAAATTCCTTTATGAAGTTGCTGACAGTGTAAGAAAAAATGGAATGCAGCTTTCTGAAGCCGAGATTCAGGAAAAAGCTTCTTCAAAAATGTTTAATTTTTTAAACTCCGTTGATGAATTCAAATATACGGAAGAACAGAAAGCTATTTATAAAACATCAGGTGGGGTTCCTAGACTTGATGGTACTTATACAGTTTTTGGTGAAGTAACTGAGGGATTTGATGTAATTGATAAAATTGCCAGTGTACCAACAAACAATTCCGACAGACCCATAAACGATGTTAAAATTATTAAAGTGAAGATTTTATCTAAATGATCAATTTAAACTAAAATACATGCTTGATAAAATAAAATCTATCAGTTCAGAAATTAGTTCCTTACAGATAAATACACCTGAAGATCTTGAATTTTACAGGCTTAAATATTTAAGCAAGAAAGGTGTAATATCGTCTCTTTTTGATGAATTCAGAATTGTTCCTCCGGAAGCTAAAAGAGAGACGGGACAGAAGCTCAATGAGCTCAAACAACTTGCTCAGTTAATTTATGATAACCGGAAAAAACATTTTTTGACATCCGGCGACGAAAAAAAAGAAGAAGATCTTACAAAACCTGCCTTCCGATTTGTGACTGGTTCAAGGCATCCTATTTCACTATTAAGAAAGGAGATAATTGATGTATTCAGCCGTATAGGTTTCACAGTTTCTGAGGGCCCCGAAATTGAAGATGATGATCATGTGTTCACAAAACTTAATTTTGCACCCGAACATCCTGCCAGGGACATGCAGGACACATTTTATATTTCAAAAATTTCTCCTTATGATTCTAATCCCGGAGATATTTTACTTAGAACCCACACATCTTCAGTCCAGGTAAGGGTTATGCAGAGTCAGAAACCGCCCATACGAACTGTATCGCCTGGTCGTGTGTTCAGAAATGAAGCAATTTCAGCAAGGGCTCATTGCATTTTTCATCAGATTGAAGGATTATATATTGATGAAAATGTTTCGTTTTCTGATTTAAAGCAGACTCTGTTTTATTTTGCCCATGAAATTTACGGAATGGATATAAAGATACGGTTGCGTCCTTCATATTTCCCTTTCACTGAACCCTCTGCTGAGATGGATGTTAATTGTCTTATCTGCGGAGGCAAGGGTTGCAACGTATGCAAATACACAGGCTGGCTTGAAGTTCTTGGTTGTGGTATGGTTCATCCAAATGTTTTGGAGGCCTGCAATATAGATAGCAAAAGATACACCGGTTTTGCGTTTGGCATGGGAATAGAGAGGGCAGCTATGCTTAAATATCAGGTAAATGATCTTCGTCTTTATTTTGAAAATGACCTCAGATTTCTTCATCAATTCAGTTCAGCTTTTTGATGCAGATAAACTTTTTATTTCATAAAATGTTAAATGATTAAAACTTTAATCCCTCAAAATGAAACAGAATGATATAAATGTTCCTCTTTGCGATAAATGTGCTCTTGAAACAGGGTCTATCTTTAAATATCTTTCCAGGGAAGAAGTGGAAATGATAAATTTTGAAAAGGAATTCCGAAATTATAAAAGAGGGGACATTCTCTATAACGAAGGTAATCGAATAAGTGGATTTTTTTGTATTCATAGCGGCATAATTAAAGTGTATAAGACCGGATTTGACGGGAAAGAGCAGATTATTCGTTTTGCTAAATCGGGAGAGATAATTGCATATCGTAGTGTTCTAAGCAATGAGGTTGCATGTACTTCGGCCAAAGTTATAGAAGACTGCAAAGTATGTTTTATACCTTCTGAAATTCTTATTTCATTTATTAAAACGAATCCTACTTATGCTCTCGAGCTTATGAAACTTGCATGCCATGAGCTTGGTGAGGCAAATTCCTTTATTACCGATATAGCACAAAAAACCGTAAAAGAGAGACTTGCAGAAATTCTTCTCTTATTGGTACATGATTTTGGCCTTGACAATCAGAATTACCTCAAAATCTCACTAACCAGGGAAGAACTTGCAAATATTGTTGGTACAGCTACTGAATCAGTTATAAGGCTTCTCTCCGAATTCAAAACAGATAAACTTGTTGAATTAAATGGCAGGAAAATTAAGATTCTTGATAAAAAAGGCCTGGAAAAAATTAGTAATGTGCTGGCAAGAATTTAATTTATTAAATAGTTCTCTATATTTTCTCCTTTGAATTTTAAAACAATGTCTGAGTCATGTCTGTTCTGAAAATCTTTCCAAGGTGTCTGTATGCATGTTCAGTAGCTTCTCTTCCTCTTGGTGTGCGCTTAAGGTAACCCTCTTTTATAAGGAAAGGCTCATATACCTCTTCAATTGTACCACTTTCTTCTCCAACAGCAGTTGAAATTGTATTTAGTCCAACAGGACCTCCTCCAAATTTATCGATAATTACAGACAATATCCGATTATCCATTTCATCAAGACCTTCCTGGTCAATATTTAAAGCGTTAAGTCCGTATTTTGTAATATCGAGATCTATTTTGCCTGATCCTTTAACCTGAGCAAAATCACGCACTCTTCGAAGCAGTGCGTTTGCGATTCTTGGTGTGCCTCTGCTTCTTCCGGCTATTTCGACAGCTGCTGCATCTTCAATTTTAATATCCAATATTCCTGCTGATCGTTTCACTATTCCTGTAAGAACATCCTGATCATAGTATTCCAGGTGGAATTTTATTCCAAAACGGGCTCTCAGAGGACTTGTAAGCAGCCCAGATCGTGTTGTTGCTCCAATAAGTGTAAATTTGTTCAGTGTAAGTTGAATAGACCTGGCACTTGGTCCTTTATCTATCATTATATCTATCTGAAAATCCTCCATGGCTGAATAAAGGTATTCTTCAACCATCGGACTCAAACGATGTATCTCATCAATAAAAAGAACATCCCCTTCCTGAAGGTTTGTTAGCAAACCTGCCAGATCACCAGGCTTATCGAGAACAGGGCCAGAGGTTACTCTAAGACTTACCTGAAGCTCATTAGATATTATTGCTGCCAGTGTTGTTTTACCCAAACCTGGAGGTCCATGCAGCAAGACATGATCAAGTGCTTCTCCCCTTTTTTTTGCAGCTGTTACGAATACCGTAAGATTATCAATAATCTGCTTCTGACCCTTAAAATCTGAAAATGTAAGTGGACGCAGCTGCTTTTCAAATTCTTTATCACCCGAAATAATTTCTTCCTTTCTGATGTCAAAATCACCTGTCATATACAATAGCTCATTTAATCAGTTTTACATCACTCTCAGGAAGATTTATTTTGACACCGTTAATACTGGTTTCAATATCGTCTTTATATGTAATAGTAAGGATTGGAATACCATCTTCATTATATTTTTTCCATGTTCTCTGACGAATTCCGGCTCTGTAAAACTGTTCCTCTTTTACTTTTCCTGTCTCATAATAATATATCTGTGGACCATCTGGTGTACCCTGTATGTAATTTCCTTTATATCTAAGCTTTCCATTTGGATAATATGATTTCCACAATCCGTCGCGTAAACCTAAAATATATTTTCCTTCTTCTGTGTTGTCGCCTGATTTAAATTTCCACTCACCATTCCTTTCACCATCAGTATACATCCCCTGTGAAATAATATCACCATTTGGAGAATATTCAGTATAATTACCATCTCTCTGACCCTGGTAATATTCTTCTTCTCTGAGAAGGGCTCCGTTGTCATAGTACCATTTCCAAATACCATCTGGTCGACCATTGTTATAGGACCCTGTTTGTTCAACTTTTCCGGATGAATTATAGAACTTCCACACACCAGATCTTCTGTTGTCAGAATACTGGCCTTCTGCAATAATTTTTCCACCAGGACCGAAATCTTTCCACTTTCCGTTTCTGTTCCCAGCATCGTCAACTATTCCTTCCGATATGAGAACACCATTGTCATTATAGACGAATGCATTTGTTACTTTACCGTCTTTTCCATATTCACGATGAATACCGACAGGTACTTTATTTCTGTAAGGCCCTGAATAGATTACTTTGCCGTTTTCATCATATTTTTTCACTATTTCTATGTCAGGTTCATCTTCAACTCTTGATTTTACAATAGATCCATTGTCATAGAGCATCGTAAGAACTAATCTTCCCCTGTTATCATATTCTTTATAATATCCATGCAGCTGATCATCTTTATAGGTTTTTTCCGACTTTATTCCTCCTCCTGGATAAAACTCTTTCCATTCACCTTGTTTAAGTCCTTTACTATCAGTTCTATTTATTCTTTCCCTGCTAATAAGAAAATCATTATTATATTCCAGGAGAGTAATAATGTTGCCATTTCTGTCATATTCTTTGGAAAGCCCTTCTTTCTTTCCGTTGTTATAGGTTATTGTCTGTTGGATTTTTCCATCAGGATAATAAAAATATGCGGTACCTTCTTTTTTGTCTCCTGCAAATAATTCTTTTGACGCTATATAAATGCCAACAGACGGATCTTTTTTGTATCGATAATAATAGCCGTTCTTTTTACCAAAAAGATAGTTTATCTTTTCTGTCGTATCTCCGGCCTGATCATAAAAGATCCATATACTGTCGAGCATGAAGTTGGTTCTTTTTCCTTCTGATTTTTTTACCCCTGTAACATAGTAACTTTTCCAGAATCCTTCAGGTTTACCATTTTTAATAAGACCTTCACTTGAAACAACACCGTTAGGATATCTGAAAACCTGGTATCCATCCTGTAAACTTTGTTCAGTCTGACTGAAGAGCTGAAAACTAAAAAATAAGAAACACCAAATGCTAAAAACCTTTTTCATAATCCCAGTTTTTCAGATATTTCCATCATTCTCCTTATGGGCTTGTATGCTTTTTTCAGCATTTTATCATCAATAATTATTTCAGGTTTTTCATTTTTCAGACATTTATAAATCTTTTCAAGAGTAATAAGTTTCATAAAGTTACACTCACTGCAACCACATGTAGAATCCTTTGGAGGGGCTGGAATAAATTTCTTGGCAGGGCTTTCTTTTTTCATCTGATGAATTATACCTGGTTCAGTTCCTACAATAAATGTATCAGAATTATCAATCTTTGTAAATCTTAAAAGAGATGAAGTAGATCCTATAAAATCAGCTACCATTCTTACAGGAAGTTCGCATTCCGGATGAACTATTACTTTCGCATAAGGATTTTCCTCTTTCAGCTTAAGTATTGCCTCAAGCGAAAACTCTTCATGAACATGACATGCTCCATTCCATACAAGTATATCTCTGCCTGTTTTGTTGGCAATATAATTTCCCATATTACGGTCGGGAGCAAAAATGATTTTTTCGTCTGGTGGGAGTGATTCAATTATCTGAATTGCATTGGATGAGGTACATATAATATCTGATAGAGCTTTTATTTCTATATTGGTGTTTACGTAAGTAATTACAGTCCTTCCTTTATTTTCTTTAATAAATTTTCTGAAATCCTCCTCTTTACATGAGTCAGCAAGTGAACATCCCGCAGCAATATCCGGAAGAAGTACTTTTTTCAATGGTGATAATATCTTTGCGGTTTCGGCCATAAATTTCACACCCGCAAACAATATAATATCTGCATTATTTGAAGAAGCTTTCTGTGATAGAGCAAGACTGTCCCCAATAAAATCTGCAATATCCTGGATATCACCTGTTTGGTAATAGTGTGCAAGGATAATTGCATTTTTTTCTTTCTTTAGTCGTTTTATTTCACTTATTATATCCAAAGTTTTTTCGTTTTTTTTCATTGAAAAACACAGGCTAAATTAGTTGATCCTTATTAAATCGATTTTTTGTTCATTCTGTAGGATTGGATATT
>CAZEUL010000008.1:0-107177 GCA_964514725.1 uncultured Rikenellaceae bacterium
AACATAAGTTATTAACAATCAGAATATTATCTGTTTATAAGGATCAACTAATTATCTGAAAGTTAAAAAAAGTGATATAGGATGATAAGAATCTGCCAAAAAGCACTCAGAAAGGTTTTATTAAAAGCAAAAACCTAAACAGATTTTACTTTTTTACTTGTCTTTCTTTTTGCTATCGGATTATCTGGTCTTGTGGTTAAGTAACCTAAGTAATGCTATAAATCCTGTCGCCTGATTTAATGCCCGACTGAAACTGGTTTAGCCGGGCATTAAATCAGATTATCAAAGGTTACAACTGGAGGTGCTCAAAGCGCTTTTAGTGCGGCCTTTACATGATCTGATAACATGAATGTTAGAAGATCAGCCTTACTCCAAGAAGGCAACCCCATGTACTTGAAGTGCTTATATCTTTTGAAATTGTTGTTTTTGCTTTAAAGTCGTCAAGTGAAGTAGCATTAAGTGTAAAGACAGGTTCTTTTGTTGCTGTACCTTTTGTTGCAACCCTCAGAGGTCTTACATTTTCATAGCTTGCAAGGGGATTATAAACAAATGTACCCCATGAATCGTTGATCATATTCCCGAAATTCAGGAGGTCGAGGCTAAGCTGAAGGGTATATTTTCTTCTTCCGCCGAAATCCGAGAAGATATCCTGGAGAAGTTTTGCATCGAACCGGTGTATCCATGGTCTTACCTCTCCGTATCTTTCAACATATTTTCCTTTATGTTCCCTCAGGTATTTGTTATTATTCACATATTCCCAGAAAGCACTCATTTGTGAAAGAGGAGACATACCGTTGTATGTTGTAAACTGAATATCTCTCGGAGATTCAGGGATGAACATCAGGTCGGCAGTAACGCCGTCACCATTAAGATCATTTGAGTATATGTATGACCAGCGACCCGTCTGGTAACCCTGATAGGCAATGGAAATTGTTGTAGCCAGGTTCTTTGCATATTCGATCCTGTATGAAATGTTCCCAACAAGTTTATGAGGTGTTGCGAAATTTGAATAGCTCAATCCGGGATCATTAAGGCTTCCGACGGAAGTATTTGATGACCATGCTGAATATGCCGCTGAGCCTGGGTTAGCTGTAATATCCTTTGCAATTGTATAAGTATATGCAAACATTCCTGAAAAACCACGAGCATAGTTTTTTGTAAGCATTGCAGTAAGTGACATCTGGTATCCCTCCTTGGTATTTGAAAGTTCCATTGCACTTCCGATAGAACTGACCACCTTTGAGTTTGTCCAATAGGGTCTGCTGTCAACACCTGCCATTCTTCCTTCTGGTGCAGCTTCGTTTATATTGATCTGTTTGATTGCGTTAATATCCTTTGAGAATATTACTTCACCAGTAAATACCAAATTCCATGGCAGTTCAACATCAACTCCTATATTAGACCGCCAAATCTGGGGAAATTTAAAGTCCTTACCAACCTGGGCGAGGGAAGCTCCGATAGGTAGTGCACTGGGGCTCTGAGGAAAAAGGGTGGGATTATTTCTTATGAATTGTTTAAAATCGGGATGGAAATCAAGGCCGACCAGATTTGCATTTCCGGGGCCCCAACCGATTTCAGGACTCTGGATGAGACCGGAATTGGTAGGCTGATTAGTGAACCAGACAAAGGGAAGCATACCTGTAAATATTCCCGAACCTCCTCTGATTTGAAGTGACCGGTCGCCAAGAACATCATAATTAAATCCAAAACGAGGAGAGAACAACACCTGGCTTTTTGGCCATTTGCTGACATCCATTTTTTTGCCGTCGATGAAAGTCAGGGCTGATATAGCTGGATTATCCTTCATTTCGTTGAGATAAATAGGCAGTTCCAGTCGTGCACCCAGTGTAGCTTTAAGCCTGGGACTTATCTGCCATTCATCCTGTAAATAAGCTGCTGCAAGGCCAAATGTAAGTTCAGCGCCAGGAGCATCATTTCCGCCATAACCATAGGTAACTCCGAAACCTGTTGGATCATCACCGTTCAGAAATGCGTCAACTGACGGGTACCTGTAATATGATGTACCCTCGCGTATATATGAATTGTAGAAATAAAGCCGATCGTAAGCAAGCCCTGTGGTAAGGGTATGTTTGTTAAGGTTTATGGTTATATTATCCGTCAAACTTAATGTCTTGTTGTCCACCCTGTTATTGTAGCTGAATAGCTCATAACCGAATGACATGTACTGGTCGCCATCCTTCCATATATCAACAAATGGGAATAAGTCTGATTTACTGGTCCTCAGATCCTGTATAAAAGTATAGCTTGCAAGAAACTTGTTTGAGATTTTTGATCCAAAAGAGCTGTTAAGTTCACCTGTAAGGGAACGCACAGTATTCTTGAATCCATAAAAAGCGTTTGAAAATGCAAGTGACTGGCTGCTGATCCTTCCGGAGTTCCTTGCATTGTTGGGTGGTCCGCTGGTAGCATTGGTTTCCTGGTCGGAAGTTCCGATTACATCATTATACCGGACAGTAAACTTATGATTCTTGTTAATATTCCAATCGATACGAGCAAGGATCTTTGTATTTTTGTTCATAAAGGGATCAAAATCCTTGTATTTTCCGGGATCATAATTGTATTGAGTCAGAAGGAAATCTCTTACTCTCGCCATATCATACTCAGTGGTTCTTGATATTTTAAGGTTTGAATTAGGCACTCCGTCAGTGCTTGGTTTCCAGCTTACACCCGGAATAATCTCCTTTTCATATTCTCCGCTTACAAAAAAGAACAGTTTGTTTTTGATGATTGGTCCGCCGATTCTGAATCCGTAATTCCGGAGTTGTCTGCTATTGGCATTTGCCACCTCGTGTCCTTCAACCGTATTACCGGTAAATGATTTGGGCCTCTGATAAGTATAAATTGACCCTTTGAATGTATTGTCGCCGCTTCGTGTTACCGCATTTATACTGGCTCCGGTAAACTGAGACATACGAACATCATAAGGGGCTATATTTACCGAGACCTCTTCTATAGCATCCAGCGAAATCGGTTGTGCATTTCCTCCAGGAAGGGGATTGCTGCTGAGCCCGAAGTTGTTGTTAAAGGCCGCTCCATCGATAGTTATGTTGTTAAAACGAGCATCCCTTCCTCCAAAAGATGTCCCCTGTGATTGTGGTGTATATTTTGAAAAATCCGTAATGCTTCGTGATATGGAGGGTAGATTATTAAGGTCGCGGCTGCTGACGTTTGTCATTGTACCAGCCCTCTCCGAACTAAGAATTGAATTCCTTAAACCTGAAGTGACAACAACTTCCTGTAATGTCGTGGTTGCTTCAGACAACTGGACATTCTGCACATAACTTTCTCCAAGCTTCAATGTTATGTCTGTGTAATTGCTTGTCAGGTAACCGATGAAAGACACCCTAATCGTGTAGGGACCACCAACACGCATATTCTGAATGCGGTAGTTACCAGCATTGTCAGCAGTGGTTGCATATTGAGTGCCGGAAGGGACATGCACGGCAACTATTGATGCTCCCGGCATTGGCTGGCCGTTACTGTCAGTCACTCTCCCGTTTAACCCCGATGTCGTCACTCCCTGTCCTGATGCCATTAATGGTATCAACAGTGTGAAAAACATCGTAAATACGATTTTTATTAGTCTTACCATAAATTAAGGATTTAGGGTTATTAATTATTTTACAAGGTTAGTTTAATTCTATGATTAACAGAAAATATGAAAATTAAATTTTTGTTAAATACGGAGCGACAATTTACACCTCTTTGAAAGAAGCCTTTTAAACAGTCAAGTTTTAGTTGTTAACAAGTTATTAAGGGGTATTGTTAATATCTCTGCCAATGATTTTTGAGATTATCAACGAAGTGGCACCCCTGTTTTCTCTCACATACCGGAGCGATGCCTCAGCCGATTTCCGGTAATATTGTTCGTCGGTTAACCATTTATCAACAATATTCTCAAATTCCCGGTATGTTTTAAAGCTTATTGCACCTTTTTGATTAATCAGGTCAACAGCTTCCCTGAAATTCTTATAATTGGGCCCAAAAATCACCGGGATACCCCAGCATGCGGCTTCAAGAATATTATGTATTCCCCTTCCGAACCCTCCTCCTATTCCTGCAATATATGCATAACTATATGCTGAAGACAGCATACCTATATTATCTATAATCAAAACTCTTGATGCGGCATTTTTTTCAGAAAGCTGTGAAAATCTTATGACCGTTGTATTAAACAGTTTTTCAAGACGACTGATATTTTCTTTATCAACTTCATGAGGTGCAAAAACCCACTTCATTGCAAAAGGATTCCTGTTTACATAACGTGCAATAATTTCTTCATCCTGCCTCCAGCTGCTACCAGCCAGGAAAATTTTCTCATTTGCCCTGAAAATTTCTAAAAGAGGAATCTTCTTTGCCGATTCAGCTATCTGTAAAACCCTGTCAAACCTGGTATCTCCAGCTAAAGTAATATTTTTAACATCTGCTGCCAATAGAAGATCATAAGAATTTTTATCCTGCACAAATATGTGATTAAATCTGAGCAATATTTTCCTGAAGAATGGTCCGTACCAGCTGAAGAAATGCTGCCCCGGCCTGAAGATTCCTGATATCAGGTATAATGGGATCCCCTGCCTGGATATTTCCAGAGTATAATTATGCCAGAATTCATATTTAACAAAGATCACCAATGCCGGTTTTATTATCGAAACAAATTTCCTTGCATTATTCTGTGTATCTGCCGGAAGATAGCAAACGTAGTCTGCCAGCTGATAGTCCTTTCTTATCTCATACCCGGATGGAGAAAAGAAAGTTATTATTATTTTTTTTTCAGGACTTATCTTTTTAAAAGTCTCTATCAAAGGTCTTCCTTGTTCAAACTCTCCAAGGGAGGCACAATGCATCCATATATATTCGCTTTTCTTATCTATCCGGTTCTCCAGATTTGTTTTCCAGTTTTTACGTCCGCTAACCCATAATCTTGCTTTATTATCGAAAGGAGACATTATGCGGGCTGCGGCTGTATATATAAATATACCAAGATTATATAAAAACCTCATAATGATTTATTAATTGATGCAAAGGTAGTTAAAAGGTTTTATGCTTGAAAGGTTATTTGGATGAAAGGCTTAATGGTGAATAAAACAAAGGAGCAATGGTGAGGAAATATCATTAAATATCAAGAATAAGGGAATTATCCGGGATAAGGTTTAACTGACTGGCTGGAAAGCCGAAATGGTTGACAGTTATTTAAAAATACTCCTACTTTTGCAGTTAAGATAAGTTCATAATATGGTACGATTAGTTGCCCTGGTAATTTCAATTATTCTTCAGATTATTGCTGCGGTAATAGCTCTGAGATTTGTAAAGCTGACAAAATACAGGCTTTCATGGATACTCCTTTCGCTTTCGTTTGTATTTATGGCAGTGAGGAAATTCATTCAGTTTTTTGAATATTTTCGAGGCACTCCTTCATACACCTGGCAGATGATAGATGAATGGATAGGTGTTTTAATCTCATTTCTGATAATTGCAGGAGTGATTCTTATACGTGAGTTGTTTTTCTTTTTGAAACGTGTAGAAA
This sequence comes from uncultured Rikenellaceae bacterium, assembly GCA_964514725.1. Taxonomy (GTDB): domain Bacteria; phylum Bacteroidota; class Bacteroidia; order Bacteroidales; family VadinHA17; genus LD21. The sequence continues at coordinate 5,546 of CAZEUL010000008.1, forward strand.
TTGACCGCACAAAGTCGGAGAAAAGGGTTATCAACGCCATTATCATGACGGAAGAGAATGAAAGAAAAAGATTTGCAAACGATCTTCATGATGGACTTGGTCCGCTGTTATCCACAATAAAGATGTCGATGTCAGCATTAGGTGAAAGAGTAAATGATCAATCGGGCAGTATTATTCTTAATAATACCAATCATCTTATTAATGAAGCTATTAATACGATTAAAGATATTTCTAACAATCTTAGTCCTCATGTACTTTCAAATTTTGGTCTCTCAAGTGCTCTAAGTGCTTTTACGATGAAAATAAATCAGACCAAAGTAATTGAGGTTGATTTCAAATCAAATATGGATAAAGTCAGATTTGAAAATGAGAAAGAAGTTGTTATGTACCGTGCTGCATGTGAACTTATAAACAATTCCATTCGTCATTCAGGTGCTTCCAGAATTGAAATTGAATTAAATAAACATGAAAAATTTATTACCTTGCAGTTTAATGATAACGGACGCGGATTCGACACGAGTATTATCGGAAAGGAAGATGGCAAGGGAATGGGGCTTTCAAACATTGACACGAGGGTAAAATCGATCGATGGGGTTTTTATTCTGGAAAGCACTCCTGGCAAGGGGACAAGCGCACTTATCAAAATCATTGTATAAGCCTGATTATCTTTAGAAATTAATGGAAAAGATCAGAATAATTATTGCAGATGATCATCAGCTATTTCGTAACGGGCTGAAAATCCTTCTGAATGCCTTTCCCGATTTTGAGGTTGTCGGTGAAGCATCAAACGGTGAAGAATTCCTTAAGATACTTAAGGATACGAATGCGGATATAGGATTAATGGATATTAATATGCCTGAAATGGACGGCATTGAAGCTACAAGGAAAGGTCTTAAAATATGTCCGTCAGTTGATATTATTGCCCTTTCAATGTACGGTGAGGAGGAGTATTATTACAAAATGGTTGATGCAGGAGCAAAGGGGTTTATCCTCAAGGATTCTGATATCTCCGAAGTCAAGGATGCAATTCTAACGGTCAAAAAAGGAGGAAGCTATTTTTCACAGGAATTACTGTATCATGTCATACAGAAAATTAAGCATCGTGAAAGTGAAAGCAAAACTGCTAATCTTTCAAACAGGGAAAAGGAAATACTTTTAAAAATATGCGAAGGTCTTTCAAACCAGGAAATAGCCGAAGCATTGTTCATAAGTAAAAGGACTGTGGACAAGCATAGGGCAAACCTTCTTGGAAAAACTAATTCAAAGAATACAGCCAGCCTTATTCTTTTTGCTATAAGGAATAAACTGATTGAAATATAATCAAAGCACACGGACTGAATAAAAAGTTCAATGGCATTATCACACAATCTCGGACATAAAGGTGAAGATCAGGCAGTTGATTTTTTAAAGAAATCAGGATATAGTATCCGGCACAGGAACTGGAGATCAGGAAGAACGGAAATTGATATAGTTGCTGAAAACAAGGACTTCATTGTTTTTGTGGAGGTAAAAACACGCTCAAGCGATACTTTTTTAAGACCTGCAGAAGCTGTTACATATCAAAAACAAAAAACAATAATCCTTGCTGCAGATAACTATATTCGAAAGTACAATGTCTTAAAAGAGAGTCGGTTTGATATTATTACAATAGTATCAAAAGGAGAGACCTCAGAGATTGAATATCTTGAAAACGCATACTATCCAACTTTAAGATAAAGTTCTGATTCTCAATTTTCAAATTTAATTGTTAACCATCATGGGTATTTATCTGTCAAGAAAATATTTCTTTCCAGAGTTGGTCATCGTCTGTCTGACCATTACAAATATTTCAAATGGTCAGGGCATGAGATCTGAAGGTGTCATTGATATTGGTTCGCGACTCGAACTGTTCATCGATACTTTTCTGATTGAATCGATGAAAAATGCAGAACTTTTCATGCATAAACCCGAGGATAAAGGTCCTGTCATTTATTTCAACAAACCATGGGAAGGGATCTTTTCAGGATACACCACTGTAATTAAGGATGAAAAGCTTTACAGGATGTATTACAGGGGAGTACCATTGGCCGGCAGAGATGGAAGTGATGAAGAAGTGACCTGCTACGCTGAATCATCTGACGGAATTAATTGGAAAAAACCCGATCTTGGATTGTATAAGATATTCGGAACACTGAAAAACAATGTGGTACTGGCTCATGCAGCACCTGTAACCCACAATTTCTCACCTTTCCTTGATAGCAATCCCGGCAGATCCGACAGCTTCAGATTCAAGGCCTTAGGTGGAACCCAGGATGGGCTTACGGCCTATGGATCCAATGACGGGATTCACTGGGGAAAAATATCTGATAAACCTGTCGTCAAAGGTGCCCAATTCGATTCCCAGAATGTGTCCTTCTGGTCATCAGAAGAAAAATTATATCTCTGTTATCTCCGAAAATGGACAACCATCGGAGAAAGAACGATACGCTCTGTTGCCCGGAGTACGTCACCCGATTTTTTAACCTGGTCAGAGCCTGTTTTAATGGATTTCGGGAATACTGAGCCGGAAGAACTTTATACTAATCAGACAAGTCCTTATTACAGGGCTCCGCACATTTATATTGCAATAGCAGCCAGATTTTTCCCGGGGAAACAGGTAATTTCCGACAATCAGGCACTTAAATTGAAAGTAAATCCTTCATATTATCACGATTGCTCTGATGCTGTATTACTGACCTCCAGAGGAGGTAACTTTTACCAGAGGACATTCATGGAAGGCTTCTTAAGACCCGGGATTGGATTGGAGAACTGGGTATCACGGACTAATTATCCTGCGTTGAATGTTGTCAGAACCGGGGAGAATGAAATGTCATTCTATGTAAACCAGAATTATGCCCAGCCCGGAACACATCTGCATAGATACAGTCTAAGGATTGATGGATTTGTATCTATCCATACGGGATACACCCCTGGAGAAATTATTACAAAACCATTCAGATTCTCAGGCAAAACATTGATTATCAACTTTTCAACCTCTGCAGCAGGGTATATAACCTTTGAAATTCTTGATGAGAACAATAAAGTAATAGAGAATTATTCAGCTAATGAATGCATTCCTCTTATCGGAAATGAAATCGCAAGGCATGTTGAGTGGAAAACCAGTGGCGAATCAGTTTCTGACTTGCAGGGACAAACAATAAGATTAAGGATCAGAATGAAAGATTCAGATTTATTTTCCCTTAAATTCGAATAGTGCATAAAATAAATAACAAAGAAAAAAATGACACACGGATTTGGAATTGTCGGGGCCGGAGGAATAGCCGAAGTTCATGCCAGGGCTGCAATCTCAACAGGCATCATGAAACTTATTGGAATTTATGATACCGACTTTAGAAGAGCAGAAATATTTGCGCAAAGGTTTGGGTGCATGGCTTTTAAAAATCCTGATGCCCTTTATGATCATCCCGGAATAGATATTATTTCAATATGTACACCTTCAGGAGAGCATCTTGAACCTTCACTTAAGGCAATTGACAGGGGAAAACATTGTATAATTGAAAAACCCCTTGAAATTACTCTTGACCGGTGTGATAAAATTATAGAAGCAGGTATTAAGAAAAATGTAGTCATTTCCGGTATTTTCCCTTTGAGATTTTCCGATGTCAATATCGAATTGAAAAAAGCTGTTGATTGTGATAGGTTTGGGAATTTTGTCCTTGGAGATGTGTATATCAAATGGTACAGGACACAGTCGTATTACGATGATGTTAAATGGAGGGGAAGTATGAAAGAAAGCGGTGGCGGAGCTATTATGAACCAGGGCATTCATTCAATTGACCTTCTGCTTTGGTGCCTCGGGAAAGTCGATTCGGTATGTTCGTTTACATCCATTTCAGGTCATAAAGGAATAGAGGTTGAAGATACTGCTGTTGCGATTCTTAAGTTCAGGAACGGAGCTCTGGGTGCAATTGAAGCCTCAACTGCGGTAAATCCGGGATTTTACCGGAAGATCGAAATACTCGGGACAAAAGGATCGGTAATTGTTGAGGAAGAAACAATTAAATTCTGGAAATTTGAGGAAGAAATTGATGACGACAGTAAAATAATTGAAAGGTTCTCAGGTGAACATTCATCAGGTGGTGGTGTTGCCGATCCAAAAGCAATAAGCGATGAGGGACATATAAGACAATTCCGTGATATTTTAGATGCAATTGATAATAAACATGCTCCATTAATCGATGCTGTCGAAGCCAGGAAAGCCGTCGAGCTTGTGAATGCCATTTATGAAAGTGCCGCAAAGGGAAAAATTATCTGCCTGTAAGATTCAAATCATTCAGCCATCAGGTTACAGCCCCGGATTTCAGTACTGTCAAATCTTCCGAGCACTTCAAAGCCGGAATCTACATGCAGTTTACCAAGATCGGATGTTGCTATAAATGAACATGAATGTATGTTTGCAAGATCGATTATATTAAGACCTCCTGTTGCATTAAATTCAGTAAATATTGAAACAGGATCCTGGGGATCCCTGACCAGCACCTTCATCCAGGGAGGAGTGTAAAAGGTACCTGCACCTTTTGAATAGGCCTGGCTTAGTAACTCTGTCATCCCGTATTCAGAGTGAATTACAGGCACATTAAGCTGCTCTTTAAGGATTTCGTGAAGTTCCATCCTTGTAATTTCTTTCCTTCGTCCTTTCATTCCTCCTGTTTCCATAATAATAGTTCCGTAAAGGTCAGGCCTGTAGGTTTCGGCAAAATCAAGCAGGGCAAAGCTGACTCCAATCAGAATTGCCTTCCTGTTTTCAGCAACAGCTTTACGCAGATTATCAATTAATATAGTATGGTTGTTTTTATAAAATCCGCTGTGAAGATTTCCGCTTGCTTCTATGAGTTTATTCACCATGTAAACAAGAGATGAATTTTCGCGTTCAACATAAGAAGGGAGCAAAGCTGTGATCAGGTACTCAGAAGGATTACCATAAAAAAGATTAAAAGCACTGATGAAACTTTTTTCATAAAGGCTAATATCATGAACATAATGTCTGGATGGAATGGAGCCGGTAGTTGCGCTGCTCTCAAATACCATTTCATATTCAATTTCTCCGGTAAGTATCTTCTGACTTCTGAAAAAATCGACAGGCAGGAAAGGAATATCTTCAATGCAATTTATTTCTGAAGGGTTTTTTCCAAGACTTTTTACAAAATGATTATATATAGTATTCCGCTCAGCCTGATATCGAAATATAGTTAAGGCTGTCTGGGTGAATTCATACTGGTCTTTTAAACTGAAAATTTTATCTGTTAAGTCTACTACTTTCATTTACCGGGGAAGGTTAAGGTTCCGTCCGGTTGGTACACCCATTCGAATGTGCACTCGGCATAGGCATTTCCGCTTCGTTTTTCGGCAACGGTATTTATTATCCTGAATTTTGCATAATGCTCCGAGCTGGTCCTGAATATCCAGATCTGATTCGGTTTTATATTATCCGCCCATTCCTCCCAGACTGAAACTGAAGCAGAGGTAAGATTCTTAAAAGCGGCAGAAGATGAAGCTGCATCTGCATATTCACCGTACTTGAAAAATGAGCTTTTAAAATTCTCAGTCTGCAGCATCAGTTTTCTTATATTACCATCAATATCAACGTCGGCAATAAGTGTGATATCAGGGCCGGGATCGCTGAGGGTTGATACCTCTTTAGCAAGTGAGAATGAAAAACCCAGTGCATAGTATGGGCCAGTTCCGTACAAGGTGTTGAAAATAGTAAATGTGCCGGAATTTTTTGATTCTTCGTCTTTTTTGCAACCCGGTAAAAATAAAATTGTCAGCAGTACTATGCCAAGATATTTTCTCATAACAAATGCAAATATACCTGAAATAATTGATTCAGAAGGTGTAGAAAATAAACTCTTGTCAATTTCCGTACTCACCTGAATGAAAAGAGAGATTGTATTGATTAGTTTTCAGTTTTTCACAAACAATTACAATCTCCGGTAAAATTTAAAGGTGCCGATTTTACTCACCCCTTATAGCCACGATTCCGGGTAGTTTTTTCCCTTCCATATATTCCAGCATTGCACCCCCGCCAGTAGATACATAACTAACCTTGTCGGCAAGTCCGTTTTTATTTATTGCTGCAACAGAATCTCCTCCTCCGATAAGACTGAATGCACCTTTTGCCGTAGCAGCGGCAATAGCATGGGCAATAGCTGAGGTTCCTTTAGAGAATTTCTCCATTTCAAAAACTCCCATGGGACCGTTCCAGAGAATAGTCTTTGATTTTTCGATTACTTCGGTGAATATTTTTATTGTATTATCTGCTATATCAAGGCCCATCCAGTCGTCATCAACGGAGTCAACTGCAGTAATTTTAGTTTCCGCGTCGTTATCAAATTTATTTCCGTTAAGGCTGTCGACGGGCAGGTAAAGGTTCACATTTTTCTCTTTTGCCTTTTCTATGATTTTCAAAGCAAGGTCGAGTTTATCCTCCTCGCAAAGCGACTTTCCTATTTTTCCGCCTTTAGCTTTGATGAAAGTATAAGTCATGCCGCCACCGATGATCAGATTATCGACCCTGTTAAGCAGGTTCTCGATCAGCATGATCTTATCTGATACTTTGGCTCCACCCATGATTGCAGTAAATGGTCTTTGTGCATTATTCAGAACTCTGTCCATGGCAGCCAGCTCACTGTTGATTAGATAGCCGAACATGATCTTGTCTTTAGGGAAATAATCTGCAATTACAGCTGTTGAACCATGAGCTCTGTGCGCTGTACCAAAAGCGTCGTTTACATATACATCAGCATAACTTGCGAGTTTTCTGGCCATCTCCTTCTGTTTTAATTTCAATTCAGCCTTTGCTGCCTTTTTTTCTTCTTCGGTTGCAGTTTCCGGAAGATTTGGTTTACCTTCCTCTTCAGGATAAAACCTCACATTCTCAAGAAGCAGAACTTCCCCAGGCTTAAGTGCCGCCGACATTGAAACTGCAGATTCTCCCAGACAATCATCGGCAAATAGAACACTCTGACCAAGATATTTCTCAAGTACAGGCACAACTGGTTTCAGAGAATATTTTTCCATTCTTCCCTCAGGTCTTCCAAGATGAGACATAAGAATCACACAACCACCATCAGCCAGTATTTTTTTGATTGTCGGGATTGCCCCTCTTATCCTTGTATCATCGGTTACTACAAAAGTTTTTTTATCAAGAGGAACGTTGAAATCAACCCTCACAATTGCTTTTATACCTTTGAAATTAAAGTCCTGAATCATTTTCATAGATTAAATATTTTTAATTAACTGTTGTTTTCATATGCAAACCTACATTTTTTTTGGAAATATTCATTTATACCACCTTAAGTAATTATATCAATAAACTGTAGGCCGGTAGAACCAATCAAAAAATGAAAAACTTGCACCTGAAACTGTAAAACGACTACTGAAGTTTTGTAAGTTATTAAAATTTAAATATATATGTACAGATTGTTAACAATCTTCACAAATATTGTCAAAGAAGGATAAACAAAATATTCATTGGGTAAATGAACCAAGGGCCGGGCAAATTCGTTTCCTGATTTTAAAAGATTAATTAAATTTGAAAAACTATGGTAAAAGTTACATTGAAAGGTAATCCTGTTAATACATCAGGCGATCTTCCTTTAAAAGGAAGTCTGGCTCCTGATTTTACTCTTGTTAAAACTGATCTGAGTAATCTCACACTTTCTGATCTGAAAGGTAAAAAGGTAGTATTGAGTATATCCCCGAGTCTCGACACTTCAGTGTGTGCTGTCTCTGCACGTAAATTCAACCAACTTATGGCCGGAAAAGATAATGTTGTTGTTCTTGCAATAACGAGGGATCTTCCGTTTGCTGCAGGCCGTTTTTGCACAACTGAAGGAATAACAAATGTTATCTCACTTTCCGGTTTTCGGAACAAGTCGTTTGGAAAAGATTACGGAGTTGAAATTACCGATGGTCTTTTTGAGGGGTTATACGCACGCAGTATAGTAGTAATCGATGAAAACGGCAAGGTAATTTATACCCAGCTTGTTCCTGAAATCGCTGTAGAACCAGATTATGACAAGGTTCTTGAGCTTCTATAAATGGAGGACTTATTTTAAAAATGAAGTTTTCAGATATACCCGGACAGAGGGAGATCATTATTAAACTCATTAATTCCGTACATCAGGAGAGAGTCAGCCATGCACAGCTCTTTGCAGGGCCGGAGGGCTGCGGTAACCTTGCGCTGGCTCTTGCCTATGCTCAGTTTATAAGCTGTGAGAACAGGATGCCCTCAGATTCATGTGGTTTTTGCAAGTCGTGCATAAAATACGAAAAGCTTATCCATCCTGATCTTCATTTTGTTTTTCCAGTAATAAAAGATAAAAAGAACAATGAGCCTGTAAGCGATAACTATATTGAAGAATGGAGGGAGTTCGTAAAACAATCTCCGTTTTTCTCTCTTAACAACTGGCTCGATTCCATTGAAGTGGGCAATGCACAGGGGCTTATTTTTGCAACTGAGGCATCGGAAATAATAAGGAAGCTTAGTCTTAAAACATTTGAATCGGATTATAAAATCCTCATCCTCTGGCTGCCCGAGAAAATGCATATTGCTACTGCCAACAAACTTCTTAAACTTATTGAAGAACCTCCTGAAAAGACCCTGTTTCTGCTCGTTTCAGAAGAACCTGACAAAATTGTCCCAACTATTGCTTCGCGGTGCCAGCTTGTAAAGGTACCATCATTTCATAATGAGGATATTATAACCTATTTATCCTCGAAGTTTAATATTAATGAAACAACTGCTTCAGATATTGCCAAAGTAGCCAATGGCAATATTGTGAGATCAGTTGAGATGTGTAAAAATCAGGATTCTTCTCTATTAAATCTCGACCGCTTTAAAAATCTGATGAGATATGCATGGAAGAGGGATATCATTTCCATTATTACATGGTCTGAAGAAATGGCATCTATAGGGAGGGAGCCTCAGAAGAACTTTTTGTCATTCTCACTCCGGATCATAAGAGAAAATTTGATGATGACGCTTAATCAATTGAAAAACAATATTGTTTATCTTACAGGTGAAGAAGCTGAATTTTCGACTAAATTCCATCCATTCATAAATCAGGAAAATATTTACTCTTTTTCAGAAGAATTGAACCTTGCTTATTCCCATGTAGAAGCCAATGGCAATGCAAAAATCATTTTCCTCGATCTAGCCCTGAAGCTTACCCGTTTAATAAAACCCTGACAATACCTGTCATACTTGAAAAAGATGCTATTATTAATTACTTTTGCTGGATAATTTAATCTTAGAATCATCCAATGACGGAGAGCGAGGAGTTATCGGGACAGCATGGTGAGGAAATTCATCTTCCGGATATTACATACAGACCGGGATGCAATAAACTTGATTCATACAATTGGTTGAAGGATATTCCCTGCAGCCAGATGGAATCTGATATTATTGAGGTCCGTTTTAAAAATACACGGAAGGGATTCTACAGGAATGTAAACGGACTTAGACTCGAGATAGGCGATATAGTGGCTGTTGAAGCATCTCCCGGCCACGACATCGGAAGAGTGTCAATGATAGGTCATCTGATCCATCAGCAGATGAAAAAGCATAAAATCCATTCATCAGCTGAGGAGATGAAAAAGGTTTATCGTAAGGCAAAGCCTGCCGACATCCAGAAATGGGAAGAAGCAAAACAGCTTGAGATTCCGACGATGTTGAGGTCAAGAAAGATCTCAGAAGAGCTTAAATTAAACATGAAAATCGGAGATGTTGAATATCAGGGTGATAATACAAAAGCTATATTTTATTACATAGCTGATGAAAGGGTGGATTTCAGACAACTGATTAAAGTTCTTGCGGAAGAGTTCAAGGTCAGGATTGAAATGCGCCAGATTGGAGCAAGACAGGAAGCAGGAAGAATTGGTGGAATTGGGGCTTGTGGAAGGGAGTTGTGCTGCTCTACTCATATTACAAATTTCATGTCTGTCACTACAACCCATGCTAAATACCAGGAATTATCACTGAATCCACAAAAACTTGCAGGGCAATGCAGTAAACTGAAATGCTGCCTTAATTTCGAATTTGATTGCTATGTTGATGCCCAGAAATTCTTTCCGCCAAGGGAAATCCCTCTTGAACTTACCAATTCAATCGCTTACTTCCAGAAAATGGAGGTGCATAAAGGTATCTACTGGTATTCCTCCGATCCTCATGCTCCTGTCAATCTGACTGCAGTCCCGGTTGAAAGAGTAAAAGAAATTCAACAGATGAACAGAAAAGGAGAGAAACCTGATAAACTTATTGTTGAGGATGAGGGGACTGCCAGGACTTCTATATCTGAAGATCTGCTTGGAAGCAGCAGCCTGACAAGATTTGATCCTGCCGACGACAAAAAAACAGAAAAGAAGCATTCTAACAAAAGAAAAAACAGAAGATTTAATGCAAGAAAATAAATCAGTATTTAAAGCTTTGATCATTCTTTCTTTTCTTTTATCCTCATGTGGGAAAAATGTTGTTTTTACTGATTCATCAAATATGCCGGATAAAAAATGGGAGATAAAAAACGTGCCTGTATTCAATGTTCCTGTTTACGATACCTTATCAGGGAACAATATCTATTTTACTATCAGGACAGGAGTATCTTACCCTTACCGCAATATTTATCTATTTGTGAAAACGACAGCGCCCGATGGGAACAGCATCACAGATACACTTCAGTATTATCTTGCTGATGAAAAGGGAAACTGGTATGGTAAAGGATTCGGTGATATACATGAACTGAAGCTACCCTATAAAACCAATGTATTTTTCCCGCGCAAGGGAACTTACGTTATATCTGTCCAGCATGGTATGCGTATCCTGGAGCTCAAAGGAGTATATGATCTGGGAATAAGAGTTGAAAAGATTAACAAAAATCAGGGAGGTGGGGAAAAATAAACTTGCCAGATGGGCTGAACTGAATACCTTCATAAATGTTATTCAACCCGAAACAAGTGATGTAAAAGGGCAAGACCACAGCATAAAAGGTAATTGGAGAAACAGGATTTTTAATAATTCAAACCCACTGGTACTTGAACTGGCCTGTGGTAAAGGAGAATATACTCTGGGTCTTGCTGAAATATTCCCGGAACGGAATTTTGTCGGAATTGATATCAAGGGAGCCAGAATGTGGCGAGGGGCAAAAACCGCAAATGAAAAAGGATTTAAAAACACTGCTTTCCTCAGAACCAGGATAGAGTTCATAAATTCGTTTTTTAACGAAGATGAGGCAGATGAAATCTGGATTGTTTTTCCGGATCCTCATCCGGGAGCAAAAAATTCAAACAAACGGCTTACTTCCCCATGGTTCCTGAATAAATACAGGCATATTCTCAAAGATGGAGGAATAATCCATCTAAAAACAGATAATACTGAATTATTCCGATATACGGAAAATATCGTCAGAAACAACAATCTTGAAATACTTTCTTCGACCCAAAATATATATGCGCAAAATACTGATTCAGGACCTGATATACGCTCTATTCTCTCGGAAATATATCATACTGAAGACAAATTGTTCACCGCGGAAAGAATACTTGCCATAAGAACACATTATGAAAAAATTTTCCTCGATACCGGTTCAAATATCAGTTATCTTGCATTCAGGATTGATAAAAACAGACCTGTCAATGAAAAGTGGGAACAAAATACCTGAGAATGATTTCTTCAGAAAGGTTTATGAAGTTACAAAGCTTGTTCCCTATGGCAGAGTAACCTCATACGGCGCAATAGCGCGCTATCTGGGCTCAGGAAGATCAGCCAGGATGGTCGGCTGGGCCCTTAATGCTTGTCACGGTTCCGGAAAGTTCATTCCAGCTCACAGAGTGGTTAACAGGATCGGTCTCCTTACAGGAAAATATCATTTCGGCAATTCGACTACAATGCAACAACTTCTTGAAAATGAAGGGCATGTCATTAAAGATGATATAATCCTGGATTTTGAGGAGAAATTCTGGGACCCTTCAGCTGAACTCAAATGAATTTTTATAATCCCCGAAAAATTAGTAAACTTGCAGCTTATTTTAATTTGATTTAAATAAAAATAAGTAGTAACTGAATCAAAATACAGGAAGTATATAATATGTACAGCAAAGAAAAGGTGCTGAAAGCACTCACAAAAGTGATTCATCCGGAAAAAGAAAAGGATATTGTATCATTGGGGATAGTATCACAAATTGAAACAGGAGAGGATGGAATATCCTTAGTTTTAACTCCTGAAAAACATAATGATCCGTTTATTTCCTCAATTAAAAGTTCGATAGTCAGGAAGCTGAAGGAAAATCTCGGCAATGAGGCCGTCATAAAAAATATTGAGATCCGCCCGAGAACTGTTTCCACGGAACCGGCTGAAAAAAATGAAAAGATACTTTCAGATGTAAAGAATATAATTGCTGTGTCATCAGGCAAAGGAGGAGTGGGAAAAACAACAGTTGCTGTAAATCTTGCAATTGCTGTTGCAAGGAAAGGATACGATGTGGGGCTACTGGATGCTGATGTATTTGGCCCTTCAGTCCCGAAAATGATAGATGCAGAAAAGTTCAGACCTGAGATAATAAAAAAGAATGGTACTGACTTTATCTTACCACTCAAGAAATTCAATATTAAAGTCCTCTCAACGGGATTTTTTGTTGATGCGGCTGATGCTGTGGTTTGGAGGGGACCTATGGCATCAAATTTTCTAAAACAGCTTATAGCACAAGGTGAATGGGGTAAGCTTGATTATTTGTTTGTGGATCTCCCGCCCGGAACAAGCGACATTCACCTTACGCTTGTTCAGGAAGTACCTGTAACAGGGGCTATTGTGATTACAACTCCTCAGGAGGTGGCTTTGGCAGATGCTGTCAAGGGAATCTCCATGTTCAGAAGTCCAAAGATCAATGTACCCGTACTGGGCCTTGTTGAGAATATGTCATGGTTTACTCCTGCCGAATTACCTGGAAACAGGTATTACATTTTCGGCAGGGAAGGAGGTAAAACGCTTTCTGAAAAGATGAAAGTACCGCTTTTAGGTCAGATACCGCTAATCCAGAGCATTTGTGAGGGCAGTGACAATGGCAATCCGCCAGCCTTCGAAGATTCTATGTCAGGGCAGGCTTTTATGGCTCTTGCCGATGAAGTTATTGAAAAAGTCAGACTAAGGAATGAAAATCAGAAACCAACTGCTAAGGTTGAAATTATGAATAAATAGTAAGAATTAAAATCTGGATATCATATTGAGTTGGACAGCGTCAACTGTTTAAAAATAGATAACAATGCTTTCACCGTAAGCATTTAACATAGGACAAATGGAATTATCAATAAATAATATTTAGAAATGGAAGAACTGAAAAAAGTTAAGGAAAAAGTTACAAAAGCATTGAACAGGGTAAGACCCTATCTCCAAAGTGATGGAGGAGACATTGATCTGGTTGAAATAACCGATGATCTGACTGTTAAGGTGAAACTCAAAGGAGCATGCCATGGATGCCCGTTCAGTTTACAGACACTTAAGGCAGGAGTTGAACAGGCTATAATACAGGAAGTTCCGGAAATCAAGAGAGTTATTTCAGTTTGATATTTCAAGCCTTTCCAATTTTAGCTACCTTTGAATACTATATACAGCCCCTTTCAGTTTATAGTATAAAAGTCGCTTATTGTTTTCAGGCAGGACATCATATAAATATCTGATTTTGTTAGGGTTATTCATTGCCCTGACAAACTGTTCCGTTGAAAAGAATACGGGTACCACAAGGTTTTATCAGGGCCTTACATCCAGGTACAACATCTACTTTAATGGATATGAGAGTTTTAAAGCAGGTCTCGCAAAAATAAACAATGGCTACCAGGATGATTTTGCAGAGCTTCTAAATGTATTTGAATTCAGCGATCCGTCAACTGTCGGCATGTGTTCTTCCGACATGGAAAAAGCAATTCAGAAAGCTTCGAAACTTATTTCGCTGAAATCAATAACAGCCAAACCCGAATTTAACAAAAGAAGAGAACTCTCGGAAGCTGAAAAAGCTCTTTTGGAACAAAAGGAATTCAACGAATGGGTTGATGACAGTTATTTTCTTATAGGGCAGGCCCGTTTTTACAAGCACGAATTTAATGAAGCTTCGTCTGTCTTCAGCTATTGCATAAACGAAGCAAATGATCCTGACATTAGGATTAAATCTGCGATATGGCTCGCCAGAATCAATAACCAGACTGGTGATTTTAACACATCGCTTCGGATCCTGAAAGAGATCGAAATCAATTCATCTTCACCAAAATGGCTTAAAGCATTATATTATCCGACGCTGGCCGATCTTTTCATTAAGCAGAAGAACTTTTCAGAAGTGGTGTCACCTCTTTCTGAATCTATTAAATATGCTTCAGGCAAAAGGCAAAGATACAGGCTTACCTACCTGCTTGCCCAGGTATATGAGAGGCTGGGAGAGGCTGAGAAAGCCACATCTTATTACAGGGCAGTGGTTAAGATGAACCCTCCGTATGATGTGGAATTCAATGCCAGAATAAATATAGCCGGTGTATTTGATGTTACGAAAGGAAATCAGCAGGAGATCAGCAAAGAGCTTGAAAGAATGCTGAGAGATGTAAAGAACAAGGATTTTCAGGATCAGATCTATTATGCTCTTGGAAACCTGAAAATGAGGGAGGGTAAGGAAAAGGAAGCGCTGGAAGCATACAGAAAATCAGCATCTTCCAGATCATCCAATATGAACCAGAAAGGTAAATCCTATCTGGCCCTGGCTGAATACTATTTCAGTAAATCAGATTATATCAACGCAGGCAAATTTTATGACAGCACCGTATTCTTCATGGACCAGAAATCCCCTGACTATCCCGAACTCAGGATAAAGTCGCAGAATCTTGATGAGCTTGTCACAGAACTGAAAATCATCCAGACAGAAGATAGTCTGCAGAAGGTGGCCTCCATGCCGGTTGCACAGAGGGATGCCCTGATAGCAGGCATTATTGAAAAAATTGTGAAAGCTGAAAGTGAAGGCAGATCGTCAGAATATGCCGACAGATATAACATTGGGCAATATTACGAAAATGAGCGAAGATTTGAAGATAATATCAGTCAGGAAGGGAAATGGTATTTTTATAATCAGGCTGCTCTGACTTTTGGAAGGACAGAATTCAGGAGACGTTGGGGTGACAGGAAGCTTGAGGACAACTGGAGACGATCGAACAAGGCAAGGGTCAATGTACAGCAAATGTTATCAGGCCAGGAGGAAAGCGGCCTTAAGAAGCCTGATACTTCCAAAGCCGTCAATGATTATAAGAAGCCTGAGTTTTATCTTAAAAATCTTCCACTGAACGACACACTTCTGGAAATATCAAATCAAAAAATTGCCAATGCCTATTTCAATTCAGGAAGAATATTCTTTGAAAAGATAGCTGACAGAAAGAACTCCATAAAATCCTTTGAGTCACTCCTGACCAGATTTCCTGAAAATGAACTGGTCCCCGAATCACTATATGAGGCATACAGGGTCAACAGAGAGGTTGATAATCAAAGAGCTGAAACATATCGTCAGAGGTTGCTTGAAAAATACCCTACAAGCGAATTCGCAAAGATCCTTTCCGATCCGGATTACTATAATAAAAAAATCGCTTCCATCAAGCTTGTTGAAAGCCTTTATGAAAAAGCATATAATGCTTATTCATCGGAAGATTTTAAGGGAGCTGTTGCCTTATGTGATTCTATCCTCACAGATCATCCCAGGGATGAGCTTGCTCCAAAAATAATGCTCCTCAAAGCCTATTCTGTTGGGAGAATAAGTGATGAAAGAGCATTGAAGGCAGAGCTTGAAAAGCTTATAAACGCATGGCCGGGAACTCCTGAAAGCGCCAAAGCAAAGGAGCTGACTGCTTACCTGAACCAGGCGCGGCCCGAGCTTAAGGTCGAAGAGGATAAGCAAATCGCAAAGGAACTCTTTGTCCTTGATAA
The DNA here is from genome assembly GCA_964514725.1 of uncultured Rikenellaceae bacterium. Lineage (GTDB taxonomy): Bacteria > Bacteroidota > Bacteroidia > Bacteroidales > VadinHA17 > LD21. The sequence goes on from CAZEUL010000008.1 coordinate 21,526, forward strand.
AACACCTGTGCATATTTTCGCACTTATAATTTCTGACCCATCGTTTAATTTAAATCAGGCTACTTTTGATGTAATAAGTCATAATATTGATAATTTTACAAATGAAAATTACAGAACAGAAGGTTCGCTGGTCGGGAATAGTTATCTGATGATCACTGTTTCAGGATTCAGGGACAACAAAGAAGCCTGGAGGTATTATAACTCATTTGACCCCGGATTGATTATCAGAAATATTTCATCCGCCAGATATATGACCTTCCTGATAAATAACATTAATTTAAAAGCACTTGGAGAAGACAAGAATCCTGAACGTTATTTAATCTTTTTCAAAGAAAAGTATATCGGTGGAGGAGCAGACCAATGAGAAAAATACGCATTTTATGGACAGATGATGAAATTGAAGCTTTAAAACCGCATATTTTTTTCCTTAAGGACAAAGGTTATGAAATTGACACCTGCTCGAATGGAACCGACACTGTAGATCTTGTGCGTCAGAACACCTATGACCTCATATTTCTTGATGAGAATATGCCGGGCATCAGTGGAATTGAAACGCTGAGACTTATTAAGGAGGTCAGGACCGATATCCCGGTTGTTATGATCACCAAGCATGAAGAAGAAGGTATAATGGAGGCTGCAATCGGCTCAGAAATAGCCGATTATCTTATAAAACCTGTCAAACCCAATCAGATACTGCTTGCAATAAAGAGAATCACAGAGCAAAGAAGGCTCGTAACCGAAAAAACAACTACAAATTACCGTCAGGAATTCAGCCGTATCGGAAGCATGATTTCGGGAGCCCAGACACACAACGACTGGACCGAACTATACAGGAAAATAACATTCTGGGAATCGGAACTTGAAAAATCCACAGATCCCGGTATGAGCGAAATCCTCAAAATGCAGGAAAATGATGCAAATAATGCTTTTGTTAAATATATAACAAACAATTATTTATCATGGCTTGATCCTGAAGCTGTAAATAAACCTGTACTTTCTCCAACCCTGTTCTCAAAAAAAATATTTCCCAACGTTGAAGCTGGCAGACCCTTGTTCTTCATTCTAATTGACAATCTTCGATTTGACCAGTGGAAGACAATCTCAGCGGAATTATCAGGATTATTCAGGATAATTGATGAGGATATATATTTCAGTATCCTTCCGACAGCTACCCAATTCAGTCGGAATGCAATATTTGCCGGACTAATGCCATCTGCAATTGCAGCTATTCTGCCGGAGTTATGGATAGATGATGATGAAGAGGAAGGGAAGAACAATTATGAAGAGGAGCTTTTCAAATATCAGCTTACCCGAAAAGGACTTAAATATAAATGGTCATACAATAAAATAAGCAGTAACCTTGAAGGCCGCAGAATCAACGACAAGGTCAAACAACTTCTTGATAATGACATAAATATTCTTGTTTATAACTTTGTCGACATGCTTTCCCATGCCAGGACTGAAATAGGTCTTATCAAGGAGCTTGCCAATGATGAAAGGGCATACCGGAGTCTGACTCGGTCATGGTTTGTACATTCACCCCTTTTCGAGCTACTAATAAATCTGTCTTCACAACCAGTCAGATTAGTATTCAGTACTGATCACGGGACTATACGGGTTCAGAATCCGATAAAGGTTATCGGCGACAGGAAAACTTCTTTTAACCTTCGGTATAAAATGGGGAGAAATCTTGATTATAACCCGAAGGAGGTTTTTGAGGTAAGGTTTCCTGAAAAAGCAGGATTGCCCAAAACCAATATCACCTCAAAATATATATTTGCTCTGAACAAGGATTATCTGGTTTATCAGAATAATTTCAATTACTACGCAGGATATTACAAAGATACTTTTCAGCACGGAGGAATTTCTATGCAGGAAATAATGCTTCCTGTTGCCTGTCTTGAGCCTGTTTCATAAAAACCGTTACCGCGCAAATGAGGATAGTCATTGAGAATAAAAGACATCTGCTTAGTGCGGCAAAAAAACTGCTCGAGTACACACATCCAAACAGAATACTGGCATTTTATGGTGCCCTGGGAGCCGGAAAAACTACTATAATAAAAGCTGTTTGTAAAATTCTGGGAGCGACTGATCTTGTAAGCAGCCCTACCTTTACACTTGTTAATGAGTACAGGACTCTCAAAGGTGAATTTCTGTATCATATAGATTTTTACCGAATAAAAAAAACTGAAGAGGTTTATGATTTTGGAATCGAGGAGTACTTTGCCAGCGGAGGTTACTGTTTGCTTGAATGGCCAGAAATGATTGAAGATATACTTCCTCCTGAAACCGTAAGGATCAGAATAACAGTTGAAAATCATGAAAAAAGAATCCTTGATATTACTTAAAATGATCTGATTTTGCTCCTTGCATCAATTTTTATAACTTTGAGTAAATAACCCTTTTCTCAAAATGAATGACAAAGGAAAAAGCTCGGCCATCAACCTTGGCAATGCGGCTTTGATGCCAAAAGAAGAACAGCTGGAAATGATTGTCAGACATAAGCGTCTAACCATAGGAATTCCCAGCGATAAAAAGAATGACGAGAAAAGAGTTGCCCTGACACCTGAAGCTGTAAATATCCTTGTAGAAAACGATAATGAAGTTATAGTTCAGAAAGGTGCCGGAACCGGGGCCAATTATTCTGATAAGGATTACAGCGAAAACGGTGCAATTCTGACAGATTCTCCAGCCCGGGTATTCAGTGCAGATGCGGTTATTAAAGTAGCTCCGTTCACTCAACAGGATGCTGATTATCTTAAGGGAAACCAGCTGATCATGTCGTTCCTGAATGTCCTTAAATTGAGTGAGGAAACTCTGGCTAAGCTCATAAGAAAAAAAGTAACAGCTGTTGCACTGGAAAAAATCAGGGATAACAATGGTGTAATGCCGGTTATGGAGTCGATGAGCGAGATAAGCGGTGTCACTTCAATTTTAATCGCATCTGATTATCTGAGCAACCACCATGGCGGTAAAGGAGTTTTGCTTGGAGGCATTACCGGTGTCACCCCTACAGAAGTTGTTATAATAGGAGCAAACACTGCGGGTGAATATGCTGCCCGTGCAGCACTTGGCCTTGGCTCACAGGTCAAAATTTTCGACGAGTCTCTTCACAACCTCAGAAGATTCCAGAATATGGTAGGACAGCGCCTTCAGACATCGGTCTTTCATCCCCAGGTACTCAAAAAAGCCCTTAAATCAGCAGATGTACTTATAGGAGCAATAGAACTTGAAGACCTTCGTCCCTGGTTTTATATTACCGAGGAGATGGTTAAAAGCATGAAAAAGGGTTCGGTCATAATTGATTTGAGTATCGACAGGGGGGGCTGTATCGAAACAACTGAATGCCGTGCATTGAGAGATCCCGTTTACGAAAAGTTTGGAGTAATACATTTTTCAGCATGGAACCTTCCGTCAAGAGTTGCCCGTACAGCTTCAATTGCTTTAAGCAATATTTTCAATCCGCTTTTCCAGAATATAGCTGAAGCTGGTGGCATAACACAATTACTCAAAAATGATCCCGGTATCAGGAAAGGAGTATATATTTTCAATGGAATGCTAACCAATGAAACTCTGGGCCAGAAATTCGGAATGATTTCAAAAGATCTTGATCTTCTTATCTCGGCATTCTAAAATACAAGATATAAGTTAATTCGGCAAACGAAGTATATCGACCGATATTAAGAAAGTTGAATTTTTAAATTATTAAATAATTACTTACATCACATTGTCAGTGTCCGCTATACAGAATCCAACCGCGGGCATGCTTAAAAGCTTTTATCATTTATCATTTAAAATAAGTGTATTTTTTATACTTTTTTTGTTTTCAAATAAATGTAAGAGATGCACTTATTCCGTTGTATGTTATTTTAGCTCTTTTCCCTATATAAAAAGCCCTGTTATCAGTTACATGTCCTGCAGGAAAATCAAAAAACACAGGATAGCTGTATCCAGATACAGCTTCTGAAATTATCTCCTCAGCAGTCTTCCCCCACGGAATTTTGGTCTCTTCCATCCTGTTAAGACCACCTATAACCAGTGCAGAAAGGCGGCTGAGTTTGCCCGCAAGTTTCAGTGAAGCAATCATCCTGTCGAAATGATAAAGATATTCACCTACATCCTCAATAAAAAGGATTTTGCCCCTTGTTGACGGTTCAGCCTTTGTACCTATAAGACTGTAAATCAACGACAGATTCCCACCGGTTACCTCTCCTTCTGCATCCCTGCTTCTTAATGACCGGCCTTCCCAGAAAATATCCCGGTATTCTCCGAAAAGGGCCCTGTGCAATGAAACGAATGTCTCTTCCGATTTATCCTCATCTGAATAATTAAGAGGCATATCACCATGAATTGAAATTATTTTACAGATTTCATTAAGCCAGATATGCAGAACTGTAATATCGCTGAATCCAATATACCATTTTGGACTTTCTTTAAGTGCTGAAAAATCTGTACTGTCTATAATTCTTAACAAACCATATCCGCCTCTTGAGCAGAAAACTGCTTTTATTTTTTTATCATTCGTCATTTCCTGGAGATCATCAAGACGCTCCCTGTCGGTTCCGGCAAACGGACCATACCTTTTGAGTACATTCCTGCCGAGTCTGACTTTAAGGCCCCAGCTTTCAAGAAGATTTACGGCATAACTGATCTTGTCCTCATCAATTGACCATGAGGGAGAGATTATTGCAACCTCGTCACCTTCCCTGAGAAATGGGGGTTGTTTCTTTACCGAATTATTCATAATTGTTTAAAAGATATAAAAATAACTCATTAAGGCGCTTTATCCAACTCCTGAAATAAACATTATCTTTGAGAAATTTTTTAAAACCGATTTTCTTTTACCTGAACATGAAGAACTTTAAAAGGTATCTTATCACATCTGCACTTCCTTATGCAAACGGACCTCTTCACATCGGACATCTGGCTGGTGTGTATGTTCCTTCCGATATTTACACCAGATATCTCAGGCTCAGAGGTGCTGATGTAATTTCAATCTGCGGATCGGATGAGCACGGGGTTCCGATAACTCTTAAAGCCCGAAATGAAGGTATCACTCCCAAAGAAGTGGTAGACAGATATCATTCACTTAATAAAAAGGCATTTGAAGATTTTGGGATAGCATTCGATATTTACTCCCGCACATCGAATAAAGTCCATTATGAAACTGCTTCTGAATTCTTCCTTACACTTTACAAAAAAGGTGAATTTACCGAAAGGGTATCAGAACAGTATTATGATGAGGAAGCGGGCTGTTTTCTGGCCGACAGGTACATCATGGGCACCTGCCCACAGTGCGGAAATGAGAATGCATACGGTGATCAATGTGAGAAATGTGGCACTTCGTTAAGTCCGAATGAGCTGATAAACCCTCATTCAACAATCAGCGGCAGTAAACCTGTTCTGAAGGAAACGCTTCACTGGTATCTTCCCCTCGACAGGTATGAAGGATGGCTTAGAAAGTGGATTCTCGAAGATCATAAGGAATGGAAAGCAAATGTTTATGGCCAGTGTAGGTCGTGGATCGATCAGGGATTACAGCCAAGAGCAGTAAGTCGTGATCTGGACTGGGGTGTACCTGTACCTGTTGAAGGAGCAAAAGGCAAAGTACTTTATGTATGGTTTGATGCACCAATAGGATATATCTCCGCAACCAAGGAGCTGACTCCCGAATGGGAAAAATACTGGAAGGATCCGGAGACAAAAATGGTTCATTTCATTGGTAAAGACAATATTGTTTTCCATTGCATTATTTTCCCTTCTATGCTTAAAGCTGAGGGATCTTTTATACTTCCTGACAATGTACCTGCAAATGAATTCCTGAATCTTGAAAATGATAAGATTTCTACATCACGCAACTGGGCGGTCTGGCTGCATGAATACCTTGAGGAGTTCCCCGGGAAACAGGATGTCTTAAGATATGTTCTATGTTCCAATGCTCCTGAAACCAAAGATAACGACTTTACCTGGAAGGATTTTCAGGCAAAGAATAACAATGAACTTGTTGCAATTCTCGGTAATTTCGTGAACAGAACACTCGTTCTGACAAATAATTATTATGGAGGCAAAGTTCCTGCAAGAGGAGTCACTGATGAAAATGAGAAATATGTTCTTTCTGAGATAACCCGGATAAGGGAGAGCGTTGAAACAAACATTGAATCATACAGGTTCCGGGAAGCACTTAAAGAAGCCATGAATCTCGCCAGACTTGGAAATAAATATCTCGCCGACTATGAGCCATGGAAAATCCATAAGATTGACCCTGAAAGAGTTAACACCATCCTCAACATAGCCCTTCAGATCACTGCCAATCTCACAATAATCCTTGATCCTTTCCTGCCTTTCTCAATGCAGAAATTAAGAGATTGGATAAACATTGGTAAATTAATGTGGGCTGACGCCGGCAGGGCCGATTTGCTGGTTGCCGGACATGAGATTAAGAAACCTGAGCTGCTTTTTGAAAAAATTGACAATGAGATCATTGAAAAACAGATGAACAAACTCCAGGCAACCAGAAAAAGAAATGACACTGGTTCGCTATCGGCTTTCCCAGCAAAAGAACCTGTGAATTTCGACTTGTTCTCAAAAATCGACATTCGGACCGCGACAGTACTTGAAGCAGAAAAGGTTCCCAGGACGACAAAACTGCTCAAACTAAAGATTGATACAGGGATAGATATAAGGACAATAGTATCAGGGATCGCAGAATATTTTCAGCCTGAGGAACTGGTAGGAAAACAGATCATTATTGCAGCCAATCTTGAGCCAAGAAGTATCAAGGGAATTGAATCAAAAGGGATGATCCTCATGGCTGAAGATAATAATGGCAGGCTTGTTTTAGTTTCACCCGTTGAAAGGATCAGTAACGGGAGTATCATCAAATAGGTTTCTTTTTGGTTATCCAGACGCCGGAGAATTTTCTTGAAAGACTGTCCTTTTTGGTTAATGCTTTAGCCATAGAATTGCAGGTCATTGCGTTTACTCTGAAGAATCCGTTGGAAGCTTTGATGATCTCAGGTTCAAATCCTTCAGCTTTAAGAGCCTGGACATGCGACAGAGCATTTTCTTCAGATTTGAAACTTCCTGTAATTATATAATATGTACTCTCTTCCGATATTGGACCTGAAGACAGGGAAGGTCGAACATCAGGTGGAGTTGCCGCTGGCTTTTCAGAGATAATATTTTCGGATGGTTCAATTAATGATTCCTCTTTTGTCAGAGGCGGCAAAACCAGAGTGCTGTCAATAGCCCTTCTGTTATCCTCAAATTCAGCTGTCACAAGCGGATTAAGTGTAACGGTTTCTATGCCGGTCTTATGGCTGTATTGATTCTTAAGAGGTACTATTACGAGAAGGGCAATGACAGGGATCATTATTGCTGCTCTGACGAGGTTTTTTCGTAGCGATGAACTACTGACAGGACCTCTGTCAATATGTCGGCGCACTCGTTTCCTTACATCATAATCTTTATGATAACGAAGGTTAAAAGTCTCAAGTCCATAGGAATCGAGGTAGTAATTAATGTCTGGTTCAGGTTCGAACTGGATGCTGTTTTCGTGATTTAAATAGAAGACACCAAGATGATCAAAAACAACCCTCTCTCCTCTTGACAACCTGACATTGTTATCTTTAACAAAATCTTCGACCAGTCGCCTTGAATCTCCATAATTTAAACCTGTCGCAAGTGAAATCTTTCCCACAAGAAGTCCGTCATTGTGGTTCAGGTTTTTGTTAAAAGTGATTTGTTTCACAGGTGGTTTGAAAGTTCCTGTAGTTCTGTCGATTCTGGCAGGTGAATAGTTCCCGATAAATCCGCCAAAGCCAGGAATTATGACACAATCATAACCAAACAGCAGTTCTCTTATGAAGGCTTTTATATCCAATCCCAATGGTTTCAATCAGTGATAAAATTAAGACTAATCCCACTCTACTTCATAAGAAAAAGCCTTCATGTTATTAACACTGTTTTAACCGGTTTTCCTTAAGTTTTCAGACTTGAAAGCTATTACTTATACAATGGTTTTATAATCAAACCCTTTAAAAAAATGCTATATTCGTACTTCTTAAATTTCTTATTGTATGCGCACTATTCAAATGGTCGATCTTAGGACCCAGTATGAAAGAATAAAGAAAGAAATAGATGATGCAATTCAGTCTGTTCTGAATTCAACTGCTTTCATCAAGGGACCTGAAGTCTCATTGTTTGAGGAAGAACTTAAGAATTACACCGGGGCCGGCTATGTCATTTCCTGTGGTAACGGGACCGATGCCCTCCAGATAGCATTTATGTCGCTGGGATTAAAACCTGGGGATGAGGTCATAACCACAAACTTCACATTTATTGCAACTATTGAAGTTGTAGCCCTTCTTGGCTTAAAACCGGTAATAGTCGATCCGGATCCCAATAAATTCAATATTTCACCTGAAGAAATAATAAAAGCAATTACACCCCGTACAAGAGCAATTGTGCCTGTACATCTTTTCGGGCAATGTGCCGACATGGAATCAATACTGGAAATTGCCCGGCAACATGATCTGTATGTTATTGAGGATGGTGCACAGGCCACAGGCGCAGATTATTTCTTCATCGGAGGCAGAAGCAAAAAGGCCGGAACCATGGGAACGATAGGCACAACATCTTTTTTCCCTTCAAAGAATTTGGGCTGCTTTGGCGATGGAGGAGCAATATTCACAGATAATGATGAGCTTGCTAAAAAGATGAGGAGTATTGCCAATCATGGTATGAAAGTCCGTTATCAGTACAACGATATTGGGATCAATTCAAGGCTCGACACGTTGCAGGCCGCCATATTGAGAGTTAAACTGCGGTATCTCGACAGATACAATAAAGCCAGAATGGATGTTGCAGCTTTCTATGATGAGGCATTTGCCGGTTGTAAGGAGATCAGCATACCAGCCAGAAGCAGCAGCTCGTCACACATATTTCATCAGTACACTATAAAAATAAATAATGGTAAAAGGGATGATCTGAAGAAATATCTGAATGAAAAAAACATTCCGTCGATGATATATTATCCTTCTCCTATCCATACCCAGGAAGCTTACCGTTACCTGGGATATCAGGAACATGATTTTCCTGTTACAGAGTCACTATGCAGGAATGTCCTCTCTCTTCCCATACATACTGAAATGGACGAAGAGCAGCTTGATTATATCGTAAGGAATATTCTTGATTTTTTTGAAAAAACATAATATGGAAAGAGACTTTTTTGCTCATGAAACAGCAGTTATTGATGAGGGCTGCAAAATAGGTAAAGGAACCAAGATATGGCACTTTAGTCATATAATGACTGGATCTGAAATAGGAGAAAATTGCAATATCGGTCAAAATGTTGTCATTTCACCAGGGGTAAAGCTTGGAAGAAATGTTAAGGTTCAAAACAATATTTCTATTTATACGGGGGTTATCTGTGAAGATGATGTTTTTTTGGGGCCAGCTATGGTTTTCACTAATATTGTAAACCCGAGAAGTGCAATAATTAGAAGAGACAGTTATGTTCAGACAGTTGTGGAAAAAGGAGCGACGATAGGAGCTAACGCAACGATTATTTGCGGTCACAGGATCGGCAGATATGCATTTATTGGAGCTGGAGCTGTTGTGACAAAGGATGTGAAACCTTATGCCCTGGTTGTTGGAAATCCGGCAAAGCAGGTTGGGTGGATGAGTGAATACGGACACAGACTTGATTTCGACGAAGAGGGTAAAGCAGCCTGCCGGGAAAGCGGAGAAAGATACATAATCAGAAACGGAATAGTTTCAAAAATCGAGAATCAAAATCACTGAATAACAACTGATGGAAACAAATCCGAAAAACTTTGGATTGATAGGAGTGGCAGGTTATATTGCCGTAAGGCATCTGAGAGCTATCAAAGAGACAGGCAATAATTTGTTAGCCAGTCTTGACAAATTTGACAGTGTTGGGCTTCTTGACGGATTTTTCCCACAAAGTCATTTCTTCGTAGAATTTGAAAGATTCGACAGGCATTTTGATAAATTGAAAAGAACAGGAACAAAGATTGACTTTGTAAGCATCTGTTCTCCAAACTATTTGCATGATTCACATATCCGGTTTGCACTCCGACACCAGGCAAATGCTATATGTGAAAAACCCATAGTTCTTAATCCCTGGAATATTGATGCTCTTCAGGAAATTGAAAACGAAACGGGACGGAAAATATATACTGTATTACAGCTGAGGCTTCATCCAAAAATAATTGAACTAAAAGAGAAAATTCAAAAGGGTCCAAAGGGAAAAGTTTATGATATCGATCTATCTTATATAACAAGCCGGGGCAATTGGTATTATATTTCATGGAAAGGGGATATTCAGAAATCAGGAGGTGTTGCCACAAATATAGGGATTCATTTTTTCGATATGTTAAGCTGGATTTTCGGAGATACAACCAGGATCATTGTACATGTCTCAGAGCCAAACAAAGCTGCTGGATATCTTGAACTTGAAAATGCAAGGATAAGATGGTTCCTTAGCATTGACTACAATGATCTGCCACAGGCTGTAAAAGAATCCGGGAAAAGGACATACAGATCGATCACGGTAGAAGGTGAAGAAATAGAGTTCAGCGAAGGATTTGGAGACCTGCATACAAAGACCTATGTTGAAATCCTTGCTGGTAATGGATTCGGACTGAGTGATGCACGTCAGAGTGTTGTTACAGCTTTTACCATTCGCAATGCAAAACCTGTCGGCCTAGTTGGAGAATACCATCCGATATTAAAAAACATAAATCTGTAATGAAAGGAAAAATTTTAGTTACCGGAGGAACCGGTTACATTGGCTCGCATACCGCCGTAGAACTTATAAATGAAGGATTCAGGGTAGTAATAATAGACAATCTTTACAATTCAGAAGCAGAGGTTGTAGACCGGATCAGGCAAATCACAGGCGTAAAACCCCAGCTCGACGTTTTTGACCTTTGCGATAAAGATAAACTTGATGAATACTTCACGAAAAATAATGACATAGGGGCAATAATTCATTTTGCAGCCTATAAAGCTGTGGGAGAATCAGTAAAAAAACCGCTTGAATATTACCGTAATAATCTTCTTTCGCTGATAAACCTGCTGGAAATGATGAGGGAGCATGGTATCGCTGATTTTGTGTTTTCTTCATCCTGTACAGTTTATGGCCAGCCTGAAAAACTGCCGGTCACTGAAGATGCCCCCATGCAGCCGGCTATTTCACCTTATGGAAATACAAAACAGATTTGCGAGGAAATAATAAGGGATACAACAGCTGCCGAAAAAAAAATCAAAGCCATTGCTCTCAGATATTTCAATCCTATTGGTGCCCATCCTTCAGCAATCATAGGAGAACTTCCACGAGGTGTTCCTGAAAATCTTGTTCCGTATATCACACAGACTGCATACGGCCTAAGAGAAGAGCTGAAAGTATTTGGAGATGATTATGATACACCCGATGGCTCATGTATAAGAGATTACCTTCATGTTGTCGACCTAGCAAAAGCCCATGTGGCTTCAGTAAAAAGGCTGATAGAAAAGAGGAATAAAACAAACTATGAGGTATTTAATCTTGGAACCGGGAAAGGTGTTTCAGTTTTCGAAGCCATCAATTCATTTGAAAGGGCAACAGGGATTAAGGTAAAATATAAAGTTACGGGAAGAAGGGCCGGAGATATTGAAAAGATCTGGGCTGATCCATCATTTGCGAATAAAGAACTGGGATGGAAAACTGAAATTTCTCTTGATGAAGCAATGAGAAGTGCCTGGGAATGGGAAAAAAACATAAGAAACAAGAATAAATAATGAAAACGGGAAAAACTATTTTAATTACCGGCGGCGCCGGATTTATTGGTTCACATGTTGTAAGAAGGTTTGTAAAAAACTACCCGTCTTACACTATTGTCAATGCAGATAAGCTGACGTACGCCGGAAATCTTGATAATCTGACTGATATTGAAAAAAGTGAAAACTATGTTTTTGAAAGAGTTGACATAGTGAATAAACAGGCACTAGCTGAACTGTTCAGGAAATATGTTTTTGACGGAGTGATTCATCTTGCAGCTGAGTCACATGTTGACAGATCTATTACCTCGCCAGATGAATTTGTTCATACAAATATTGTCGGGACAGTAAATCTGTTGAATGCCGCATTGAATTGCTGGAAGGATGATTTTACTGATAAGCTGTTTTACCATATTTCGACCGATGAGGTTTATGGATCTCTGGGAAAAGAAGGGATGTTCACCGAAACAACGCCCTACGATCCAAGGAGTCCTTATTCAGCTTCAAAGGCAAGTTCAGACCATTTGGTCAGAGCCTACGGACATACTTTTGGAATTCCTGTTATCATTTCAAACTGTTCAAACAATTACGGACCTAACCAGTTTCCGGAAAAACTTATTCCTCTCGCAATTAATAATATAAAAAATAACAAACCTGTTCCCGTTTACGGCAAGGGCGAAAATATACGCGACTGGCTTTATGTGGAGGATCATGCAGCAGCCATCGACCTTATTTTTCATAAGGGGAAAAAAGGTGATACCTATAATATAGGCGGAAATAATGAATGGAGGAACATTGACCTTATAAAACTGCTCTGTAAGATTATGGACAAAAAGCTTGGAAGGGAAGAAGGGACTTCCGAAAAGCTTATAACCTATGTCAAAGACAGACCCGGCCATGATCTTAGATATGCCATTGATTCATCAAAGCTGCAGCGTGAACTTGGATGGTCTCCTATTCCGGAGTTTTCAGAAGGACTTGAAAAAACCGTGGACTGGTATCTTTCAAACAGTAAATGGCTCGAAAGAGTCTTATCTGGTGATTATGAAAAGTATTATGATCAGATGTACTCGGGAAGATAGGACCAGCTAATTCTTAATTTGTTTCATACGAGCTATAAGCCTGTCGCCCAGTGCACTTTTCTGCCTGATATGCTCCTGGATAGCTGCCACCACACTATTTGAATCAAAGTCACCTCTGACCTGTTCAAAATCCATCTTTTTTATCTCATCACCGCCATCAATGCCGAAACCAGTCATCGATGACAGGTTGAACTCCTTCCTGGCATCTTCATAAAGCATCCTGTCGAGATCAGTTACACTTTTTTTCCAGCGTTCAACTATCCTTATAACATCCTCCGCAGTAAATTGGGTGACAGGTTTTCTTTCTTCTTCTCCAATCATTTCACAGGCCCATGTCCACTCCCAGTCATAATAGGATCTGTGCATTACTTCGAAAGCATCGGCAACAGCTTCAATGGAATCAATCTTTCCGGATTCAATATCATCAAGCAGCTTGCTGACTGCCTCCTTTGGTGCTATTAGTCCTGCAAGGTCTACCCATTCTCCCTTTCCCATTTGATAACCCGGATCCAACCTGTTGCGAAGCTCATTAGTTGTATTTATTTCATTTTTATCAAGACGGTTTATTATTGAATTTCCAAGGAATTTATTGATCCCTATCTGATAAAGTTCAATCCCTCTCTCAAGGGATGCTCCTTTTATCACCATATTATTGTAGGAATAAGATGCTGATACAGATCCTGAAACCGATCTGAGTCTTTTCAGCAGTTCTCTTCCTTCAAACATTTTCCGGATAGTGTAGGGGCTTAAAAGATTGAAGTTTACCTTATCGATTTTAACCGGATCTTTCCTCCTGTCACGGACAGGCCATTTTTGTGCATCCCTGATTGTCCCCACACTTCGGAGATTTATGCCAGGGACAAGGATACTTTCATCATTGCTTTCTATAAGATAAGAAAAAGGCAGAGATGATGTGTCCATGTTCTTGTAATGCCGTCCCATCACAAGTGTATAGGGACCGATACGTGCCGGCCAGAGAACATAAGAATCGCTTGTCGTTTTGGATCCTCTTTCCATTATTCCCTGGTGTATAGGTCCCAGTTTGTACATATGGTTGCTCTGATTTGATCCGCTTCCTGCATTCATAAATGAAAATATCGCTGCTATTAACAGTGTGGATTTATGATGTGTTACAGTATATGGACCTGCAAATATCGAACATGCTTCACCATGGTAGCCGCCGCAATTAGCAAAGAACAGGGAGTTTTCCGCTGAATAATGCTTCCCCAGGACACATCCCTGACCTATAAAGCATTTGTCAATCAGAGTGGATTCAGTAACACTTGACCCTGAACACACTATGAAATGTTCCATAATTACACCAGGTCCAATAAAGACCGGATCCTCTTTACAACTGTTCACAGACCCTTCGTGCAGGTTTATTACACCTTCAACATGGCTGAAAGGTCCTATTTTTACATTAGTAATCTTCTGGCAATTTATAATTTTCGAGTTTGCGCCAATTGTTCCCATACCAGAACTTACTGAACGTGAGTAATCAGCAACCATCTGCTCAATTTTGTTCACAGCATTTATCCTGTGCCGGTAAAGCGCAATAATATATGCTTCATGAGCTGAAATATTATCCCATATCTTAACTGACCTTGCACCTGTTTCGTTAAGAACTGAAACATTAGTACCATTGCCGAATGAGGAGATCCCTTCTGTGCTAATCCTCCCGCAATTCCTTATAATTACTTTGTCACCTATCCTGTAGTTAGCCAGATAATCACCTATGTTGTTTATGAGTGTTTCCGAACCGATAATGCAGTTATGTATAGTTGCATTATAAATTCCTGATTTATAATTTATTTCTGACTCGTCTTTGAATGATCCCTTAAAGGTGCCCAGTTTCACTTCCCCTGAAAATCTGACGTTTTTACACCTTTGTGGGTCAAATCCGTCACTGACCATGACTTTTGACCAATCATCGCAGACACATCCTCCTGCTGAAAGATTTTTAATCTCTCCAGGTTTGAGATTTCTGTAATTTGCCAGTCCGTTCATAATTCATAGATTTTTGAAACTATTCAACAGTAACTGATTTGGCCAGGTTCCTTGGCTGATCGACATTACATCCCCTCAGTACTGCAATGTGATATGACAGAAGCTGAAGAGGTATTACAGCAAGTAGCCCTGAAAATGCGGGAAGGGTATCAGGGACTTCAAGAACATAATCTGCCATCTTCCGTATTATTTCATCACCCTCGGTAACTATTGCGATGACCTTACCTTTACGGGCTTTTATTTCCTGGATATTGCTGATTATTTTTTCGTATGTATCATCCTTTGATGCCGCCACCACAACAACCGGCATATTTTCATCAATTAGTGCAATTGGTCCGTGTTTCATCTCTGCGGCCGGATATCCCTCAGCATGTATATAGGATATCTCTTTTAACTTCAGGGCTCCTTCAAGTGCAACAGGGAAAAGGTAACCTCTGCCAAGATAAAGTGCATTGAGTGTCTGTTGAAATTTTCCTGCCAGATCAAGCGCTTTGTCATTTACAGAGAGTGCCTTTTCTATTTTTGCAGGTATTGAGACAAGTTCCTCAATAAGCCTTCTGTAAGTATCAGAAGAAATGACACCTTTGAGGTATCCTATTTCAAAAGCCATCATGGCTAACACTGTTACCTGGGTTGTAAATGCTTTGGTTGATGCCACTCCTATTTCAGGTCCGGCATGAGTATAAACTCCTGCATCTGTTTCACGAGGGATACTCGATCCTACTACATTACAAATTCCCAACACTTTGGCGCCCCTTTCCCGTGCAAGTTTAACAGCAGCAAGAGTATCAGCAGTTTCACCACTCTGACTGATGGCAATTACTATATCACCTTTGCGTATTATCGGATCGCGGTATCTGAACTCAGATGCATATTCAACTTCGACAGGTATCCTTGTATACTCTTCAAAAATATATTCGCCAAGCAGTCCTGCGTGCCATGAGGTTCCGCAGGCAACAATGATTATTTTTTCTGACTGCGAAATTGTTTCAAGGACGTTATGAAGCCCGCCGAGCATTATTCCTGAATGATCGGGGAGAACCCTGCCTCTGAATGTATCGTGAATAGCCCTTGGCTGTTCGAAAATCTCCTTCAACATAAAATGAGGAAACCCTTCCTTGTCAATTTCACCCAGTTTCAGATCTACCTCCTTCACCTCGGGCTCCACTTTTCCCGGTCTTATTGTTCTAAGGACAAGTTCATTTCTTTTTACAATTGCAATATCATCGTCTTTAAGGTAGATGACTCTCTGCGTGTATTCAACTATGGGTGTTGCATCTGAAGCAATAAAATTCTCACCTTCCCCCACTCCTATCACGAGCGGACTTCCTTTCTTGGCAGCAAAAAGCCTGTCAGGTTCCTGGGTACATATAATGACAAGACCATAAGCGCCCTCAACCCTGTTAAGCGCCATTGTTATAGCCTGTTCAGCGGTAAGATCACCTTCAAGATAAAGGTGTTCAATCAGGTTGGCAAGTACCTCAGTATCTGTCTGGCTTGCGAAGTTTATGCCCCTCCCCTGAAGATGTCGCTTAATGCGGGCATAGTTTTCAATGATCCCATTATGGACCACAATGAAATTCCTCTTGTATGAGATCTGGGGATGAGCATTCAATTCATTTGGCTCACCATGAGTAGCCCAACGTGTATGACCCATTCCAACAGTTCCATTGAAGTCGGATTTTTCGAGCATCGCTTCCAGATCATTCACCCGGCCTTTGCATTTGAAAATCCTGGCCTCTCCATTAACAATGGCTAATCCTGCAGAGTCATAGCCCCGGTATTCAAGACGCTTTAACCCATTAATGACTATTTCTCTGGCAGATCTTGATCCTATATAACCAACTATTCCACACATATTACTTAAATATTAAAATGAGGAACCAATAATGCAATCCGGTTTAATCCAGGCTATCTCAACTGCTTCAAAATAAGTTTATTGCACCTTGTCTGCCTTTTGTATTCCATCTTAGATCATTGTAGTCATTATTTGTGGTTTATTAATTCATTATTTGCTGCAATGAACGCAAAGGTTTTCATAAAGACATTATACAGACTCTTTTAGTTGTCTGGTCCGGATTTGTAACCTTAAATATTAATGAATAATGAACAGGAAAATTTTTAAGATATTGTGGTTATAAGACAGAATTTGAAGTAAAATCTGAAGTTAAAGATTTATTCAGGAAAGGATCATATCGTAAAAGTCATTATAAGCATCAATATAGGTAGACTCATCATGATATTCGAGTACAGGTTTATTCAGTGATTTTATATGTTTGTATAATTCCGGATTTATCTCTTCACTGCCTATTATAATTGCATCAGAGTACTTGATTGCAAGTTTTGAAACATTAATAAAATCAGGAGTTTTGATAAGTTTCAGATTTTCCCCGTCAATGCCGTCATATCTTAGTTTATCTGCAAAGGTCGATCGGAAGGGAGTTTTAAAATCGTTATTATATACAGAATAAACTATTTTATAATTATGGAACAACGGATCGTCATTATAAATACTTTTAAGGTAAACCGGTACAAGTGAAGACATCCATCCGTGGCAATGTACAATATCTGGTGACCATCTGAGCTTTTTCACCGTTTCGATAACTCCTCTGGCAAAAAAAAGTGCTCTTTCATCATTATCCTCAAACTCCCGCCCTGAAGAATCCGAAACAGTATGTTTTCGCTGGAAGTAATCGTCATTATCTATAAAGTAAACCTGCATTCTGGCCGACTGTATAGATGCTACCTTTATAATGAGAGGATGATCGGTATCATCAATAATAAGATTCATGCCCGAGAGTCTTATCACTTCATGCAGCTGGTTCCTGCGTTCATTTATGCTGCCATACCTCGGCATAAAGGTTCGTATCTCTTTCCCCCTTTCCTGAATACCCTGCGGTAGATACCTTCCAATTTTTGATAATTTCGTTTCAGCTAGATATGGAGTTATCTCCTGTGAAATGAATAATACCTTTTTGCTTTCCATTTACCTGCCTCGATATACCATTCCGTATCAATCTGCAAAGATACTAATAAAAATTGACAATATAATCAAGTCTTATTTTCAGGTATTCTGAGCTTTGGTCCATTTTCATGAATTTGTGAGAGAATATTGTTAATTTTAAATTAGGTTTGCATAAAATTTCAGAATTATGAAGGTTGTCAGCACAATATCTGAACTTCAGATATCGGTAAATAAAAAAAAACTCTCTCCTGTTGGATTTGTTCCGACAATGGGAGCATTGCATGAAGGGCACATTTCTCTCGTTGAAAAAGCAATATCCGAAACCCCTCTTGTTGTAGTAAGCATTTATGTGAATCCAACCCAGTTCAATGACAAAGAGGACCTGAAAAATTATCCGAGAACCCTAAAGGATGATCTGTACCTTCTTAACAAGTACCTGAGAAAGGAGGACATTGTTTTCACACCCCAAGATAGTGAGATTTACCCTGAGGAAGACAAGAGGAAATTCAACTTTGGCAATCTAGATAAAGTTATGGAAGCATTGCACAGACCGGGTCATTTTAATGGTGTAGGACAGGTTGTAAGCAGACTTTTTGAAATTGTTAAACCAGATATTGCATATTTCGGGCTGAAAGATTTTCAGCAGATTGCCGTTGTCAGGGAACTTGTAAGGCAAACCGGAGACAAAGTCAAAATAGTTGCATGCCCGATTATAAGGGAAAAGGATGGACTTGCAATGAGCAGCAGAAATCGTCTTCTGGAACCGGAAATAAGAAAAAATGCCTCACTAATTTTCAGAACGATTTCAACTGCCTCCCGAATGATAAAGAATAATGAGATCTCTGCCATAAGGAAATATGTTTATGAGACAATAGATAAAGTAAGTGGATTTAAAGTAGAGTATTTTGAAATTGTTGATGATGTTGAACTGATCCCGGTCGAAAACAAGGCCGACATTGACAGAAATAAAAGATATTATGGGTGTATTGCAGTCAAAGCCGGAAGGATCAGGCTTATTGATAATATTGAATTTCAATTGTAATCAACAAAATGATGATTAAATTTGCGTCGTTAATCTTTTCATCAGAAATAAGATGTTGATAGAGGTATTGAAATCCAAAATTCACAAAGTAACCGTAACTGAGGCAAATCTGCAATATATTGGTAGTGTGGCAATTGATGAGGATCTGATGGAAGCATCCGGCATAATTGAAAACGAAAAAGTACAGGTGTTAAACATAAGTAACGGCGAACGTTTTGAGACGTATGTGATAAAAGGGGAAAGAGGTACGGGGCAGATTTGTCTTAATGGCCCTGCTGCGAGGAAGGCTGTAGTGGGAGATGTTGTAATAATTATCTCATTTGCATTAATGGATTTCGCCGAAGCCAAAGGATTCAGGCCGAAGGTTATTTTCCCTGATACAAAAACAAATAAATTGATCTGAATTGAGAAAAGGCCTAATTCAAACATTAAAGTTTCTGGCATTTCTTGTCATCGGAATTATTCTTTTATGGCTCGCCTTTCGAAATGTTGAAACTGAAAAGCTGATTGCAGGTCTTAAAAAAGCTGATTATAAATGGGTGGTCCTTTCTCTGTTCTTCGGATTTCTTGCGTATCTGAGCAGAACACGGCGCTGGATGCTTCTGATAAATCCGCTTGGTTTTAAACCATCATTCATGAACAGTTTTTATTCGTTGATGACTGGGTACCTGGCAAATCTTGCTTTACCAAGACTTGGAGAACTAACCCGGTGCATAGCACTTGGAAGGAAAGAGAAAATCCCCGTTGATCAGCTCTTCGGTACAGTTGTAATTGAGCGGACAATTGATCTTTTCACATTGCTTTCAATAATGGTCGGATTGATAATAATGAGAGGAGAACAGATAAATCAGTTTATCAAGGTCAGCATTTTTGTCCCTCTTCAGAAAAAGATATATTCTCTGTTTGGATTCACCTGGGAGATATGGCTTATACTTTTTATTATTTCATGTTTTTTGCTTTTGCTCATGATAAAATTCAGACATAAGCTACGCAGGATCAGATTTTTTGCAAAAGCAATCGAAATTGTAAAAGGAGTTCTGAATGGTTTAAAAACCATAACAAACCTGAGAAACAAATGGGAATTCATATTTCACACAGTAGTTATATGGCTGAATTACACATTAATGACTTGGGTTGTTGTATATGCAATTGAACCGACTTCACATCTGACATTTGGCGACAGTATATTCCTGCTTGTAATAGGCGGACTGGCTATGTCAGCTCCGGTACAAAGCGGTCTCGGAGCTTTTCATTATATCATCTCCCGGGGTCTGGCTTTTGTTGAGGGAGTAAAAATTGAAGACGGACTTATCTATGCCTTTCTGACTCATGAATCTCAGCTGATATTTGTTGTCATTATTGGAACAATTTCTTTCTTTATGATCTTCGGCATCCACCGCCATCTTAAAGGAAATTCGGTACAGCCCTCAGGCGGGAATGAAGGGAAAATTGTATTGGGTAAAAAAGATTAATTCAGTTTTATGTCTAAAGCAAGATCCGTCTTTGTCTGTCAGAATTGTGGCGCCGAATCCTCAAAATGGATAGGGAGGTGCCCGGTATGTAAGGAATGGAATACCTATCATGAAGAGTTAATAACTGCACTTTCACCTCGGGATAGCATAATACCAGGTCAATCCGAAAAAAGAAAACCTGAATTGCTTACTAATATAAATTCCGATGAAAAGGAAAGAAGACGAACCGGTATAAATGATATTGACAGAATCCTTGGAGGGGGAATGGTATCTGGCTCACTTATCCTTATAGGAGGTGAACCTGGCGTGGGGAAGTCAACACTTGCGCTCCAGCTTGCACTTGCAATGAAAGGTAAAAGTGTTTTGTACGTTTCAGGCGAGGAGAGTGAGGAACAGATAAGCCTGCGAGCAAAGAGAATAAAAGATACTGGCTCCGGATGTTACTTATACAGTGAAACTGAGCTTGAGAATATTCTCATACAATCAGAAAGACTGAAACCCGATCTGATAATTATTGATTCGATCCAGACGATTAAGACAGGTATCATAGAATCATCAGCCGGATCAGTATCACAGGTCAGGGAGTGTGCGGCTCAGTTACTGAAGTACTCAAAAACATCGGGAATACCTGTTTTATTGATCGGACATATCACAAAAGATGGTTCGCTTGCCGGGCCTAAAGTTCTGGAGCATATAGTGGATGTTGTCCTTTACTTTGAAGGTGACAGCAATTATGTGTACCGTATATTAAGATCGGTAAAGAACAGGTTTGGATCCACCTCTGAGCTTGGAATTTTTGAAATGCTGGAGAATGGACTGAGAAGTGTGGTTAATCCGTCAGAAATGTTTATTAATCAGCATGATGAACCTCTTAGCGGAGTTGCTATTGCAGCTACCATAGATGGTCTGCGTCCTTTCCTGATCGAAACACAGGCCCTCGTAAGCAGCGCTGTTTATGGCACTCCACAGCGAAGTTCAACAGGATTCGATATACGAAGGCTAAATATGCTTCTGGCTGTACTTGAAAAGCGAGCCGGTTTCAGATTAGGAATAAAGGATGTCTTTCTTAACATAACAGGAGGAATTAAGGTTGATGACCCGGCTATTGATCTTGCCGTTATAAGTTCTGTACTTTCTTCCAATCTTGATATCCCAATTGGGAAAGACACTTGTTTCGCAGGTGAAATAGGACTTTCCGGAGAGATACGACCGGTCTCCAGGATTGATCAGAGAATCAGGGAAGCATCAAAAATGGGATTCAAAAAAGTATATATTTCTAAATTTCATAAAAACCTGCAACAAAAAGAAACCAGAATAGAGATTATCACAGCAGGGAAAGTAGAAACTCTTATTAAACTGCTGTTCAGTTGAGGATAAGACACCCACAAATGTAAAGACCAGAAAACTTAGATGTATTTTTGTTTTTCTCGTAGTATTGATCGTTAAGAAGATATCCTGAACCCTTTTAATATCTTTCTTTCTTGTAATTCAGGCGGCGGGAATTTTCTCTTTTTACCTTGTCACAATCAAGTTCAATATTAAAATTGGCTGGTCTTTCAAACTCACTGGCCTGCAGGATTCCAAACTGGGGGTCGTTATATACTTTTTTAAGAAAAATTGCAAAGATAGGTAATGCCATATTTGCTCCCTGTCCCTCCCCCAATGTTTCAAAATGTATTGCCTGATCCTCCCAGCCACTCCAGACACCCCCCACAAGATCAGGTGTCACACCTATAAACCAGCCGTTGGAATGGTTTTGGGTTGTACCGGTTTTTCCGCCTATGGGGCTCATTAGGGAATAGGGTTCTCTTCTGATTCTGTTTCCTGAACCGGTCAGGACAACACCCTGAAGGAGATCCAGCATAAGATAGGCGTGTTCCTCACTAAGAACTTCTTCAATCTGCGGCGTAAACCTTGAGATGACATTACCGTTTTTATCTTCAATTCTTGTAACATACATTGGGCGTGTATAAACTCCTTTGTTTGCAAATGTTCCGTAAGCTCCAACCATCTCTTCAAGTTTAATATCCGAGGTGCCTAGAAAAATAGAAGGAACCGGGTCGATATAGCTTCTGACTCCCATTTTTTTCATCAGATCAGTAACAGCTGACGGCCTGAACTGTTCCATGAGCCATGCGGAAATATAGTTTTCAGATTGTGCAAGACCCCATTTAAGGGTCACCATCTTCCCATGATATTCCTTTGGCCCTGAGCTTCTTGGAATCCATGGTACGGTATCATTGGGTATATCAAAAGAGCGTGGTATATTTTCAACCTCATAGCATGGTGAGTAACCGTTCTGCATAGCTATGGTGTAAAGGAATGGTTTTATTGTACTGCCTACCTGTTTTTTCTGCTGGGTAACTGCATCCCATTTAAAGTATCTGAAGTCAGGGCCTCCTACATATGCTTTTACATATCCTGTGTGAGGATCTTCAACCATGAATGCTGAACGAATAAAATATTTGTAATATCTTACTGAGTCATATGGTGTCATAACTGTATCACGTTCTCCCTTCCAAGAAAAAACCTTCATTCTGACAGGGGTGTTAAATGCCAGCATAATTGAATCCTCAGAAACTCCTCTGGCTTTCATAATATAATATCTGTCACTCTCCTTTACTGATCTCATTATCAATTCATCCACCTCTTTTTTTGTAATGTCGTTCGAATAAGGAGGATTCCGGAATCCTTTGGCTCGTTTGTAAAAACCAGGCTGTACCACTTTAGAAAGGTGTTCGGTCAGGGCCTCTTCTGCGTACTGCTGCATACGTGAATTAATTGTTGTATAAATTTTCAGGCCATCTTTGTAAATATCGTAATTTGAACCATCAGGCTTCTTATTCTTATTGCACCAACCGTACAGAGGATTATTTTGCCATTCCCAGAGTGCATCTTCATAAGAAGATTCATTCACATACCTGCTTTTATCGGGTTCGGGTTTTCTCATAGTATTCCGGATATACTCCCTGAGATAAGTTGCCGGACCAGTATTATGGTCTTCAAGCCTGAAATTTAATTCTAAAGGTAATTGTTTGACCGAATCAATCACTGCAGGATTAATATATCCGTATTTTGCAAGCTGAGAAAGAACCACGTTCCTGCGCTTTAACATAAGATCTTGTTTCCTGACAGGATTATATAGCGATGAATTTTTAAGCATCCCTATGAGCACTGCGGCCTGTTGAAGATTGAGGGAATCAGGTGTGGTATTAAAATAGACTCTGGCTGCCGACCTTATGCCAATGGCATTATATAAAAAATCAAATTTATTGAGGTACATTGTGATGATCTCTTCCTTTGTATAGCTTCTTTCGAGTTTTACAGCAGTTTGCCATTCCTTGAATTTTGTACTGATAAGTTTAAGTTTTTGTACTATTGCTGAAGTTCTTGCAGTATCCCTGGGATACAATTGTTTTGCAAGTTGTTGTGTTATAGTACTTCCGCCTCCTGTATTCTGCCCAAGGACTATTGTTCGCACAACCGCTCTTCCCAAACCCCTTACATCAATCCCGGAATGCCTGTAATATCTAATGTCTTCTGTTGCAATAAGAGCATCAATAAGATAAGGCGATAAATCCTTATATTCAGTCCATGTTCTGTTTTCTATACTGATTTTACCCAGTAATATTCCATCTTCAGAATAAACCTCAGCGGCAAGATTATATTCAGGATTCTCAAGTTCCCTGAATGAGGGCATAGGGCCAAGCTTACCTCTTGAAATCAGAAAAAAAAGAATGAAGACAATGATAAAAGGTAAAGTGAACAATGTCCAGAACCAGATAATATATTTCCTGTTTGGATCTGCGCCTTTCATACGCCTTATTTGTTTGGCCCAAAAATAAGAATTATAAAAGAATCTTAACTGTAAATTTTGAAGATTGATCGCTAAATGATTTACTTTGTCGTGTTTTTTTATAGAATAATCTAAACCGGTTATGGTTGAAAATCTAGTTATTGTTGAGTCGCCGGCAAAAGCAAAGACCATTGAAAAATTCCTTGGTAAAGACTTTCATGTAGTTTCAAGTTTCGGTCACATAAGAGATCTTTCCAAGAAAAATCTGGGTATAGATATTAAAAACAATTTCTCCCCGGAATATGAAATTCCTAAAGAAAAGACTAAAATTGTCGGTGAACTCCGCAAAGCTGCCCGTGATTCCAGAACAATCTGGATCGCATCTGACGAGGATCGTGAAGGAGAAGCAATAGCATGGCATCTCGTAAGCGTCCTGAATCTCGACCTTCCAACCACTAAAAGAATTGTATTCCATGAAATCACAAAAGACGCCATTTCGAATGCAATTCTAAACCCGAGGCAGATAGACATGAACCTTGTCAATTCTCAGCAAGCACGCCGCATTCTTGACCGGCTTGTCGGTTTTGAGATTTCACCGGTACTTTGGAAAAAGGTCCAGCCAGCCTTATCAGCAGGAAGAGTTCAATCAGTTGCTGTCAGATTGATTGTTGAACGAGAGAGGGAGATTATATCTTTTAAATCTGAATCTTCTTTCCGGGTAACTGGGATCTTTTATCCTGGTGGTACAGAAAACATAGAAAATAGTTTCATAAGGGCTGAAGCTTCTAAAAGGTTCCGGGATGAAAAAGAAGCTCTGAGTTTCATTGAGCTCTGTATTCCTGCTGAATTTAAGGTCTCAGCAGTCACTGTCAAACCAGGGACCAGATCGCCTGCGCCTCCCTTTACTACTTCAACACTCCAGCAGGAGGCATACAGGAAGCTTGGTTTTTCCGTTGCACAGACAATGACGGTTGCCCAGAAACTTTATGAAGCCGGGAAAATAACCTATATGAGAACAGATTCAACAAACCTCTCTAAACTTGCACTTACAAAATCGCGGGAAGTGATTCTTAATGAATTTGGGGAAAAATATGCTAAAACCCGGCAATTCAAGACCAAATCAAAATCTGCCCAGGAAGCACACGAAGCAATTCGTCCAACATATCTTGACACTTTTTCAATCACCGGCAGCCAGAATGAAAAGAAGCTTTATGAGCTAATCTGGAAAAGAACTATCGCATCGCAAATGTCAGACGCTGAGGTGGAAAGGACAACAATATCTGTCAACATGAGTAACTCTCCCGTAACCTTTTCTGCAACAGGCGAGGTTGTTAAATTTGACGGATTTCTTAAAGTCTATTCTGAATCGACAGATTCTGATAACGTAGAAGAGAATAAATACATTATACCTCCGGTTAAAAAAGGAATGATACTTAATTACCATACAATATCGGCAACACAGAAATACACTATTCCACCTCCCCGTTACACTGAAGCGAGTCTTGTTAAAAAACTTGAAGAACTTGGTATAGGACGTCCGTCAACTTATGCACCCATAATATCCACCATTCAGAACAGGGGTTATGTTCTTCGTGAGGACAGGCCGGGAGAAAAGCGGCAAATAAAAGTCATTACTCTTTTAAAAGGCAGGATTTCAACTTTATCAAAAAGCGAACTGGTAGGAAAAGAAAAATCGAAATTGTTTCCACAGGATATTGGAATGATAGTAAATGATTTTCTTATTGAGAATTTTCCCGATATAGTCGACTATAATTTTACAGCTGAAATAGAGGAACAGTTTGATAAAATAGCAGAAGGTAAGCTGAAATGGACTGGTATGCTTGAAAGATTCTACGCTGATTTTCATAAACAAGTTACAAAAACCCTTGAAAAGAAAGACCGTAGAACAGGAAAAAGGATATTGGGAAAACATCCTGAAACCGGAGAACAGGTTTCAGTAAAGATGGGGCGATTTGGCCCTGTCGCACAAATCGGAGAATCAGGAGATGGCGTTAAACCAAGGTTTGCAAGCCTTGGGAAAAATCACCTTCTTGAAACAATAACTCTTGAGGAAACACTGAATTTGTTCAGACTGCCAAGGTCGCTGGGATTGCATGAAGGTGATGAAATGATTGTTGGTACAGGCAAATTCGGACCTTACATAAGGTACAGAAATCAATTCTACTCATTGAAAAAAGGTGTTGACGACCCATTTTCAATAACAATGGAAAGAGGGGTTGAAATTATAAAGGAAAAAAGCGAAACCGACAAAAAGAAAGTAATAAAGGATTTTGGGGAAATACTTATTCTGAATGGGAGATTTGGGCCATATTTATCAATGAATAAAAAGAACTACCGTCTTCCTAAAGGAACCGACCCTTCAAAACTGGAAAAGGAGGATTGTATCAGGATTATTGAATCAACTGATAAGAAACAAAAAAGCACCTGAGTAATTATGTTAGATCTGAATGACTATTTTGATCCTGTCAGTATTGAGCAACCAGATTTTGAAAATCTGACTCTTAATGCAGGATTTCCTCATAACATAATTGTCCATACTGAAAACACCAGGATTAGATATAGTGATGGGATAAAAGTCGCTTTGGTGGGGGTTCCCGACGGAAGAAATTCTCCGAATAACGGATCATCTAAAGCGCCTGATGCAATAAGAAGCCAGCTTTACAGACTTGCCAGAATTCCGGGTAAAATAAAAATCATTGATCTGGGAAACATGAAACAGGGTTTGTTGTTCAATGATACTCTTGCAGGGCTGACTGACATTCTGACAATACTCATCAGGGAGGAAGTTTTTCCGGTTATAATCGGAGGGAGCAGCGCACTTATAACTGCTATCGACCGGTCACTTACGCTTTTAAAGAATAGATATACAATGATATCTGTTGACCCGAGAATTGATTTTAACAATGAATCCAAAGTACCGGATTCATTTAGCTACCTTAATAATATTATCCGAAACACCAGGAGTACAAATGATCATTTTATCAACATAGGATATCAGACCTATCTTAATGACCAGCAGGTGCTTAACAGATTTGTAAGGAATCAGTCCGAGCTTGTAAGGATCGGAGATGTCAGGCAAGCCATTTATCTTACTGAACCTTTATTCAGGGATTCTGATGTTGCGGTATTTGATATTTCTTCTGTCAGACAGGCGGATGCCCCTGGCACGGCAATTCCTTCACCAAATGGCTTTTATGGGGAAGAAATCTGTTTGCTTGCAAGATATGCTGGAATCTCTGATAAACTTAAGGTTTTCGGACTTTTTGATGTAAATCCGGATTTTGACATTCGTTCACAGACCTCAGGACTAGCGGCACAGATAATCTGGTTTTTTCTTGAAGGTTTTTCCCAGAAACAATATGAAACTCCTGCCCTTAGTGATAACAATTCAGGCAGGTTTATTAAATATCATGTAAGGGTGTCAGATCTTGAGGATGATCTTATATTTGTCAGAAGTAATCTGACAGAGAGGTGGTGGATCGAACTTCATGATATAAATAAGGGCAATATTTATATAGCTTGCTCCCATGATGATTACCTGAAAGCCAATCGTAATGAAGTCCCTGACAGATGGGTAAAAGCTACCGAAAGAATTAAGTCCTGAATAATAAAATTTAATATCGATTCCAGCGTTATTTATTTAACAAAGAAGATCATTTATCTGTTATATTTCCGTTGATATAGAACATTGTAAGTTTATAACTAAATGGACCTAAATTTGTTTGCGTTTCAGAATTTTATTTATTTTACGAGTTCAATAAATGGGCTTATATTCTGCTTTTAAGACGTGAAAAAACTATTTTATACTACAATCATTTTAGTATTTTTTTCAATTACCGGAGTTTCCCAGCAGGATCCTCTCACAAGCAATTATATGTTCAACACCCTGACTTATAATCCGGGGGTCGCCGGCATTTCTGGAATGGTGTGTGCAACTGCATTAAACAGGCAGCAATGGGTTGGTTTTGAGGGAGCTCCTTCAACCACTGTTTTTAATGTAAGCGCACCATTTTCCCCATTCAAGATAAATAGCGGTGTCGGACTTTTAGTTGAAAGTGATAAAATCGGTTTTGAAAGAGATATTAATCTGGCCTTGAGTTATTCTTATCATATGGAACTTGGCCAGGGGATGCTCGGAATTGGTGTTAATGCAGGTATCTTTAATATGACTCTTGATCCAACCTGGAAAATACCTACAGGAGATGCTTTTACTCCTCCTTCAGGTGATCCACTTATACCTGAAAGTAAGGAAAGCAGTGTGGCCTTCGATGCCGGCCTTGGTGTTTACTATAAAGCTGATAAATATTATGCCGGTATTTCAGTGACACATATAAATAAACCAAATATAAAGTTCTCTAAAGGAGTATCTTATTTAAGCCGGCATTATTATCTTACAGCAGGGTATGTTTTGCAGTTACCTAATCCATCCCTTGAATTAATGCCGTCTTTCTACACAATGAGCGATGGGAGGGTAATTCATTTTTCAGCTACTTCTTTATTAAGATACAATAAAAAGCTATGGGGTGGCGTTTCTTACAGACCCGGAGATGCCGTAGCAGCTATTCTGGGAATTGAGTTATTTAATGGAATAAGAATTGGCTATGCATATGATTTCCCGATTACGGATATTATCAAGAATACCAGTGGATCTCATGAATTTATGGTTAATTATTGTTTTGACATTAGTCTGGGTAAAAGCCCAATGAGATATAAAAGTATAAGGTTTTTGTAAAAAATATTGAAAAAAATTATTTGCAGTTCAAAATCCAATAGCAATATGAAAAAGGTAATTTTTTCAGCTCTGATAATAATAATTGTGTTAAGCGGTTGCAGCTCTTCAAATACGGGTGAACTGACAGGTATCCCGGGAAGGAAAAATTTCTTTGAGCCTGAACCTTTTGAGATGGCTTTCATTCCGGCTGGTAGTTTTACAATGGGACCCAGCGATCAGGACGCTGTATACGCAGCAAACAGTCTCTCAAAAACTGTTACCGTTGATGCTTTCTGGATGGATCAGACTGAAATAACAAACAATAAGTACCGCCAGTTTGTGTATTACGTTCGCGATTCAATTCTCAGGACAAAGCTTGGTAATGCAGGCATCCCAGATCGGGAGTATTTCATGACTGACAGAGATGGCAATGTTATTGAACCAAACGTCATCAACTGGGAAGAAAGAATTGATCCTAAAGATGAAGCAACTGCAGCAGTACTTGAAGAAATGTATTATCCACCCGAAGAAAGATTCAATGGCAAAAAACAGATCGATATCAGAAAATTGAACTACTCATATTACTGGGTTGATTATCAACAGGCTGCGAAATCGAGATATGTATACGATTACACTAACAATACAGGGAAATATGAAGGTCAGGTAACAAATCTTGACGGTAGCCGGACCGATGTTAAAGACAGATCTTCGTTTATCAAGCATAACGTTATAAATATTTATCCTGATACACTTTGCTGGATAAGAGATTTCACCTATTCATTCAATGATCCTCAGGCAGATCTCTATTTCTGGCATCCATCATTTGATGATTATCCTGTGGTTGGTGTTTCATGGGTTCAGGCAACAGCATTCAGCCGTTGGAGAACTGATTACATGAACTCTGCTCTAAGGAAAAAAGGTATAGCTGATGTTCAGGCTTACAGATTACCTCTTGAAACAGAATGGGAATATGCAGCCAGAGGCGGACTTGACCTTTCAATGTATCCATGGGGAGGGCCTTACACCCGTAATTACCAGGGTTGCTTCCTGGCCAATTTTAAACCCCTCCGTGGAAATTATATCGACGATGGAACGGTGTACACGGCAAAAGTAGGTTCGTACGAGCCCAATGAATACGGATTATTTGATATGTCGGGTAATGTAGCAGAATGGACCAGTTGCGCTTATCACCCTTCTGCTTACATTTTCCAGCACGATCTTAACCCCAACTATGAATACAATGCAACTCCACAAGATCCTCCTATAATGAAACGTAAAGTTATACGGGGAGGCTCTTGGAAGGATATTGCATACTTCCTTCAGACAAGCACGCGTGATTATGAATACCAGGATTCCACAAAGGCCTATATCGGTTTCCGGAACGTCAGATCATATATAGGAGTAAGTCAGTAGAAAAAAATAATTAGAATTAAAATAATCTTTAAAAACATCAGGTAATGAGCCTAGCAGAATTAGTACAAAGCAGCGGATGGAAGAATTTTATGGCCAAGCTTTATGGTATAGGTGCTTCTATCGTTATTATCGGAGCTCTCTTCAAAATACAGCACTGGCCACTGGCAGGCTTGATGCTGACAGTTGGTCTCTGTACAGAATCAATAATCTTTTTCTTTTCAGCTTTTGAACCTCTGCACGAAGAAGTTGACTGGACACTTGTTTATCCTGAACTTGCAGGTATTCCTGATGAGGAACCCGGAGCAATAGGTTCTCATGACGCTAAATACCGTGGAGGTGTTGGTGGTGGTGGTGGCTCTCTTGCCCTTTCAAAATTTGATGAGATGCTCGAAAAGGCCGACATAACACCAGATCTTTTCCAGAAACTTGGAGTAGGGATGAAAAAGCTAAGCGAAACAACATCCAATATAAATGTAATGGGTGATGTATCAGCTGCTTCGGCAAAGTACATGAATACCATACATGCTGCAAATGATTCATTGAACAAGCTTTCTGAGACATATCAGGCTGCAACAAAGGCTATTAATGATACTCAGCTTACTTATGGGAAAATGGCTGAAACCATTTCAATTATTGATTCAGGAGGAAAATCTTATCAACAGCAACTGGAAACGCTAAATAAGAATCTTTCAGCACTTAATACTGTATATGAATTGCAGCGAAAGAGTGCCGATGAACATATAAAGGAATCTGAAGCACTCCAGAAAGGAATACAATCACTAATGAAAGATCTCACCGATTCAGCAGGTGATGCAAAAAAATATCGTGAACAAATAGCAAAACTAAATGACAATCTGACAGCACTAAATAACGTATACGGGAATATGCTTGCTGCTATGAATGTTAAATAGAATAACATTTAAATAATAAAACTAAACTACCTGAAAAATGGCTCACGAAAGGCTGTCTCCACGGCAAAAAATGATCGGTATGATGTACCTCATTCTTACCGCCATGCTTGCACTTAACGTGTCAAAAGAAGCCGTTGAAGCATTTAAAAAAGTTGACAAAAGTCTTACAACTACCATTGCAAACTACGTTGTCAAGAATAACATGATATACAGCGAGTTCGACAGAGCTGCTGCAGAAAATCCCACAAAAGCGGGTAAATTTAAAACATTGGCTTACGAAGTAAAAACTCGCGCTGACGAGATTTTCAATTATATCCAGGATCTTAAAATTGAAATCATAACAAAAGCAGAGGGTTCCGACACTCCTGCTGTAAAGGGAAATGAGGTCTTCATTGAAGAAGTGAAACGTATAGATGAAAATAATGTACCTTCAGAAGTACTTATTGGAGCTAATGAGGGTGGAAAGGCAAATACTCTTAAGGCACTTATAAATGACTACCGGGAGTTTCTTATAAGCACTCTTGATGGTAAAAATCCGACAGCCGAAGATGCTCTTAGAAAAAGCCTTAATACCGACGATGGCCGTGATCCCGATGGTCAACCTGCAAGATGGGAAAACCTGACTTTTCAAACCCTCCCCCTTGTCGCAGTGATTACAATACTATCAAAAATGCAGGTCGATGTAAGAAACGGTGAAACGGAGGTCCTGAATTATCTTTATTCCCAGATAGATGCTGCAGCATTCAAATTCAACAAACTTGTTCCGATAGTAATCCCAAATTCAAATTATGTAACTCTTGGAAGCGATTATGAAGCAACAGTGTTTATATCAGCTGCAGATACCACCCAGTCACCTAATATTACTGTTAACGGGTCCGTACTACCGCTGGATGAAGCCGGAAGGGGTATTTACAAAGTCAGGGCTACAACAGTCGGACCGAAAACCTGGGGAGGAATCATTTCACTGAAAGCTCCCGACGGATCGACAAAGACTTATGATTTCAAGTCTTCATACTTTGTGGGTGAACCCAATGTGGTGGTATCCCCGACTGCAATGAACGTAATGTACTATGGAATAGATAATCCTATCGACGTATCGGTTCCGGGTATAAGCCCTGATAAAATAAAAATAAAAGTGGTTAACGGTACATTCTCAAATGTTAAAGTAAAGAACTCAAAGGGAGTACCATTCAGGGGCAACTGGGCTGTTAAACCTGCGGCTATCGGACAGCCGGTGCAGGTTATTGTATCTGCAGAAGCAGGTGGAAAACCAACAACATATCCACCTATAGAATTCAGGGTAAAACCCATTCCTCCACCAATAGCAGTTTTTGCAGGCAAGAACACAGGAACCGTACCTAAAAACACGGCTGCTGCTCAAACTGGGGTTTATGCCACCCAACCGGACTTTGATTTCGACCTCGTTTACAAGGTGACGGGCTTTACAGTACTTTACACTGACAACAGGGGAGACTTTGAAGAAAAAAGCAATAGCAGTTCACTCACTCCTGACCAGAAATCACTTATAAACAGACTTACAAGGGGGAAGAATTTATTTATAAAGGACATCAAAGCATTAGGACCAGATGGTAGAACCCTGGACCTTAATCCAATAATATTGAAGATTGAATAGTTAATAAACTGTACGGCAATGAATAAGAAAATCTTTTTTGGAATTATCATCTTTGCAGTCTGCGGGATTACAAACGCTCAGTCGTTCGGTGATATTTACCAGAAATCTATTACGGATAACAAGAAAATAAATTACCCATATCTGAGGGAAGCTGATGTGATCTGGTCAAAGAAAATTTGGAGATTGATTGACCTTAGGGAAAAAATTAATCATTCCCTATATTATCCGACAAAGCAAACCCAGGATGGAAGAAAAAGTCTTATTATGATCCTTCTTGATGAAATAAGGGCAGGCAGATTAAACGCTTATTCTGCTATGGATTCTAATCTGCCAACCACTTATGGGGAGATTGAAACCAACATGGGAGCAACCACAAAGGTTCAGTCTATCCAAATAAATGCTGAAGGTGCCACTAAGGATACAACCATCACAGAAGAGGCAAAGCCGGAAGAAGTGAAACAGCTCCTTGTTTATGAGGAATGGTATTTTGACAAGAAACTTTCAAAACTTGATGTCAGGATAATCGGGATTATGCCATACTGGATGGGGTATGATCAGCAGATGGGTCGTGCCTTGAGAAAACCTCTGTTCTGGATCAAATATGATGATGTAAGGGATGTGCTGGCCAAAAATGAAGTTTTCATTGCAAATAATGACGCTCAGAGAATATCATTCGACGATTTGTTTATGCAGCGCCGTTTCGGCAGTGTAATCTTCGGGGAATCAAATGTCTTTGATGACAGGCAGATTAATGACTACACAGTTGGAAAATATACATTGTTCGAAGCTGAACGTATTAAAAATGAGCTGTTCAATTTTGAACACGATTTATGGGAATTCTGAAAAGAGGCTGCTCAGGCAGCCTTTTTTATTGATATTTCTCACCCGTAGATTTCCTGACATCTTCCAGATAGTTCTTAATGTTCTGCTCTTCATCCTTCTTCACTATCAGAAGCACATCATCCGAATCCACCACTATAAAATCTTTAAGTCCCTGTAAAACTGCAATTTTGTTAGGACTTATATTAAAAATATTCCCTTTGCAGTCGTAAGTAAAAAGTTCACCCCTCACAGTTGAATTACCCTTCTTATCTATTTTCGAATGTTCATAAAGGGAACTCCAGGTACCAAGATCCGACCATCCTATATCGGTGCAGAATACATAAACGTTGTCAGCCTTTTCCATTATCCCATAATCTATCGATATGCTTTTACATTCGATATAGGTCTTTTTGATGAATTTTTTCTCTTTCTCGGTTCTGTAAAGATCTTTACCTTCATTGAATGCGGTATACATATCAGGCAGATATCTTTCAAATGCGGCAAGGATTGCTTTGATATTCCAGATAAATATTCCGGAATTCCAATAGAAATCGCCACTTTCAAGGAAAATGCGTGCAAGTTCAATATCAGGCTTTTCCGTAAAGGTTTTCACCTTTAAAAGATTTTCATGGCCCTTGACCGGTTTCTTTTGATCCGCCTGAATATATCCATACCCTGTTTCAGGGCGATCAGGTTTTATTCCCAGCGTAAGCAAAGCATTATTGGTTGCTGCAAAGTCATAGGCTTTTCTGAGAACCTCACAGAATTTTTCTTCCTTTATTATCAGATGGTCAGCGGGAGTAACAACTACCACAGCATCAGGATTTTCCTTTAATATCCGGAATGTTCCGTATGCCAGGCACGGTGCTGTATTACGCCTGAATGGTTCTGCAAGTATGTTTTCGGGATCAATATCCAGTTGCTCTTCTACGAGACCTTTATGCTCTACACTGGTGACAACATAAATATTATCTTTTTTGCATGATGCCGTGAACCTTCTGAATGTCTGCTGCAAAAGAGTTTCACCTGTTCCCAGGATATCAAGAAACTGCTTTGGCCGGATATGTCGGCTTAGGGGCCAAAAACGACTACCCACACCACCAGCCATGATGATAACATACCTGTTGTCCATAAGCATCAGATTTTGTAACGTAATGCAAATATATAATTATTTTGTCCAATCACCTTTTAAACACTTTATAAGGAAATCCACTAAATATTTGTAATTTTAAAATCTCAGAATTATTAAGAATGTTCAGGTTTTTAAGTCAGCTGGGGCGTTATGTCTTATTGCTCAAAAAGGTTTTTTCCAGACCTGAAAAGCCTATTGTTTATTATAAACAGACAATGCATGAGCTGGTTTATCTTGGACTGAATTCCATAGGTATTGTTACAATAATTTCGTTTTTTATGGGTGCAGTTATAACACTGCAAACAGCTTATAATACCGAAAATCCCATTTATCCAACATATCTGATCGGACTTGGCTGCAGGGATTCAATTTTACTCGAGTTTTCCTCGACCATAGTGGCTTTGATCCTGGCAGGTAAAGTAGGATCAAATATTGCATCGGAAATAGGTACAATGAGAGTCACCGAACAAATTGACGCTCTGGAAATAATGGGTGTCAATTCTGCGTCTTACTTGATACTTCCTAAAATCATCGCTGCTCTTCTTTTTAATCCGTTCCTGACACTGATAAGCATTAACGTTGGAATTTTGGGAGGATGGATGGCTGGAACTATGTCGGGAGTTATAACATCCGAAGATTTTATTTATGGAATCCAGTATGCATTTATACCATATTACATCACATACGCTCTTATAAAAACTCTGTTTTTTGCATTTATAATAACCAGTGTTTCAGGATTTCAAGGCTATTATGTAGAAGGCGGATCCCTTGAAGTAGGAAGGGCAAGCACAAAAGCGGTGGTTTTCAGTAGTGTCCTTATTCTGCTCTTTAATGTTTTGCTCACTCAACTTTTGCTTTCATGATAAGGATTGA
Organism: uncultured Rikenellaceae bacterium; assembly: GCA_964514725.1. Lineage (GTDB taxonomy): Bacteria > Bacteroidota > Bacteroidia > Bacteroidales > VadinHA17 > LD21. The sequence goes on from CAZEUL010000008.1 coordinate 57,190, forward strand.
GAATCTTAATAAATCATTTAACGGTCAAAAAGTACTTAGTGACATTTCTGTCACATTTGAACCAGGAAAGACAAATTTAATAATCGGGAGAAGCGGTTCGGGAAAAACTGTATTACTGAAATCAATTGTGGGACTTCATGAAATTGACAGTGGTGAAATATGGTATGATGATGTGCTTTTTAATAAACTTGAGTTTAACAAAAAGAAAGAAATTAGAAAAGAGATTGGAATGCTTTTCCAGGGAAGCGCCCTTTTCGATTCTCTCACTGTAGAGCAGAATGTACGATTTCCTCTAGACATGTTTACCGAAAAGAGTCTTGAAGAAAAAAATGAACGCGTGAATTTTTGCCTTAACAGAGTTAATATAATAAATGCCAACAAGCTTTATCCATCTGAGCTTTCGGGCGGAATGAAGAAAAGAGTCGCTATTGCAAGGGCTATATCACTTAACCCTAAATATCTGTTCTGCGATGAACCCAATTCAGGCCTCGATCCACTAACCGCTATTCTTATTGACGAGCTCATTAAAGAAATTACAGAAGAATATTCAATGACTACGATAATAAACACCCATGATATGAATTCAGTTATGGAAATTGGTGAAAAGATAGTGTTTATAAGTGATGGGGTTAAGTGTTGGGAAGGGAATAAAAATGAAATTCTTCATTCAGACTGTGACACTTTGAACGATTTTGTGTTTGCCAATGCACTTGCAAAGCAGTTAAGGTCTTCCTAACTGTAACCCTTGCTGATAATCTTTTTAATTCTTTTTGTCAATCTCTTCATAATCTATATATTCTCCTACTTCCTTGGAGACTCCTTTGGCCCTGTTGTGAGACTTGAATTGATTTTCTCCTTTTCTGGCCTCATCCTCCTGGGAACTAAAATATCTGATAAATGATTTAACCAGGAGATAGATTATCATTGTAACTAATATGATCCGGATTAATAATATCATTGTAACCCTATCTGTGATGAATTGTTATTATTTTATTTATTTTTTCTGTTCTTATTTCCAAAAACAAGATTGAATCCAATTCTTGTATTTATTGTATCCCACCTGTCAGGAAAAGGGAATGAATCGCTGCCAAATTGTGCTTTGCTCCAACCCAATGGTATTTTGTCAACCATAAAGTAAAGTTGGGCATAAAGACCTCTTATTGCAAGCCCGAATCCAAGGTTATTATAGCTTCTGTTACATGCTGTATAAGCAAGAGTGGTAGAAAAAAAACCTCCGAGATTTAAATTTGCTGATAATGTTAACGCTTCTCTAACCTGTTTACCGGTCAATTTACTGTATGATAATAAACCAACTGAAAAATAATTAGTTAGTTCATATTTCCCGGCTAAAGAAAAGCCTGAAGGAAGTATTGTTGTAAAAGGCTTTGGAGAACCGGCAATAATAATTGAGTTTTTGATCGAATCTATCATAGCTCCTCCTACGTCACTGAATGAAGACGTTCCATTGTACACCTCCTCCATGTTCAGGCCTCCGAATTCTATCTGATCGTCAGTTTTGAGGCTGGAGACATCTGATTTCCATCTTATAAAACCAAGATCAGTGATTGCAAGAGAGGCATACAGCCTGTCTGTTACTTTAAATTCAGCGCCTACATCAAATCCAAATCCAAGATTCTTGGTATTTGTTAAAAACCGTGAATAATCCCTGCCACTTTTGAACCTCTCGTCGTCGAAGCCTGCACTGTCGAGAGGTTGATCAACCAATGATTCAGGAAAGAATCTTACTGGTCCACTGACATTCAATGTCATTTCAGTATTAAAAGTATGGGAATTATCATCAACAACGTTAATGCTTAAAAGGTCGTTCTGCAATGACGCCGCAGCAATTCCGAAAAGTAATTTGCCTTTTGCTCCGAACCTGATCTTGTTGCCAATATTTTTCGAAACACCAAACCCTGCTTCACGATAATACTTTAAATTAAAACCCATATTTGTCAGATCCACATTCGAACCGAAAAATTTGTCATTGCCCCTGAAAGCAAGTTCAAAAAAATCGCGGGGAATAACTATGTTGCTTGTAAAATGATCAGTAATATCCATAAAAAAGTATAGGTCATTCCTCAAAGCAAGTCCAAATCCTAAAAGCTGAATAGATGCCTGAGTTTCAAAGTAATTAAATTTCCTGATCCTCGACATGAATTTGTCAAGATCGTAATCTGAATTTGTAAATGGGATAGATGATTCCGAAACCTCGACTCCTTCAGTAAATACATCTGAAAAATTAAAAACACTGTTGGCTATATTCAGATTAACTCCGGAGAGTACCGGCAGACCAATATATATTTTGTTTGAAGGCCTGAATGCAGGATTTAAGAGGTGATTCTGGGGAAGATCCATAAAATAGAGAACCTGACTGTTCTGAGAATGAACTTCTGGTGCAATAAATAAAAGCAGTACTGCTAAAATATATTTTGCTCTCATTTTAGGTATAATTTATCTGTTTGACGTATCCAGTTTATAATTGTATAAAAATCTGTCTGTCCCTCCGACAATCAGATTCCACTCATTTCCGTTTGTAAGTTTGCCAATTGAAAACATTGATGCTCCTTTTAACGGGAATCCTTTCATTACTTCTCCTTTTTTACCTATCAGATAAATAAGATTTCTGTCAATATCGAATACACCTATTTTTCTGTCATTAGATGAAAAGATAAAAGTTATCGGGCCTCCAAGCCTTTCAGAGCTGAAATCCTTGCTGAACATTTCAGACCTGTCGTGGTCATAAAGATACAATATACCCTTATCAATGAAAATATATTCGCCAATGCCATCACCATCTATGTCAAAAAAATCAAAGGAATGGTCAAAGGAAAAGGAACGAAGGTTAAATTTTCTGACCTCACCATCGAAATATATGTTCTGGACCACTCCTTCCGGAGATGTGCAAACAAGTGATGGATTTGACCCAGTTATCAGCCTTACAGCAGATCCTCCGGCTCGGGTTACAGCATCTTTCAGGTTCAACCTGACGTTCCCTGACCGGTCAAGAAAATATAGTGTGGATTCATCAGCAATGACAATGAAATCTTTTCCGGATATTCTGTAAAAATTTGCTTCTGTTGTCACATACCCTGCTGTACGAAAGGGGTTCCATCCTTTAACTATATTCCCGCTTTTATCGTAAGAATAGATCAACTTGTCTTCACCAGCGATAACAAGTCTGTAAGTCTGATTGTTGTCGTAATCAAAAAGGGCAATTGAATTTGTTGCCGGAGATCTGAGCTTTACGGGGTATCTCTCAACATAATTGCCGTTTCTATCAATAACATGGATATAATTTTTTCCTGCAAATAAAAGCTGGTATTTCCCATTACGGTAGAAATCAATCATATATACTGTACTTTTTATTCTTTCCCTGAGCGGGATTTTCCAGAGAACACGACCGGCAGCATTTATAAGATATGCATTATTGTTCAAATCCTGTATGAATATCTCCCTTGCTCCAGATATATGGTTTTTAAAAAAGAAAGGTTTTATACAGGCTGTGGTGTCAAGTAAAGTTTCCCATTCAGTTTCAGATTCCTCCATTATCTGATCTTTATATCGTACGGAAAGGTTTGTGTAAATCATTTCATTAATTGAGGCCATTTGAAATCCAACAGATTGTATTTTACCTAATGACATCCTGTTCGACCGAAAACCATTTATTATTTCAGGTGAAAAATAATAAGCCAGGTAATCTACAACTCTTGAAGGATTACAATAGAAGAGATAGGCTGACCTGGAGGGGACCAGTTTTTCAAATTCATGGTACAATATGTCGTTGGCTAGCGTTTTATTAAGGATATTATCGTAAAGGAACCGCGAAAGAGTTGTTTCAGAATTACCAGTAACCATATAGTTATCAAAAAAAGCAAAGTATGAATCTGAAAATGCGGGTGCAAGATTTGGTGCCAGCTGTGAAATAAGGCCAGTTTGGCCGGTATAATAGATAGGAATTTTCAATTGGTCATCGGGCCGGAAATATTTGATTTCAAGTGTCTTTTCAAACACTTCTCGTATTATCTGTTCGCACTGGACAGGATTTTTAAGCTCCACAACAACAATTGAGTTCTCCTTTACAGGCATTGTCTTTATGTCGATATAGGCTCTTGTAATTTCATTTCCCAGGTATGGTTTTAGTCTTTGGGCAAGTGTTAAATTAGCGTCTGCAACCTTTGAAGGTCTTTCCTCAATTAACATGGTTTCAAAGATACCTGCAGCTGCAGGCAATACCCGGTATGTTTTTAACTCTCTCGGCGCAATGTTTTTATATCGATAAAGAAAGTCAGCAGGATCAGATGTTTCAATATATCCACTGATTGAAAAACCTTCTTCTCCTATGTACAGGTCTCCGCCTGCACAATCTCCCAGATTATCAATTTTATCAGCCATTGAAGGGAACTGGGGGGAAAAAAGAGATCTTAATACATTTGGAAGATTATTGAAAACAATATAAATCTTATCTTCATTTTTCCCGGTTGCATGCAGGACTTTTAAAAATCCCGGAGTGTTCCTTATGTCGATTCCTGGCTGTTGCTGAGATATGGCATTATAAATCAACCGGTAAGAAGTACTGCTGATCAGCAGGCCTGAACTCATACAGACAAACAGCGTATCCTTTTTGTTATTGATATTAAAAGGCAAAATAAAAAGTCGTTTCCCGTTTACCTTTTCCTCGTATATGCTTCTGACTCCAAAAGAAACAAGTGTCTCTCGAAGTTGTCTCGGCCCCACTCCGGCAGGCAAAGTCATTGAAAGAAAAGGTTCAGGATTAGTATTGAGGGCAGGATGAAAAGAAATCAGAGCAGTTCCTTCATTTATGAATTTTTTAAACCCTGGTTTATTAACCTGATCCGAAATATATTTAAGCTTTGTATCAAATCCCCTGAATTCATTGATTTTCTCTATCTCTGAAAACAGACCTTTTCCCGTTGTTAAAGAATTTATTAAACTTCTGATATCTACAGTTTCAATGATAACACATGCATCCGGAGCAATTATCTTATAAGGGTCAGTAAAAAGGCTTTTTCTGCTCTGGTGGAGAAAATATCCCAGGAATGTTATACCTGAAATAAGGATGACGACTGAAATGATTGTAATTCTTTTCCCCACTTCTGAACAGTTGATTACTGCATATTTAACATTAATATTCTTAATTATCAGGCTTCTTCAAATACTTTCCATCCTGTTGCATCACCCCAGGTATAAACGGCATCCTTCAAATCCCCGTAGAATGTAACTCTGTGCCATCCCCATTTATCCCACATTGTAAAGAGCTTTTCAATATCACCCACCGGTTCGGCACAAAGTTTCGTTCTGCATGCCCTGTCATCAGGATTGTTGTCAACTGCAACAGCCTGATGTAAGAGTATCTCTTTTCTGTCATTCTTTATTTCAATAGTGGTTGTCAGGTAATTTAGAGGCAAGATAGACTGGACAGAGGCACCGTTTCTATCTTCTGAATGGGTCATAATTCTCATCGGATTAACCTGACCCATCGGACCAAATACTTTGCTTGGGGCAACACAATGAGCATAAATAATCTGCCTTTTTGAGGTGTCTATTACCGGATCAGAAATAAATCCAGGCCGTCCCTTTGTCATAATTGAAAAAGCCAGCATGGTTGCGGTCGAGTTTATGTCACATTCACATCCACCGACAAGACCTTCATTGCATAATTCATGGAATCCCAGGCATGGGTAAGCATGAATATGACCTCCGTAAAATCCTCCAAGACAATTTATTGTTATCGCATTTGCGTTATGTTTCAGCATTACAGATTTCATTCCGACATACATAGCTGCGGAAGTAAGAAGAGTGTCAAATGAGACATCTTTAACTTCAAGGGCTGTCTTTTGCCATTTTTCAGCAATTTCCATTGAAATTTTCTTATCTGCTGAACTCCATGCTTCATTCACTTCTGAAAAAGGAATAAAATCGACAGGAATACCAAAAATCGGATCTGAAGCTTTTGCATTTTGATCCCGTACTGCAAGTATCTTTGATTTGGCAAACAATTTTTTACTCTCATCAGGTGATAGAAAATCAATTTTATTCGGTAACAAGTCATATTTTTTTGGTCCTGGTGTAAGGCTCAATCGCGATTTTGTGACAGCAGATACAAATTCTGCAGTCGTTCCTCCTTTCCTTATAACATCAAAACATCCGACCGCCGCAATTAGGTCTTCAGGACGTGACGATGCAACAAAACCTACATTAGTCATATTGGCGGTTATAAATGAAGCATTATAAACCAGAAATCCACCGCTGCCACCAAACTGGAAATCGACATAAAGAACAGGTTTGCCGGTTTTTGCAATTGTCTGTACCACCTGGTTCCAGCAGTTCATCTGATAAACAATATACCCATCGACCTGAGCCTGCCTGTCATCTTCAATTATCTTTGTTGCATCATCCGGTCCAGTTGCGAAAGATGGTATAAATTCAATATTCTTAAAACTTTCTGCAAGAGAGGAATTGAACTTTTCCATAACCGGTCTGAAATCAAAACCTACGTTTGGCCAGTCAGGCTTGGTTTGAACAGGTTCATGAAGGGAGTAAATAATACGGATCTTCATTTTTTTATTTCCTGAACCGGATGAGCAGGCCGTATTGACAACAGCCATAGGGGCAAAAGCCATACAGGCCGCACATGCCGAACACGAATAAATAAAACTCCTTCGTGAAACTTCTTTGCAGCCTGTCCCGTAAGTGAACTGTGATTTATTTGCAGAATCTTTTTTCATAGTTAGAGGTTTTGATTAATTCAATACCCTGGAATATTGAACTAAATTTATTAATCTTTCGGATAAGACACAAAACAGGGCCAAAATTTTAATTGATACGTCAGGTTTAAAATTTATTTGGCACGTAATTTGATTATTGTTATTACACAGGCAATCTCCAAAATATACTTGATTTTTCAAGGGCAGCCAGGTTGAACACCTGGCTTTTATTTTTAATCAAAATGATTTGTATCCTATTATCTCCCTGACCTCTTTAATTGTTTTGGAAGCGCTGATTCTTGCTTTTTCAGCACCCTCCCTGACTACTCGTCCAAGATATTTGTCATCTGCAAGAATGGTATTGATCTTTTCTCTTATTGGTTCAGTAACTTTAATAATATCTTCTGCCAGTTGTTTTTTCAGATCACCATATCTGATTTCGCATGAAGCATATTTTTCTGTGAAATATTTAACAGTGGAAGGTTCTGAAACTACATTCATAATTGTAAAAAGGTTTTTTACAGGCTCCGAAGGTACTTGGTTTTTTTGGGTCGGACCTGAATCAGTAACTGCCCTCATCACTTTCTTCCTGATTTCCTGGGGGGTATCAGCCAGAAAAATACCATTACCCTCACTTTTTCCCATCTTGCCTGTCCCATCAAGCCCGGGAATTTTAATAAGCTCATTACCAAAATTATATGCGTCGGGCTCAGGAAAATAATCTACCTCATAAATCATATTGAATCTCCGTGCAAATCTTCTTGTCATTTCAAGGTGCTGCTCCTGATCTTTTCCCACAGGAACTTTTGTTGCTTTATGAATTATGATATCGGCAGCCATTAGAACCGGATATGTTAAAAGCCCGGCATTTATATTATCGGGGTGTTTTCTTATTTTCTCCTTGAATGAAGTAGTTCTTTCAAGCTCGCCTACATAAGCATTCATATTAAGAAGCAGATACAGTTCTGTTACCTCTGGAACATCACTTTGAATAAATACAGTCGCTACCTCTGGATCAATACCACAGGCAAGGTATTCAGCAAGAACCTGCTTAATGTTTCCATGAAGATCCAACGGTTTAGGGTGGGTAGTAAGTGCATGATAATCTGCTATAAAGAAAAAACAATTATTCTCTTTCTGCATTTTCAGGAAATTTTTCAATGCACCGAAATAATTACCCAGATGAAGATTACCCGTCGACCTGATACCACTTACAACCGTTTCCATCAATTCGTCCAATAAAATATCATGCAAAATTAATTTTTTTTCCTAATGGCATAACAGGAAGATATTCATTATTAAATCTCACATTTAATACTACTCAATCAAAATGAAAAAACTATAATTAACAGGAAAATAGTACCTTTGCGGGATTAAATTTAGAATTTTGTGGAATCGACAAGACAAAAAAAGGTATCCAGGCTTATACAGAAAGAAGTTGCAGGGATATTTCTTAAAAAGGGCAATGAATTTGCACATGGTAAAATGATTTCAATAACAAGGGTAAGAATTAGTCCCGATCTTTCATTTGCAAAGATTTATATAAGTGTTTACCCTTCTTTTGATCAGAATACAGTGCTCGACTCTATCCATGAGCATTCATCGAAAATCAGGTTTGAAATGGGACAGAAGGTCAGAAAACAGCTTCGAATAGTTCCTGAAATAGCTTTTTTCATAGATGACAGTCTGGATTATATTGATAATATTGACAGGCTACTGAAATCCTGAACAAATGCAATACGATCCGATTAAAAGGAGTGTTGGCCGTATCTTTTCCGGGTCTAATTTTAAAAGGAGAATATTGTATAACCTACTCGATATTTTGCTTTTAAGAGCCTGGCATATTAATAAGGTCTTAAATAAAATTTCAGGTTTTATCCCGGATAATGCTCTGGTTCTTGATGCCGGATGCGGATTTGGACAATACATCTGGAGGATGGGAAGAAAAAACAGGAATTGGAAGATAAAAGGGATAGATATTAACAAGGATCATATTGAAGATTGTACAAATTTTTTTAGAAATTCTGTATTAATGGATAGGGTCTCATTTGAGCTTTGTGATCTTACAGCTCTTACTGATAAAGAAAAATACCACCTTATCCTTTCAGTCGATGTAATGGAGCATATAAGCGATGATAAAAGAGTATTTTATAATTTCCACAGGGCACTGGTGAAAGATGGCATTGTTCTCATTTCAACGCCTTCGGATAAAGGAGGATCAGATGTCCGCTGCGAAAATGACAGCTCATTTATCGATGAACATGTAAGGAATGGTTATGGACGCGAAGAGATCAGGCAAAAACTGGAGAATGCAGGTTTCAGGGAAGTGAAAACACTATATACGTATGGAAAACCAGGAAATATTTCCTGGCATCTTTCGATGAAATACCCGGTTAAAATGCTCAATAATTCAAAGCTCTTTTTCGCGGTTCTTCCTATTTACTATTTCCTTGTATTGCCGGTCGCATTAATTCTCAATATTTTTGACCTTATTATGATCCATAAATCGGGGACAGGCCTTCTGGTGACAGCAAAAAAATAAAAGTGAAGCTTTCATTATATATAGCAAAAAGATATCTCTTCGCAAAGAAATCGAGGAATGCCATAAACATAATATCAGGGGTATCGGTAGCAGGAGTTTCAGTTGGCACTATGGCTCTTATCATTGTTCTTTCTGTTTTTAACGGGCTTGAAACACTGGTAAGGTCAATTTTCAACACATTCGATCCTGACCTTAAAATTACTGCTGTGGAAGGTAAAACCTTTATACCTGATTCCTTGAAACTTGCACGTTTATCAACTGTGGAAGGGGTATCATGCTATTCTCTCTGCATTGAAGAAAATGCACTATTAAGGTATGGAGAACGGCAGTTTATTGCCACAATCAAGGGAGTAGACGACAATTATGTAAAGGTTACGGGAATAGACAGCACTATGTGGGATGGGACATTTACTTTAAAGTCAGAACAGGGAAGGCCATACGCTGTTCCGGGTATTGGAATAGCCAATTCACTTGGATTAAGAATAAATTTTATTACGCCACTTGATATTTTTGTTCCTAAAAAGGGAGCAGATTCAAATCTCAATCCTGAAAATGCATTTAACAGGAAGTTCGTTTTCCCATCAGGGATTTATCAGGTCGAACAGGAATATGATTCAAGATATGTGTATCTTCCAATAGATTTTGCAAGGGAATTACTTGAAAATAAACATGGTGTCAGCACAATTGAGATCAAGTTCTCCAACGCTGCAGATGAATCAAAGGTGCAGAAAGCTGTTATCGGGATATTTGGAAAGGAATTTAACGTTCAGAACAAATATGAACAGCAGGAGATCTTTTACAAAGTCATGAGGTCGGAAAGACTTGCCATCTTTTTGATCCTGACTTTTATCCTTATAATAGCGTCATTTAATATAATCGGCTCACTTACAATGCTTATAATTGAAAAAGAGCGGGATATAGAAATCCTTAAAAGCCTTGGAGCTGATAATAATCTTATACGGAAGATTTTTATATTTGAAGGATGGCTAATATCAATTATCGGTGCTGTGGCAGGTGTGATCCTTGGGTTTATAATATGCTGGCTTCAGCAGAAATACGGTCTTGTCCGGCTACAGAGTGATTCACTTATACTTGATGCTTACCCGGTAATAATGAAAATTAAAGATTTTATTATTGTACCGGCAACAGTTTTATTGATAGGATTCTGGGCAGCCTGGTATCCGGTCCGGTTTCTTACAAAAAAATATCTTATCAGGAATTAATTACCTGAAAAATGAAATTAAAAGGATATCTATACATGTTTTATCTGCTGCTTCTTTATGGAGCTATTATCTCATGCTCGGGAAGAAAGAGTAAAGCAGAACATAAAAACATAATACCTGAAAAGGATCTTATTTCAATCCTTGCCGATGTCCATATTACTGATGGTTTGCTCACTTTACCCAGGATAAGTAATTTATACTCTGAAATGGATTCTCTGGCCGTTTACAGAAGCGTTGTTGAAAAGCACGGATATACAAAAGAGATAATGGACAGAACAATGAGGTTTTATTTTATAAAACGCCCTAAAGAATTGGTTAAGATTTACGATAAAGTCCTGGGTAAATTGAGTGCGATGGAATCCCGGTTACTACAGTTTAATCCAACACTTAGAAGTTCAGGCGGCAATCTGTGGCAGGGAAGGTCGTTTTATTTCTTCCCTGGCCAGTCAGGAAAAGATACTACCTGGTTCGACCTCCCGGTAACCTACTCAAGATACTACGTACTCAAATTTACAATCACGGTTTTTCCGGATGACCAGACTATCGATCCTCATTTGAATATTTTCTTTGAGACCACAAATAATGAAAACAAAAAGATCCGGACTTATTTTCCAAAAATTCAATATCTAAAAGACGGACAACCACATACATTCACGACAACCGTTTCCATGAAAGAAATGCCGCCAATCAGGATCAGAGGATGGTTCGTAAATCATGAAAATCAGGCACCTGACCTTGAAAAACATTTTTTTGTTGAGAATATAATCCTTACCACCAGAATAATCAGTCAATGAGAAAATTTTCCGGGCATTTTGTATTCACCAACACCGGACCGGCTTTAAAAAGAGGAATCGTCACAACCGATAATGAAGGAGTAATTGTAGCTGTCGAAGATACAGGAGGGGATCTTGTTGAAAAGGAATCGGTCGAATTTTATAATGGAATTATAATACCAGGATTTGTCAACTGCCATTGTCATCTTGAACTATCTGATCTTCATGGAATAATTCCGTCCTGCAGAGGACTGGCTGATTTTATCCTTGATATCAGAACCCTCAGAAGTCAGGAGAAAAGTAAAACCGTCAGCTCTGCAACTTCTGCTGATGAAATGCTTCAAAGCGAAGGGATTGTTCTATGTGCTGACATCTGTAATACTGATATTACCTTCGTTATAAAGAAAAAAAGCAGGATAAAGTATCTGAATCTTTTAGAAACATTCGGGATCGATGCTGAAAAAGCTGAAAAAAGGATCAGTGAAATATCTGAGGTTGTAAAATCTGCCAAATCATCAGGTCTGCATTTCTCGATCGTTCCTCATTCTACTTATTCAGTCTCCCTCAGTCTTTTTAATATGCTCAAATCAATCACAGCATCGAATAAAGTGACTTCATTACATTTTATGGAATCACTCTCAGAGATTGAGTTTTTAAAGTGTCATTCAGGTCCTATAAAAGATTCCTACGAGAGATCAGGGCTGAAATTTACCAGATCTGAAATTGTAAGTGATCATGCAGATGCAGTACTTGATAAAATTACTTCATCAGGGAATCTGATCCTTGTACACAACACGTTTGTTGATAGAAATACAATCAGACTGGTCAATAAGAGAGACAATTTATACTGGTGCCTTTGCCCTGGGTCAAACCTTTACATAGAGAATGCACTACCACCTGTATACCTTTTAATTGAAGAAGGGTGTGAAATTGTTATAGGCACCGACAGCCTGGCCTCCAATAAGACTTTAAGTCTCATTGAAGAATTGAAATTGTTAAGTAGTAACTTTGAAACAATTTCGCTTGAAGAACTTGTCAGATGGGCAACTTATAACGGAGCAAAGGCATTATGCGAAGATGATACATACGGATCCATTGCCCCTGGGAAAAGACCAGGGCTTCTTCTGATTGAGGATCTCGATCTTAATAAAATTAGATTAACAAAGGATTCAAGAATAAAGAAGCTGATATAATTAACCCGTATGGCAGCAAGCCAAAATGAATGCCTCACAACTGAACCTGCCTGAATATTCTAATTTTATTAATTTTGATACTTTTTAATATTCGGAGATGGCGACATTTCTTTTTGATAAGATCATTTTTGGACCTGTAAGGAGCAGACGCCTTGGAGTGTCACTCGGGATCAACCTCCTGCCGTCGACGAAAAAAGTCTGCAATTTCAACTGTATATACTGCGAATGCGGTTGGACTACTGACTTTAAAGGAGAACCTGGAACATTTCCCTCCAGAAAGGAAGTATATGACGCACTCTCGGTGAAACTATCCTCAATGAAAGAGAAGGGCCACTCTCCTGATGTAATTACTTTTGCAGGTAACGGGGAGCCGACTCTTCATCCCGATTTCAATGAGATAATTGATGATACAATTGAACTTAGGGATAAATTTTTCCCACAAGCCAGAATCGCCGTATTGTCAAATTCATCCAGGATTTCAGTTCCAAAAATCAGGGAAGCCTTGCTTAAAGTTGATCAGAACATACTTAAGCTTGATTCGGGGTTTGATCTGACAGTAAAAATACACAATCAGCCCCATGTGAATATAAAAGTGTCTGAACTTGTTAAGGAACTTAAGAAATTCAATGGTGAACTTATTGTTCAGACCTTATTTATTAAAGGTTACTATAAAGGAAAAAAGATAGATAATACAACACCTGAAGAACTTGATGCCTGGTTGAAGGCTATTGAAATTATTAAACCCTCAGAGGTTATGATATATACTATTTCAAGAGATACTCCCGAGGGAGGATCACTTCATAAGGTTCCTGCATTTGAGCTGAAGCGAATTGCCGAAATGGTAAAAAAATTGGGTATTAAAACCCAGGTTTCTTCCTGATTTTGATCAAAAAGAAAAAAATACTCATCTGTCCCCTTGAGTGGGGTCTTGGCCATGCCGGACGTATGATCCCGATAGTTATGAAACTAAAGGCCCTTGGGCATGATATATTTATCGGGGCAGGAAACGAACACCTTGCATTATTCAGGAGTGAATTAGGAGACGGTAATTATATAGTATTCAACGGGTTCAAACCAGGTTATTCAAGGAATTTTCCACAGTACCTGGTTTTGTTCTTTAAAACACCTTTACTGGCTTACCATACAATAAAAGAGCATTACAGACTTAAAAACATAATAAGTAGATATAAAATTGATATTGTAATCAGCGACAACAGGTTCGGATTATGGAACAGGAAAATAAAATCAGTTTATATTACACATCTTCCACTTATTCCCTTTCCAAAGGGACTGAAGTCATTAGAATGGACTGGCATTTACCTTCACCGATTTATTATTAAGAAATATTCATATTGTTATATCCCCGATCTTCCCGGTGCACAAAATATTTCCGGGAGGCTATCTCATGGATTAAAACTTCCTCAGAATACAAGATATATAGGTCTGCTTTCAAGGTTCTCATTTTCAGAACCAGAAAAAGAAAATAATGAAACAGAAAAAACCAGATCGAATGTAGTCCTTATGCTTTCAGGTCCGGAACCACAGAGAGGGATACTGAGGGAAAAAATCATTAATATTCTGAGAAATGAGAATGCAGATTTAGTAATACTTGAAGGTAATCCTATGGGAAATCAGAAACCAGTCCGGGACGGGAATATCTGTTCTTATAATCATTTACAGTCAACGGATCTTAGGAAATTGCTGCTTGAGAGTGATCATATTATTTCCAGGTCAGGATATTCAACTATTATGGAACTCATAAGCTTAAAAATCAGCGCTCTTCTTATTCCAACGCCAGGACAACCCGAGCAGGAGTACCTGGCTGAATATTTATCAGGCAAAGGCTGGTTCTCAACAATTGACCAAAAAGATATCAATAAAGGGTTAATGATTCCTGCCAGAGTACCAATACCTGTAGAAAGCATGATAGAAGAAAGCAATAAATTAATTGAAGGAGCCCTGGAGGAATTATTGAATCAATAAAATAAAAAGGCTTAATCCAAAGAATCCAGTGAAAAATCCAATCCAGACCTGAGCCGGATTATGTGAATTTAGTTTAAGCCTGGATGAAAGGATAAGACCCCCGGTCAGAATTGATGATATAAGATACCCTGTTAGTGGAGAATACATTTTTACCGAGAGCACAACAACCAGGGCATTTAAAGCGCCTGCCGCTACTGAGTGAAGTGAAATTTTCCACCAGAAGTTTATTACAGTCACCATTACAGCCAGAAAGGTGGAAGAAAAAACGAAGGATTTCAGAAGTCCCGGAATCTGATACCTGAAAATAATAAAAGAGGTAATTAAGTACAATAAGCACACCATAATCAATGGTATTGACCTTTCCTTTCTTTCATCAATGGTGTAGGAACTTATCAGATTTCTGTTTTTAAGAAGAGGGAGCAGGGTAACAGGTATGAAAACGTTATTTATAAAAACAATCAGGAATAGAATCTTTTTTGCTCCCACAGGTAGATATTCAAGAAGGGTGGGTGCACTGTATATTATTCCAAGGCCGTACAAAGGCATGAATAACGGATGAAAGACAATTGATATAAATCTGGCAACAGGGATTAGTATGTCTTTGTTATTTTCCGTATTCATAAAACGCATGCAAAATATTTTCCTGATTAAGGCAGTTGGATGAATTAGGTTATTTTACATACGTTATATTTCACGTCGTAATCTGGCAACCGGGATATTAAGCTGTTCCCTATATTTTGCAACAGTTCTGCGGGCGATTTGATAACCTTTTTCCTGAAGTATTTCTGTGAGGCGCTCATCTGTCAGTGGCCTTCTTTTCTCTTCATTTTCAATACAATCCTGTAATATTCTTTTTATTTCCCTTGTTGATACTTCTTCACCGCTGTCAGTTTGTAAACCCTCCGAGAAGAAAAACTTCAAGGGCAGGATCCCGAAATGCGTTTGTATATATTTGCTGTTAGCCACACGGGAAACTGTCGATATGTCAAGGCCGGTCATTTCTGCCACATCCTTAAGTATCATAGGTTTCAGCTTGGTTTCATCACCATCAATAAAGTATTCATGTTGGTATTCCAGAATTGCATTCATCGTAAGCAAAAGAGTATTCTGCCGTTGTTTTATCGCATCAATAAACCATCTGGCAGAATCTATTTTCTGCTTTACAAACATTATTGCTTCCTTCATTTCTTTTTTCTGATTCTTATTTTTTATATATGAATGCAGCATTTCATTATAGGAAGCACTTAATCGAAGCTCGGGAAGGTTACGGGAATTAAGGTGAAGGTCAAAGCCGTTTTCATTAAGATCGAGAATAAAATCAGGTATGATTTGATGAGAGCTTTTTGAAAAAGAATCGCTGTAGACGTTTCCCGGTTTAGGATTTAGCTTCAGGATCTCATCAATTGCTGATCGGAGTTCATCATCCGATATTCCAAGCCGTGCCGTTATCTTATCATAATGCCTTTTTGAAAATTCATCAAAATAAAGATCAATCACTGTATAGGCAAGCTTTATTGGTTTTTGTGTACGGTCCTTTATAGCAAGCTGGATCAGAAGGCATTCTCTGAGTGTTCTGGCTCCAACGCCAGGAGGATCAAGATCCTGTATTATTGCAAGCACTTCTTCAAGCTCTTTTTCTGTAGTTGTTACATTCTGTAGAAAAGCAAGGTCATCAACAATATTAACAAGTTCTCTTCTAAGATATCCATCCTCATCAATATTTCCTAGTATGTATTCTCCAAGTATCTTTTGTTTATCAGTCAGGTCCCTCAGACTAAGCTGAGATTCAAGGTGTTCATGGAAAGAAGAACCAACTGAAAAAGGTATTTCAGATTTTTTTTCCTCATCCCTGCTGTAGTTATTTGCCTGGAGCCTGTAATCAGGTATTTCATCCTCTTCTATATAATCATCGAGAGTGAACTCCTCCTCGTCCTTATCTTTATCCTCGAATTCTTCCTCAAGATCATCGCCGACAATGACTTCTTCGTCTTCTTCAGGGCCTTCTTCCAGTGCCGGATTTTCTTCAAGCTCTTTTTTTATCCTTTGCTCGATCTGCAATGCAGGGATTTCAAGCAGCTTGATCATCTGTATCTGCTGTGGTGAAAGCTTCTGAAGCAATTTTTGCTGTAACTTCTGCTTTAACATCACTCCTGGCTAAACAATATGGTTATGACCATTATAAATTAAAATTCAGCGTTCTTTGGTGTCCTCGGGAAAGGAATCACATCCCTTATGTTTGACATCCCGGTCATGAATTGGATCATACGCTCAAAACCAAGCCCAAAACCACTGTGAGGAGCTGTTCCGAATTTTCTGGTCTCGAGGTACCACCAAAGGTCTTTCTCAGGCAATTTCAGTTCTGTTATCCTTTGTAAAAGCTTTTCATAGTTTTCTTCTCTCTGCGAACCTCCAATTATCTCTCCTATTCCTGGGAAAAGAACATCCATAGCCCTTACGGTTTTTCCGTCATCATTCTGTTTCATATAAAAGGCTTTTATGTCCCTGGGATAATCCGTTATAATTACCGGGCGCCTAAAATGTTCCTCAACAAGATATCTCTCATGTTCAGCCTGAAGGTCCCTTCCCCAGCCAACAGGATATTCCCAATTCCTGCCTGAAGATGTTAGAATATTAACAGCTTCAGTATATGTTAATCTGACAAATTTGTTGGCTAATACAAATTCCAAACGTGCAATAAGGCCTTTATCAATCATCTTATTGAGGAATTCAAGATCATCCCTGCAATTTTCAAGTGCATAAAGAATAAGATATTTGACGAAATCCTCGGCAAGATCCATGTTGTCATTAAGATCATAAAAAGCCATTTCAGGTTCAATCATCCAAAATTCGGCAAGATGCCTTGGAGTATTTGAGTTTTCAGCTCTGAATGTAGGCCCGAAAGTATATATCTCGCCAAGAGAAAGAGCTCCAAGCTCCCCTTCAAGCTGTCCGGAAACTGTCAGATTGGTCCGCTTACCGAAAAAGTCACCAGAAAAATCAATATTGCCATCCCCGTTTCTTGGAATGTTCATAAGATCAAGTGTTGTTACCTGGAACAGTTCGCCTGCGCCCTCAGCATCACTGCCGGTTATAATGGGTGTGTGCAAATAATAAAATCCTTTGTCGTTGAAATATTTGTGAATGGCAAAGGCCATGGCATGCCTGATCCTGAAAACAGCTCCAAAAGTGTTTGTCCTGAACCTCAGGTGGGCCTGTTCTCTTAGAAATTCCATTGAATGGCCTTTTTTCTGTAAAGGATAAGACTCGGCATCGCATCTGCCATAGAGTTCTATTTCCCGCGCCTGTATCTCAACACTCTGCCCCTGACCCTGAGATTCAACAAGTTTACCTGCAACGGCAATACATGCACCTGTTGTAATATCCTTTAATAAAGTATCACTGAAAGAGCCTGCATCTGCAACTATCTGGATATTGTTTATTGTTGAACCGTCATTAAGTGCTATGAAAATTATATTCTTATTCCCTCTTTTGGTTCTGACCCATCCTTTAACAAGCACATCATGCCCCAACATATGCAATAAGAGCAATTCCTTTATCTTTGTCCTTTCCATCCTATTATTTCATCATGAAATTTCCCCCGCAAAAATAATAAATTGTTTTAGTGCATTGCTTTCCGTATCCCGAGATTATTAGGATAACTGTCATAATATTTATTCAATAAAACAGTTTTAGTATGGAATCTGTTCTATTTCCAGAGGTTATTTCAAACAGGTCATCATTTGAAGGAATCTGTCAGCAATGGTTAAAAAATTAGGCTTAAATGGTTCATTTTACAGCCGAAAGGATAATTTAAGCCGGTTTGATAAATAGGAAAAACTGAATAACTTTGAATAAGTAAACATTAAAAACAGACTGCCATGGAAGAAAATAAGAAGATGATAGTTGTGCCCTGGGATTTTACTCCTGTTGCTGAAAATGCTCTGGCTCATTCGGTTAAAATAGCCAGGATGGTAGAGAACGATATTTGTCTTTTACATATTGTTGATCCTGATATTAAGCTAAGAGCTGAAGGAGAGAAAAGGACGCTCCTCAATCATGTGGCCAAAGAAGCAGGATCAAGGTATAATATGAATATCACTGCACAGGTGGTCAAGGGTAGTATTTTCTCCACAATAGCTGAATTTGTAAATTCGCATGATGTGAATCTTGTAGTGATGGGAACTCACGGGATGGTAGGGATGCAGAAACTTACAGGAAGCTGGGCTTTAAAAGTAATTGTTAAATCGAAGGTCCCGTTTATAGTTGTTCAGGATCCTCCCGCCGACAATGAAAGGTATCATAATATCGTATTCCCTGTTGATTTCAGAATTGAGAATAAAGAAAAGCTGGGAATGGCAATTTTCATGGGAAAGTATTTTGATTCGAAAATTCACATTCTCAGAACGAAGAGCACTGATAAAAGCCTTACAAGAAAAACAAATATTAATCTGAATTTTGCCGTTAAATATTTAATTCAGAACAATATTGATTACGAGATTCATGAAGTCCCCCATGGAAAAACAGCCCAGAAAACCATAGACTTTGCAAACAAGATCAAAGCTGATCTGATAGTTATTATGACGACCAAGAACATCTCAATGGCCGACTATGTTCTGGGAGCTTCCGAACAATATATAATTGCAAACAGCTCAAAGATACCGGTCTGTTGTGTTAATCCAAGATCATCATTTGCGAAAGTCGGCCAGTTCATGTACGGATGAGATTTTCAGAGGTTCTCTTTCCGGGTGAAATTAAATAAGTCGCAGTTATTGCTACAATCAGTGAAAAGATAAATGTTGTCAATCTGGCAGGTATACCTTTTTCCATAAAAGCTGAAGAAACTAATGATAATTGCTTTTCTTTTTTTGACAGGCTTGTATTCTTTTTTAAAGCATTTTCAAACTTTGTCTGGCTGATGTAGCGTGTTCCTTCAAGAAAAAGCAGACTTTCACTTTCATTTTCGTTAATGACATTCTGATTTAAAAGGAACTCCACTTTGTCCTTTGAAACCTTATAATGCTGCTCAAAACCTCCGCTGATCCAGAATATTGTAAAGAGCAATCCTGCAATGATCGTAACTATTGCAGCTTTTCCATGGAATTTTTTCCAGAACAAAGAGAATAATATGACTACTGAAAATGTGCATCCAATACCGGCCCAGACATAGCTTACTATCGTAAAAATAAGTTTTGAAGGAGTCAGATAAGAAAGGATAAGTGCGACCACAGCTAAAATGGCAGTTGTCATACGATGCCTTTTAAGACTTGTTCCCTGTGATGATTCCTTTTCTCCATCTCCATTTTTCTGCAGAAGGCTCTCGGATAATTCAGTAGCTGAAAGAACCAGCAAGGAATCGGCAGTTGAAATCATTGCAGCAATTGCCCCGGTAATAAGGAGGGCGGCAATAACAGGAGGAAAAAGTTTCAGTACAACGCTTGGCATGACATATTCAGGATCGGAGAGACCAGCAGGTCCGAATATTGCAATCCCTATCCATCCTATCAAAAGTGCACCTATATAGGCAATTATAGTCCATACAATCCCTATGTTCCGTGCTATTTTTGCCTGTTTTGAACTTTTTATTGCCATGAACCGGACACTCAACTGAGGCTGACCACCAAGATAGCCGAAAAACCAGCTGAATCCGCCTGTAATAATCAGTCCGGCACCAAATCCTCTTGCAGCTCCTGTTAAAGAGGTATAGTTTCCTCCCGTTTTAACAAGACCTTCGATAACCCCAGTGGCATACATATCGCTATGGTTCATGAGGTATATTATACCTGCCACTGGACCAATAACAAGTGTGGTGATCATAAGGACAGCCTGGATAACGTCGGTATATACAACGCTTCTGAATCCTCCATAAACAGTATAGGGGATAATTACTGCTGCTGTAACAAGACCTCCAATTTCAGGTTTCAGGCCAAACAGGGTAAAAAGTGTTTTTCCCCCGCCAAGGAATTGTGCACCGACATAGAAAAAGAAGAAGAAAACTATTGCAAGGCTGGAAATTCTTCTCAAAATCTTCCCATATTCACCATGTTTAACTCCAATGTATTCAGTAAATGTTGAAACATTGTATTTTTCAGCTTCGTCCCTTAGCCGCCATGCAAGAAGAGCCCAGGCAGTCACAATACCGGCCACACAGCCGGCCGCAGTCCAAATCTCTGTAAGTCCCATTGCATAAGCAGCTCCTGGCAATCCAAGCAAAGCCCAGGAAGATTCACCCGTAGCTCTTTCTGAAAGGGCTGCAGCCCATCCTGGAAGATTTCGTCCGGCAATTGCAAAATCCTTGCCGCTCCTGACTTTTCTGCCCTGATATACACCCCATGCCACCAGCAAGGTGATATAACCAACCATAATGAGAATCAAACCAATTTTGTCTTCCACCTTTTAAATATTAATTAAAAGCTTTTTAATTTTACTTTCAGGCAGGGGGTATACAATCAGTGTTTCTTTGTCTCACGACCCTCCCAGCCGCTTTTACCATCATCCATAAAGATCTCCTGCAGTGTCTTGGATACTCTTTCATCAACCTCTTCAACAAGTTGTATCCTCAGAGGATTTGTCAGTCGTTTATACCATTCAACAACCGGGGTATATGGTTCAGGAGTTTTGTCTGTCTCGTAAACAAGATAGGCCCATTTTTCAGTGAAAAGGTTCCCTTTTAATACAGGAACCACCTGTTGCATATTTGACGACAGGAAGGTGTGTGATAAACCCCGTGCCCAATATATCCAGGGACCAGCGGTAATATAAAAGAAAGGATTTAATAATCGCACAGGAGACTCAACACCAGTATTTGAGTAGTTTAACTGAATACCGGCAAATCCAATTCCTTTTTCCTTATTGAAAAATATTATCCATGGTACGTCTGCTTCCATCTTAAGATCGGTCAGGTCGGGCATGTGTGCAACATCGTATATTATTACTGAATCTCTTACAATATCATACCATGCTGCATGTGTTATGAGTTCACGTTTGATTACCATTTCTGAGTTTCTTAATGCAAGTGCCTGAACGGTCTCCTTGATTCTCATGGTTGTCGTACTGATAAAATAAGGCACACCCGGATAGAACTCATACCTTACAGAAGCATCAACTTGAGGAACCTCTCGCATATCATCCCATACATCGCTTCGTGCAATTACTGATCCTGCAACAGTGCTTATATTTCTTGGAGGTTTCCAGTCTGCGGTATGTGTCCATGGTTTTGGAGGCACATAGATATCAGGATTCCAA
Organism: uncultured Rikenellaceae bacterium; assembly: GCA_964514725.1. Lineage (GTDB taxonomy): Bacteria > Bacteroidota > Bacteroidia > Bacteroidales > VadinHA17 > LD21. Next base: position 78,874 of record CAZEUL010000008.1, read on the forward strand.
TGCATTGCTCCGTTAGTTTCAAGTCTGTGATAGAATGGTGCATCAGGTTTGCTTTTGAGTTTAATTTCGTCGAGATGTCCTGAATTGGGATGTAGAATTACTGTCATTTTACTGTTGTCAATCTGTAACCCGGGGGCCATTCCCTGTATCCTTAGGTCAGTTGTGTACAATTTAACCTTAGCATCAGGATTATTGTAGAAAACAAGAAATACTTTGCTTGATCTTGCAGGAACATCTGCAAGGAAAGCGACCCTGATTGTAACTGTGGGAAGCCAGAGCGGTGTCAGACGTGTGGGTTTGCCATCTTTGTCAGGGGCAAAATCATCTTCCTTGAGATATTCCATCTGATCATACACCTGAGAGGGTACCTCTTTTAGCTCATAAGTTTCAGGATCTACTGCAACTACCCGTATATCGCGGGTAAGCTGCTGCGCCTCATCGGGATAAAAAGCAAGGAGCACCTCGACAGGATCATTTGTCCTGCTGATTCCTGCAGTTTCACTTAGAATTACTGATTTATAGCTTTTCCAATCCTTGCTGAAAACAGCCACACCTTCAGGCGCTTTTACTTTTCTTGTAGCAGTGATCCAGGTGTCTTCAGGAGAAGCATTTACAGCTTTTTTCATTCTTACTGATATCCTGATATTGTATTCTTTCCCGGGCTCCCATCTCACCCAGCCGGTAACATTGAAGTTTTTGTATAACGTCCCGTCCTGCGACAGGCTGTATCCTGATGGCGGTCTTTCAGAAAGTGGAGGACGATTCATATTTTCATGATCGGAATCCCTTCTCAGATCGGTAGCCCTTAATACTTTACCATCAACCGCAGCTTCAACCTCAATTATCGACTCCTTAGGGAGTTCGATATCTGCCCTGAAATGATAAAAAGGTATGGCAGGTGATGGATATCCGAGTTCTATTTTCTTTATATTAAGCTGACTTGTCTCTTTGGATCTCTGCGAAAATCCGCTGGAGAATGTTGTTACTGCAAGGATCATAACAAGTAAGATCCTGTGGTTGATATTAATTCTATTCATCATGATATAAGATTTTAATTAATTTTTCATTGTAGTAATATCCATGTCTGTTTTTAACAATAATACTGCCCTGTTAATTGACTCATATCCCGGGTCATTTAAATTTTTTGGATAAAGGCCGGGAATTTTCGCCCTGTCTGCTTTCAAAGAATTCTAAATGCAGGTCAGGTACTCTACTTTTGTTCAGTAATGAGATTTCTGTTTCTCAGTTCCTGAACACCGTTCTGCCATTTTCCGCCTGTTCCCCACAGGTAATACGAAAAATACATTGTCGTTTTCTGATAAATGGGAGTCCATGGCTGAAATTCAACATAGTAAAAATGAGCTTCACTATTTTTAGGATGATTCATCCACATATGAAGAAAAATAGGTTCAGTCACCGGGAAGGCGCCCACAAAAGTAATATTCTCCTTTTCATCATAACCGGCATTCCAACCCTCTTTTAAAAAGAATGCTCTTCCATAATAATCCTCCGGTTTCATACGGTATTCATGCAGACCATCTTTTTCAGGTACAGTGAAAACATCCTCTGTCCAATGTTTTGCACCCAGTTCAAGAATTGGCTGTGGACCCAGCACATTCGCCTCTGGATTCTTAAATGTCAGGGCAAATTGAACTTCAAGAAGCGGTGAATTACCATATAAAGTGAAAATCTTCTCAAGCTTGTTGCCAAAATAGTCGGTACTCATCTTAACTCTGACATAATCTCCCTCTTTCTTAAGGATTTCAGCATCATAAACCCTGTGAGTCTCCATGCTTCCCTGTCCGAGGAAGTCCTCAAATCCGCCATATGGATAGTATCCTCTTTTTCTAAAACTGCGTTTGTCATCAGATGCTTTGTCGGGCCACAGTTTAAAAAGAATGTTGTCATTTTTTGATTTGACAATGTATTCAATTACTCTTGCTCCTGTTGTAAGAAGTGTGATCTGTACACTGTCATTTTCCATTCTGTATTCCATTATACCATCGCTGTTCAGGTCAATTTCATAAAGATATGGCCTTCCTGAAGCCCCACCTACACCAAGCTGGCTAATGTTTTCAACACCCAAAGCTGATACTTTCACGTTGTAGCTGCCAGCCGGTACCTCAAGGTCGAATGAAAGATTAGCGAATGAAGCTTTTCTGGCTGTACAGGTTTTAGAAGTTGTATAAACGACTTTCCCGGGATTATTTCTTTCAAGAACTTCAACTTTTACAGGGAATGACTGCTTACTAGTAAAATTATGTATAGCAACAGGATAAGAGACCTTAGGTGCATGACCGTATAGGAGCTGATGCACTGAAATTGCCCTTGGAAGATCGAGTATGGCAAGGGTGCTTTTTTTCTGCTCTCCCCACCTGAAATGAAGTGCGATAGGATTGGTTTTCTTCATCGCAGATGAAGTGGGATTAAGATCGAATTCAAGTGTCTTGGTGCTGTTTGCGGGCAATGTCACTTGAGTTGATGATGCAGTTTCCATTTTTAGCTCCGGAGGAAGAACAATGTTAAGTGTGCCTGTAACTGGTTTTGCATAAAGGTTGGTTAAATTTAATATAAGTTTATAATCCCTGGTTGAGGCATCCATATTTATCTTGTCACCAAAATATTCTTCAAGCCAGACACGGTCGATGAGAAGAAGTTGAAGGGCATTTCTGAACTGAGCAGGTCCCATCATCATACCACCTCCAAAGACTGCTACTTCTCGCCTGTCCATTATTGCTTCCCATATAAGCTGTTTTGAAAGCTGACTCCCTTTCGGAATAAAGAGTACCATTGAATTTTCTGTGCCATTATACAAACTACCTGTACTGCTAATGAACGGAACATTCTCATTGTCAATCTGTTCTTTATTTCCCTCTGAAGCAATATATCCATCATAAGTATACTTGTCGGCTTCACCGGTGGCGTCATAAACCTGCCTGAATACATAACCCTCCTTCTGGTGGGCATACTTAATCCACGAATCGGGTGTGAACATGCTTTGAACCTGAAGACCCTCATAATCTTTCAGCCCGTGTATTTGCCCGAATCCAAAATCAACAACTGCGGGATTATTCACTTTTGAAAGCCATTCTGCCATTTCCTTCTGAGCAAGGAAATCCATATAGCCCGTGAATGTGAACCATGAGTTGCCTTCATTCAACCCTTTACCTATAACTTCAAGAGGATGGCCGGGAGTACATGTTACACTTTTAAGAAGGGTCTCAGCACCGAACCACCCTTTATGAATATCGTATCTTGAAAGGAGATCCTTTGTACTTTCCATTAATGCCAGCGTTTTATCCCTCATCTCCTTACTGGATGATGCCACGACAAAGATTTTTTTATTTCCGTTCTCAAGAAGGAATACCATTACATCTGTAAAATCCTTCGCACCATATTGATAGCTTTTCAACCTGTCTTTCCAGATGTAGTCTGACGGAAGCTTTTCTGTAAGCTTCTTACCGGCATCAGTCGACGGATCAACTATAACAAGGACATTACCGGAAGCAATTGCCTCGTTAATCTGCTGCAATGTTGGTTGATCAAGTGTGGCATATTTTTCCCTGAGGATACTGTTCATAAATCCTTCCTGCATTGCCAGACCGGGAATACCGAATTCTGTTGCAAGGTCCACCCTGGCCTGAGCAATTGTGTAATCCATTTTAGGAATGGTAATCTTGAACAGATTACCATAACGGATCTGGTCACGGAAAATATTATGCCAGTAGTTGGTGTAGCCGTTGAACTGAAACATTTCGGTAACCATATTTTTTTCTGGCTGAAAAGTCCCGTTATACTTGAATCCATCCAGATTTTGAGAGCGGGAAATTGTGACGGAGATCCACATCAGGATGAAAGTTGCAAGGGAAATTCTTCTGAACATTGTTTTCATATTGTTTGTTTTGGTTAATATTTGTTTGATTTCTATCTGGTTGTTATAAGGTTTCTTTCCTTTAATGATTTAACTCCATCCTGCCAATTACCGCTTTTACCCCAGAAATAATAAGTAAAATACATTGTACTTTTCTGAAAAATTGGCACCCATGGCTGGAACTCATGGCAATAGAAATGAGCATCCGGGTTTCTTGGATGATTCATGAACATGTGAAGATAAAGCGGAGGTTTTACAGGAAAAGCAGCTACAAAACTGATGTCTTCGCGTGTATCATAACCTGCATCCCAACCTTCTTTAAGGCAGATCAATCTTCCATAATACCTTTCGGGAAGCATACGGTACTCTTTAATCCCGTCAAGTTCGGGAGTGATAAAAACATCCTCGGTCCAATGACGTTTCCCGAGTTCAAGAACAGGGACGGGTGCGATTATGTTTGCTTCAGGATTCCTGAATGTAAGTGCAAACCGAACCTCCAGCAATGGCGAGTTTCCATAAAGGGTGTAGATTTTTTCAAGTTTATTCCCATAATAATCTGCTGTCATTTTTACCTGCAGGTAATCTCCTTTATCCTTAATAACTTCAGCATCATATACTTTATGAGTCTCCATGCTTGCCTGTCCGAGGAAATCCTCAAATCCCCCGTAAGGATAATAACCTCTTTTCCTGAAACTGCGCTTATCGTCCTCAGGTTTAACAGGCCATTGCTTGTACATTATATTATCGTTTTTAGATTTGACAATGTATTCAATGACCCTGGCACCGGTAGTAAGAAGAGTCAGTTTTACACTGTCATTTTCCATAATATACTCATTAATCCCATCAGCGTTCAGATCAGTAACCGTGAGTTTCGGAGTTCCTTCCGGATTTCCTACACCAAGCTGACTTGTTGCCTCAACCCCGTATGCTGATACTTTCACATTATATCCACCTTTATTCAACCGAAGATTAAAAGACAGATCAAGAAATGTACCCTGCTCAATATTAATTTCTTTACTTTCAGTGAACACTATCTTCCCTGGATCATCTTTCCCTGTGACTACCACTTTTACTGTTGAAGTCGTCTGGTCTTTAAAATTATGAATTGTTACAGGGTAAGTTACGACAGGCGCATGACCGTACAACAGATCATGTACCGAAATGACCGGAGGTAGGGTAAGCATCGTAAGAGTGCTCTTCCTTTTATTGTTCCAGTTAAAATGAACCGCAATCGGATTCGTAATTCCCATTGCAGCCGGCGAGGGTTTCAGCTTCAACCTTATGTTTTTTGTGCTGTTGGCAGTCATATCAGCATTAATGCTCAGATTATCTTCTGATCCCAGCTCTGGGGATAGCACAACATTTATTCTGCCAGATACTGATTTCGGATAAGTATTGGTAATAATTATATTAAGGTAATATCCATCGGTATATGCTTCCAGATTAATTCTGTCGTTAAAATATTCTTCAAGGTATTCCCTGTCAAGAAAAAGAAGCTGAAGTGCATTTCTGAAGAGAGCCGGCCCCATCATTTTACCATTCTCAATAACAGCAACCTCGTGTCTTCTCATTATTGCTTCCCACATAGTCTTTTTTGTTATTGGTTCTCCTTTTTCCAGGAAAAGAACCATGCATGGAACCGTTCCATTATCAAGCGCACCTGTATTTGTTACAAAAGGGGTGTTTTCGTTGTCTGCCTGTTCCTTGTTACCCTCTCCTGCAATATAGCCGTCATAATGGTACATGTCTGATGCCGGATCATAAGCTGAACGGAAAATATAACCGTTCTTTTTATGGGCATAATCAATCAGAAAATCAAAAGTGTACATGCTCTGAAGGAGCAGACCGTCGTAATTATCACAACCATAAATTGCCTGATTGAATGTGGTCGGTATATAGTTCATGTTTGTACCGACATCCGCAACAACCTGAAGATTAACCTTCTTAAGCCATCCTATGAGTTCCTCACGGGCAAATAAATCCATATAACCACAGAATGTGAACCATGTATTGCCCTCGTTCATACCTTTGCCAATAACTTCCAGAGGATGCCCAGCTGTGCATGTTACACTTTTAAGCAAAGTCTCTGTTCCGAACCAACCACGGTGAAGATCATATTTATCCAGAAGATTTTTTGTTGATTTGATAAGTTCGAGTACTTTGCCCCTCATATTCTTATCGGATGAAGAAATGACAAAGATCCTTCTTATGCCATGTTCAAGGTAAAACAGATTCACTCCCGTAAAATCTTTTGAACCATACTGATAACTCTTTAGTCTTTCGCTCCATTCGTCTTTGGCAGGCAATTTGCCATTAAGTTTTTTTCCGGATTCAGAAAACGGATCCGTGAGTATAAGAAGATTTCTGTCAATGTTTTCCAGATCTTTTATTGAAGGCTGGTCAATGATTGTGAAATCATCACTGAACAGCCTGCTGATAAAACCCTCTTGCACTTTCAATCCGGGCATTTTCATGTCATCAGCAATATCAATCTTTGTCTGAGCTATTGTCATCTGAACATCAGGAACCGATTTCTTAAAGAGATTACCGTATCGAATCTCGTCCCGGTGAAGGTTGTGCCAGTGATTGGTATAGCCGTTGAATTGAAAATCTGTTTGTACGATCGAAGAGTCAGGATTAAAGGCCCCTCTGTATAGAAAATTATCAAGATCTTGTGATAATGCTGTATTGAATATTATAAAAATTAAAACCGCATTTAAGATCAAATGCCTTTTGAATTTCTCTTCCATCTTTTATTTTGTATCGCGATCTACGATTTATAAATGACGCATCAGAGCATAATTTACGCTGATAAGTCAAATTTATATAATTTGAATGGAAAAGAGATTGAAAAAACTCTTTTTAAGATAAAACCGGTTCTTTCCAGATAAGTTGCTTGTTGATACTGTCGCTAAGCTTATATGTCCTTTTATGATCGGATATCTTTTCACCGATTATTTCAATCTGGTTCAGATCAGTAACGCCAAGGTTTGCCTGAGCACAATATGTAAGGTATCCCACATTGCTTAAATCAATGCCCATAAGTTCAATTCCGACACGGTCGGCAGCAAGCCAGTCTGTTCCTGCCACACAGATTCTGTGATCGACAGGAGTTCCGTTGCCAGGTCCGTTCCCTTCCATTCCTTCGAATCCGTCAATTACTGCAAGGTGAGGATGTAACTGGCCGGCAAGCGCAAATAGGTTGTAATTGATACCGCGGATACCCCCTCCATGCACTATAGGTTTATCGTTCTTTGTACCCGGTTTTCTTTTGGGACCAAATGCAAATCCTTCATCCTTGACCGGGGCTCCCAAAACAATATTTTTCAGAGACAGCGTTGCCACCACTCTGTCGTGAGTCTTCATCCGGGCCACCGACACTATATAGGAGCCGGGATTAAGAAGTAAATTAGAGACTCTTACAGGATGCGGCCTGAAATCTTTTTCATCAAATACATAGATAATGTCAATCTTCTCCTTATCAAGATCAACAAGTTTTACTTTATATTTATCAGCAAGTCTGTTATATCCGAAGTTGCTGAAGCCTTCGAAAGTTGGACCGCCCGCAGCCGATTCTGCAATGACAACATTCTTAAGCTTATTTATCGATTTAAGGAACTCGAGTATCCCTTCAAGTGTATCAACATGAGTGGAAGCCAGCTGAACATCTATTGAAACATTATTAGGCTTCAATACAACAATCTTATCTCCAATAGATTGCTTTATCTCTTTAGAAAATGGCTGAAGCGCCCGAAAAGCAAGATCTGATCTGTTATCTCCGGTAGTAAGAGCCACACGGGTCGTCAGGGATTCAGGAATTGCTTTTGAGGGAATGGATTTAACCGGTCCTGTATAAGCCAGAGCTAATCCTCCCAATACTGATGTTCTTATGAAATTCCGGCGATTGATTGTGTCCATGATCCTTAAATAATATCTATTTAAAAGTATTTTTAGAAGCCACTAAATTACAGTAGTTTTTAAGACATAAAAACTAAATATTGTTAAAACATCCGGCTTTGCAGATTTTAACACAATGGCTTATCTTCGTGCTGCATAAATTCAATGATAAATAATTCGATGTCGATTGTAATTCAGAATGTTACAAAATATTACGGAGAACAGAAAGCTTTGGACAACGTGTCGTTCGAAGTCAGGACTGGCGAGATTGTCGGTTTTCTTGGTCCGAATGGTGCAGGTAAATCAACTATGATGAAAATAATCACAGGATTCATTCCTGCATCATCGGGCTTAGTTATGGTGGATGGATTGAATATTGAGGAAGGTTCAATGGAAGTTAAAAAGAAAATTGGCTATCTGCCGGAGAATAATCCTCTTTACCCCGAAATGTATGTAAGAGAATATCTCGAATTTGTTGGCTCACTCTACAAGTCTGATATTCCTTTAAGGAAAAAAATCGATAACATCATAGAAACAACAGGGCTCACAGTTGAACAGAATAAAAAAATACAATCACTATCAAAAGGTTTCAGGCAAAGGGTTGGACTTGCCCAGGCATTAATTCATGATCCTGATGTTCTTATTCTCGACGAAGCGACGACCGGCCTTGACCCAAACCAGATTATTGAAATCAGGAACCTGATAAGGGAGGCCGGGCGAGAAAAAACAGTCATGCTTTCGACACATATTATGCAGGAAGTAGAAGCTATCTGCGACAGGGTAATCATCATCGACAGGGGAACAATAATAGCAAATGAAGACAAAGACAAAATATATTCAAAACTCAGTGGCGTAAAACAGATTATTCAAATAGAATTCAACAAGCAGGTAAATGAAAATTTACTGAAAAAGTTGCCCGATGTGGATTCCATAAAATGGCTTAAAGATAATACTTGGCTCATAGAGGCTTCCGGAGAAAAAGACATACGCCCGGAGCTATTCTCATTTGCCGTTGCAAATGATCTGACCGTACTTTCTCTTGTCAAAAAAGAAAACAATCTTGAGGAAATATTCAGGATTCTTACTGGTAAATCATAGTTTTGCAATCTTGTTTTTTTTTATTTCTTTTGCACCGTAAATTCTGGTGGAAAGATTTGAGCTGATTGCAACCACGGGAAAAAATGCTAAAATGCAACTCTTCCTTGATTATAATCAACCAAATTTCCTCCATTTTGTTAATTGTTTAATTTAAAACAAATTCGATGGGATATTTATTTACGTCAGAATCTGTTTCAGAAGGACATCCTGATAAAATAGCTGATCAGATTTCTGATTCATTGCTTGATGAATTTCTTCGCTGGGATCCTGAATCAAAAGTAGCCTGTGAAACATTTGTAACGACAGGTCTTGTTCTCTGCGGAGGTGAAGTGAGAACTGAAGGCTGGGTGGATGTTCAGGAGACTGCCAGAAGGGTAATCAGGAACATAGGCTATACAAAAGCTGAATACAGGTTTGATTGTGATTCATGTGGAGTGATCTCAACGATCCATGAACAATCGAGTGACATCAGGCAGGGAGTGGTCCGTGAAAAACCTGAAGAGCAGGGTGCTGGTGATCAGGGAATGATGTTCGGTTATGCTTGCCGCGAAATGGATAACTATATGCCTGTAAGTATTGTACTGGCTCATAATCTCCTGAAAGAACTGGCTGCTATAAGGAGGGAAGGCAAATATATGAAATATCTCAGGCCCGACAGCAAATCGCAGGTCACAATCGAATATGACGATAACAATAAACCTTTGCGAATCGACACTATTGTTATCAGCACTCAGCATGATGAATTCATTCTTCCTGAAAACAAATCTCACAGGGCAGAAAAAGCTGCTGAGAAGAAAATGCAGGAAAAAATAAAGGAAGACCTCCTTAATGTTTTGATCCCCAGGGTAAAGAGATCCCTGCCTCCAAGAATCCGTAAGCTCTTTCAGAACGATATGAAGCTGCTTGTTAATCCAACAGGTAAATTCGTAATTGGAGGACCACACGGTGATACAGGGCTTACAGGAAGAAAAATAATTGTTGATACTTACGGAGGACATGGAGCACATGGTGGTGGCGCATTTTCAGGAAAAGACTCATCAAAGGTTGACAGATCAGGGGCATACGCAGCCCGCCATATTGCAAAAAACATCGTTGCTGCAGGTCTTTGCGATCAGGCTCTGATACAGGTTGCCTATGCTATAGGTGTGGCAGAACCTGTTGGCTTATATTTAAATACTTTCGGAACAGCAAAAGTCAGGGATAAAAAAGGCAATCTTCTCAGCGACGAGCTGATAGCAGAAAAGATAAGCTCTCTGTTTGATCTGAGACCTTATGCAATAGTACAACGATTCGGACTTAAAAATCCAATTTATTACCCTACCGCGTCATATGGTCATTTCGGACGCGATTGTGAAGTCAGGGAAATTGATGTCTTTTATGAAGTTCCTGGCAGCAAACCACGAATAGTTAATGGGAATGGGAAAAAAGCCTACAGAAAAAAAGTTGAGTTTTTTGCATGGGAAAAGCTCGATTATGTCGACAAGATCAAAAAAGCTTTTAATATCTAACCTTTCAGTTTACATTTGGTTAACTGTGTAAAAACTTGCTCAAAGGAAATAAAGTGGTGTATCAGAAACCCTGATGTAAAAACATTACCCGCCTTATGGATTTAATATCTATCCTATGGAAAATCCTGGGGAAAACCTTTTAGAATGCTTCTTTAACAATCTTTGCAACATTATCTGAACGGCCCAGGGTATAGTAATGAATGCCCGGAACACCCTCCCTGATAAGTTCTTTTGATTGCATTACTGCCCATTCAATTCCCACTTCCCGTGCCTCCTTGTCAGTTTTGCATTTTTGAAGAGCTAATACAAGTTCGTGAGGCATTTCTATATGGAAAGTCTGAGGCAGTAAATTAATATCATTAAGTGCAGAAATAGGCTTTAGTCCTGCAATAATAGGAACATTTATTCCAATATTCCTGCATTCCTCCCTGAACCTGAAAAATTTTGAATTATCAAAAAACATCTGGGTAACAATATAGCTGGCACCGGCTTCGACTTTATGCTTCAGATTTTCAAGATCAACCTGCCTGTTTGGCGCCTCAAAATGCTTTTCCGGATATCCTGCAACTCCAATACAGAATGATGTAGGTACAGTATCTTCAAGTGTCTCTTCAAGATATTTTCCGTTATTCATGTTAACTATCTGCCTTACCAGCTCCCAAGTATGGGTATGACCATCTTTCTCTGGAATAAAAGTTCTGCTACCTCTTGGCGGATCACCTCTAAGGGCAAGTACATCGTTTATTCCAAGAAAATTCATTTCAATCAGGACATTTTCAGTCTCCTCCTTTGTAAATCCTCCACACAATACATGTGGTACTACAGGTATATTGTATTTGTACTTCACGGCCGCTGCCAGGGCAAATGTTCCCGGACGTTTCCTTACGATCCTTTTTTCCAGAAGGCCATCAGGTCTTTCCCTGTAAATGGTTTCGTTCCTGTGTGAAGTGAAATTGATATAAGCCGGATTAAATTCAATCAACCCGTCAATAGTGGAGTACACTTTTTCGATACTGTGTCCTTTCAAAGGGGGCAGAAGTTCAAATGTGAACAAAGTACTCCTGGAATTTTTGATTATGTCTATAACGCTCATATTCTTATTATTATATATAGGGAGCCAGCCATCTGGCGGCATCCTCCATACTTATACCCTTACGTGAAGCATAATCTTTTAACTGATCCTGTCCAATCTTTCCGATATTGAAATATAATGAAGAGGGATGGGAAAACAGGTATCCGCAGACAGCGGCGGGAGGAATCATTGCATAATTTTCGGTCAGACCTGCACCTGCCTGTTTTTCAGCATCCAGCAGATCAAAGATTATACGTTTTTCTGTATGATCAGGGCAGGCCGGATATCCCGGAGCAGGCCTGATTCCCATATATTTGACTTTCAGGATGTCATTTATGCTCAGGTTTTCATCCTCAGCATATCCCCAGTATTCTTTCCGAACAAGAAGATGAAGGTATTCAGCGGCAGCTTCAGCATAACGGTCGCTAAGAATTCTTATCATGATAGTTGCATAATCATCATCTTTGTACTCACGGGCTAAAGCTTCATTATCCAGCGGTGCAGTAACAACAAAAGCTCCTATATAATCAGTCAGACCCGATGACTCAGGTGCAATAAAATCTGAAAGTGACATATTCGGGATGCCTTGTTCCTTCTGTTCCTGATTCCTCAGGAACCTGAAGACAGCTTTTATACTCCCAGAATCTTCTGTTAATATTTTAACATCATCACCATCTGCAACAGCCGGGAATAATCCAAGTACCCCGTTTACCTTCAGAAGATTTTTCTCAGTTATTTCGCAAAGATATTTCTGAGCATCCGAAAACAACTTTTTTGCCTCTGCTCCCTTAACAGGATCTTCAAAAATATTAGGATATTTTCCTGTTAATTTCCATGCAAAAAAGAAAAAGGTCCAGTCAAAATATCTCTCAATTTCTTTAAGCTGAAATTCCTTAAAAACATGAATACCCGGTTTTCTGGGTTTTTTTATAGACGATTCCTTCCATTTTAAAATAAGCCTGTTTCTTCGCGCTTCTTCTATTGGGATCAACATTTTTTCTGATTGCCGTGAAGCATGTTCTCTCCTCAGTCTTTCATATTTTTCCTTTATTCCCTTTACGTACGAAGAATCTTCTCCCTGAGACAAAGACGCAAGGACGCCTGCCGCCTTTGAAGCATCCTTTACATGAATCACTGTATTTGAATAGGCAGGAGAGATTTTCACAGCAGCATGGATTTCAGAAGTGGTTGCACCTCCAATAAGCAAAGGTATTGTTACTTTCCTTCGTTCCATCTCCGAAGCTACATGTACCATTTCCTCAAGAGAAGGTGTAATCAGCCCGCTTAGACCTATGAAATCAACTCCTTCGCTAACCGCTGTGTCTATTATCCTGTCGGCAGGTACCATCACACCCAGATCAATAACCTGGTAATTATTGCATGAAAGTACTACTCCGACAATGTTTTTTCCTATATCATGCACATCACCTTTAACTGTCGCAAGAAGGATCTTGCCGGCCAATTGACTTTCCGTACCATCACTTTCCGCAACGATATAGGGGGATAGAACAGCAACCGCTTTCTTCATCACCCGTGCGCTTTTAACCACCTGGGGAAGAAACATCTTGCCTGATCCGAAAAGATCCCCAACCTCATTCATACCGCCCATAAGAGGACCCTCTATTATTTCTATTGACCTGCTGAAGAGGGGGCGCGCTTCCTCAATATCCTGTGCTACAAACTCATCAATACCCCGTTTTAATGCATAACGGATACGCTCAAGTACAGGAAGGGATCTCCATTCATCAGCTTTTTCTTCCTTTTTTCCTTCATTTCTCAGTCCCTCTGCAAACTTAATGAGCCTTTCTGTCGCATCTTTTCTGCGGTTAAGCACTACATCTTCAACAAGCTGAAGCAATTCAGGTTGTATCTCGCTGTATACCTGCAGCATACCTGGATTAACAATTCCCATATCAAGTCCTGCCCTGATAGCATGATAAAGAAATACTGAATGCATAGCTTCGCGCACCCTGTCAATTCCCCTGAAAGAGAATGAAAGATTGCTGATTCCACCACTCACCCTGGCATAGGGAAGATTACGCTTTATCCATTCAGTTGCTTTTATGAAGTTTACGGCATAATTGTTATGCTCTTCTATACCGGTCGCAATTGCCAGAACATTGGGATCGAAAATTATATCTTCGGGAGGGAACTCGGCCTTATCAACAAGCAGATGATATGATCTTTCAGCCACCTGTATCCTCTTTTCAAAAGTGTCAGCCTGTCCCGTTTCATCAAAAAGCATAACTACAGCTGCAGCACCATATTTCCTGATAAGTCTGGCATGTTCAAGAAAAACTTCCTCACCCTCCTTAAGGCTTATTGAATTTACAATTGATTTTCCCTGAATGCATTTTAATGCTGATTCAATTACTGACCACTTTGATGAGTCAATCATCAGGGGAAGCTTTGCAATGTCGGGTTCCGACATAACAAGGTTCACAAACCTTACCATGGCTTTTTCAGAATCAAGCATTGCCTCATCCATGCAGATATCTATTATCTGTGCACCTCCTTCGACCTGGCTCCTTGCAATGGCGAGAGCTTCGTCATATTTTTCCTCCTTTATTAACCGGGCAAACTTTATCGACCCTGAAACGTTTGTACGTTCTCCAATATTTACAAAATTGGTTTGTGGAGTAATCGTTAGAGCTTCAAGACCAGAGAGTCTTGAATATTTGGCAATTTCAGGGACAGACCTCGGCCGGTAGTTTACAGCTATTTCTGCAATCCTGCGAACATGTTCAGGAGTGGTACCACAACAACCACCTATAATATTAACCCATCCCTGTTTCATATAATCCTCAACCACCGTTGCCATAAAATCCGCCGACTGATCATATTCACCAAACTGGTTTGGCAGACCTGCATTTGGATGAGCTGATACGAAGAATTCTGCCTTTGCAGATAACTCTTCTATAAAGGGCCTCAGCTGTTCAGCTCCAAGAGCACAGTTCAGTCCAATACTGAATAACGGGAAATGGGAGACAGAAATCAGAAAAGCCTCCAGCGTCTGTCCGGTAAGAGTTCTTCCGCTTGCATCAGTTATTGTACCTGAAACCATGACAGGGATCCTTATTCCTTTTGCATTAAAAACATTATCAATGGCAAAAAGTGCAGCCTTACAGTTAAGAACGTCGAAAACTGTTTCAACCATAAGGATATCAACCCCGCCGTCAATAAGTCCTTCGGCCTGCTCGGTATAGGCCTCAACAAGCTGATCAAATGTTACTGAACGTGCTCCCGGATCGTTAACATCCGACGACATGGAAGCTGTCCGGTTGGTTGGTCCAAGAGTTCCGACTACAAAATGACTGCGTCTCCCACCCGATTCTTCAAACAGGTTAACTGCCTTTACTGCAAGCTTGGCAGACTGCAGATTCATTTCATAAACCCTGTCTTCCATACCGTAATCACCCATCGAGATCCGGTTTGCGTTAAAGGTGTTCGTTGTAATAAGGTCTGCTCCAGCTTCAAGATACTGCCTGTGAATATCAAGAATTATTTCCGGTCTGGTAATTGATAAGAGATCATTATTCCCCTTCAGAGGTTTAGGGTGTAATTTGAATATCTCCCCCCGGAAATCGGACTCCTGAAGCTTCTTTTTCTGGATCATAGTCCCCATTGCCCCATCAAGAACCAGAATACGCTGTCGAATAATATTTATTAGAGAATCTTTCATTTTACCACTTTTCGCCCGGTATTGACAATAAACACATCGAGGTTTCTCAGCTGCTCTCTGAGAGAATATAGTCTCTCAAGATTGACTACCCCTATAACATATTTATAAATTTTGCTGCTAAAGTATTCCGACACTTCCTTAAATCCAAACAATTTTCTGTCCTTTTCATTCCTGTACCTAAGATAAACTTCAAGATTAAAGTTTCTTGTGTAGTTTGAAACTGTTCCCTGCTGGTATTTTTTATACTCATATTTATATCCGTAAGAGTTAGCAGAAATATCAGAAAGAACAGCGCTGCCGGTTGCATGTCCGCCGGCACCCTTGCCACTGAAAAACTGCTTATCGGCGAAAGCCGCCTCAGTTATTACTCCATTGTATTCATTGTCAACATTATAAAGATACTTGTCGGAAGAAATGAACCGGGGCAGAACGAAACTGGTGATTGTATTCTCGTCTGTTTTGCCGACAAAAGGAACAAGTTTTATCTTAAATCCTTTCTCTTTTGCATATCTGATATCAAATGTCGAAATATTACTGATCCCGTAATGAAATACCTCTTCAGGCTCCAGAAAAAGGCCATAGGCATGACCTGTTATGATGCATAATTTATATTTTGCATCCCAGCCTTCAACATCAAGGGTAGGATCAGACTCTGCAAATCCTTTTTCCTGTGCTTCCTTTAAAGCAAGGGCATACTCCATCCCTTCATTATGCATTTTAGTCAGAATGTAATTTGTTGTGCCGTTTAAAATCCCTCTGAGCGAATGAAGTAATTCATTATCATAATATTCCTCAAGATTTCTGATAATAGGTATACTTGCTCCGGCCGATGCTTCATACAGCAGTGAGACCTTGTATTCATTCTGAAGCTGAACAAGCTCTTTGAAATGTTTTGCAACCATTACCTTGTTTGCTGTTACTACATTTTTTCCCTTTTTCATGGCTGTTGTTACAATCCTGAAAGCTTCATCAGCATCATCAATAAGCTCTACAACAAGATTTATTGAAGGATCTTCAAGTATATCATTTTTATCGAAGGTGAAATTCGACATTGGGATCCTTCTTTTCTTGCTACGATCCTTTACACATATCCTGACAATATCAGCCTTGAAACCTCTGCTGCTGTTAAGGACATCATGAAGACCCTGACCCACACATCCGTAACCGAATAATCCTATTCTTAGTTTTTCCCTTGTCATAAGACCTGTTTAAATGCCTGTTCAAAATCATAGATAATATCATCAATATGTTCAATTCCCACCGACACTCTGAATAATCCTGGTTCAATACCTGCTGCAGCAAGTTCCTGGGCCGACAGCTGGGAGTGCGTGGTTGTCGCGGGTTGAATAATAAGGGTTTTTGCATCTCCTACATTTGCAAGATGGCTCACAAGTTCGAGGTGTTCAACAAGTTTTGCAGCTTTTTCCTTCTTTGCTTTAAGAACAAAGCTTAATACCCCACCGGCTCCCCTGGGAAGATATTTCCTTGCAAGTTCATACTGAGAATTACCAGGTAATCCAGGATAATTCACCTTTTCAACTCCGGGATGCTTTTCAAGCCATTTTGCCAGTTCTAGGGTATTGTAAACATGCCTTTCCATTCTGAGACTGAGTGTTTCAAGACCCTGAAGGAACAGGAACGAATTGAAAGGGCTCAGTGCAGGTCCAAGATCCCTCAAACCTTCGACTCTGGCCTTAACAATAAAAGCTATGTTCCCTGCATCAGACGTTGCTGAAAATTTCTCACCGAAAATAAATCCATGATAACCTTCTGATGGTTCTGTAAATGCAGGAAATTTTCCATTGTTCCAGTTAAAATTACCACCGTCAACTATTAATCCTCCGATACTCGTACCATGCCCCCCGATCCATTTTGTGGCTGATTCAGTGACAATATTGGCGCCATAGTCAATGGGCCTGCAAAGAAACCCGCAGGCAGCAAATGTGTTATCAACGATCAGCGGTAACCCATTCGCTGAAGCGAGTTTTGAGAAAGCTTCAAAATCGGGAATATTAAAACCTGGGTTGCCAATTGTTTCAACATATAATGCCTTGGTTTTGCTATCAATCAGCTTATTAAATGATTCAGGATTCAGATCTTCTGCAAAACGAGCTTCAATACCAAAATTCCGGAAAGTAACTTTGAACTGGTTGTAGGTTCCCCCGTAAAGGTATGGAGAACTTATAAAATTATCACCTTCCCTCATAATTGTCGTTAGAGCAATGAATTGTGCAGCATGGCCGGAAGAAACGGCAAGTGCTGCCACGCCTCCTTCAAGGGCAGCCACTCTTTTTTCGAATATTTCAGTGGTCGGATTATTAATCCTTGTATAAATATTTCCTGATTCTGAAAGATCAAACAGTGAAGCTGCATGCTTTGAATTTTTAAAGATATATGATGTTGTCTGATACAGAGGTACAGCTCTTGACAATGTTTCTTTATCAGGTTGATGACCGGCATGTACCTGCAAAGTCTCAAATTTGATTTCTCTTTTTTTCATAAGGTAAAATATTGATTATATTAATTTCATCTGACTTATAATTAAATCGAGTATAGGCAAAAATTCCGGGATGTAATTTTTGGAAGAATAATATCCGGATTAAGACCTTACCAGCGCATGCACATAGGCATGAGCTGTGTAAGTAAATTATGGCCTGATAGATACAGAATTTTCATTTTCCGTGTTTATTTTTATCATCTCCCTTTTTCAGGGATTAGGTTTTGGCACCTTTCTCCGCTTTTTATAAACAAATTACCTGCAGATTGGTTGCCAGGGCTTCACTGAGCCTAATCTCTCCACCCTTCTTAATAAAAATCAAACACCCTTTAACGGAAGGAATATTTGATTTGTGTCTGCAAATGTATGAATGATTTTGAAAAACACAAAAAAAGATGTTGTTTTCACTTCTGATATGCAATAATGAATCCCTCTATCCAGGATCCGCCACTCTGATGACCTGAATAGCAGACTTTCCATAATTACCGATAAAAAGAACCAATTTTAAACTACTTTTGCAACAAATAAATTTATATGGGCACCGGTTTAGTCATATACAACAGCCTTTCGAGACAAAAGGAGCTTTTTAGTCCTCTTCACCCTCCTTTCGTTGGATTATATGTCTGCGGACCAACAGTCTACAGTAATGCACATCTTGGTCACGCACGACCTGCAATAACTTTTGACCTTCTTTACCGGTATCTCACACATCTCGGATATAAGGTAAGGTACGTGCGCAACATAACAGATGTGGGACATCTTGAAAATGATGCAGATGAAGGAGAGGATAAAATTTCCAAGACCGCCCGCATAGAACATCTTGAACCAATGGAAGTTGTTCAGAATTATATGAACACATATCATAAAAATATGGACCAGCTTAACACTCTGAAACCGTCAATTGAGCCAAGGGCTTCAGGACATATTATTGAGCAGCAGGAGTTTATCAGGCGAATTATTGAAAAAGGTTATGCTTATGTGGAAAACGGTTCCGTATATTTTGATGTAAAAAAGTACAGCGAAAGCTACGAATATGGTAAACTTTCAGGACGTGTACTTGACGACCTGATGGCAAACACCCGTGATCTTGAGAGGCAGGAAGAGAAACATAATCCGTTTGATTTTTCACTTTGGAAGAAAGCTTCACCCGAACATCTGATGAAATGGCCGTCAGCATGGAGCGACGGATTCCCCGGCTGGCATATGGAATGTTCAGCCATGAGTGTAAAGTATCTTGGGGAAGTATTTGATATCCACGGCGGCGGAATGGATCTCTTATTCCCTCATCATGAGTGCGAGATTGCACAATCAACAGCAGCCCTTGGAAAAGAATCAGTACGCTATTGGATGCACAACAATATGATAACCATAAACGGGCAGAAAATGGCCCGGTCACTTGGCAATTTCATAACACTCAACCAGCTTTTCGAGGGGAAACATCCTTTGCTTGTCCAGGCTTACAGCCCGATGACCATAAGATTTTTCATTCTTCAGGCTCATTACAGAAGTACTCTCGACTTTTCAAATGAAGCTTTGAAAGCTGCAGAAAAAGGATACCAGCGCCTGATGAAAGGCATGGAAACACTGGAAAAGCTAAAACCATCAGAAAGCTCGACTTTTGATATTAACAATCTGAAAAGCAAATGTTATGAAGCTATGGATGATGATCTTAACAGCCCGGTGTTACTTTCATATCTTTTTGAGGCAATAAAATACATCAATTCTGTAAATGACGGAAGCGAAAAACTTAAAAGCACTGATATTGATTCATTAAAAAGCCTGCTTAAAACATTTATAGTCGATATCCTCGGACTAGAACCTGAGTCATCGGCAAAAAGTGATCAAAAATTGACTTCAGACCTTATTAAAATTATTATTGACCTGAGGCAGGAGGCAAAAAACAGGAAAGATTTCAACACTTCTGATAAAATAAGGAACGAACTTAAAAATGCAGGGGTAATCCTGAACGATAAAAAAGACGGAGTGGAATGGAAAGTGGAATAAGAGGTTTTCATTGTCTCCTCTCACAAAGCAAATGACCTGTGTGATTCCGATGATCCCCCCTCAGGAAAGAAATTTATATGAAGAATGTGATTATGGAATTACAAAACTAAATTCGGTTATTTCAGCAGAATGAATATAAAAACATACACCTCCTCTGTCATCAACGTAGGCTCTGTACCCCTTGGCGGACATTATCCGGTAAGGTTCCAGTCGATGACAAACACCAATACACTCGACACAAAAGCCTCGGTTAAACAGTGTATCAGAATAATTGAAGCAGGAGCAGATTTCGTGAGGCTCACGGCACAGGGGAAAAAAGAAGCCGAAAACCTGAAGATAATTAAAAATGAATTGAATAAAGCAGGCTTCAATACTCCACTTATTGCAGATATACATTTCAATCCCGATGCTGCCGAAGTTGCAGCATCTATTGTCGAGAAGGTCAGGATTAATCCGGGAAACTATGCAGATAAAAGAGCTTCTTTTACAAAAGTAAGGTATTCTGAAAAGGAATATGAAGAAGAACTTGATAGGATTCACTCAAGACTGCTGCCCCTTATTGATATCTGTCATTCAAATGGTACAGCGGTAAGGATCGGTGTAAACCACGGATCACTGTCTGACAGGATCATGAACAGATATGGGAATACACCTGAAGGTATGGCTGTATCCGCCATGGAATATATAAGGATATTCAGAGCTGAGAACTTTCACAAACTGGTGCTTTCGATGAAATCATCCGACACTGCAGTAATGATAAAGGCAACCCTTGCTGTCATTGACCTGATGAAAAAGGAAGGTTTTTCATATCCGCTTCATCTTGGTGTAACTGAAGCAGGAGAGGGTGAAGACGGAAGGATGAGGTCGGCTGCGGGTATAGGAGCACTGCTTTCTGAAGGGATCGGTGATACTATAAGAGTCTCATTATCAGAAGCACCTGAAAACGAAATTCCGGTAGCCAGAAGAATAGTACATACAATTGCCGGATCATCAGGACGTGTGTCAATTCCTGCAGGGAACCTTCATTTCAGAACAAGAAAATCGATTTACAGTCCTGAAGTTATAAGTTTTGAAAATGGCCGTTATATTAATGAAACGGGAAATACTTATAAGGGTAAAGTTATAAGAATATGGGAGGAGAATCCTCCGGCTGTTCCTGCTGATCCTGATGAAAAATATATCCTTCACGGACAATTCATTGAAGATGATCCTGAGAATCTTGCGATTGATTCATCTGCCCTGCTGGGTAAGTTTTTTATAACCCGTCATGCAGATGGTGTTTGTATATCTGCAACAGAAAAAATTGAAAAAGATAAACTTAAAGAGTTGTCGTTTTCACTCTTACAGGCAACAGGAGCAAGGATCACTAAAGTAACATATCTCTCCTGCCCTACTTGTGGCAGAACAAAATTTGACCTTCAGGAAGCAATAAAAAAGGTAAAGGAAACAACATCTCATCTGAAGGGATTGAAAATTGCTATCATGGGATGTATTGTAAACGGTCCGGGTGAAATGGCAGAAGCAGATTATGGCTATGTAGGTGCAGCAAACGGGAAAGTGCACATATACAGAAGAACAACTCCGGTTTTAAAAAATGTCCCGCAGGAAAAAGCAGCTGAAGAGCTTCTAAGGATTATTGAAAATGATCTGAACAGTCAAAGATTGTAAATCTTACCCGATAAGTTTATAATCAAGCTGCTTCTTTTGAAGATCAGCACGCACAACCTCAACTTTTACCCTTTCGCCAAGCGTATAAACCTTTCCGGAATACCTGCCCTTGAGACAATAATTCTCCTCATCATATTCATAAAAATCATCAGCAAGTTCCCGAACACTGACCATACCCTCACACTGATTCTCAATAATCTCCACATAAATTCCCCACTCAGTGACTCCGGAAATGACGCCTTCAAAAACCTGCCCGGTTTTATCCATCATAAACTCAACCTGCTTGTATTTTATAGATGCCCGTTCAGCTTCGGTGGCAAACCGTTCCATCTTTGAAGAATGTTCGCATAGTTTCTCCAGTTTTTCCTGATTCCCGGGATTTTCTTTATTTAAATACGCTGTCAGAAGACGATGTACCATCATATCCGGATATCGTCTTATTGGCGAGGTAAAATGTGTGTAATATCTAAATGCAAGTCCGTAGTGACCTATGTTTTTTGTTGAATAAACAGCCTTAGCCATTGCGCGCAGAGCAATTGTTTCAATAATATTCTGCTCTGCCCTCCCCGCTACCTGCTTGAACAACCTGTTCATAGCCCTTGGCAGATTATTTTCATTTTCAGGAAGTTTGTAGCCGAATTTTGTAATGAAATGTCTGAAATTATTGATCTTTTCAGGGTCGGGTTTATCGTGAACCCTGTAAACAAATGTCCTGCCTCTAAGTTTCTTTCCGATGAATTCTGCAACTCTTCTGTTTGCAAGAAGCATGAATTCCTCGATGAGCTGGTTGGAAGTACCCATATCACGGAACTTAATCCCAAGAGGTTTCCCGTCTTTGTCAAGATCGAACTGAACTTCCACCCTTTCAAAAGAAAATGCACCAAGTGCAAATCTTCTAGATCTCATTTGTTGCGCCAGCTGGTTTAGAATTAATAATTCATCCTTCATGTCACCTTCTCCCGAATCAATTATCTCCTGAGCCTCCCTGTAGGTAAATCGTCTGTTGGAATTGATTATTGTCCGGCCAAACCATTCATCTATAATCTCCGCCTTATCATTGAGTTCAAAGACCGCTGAATAAGTGAGCTTGTCTTCGGAAGGGTTGAGCGAACAGATATGGTTGGAAAGTCGTTCGGGCAACATGGGGACGACCCTGTCAACAAGGTATACTGATGTTGCACGTTGTCGGGCTTCCTCTTCAGTGAGTGATCCCGGTTTTACATAATGCGTAACATCAGCTATATGGACTCCTGCCTCCCAATTTCCATTATCCAGTTTCCTCAGTGAAATTGCATCATCAAAATCCCTCGCATCAGCCGGATCAATAGTGAATGTGGGAACATCCCTGAAATCTTTTCTCTCTTTTAGATCAGCCAGTGTGATTTCATCTGAAATTTTTTCAGCGTCTCTTTCCACTTCTTCCGTAAAATGAGCAGGCAGTTCAAATTCTGCAAGGATTGAATGCATTTCGGTTTCATTCTGCCCGGGATAACCGAGTACCTCAGTTATTTCCGCAACCGGATTCTTTGATCCGGAATTCCAGTCTATAACCCTTGCCACTGCTTTCTGTCCCTGCTTTGCCCCGTTTAGTTTTGAAGACGGAATATAAAGATCAAAGGGCATGTTTTTGTTATCGGGAACCAGAAATGCAAAATTAGGCATAACCTCAACGATCCCCACGAAAGAGGTTCTCCATCTTTCAATGATTTCAACCACCTCTCCCTCAGGTCGTGCTCCTTTTCTTTTCGCGAAAAGCCATACTTTAACCTTATCCCCATGAAGAGCTGTCTTAAGATTTTTTGCCGAGACAAACACATCATCCTCAATATCATCGGATATGACAAATCCGTAACCCATTCTTGTCATATCGACTGTCCCCGTGATATACCCCCTCGAAGGTGTTTTTAATGACTTGTATTTCCCCTGATAAACCTCCTGAATTGTCCCTTTCGAAGCATGCTCCCTAAGAATATCAGAAATCAACTTTTTATCCGATGGATCGCTGATATTCAGTTTTTTGGATATCTGCTTGTAGTTAAATCCCTGCTGCGGACTTTTATCTAGAATCTCAAGTATCAGCTGCGAAACCGATTCTTTTGAAATACCCGACTTCCTATTTCCTTTTCCCTTTCTACCCATAATAACATAATAACTTGAATTTGCGATCGCAAAAATAGGAACAATAAATTTTAATACCTTTGATTATTAAATATTTTCTCATGACTGACCTGAAGACGGTGCTCTCGCATTCACCTGATATTGTTACAAAAAAAACCGGAAATGAATATGTTCTGATCCCGCTGTCTGACAATATTGCTGACATGAACAGGCTCTTTACACTCAATGAAACCGGTGCCGTAATATGGGAACTAATTGATGGTCAGAGAAATGTTTCAGAAATCATAGATGAATTCATTGACAGATATGACATTGATCCGGAAACAGCAACAAAAGATATACTGTTATTTCTTGAAAACATGAGTAATTATCTCATCATCAAGATATAAGAAAGAAATAAATAATATTCTGGCAAAAATTCCGTTAATCTGTTGGAGGTTTCAGAATCTAGCACCTACATGAGAGATTACAATCTGAATATTGCCGGATATAACATCAGGCTGGAGTCGCACGAAGACGGTCCGGAACTTGTTCCAGATGAACGTTTTCATCTGAACATTGTTCCAAAAACAGATTATGATGTCCGGATAAGAGTTCATCACGGAAGCCTGAAACCCGGAGAGGAATCGGAAAGGTTATTTGTAGCTCCATATATTGTTGAGATAAAAGGGTATAAGATAAGCAGGAGTGATAACTTCTGGAGCGTCTATAAACAGAACGGTGATCTGCTTCTGATTACCAATTTCCCGGAATCAACTACAAATAAAAAAGCAACACTTAAATTTTCACTTACCCTCAGAGAATGGGACCTCTGGATTGAAAATGCAGGAAACGAGACAGATCCGCTTGAATATCCTCTTGATGGGCTAATCCTGTATTACCTGACAGCAATCCATGCCGATATAATGATACATGCTTCCGGTGTATATTATGGAGGAAATGGTTATATTTTCAGCGGTGTTTCTGGCAAAGGAAAAACAACAATGTCGAGGCTGTGGGACAATGTCGGGGCTCAGGTGATACACGATGACAGACTTATCATAAGGAACAGCGACGGAATGTACAGAATGTTCAATACACCGGTCCATAAGAACGACGGACCAAAAGAGTCACCAATTGATAAGATTTTCTTTATTGAACATGGCAATGAAAATGAAATTAGTCCAATTAAGGAGGCAGCTGCAGTATCTTATGTTGTGGCAAACAGCATTCAGCATAATTACAGCCCTGATATGATTGCCAGGTTTCTGGGTTCTGTTTCAATGATGTGCTCAAAAATACCGGTAGCAAGGCTCTCATTCAGGCCCGACAGAAGCATAATAGAATATATACTCAGGAATGAATAAAAACCGCGGTGTTTCAGCGCTAAAAGACCTTGGATCAGCTTTGCTTGGCGAAGGAAAAACATTGAAGATACGTGCTGAAGGGTTCAGCATGTATCCTACTGTCAAACCCGGATCAATGATTTATATAGAACCTGTCGATAACCCTGATGAACTTGAGCCTGACA
This sequence comes from uncultured Rikenellaceae bacterium, assembly GCA_964514725.1. GTDB lineage: Bacteria > Bacteroidota > Bacteroidia > Bacteroidales > VadinHA17 > LD21. The sequence goes on from CAZEUL010000008.1 coordinate 103,799, forward strand.
CACTGATAGCATGGAAACGCGATTCGGGTTTTGTTGTTCACAGGCTTTTAAGGAAATTTAAAAAGGAAGAGCATCTTTTTTTTGTAACCAGAGGCGACTGTAACCTTCATGAGGACAGCCCTTTCAAGGCAGAAAAAATTGCAGGAAAAGTAGTAAAACTCGAATACCCCGAAGGAAGCCCGGTCACTATAAAATCGTATAAAAACAAAAAACCTAATTACCTTATTAACAGGCTTTCAGTGATCACAGGACGGATTCTGGGATCACTTTAACCATTTTATATCTCCTATCCTGAAAAAATCAAAAAAAGACGCATTATAAATATCGATCTAAACTGATTTACTTCGTTTTACATTTTGCTTTCATTATTGACGCTTTGTTGGAAAACTATTTAGCTTATTTTCTAACCACAAGGCCTGTCTGCCAACTCACTTACCAACTGGAAATTATTGAGACTGAAGCCAGACAAACCCACAAATGATTTCACAAAAAAGTCGACACACTATTGATATATAATTCAAACAATTTTATTGATATTTGTCAATATTATTGATGATATTAATCATTACATATATTGATATTAATCATTAAATATATTGACATATATCACATTAATAATTGATTTAATAACAACCTTAACTTTTAAGGCATTATCATTCCGGTATTTTCAAATCATAGATCAAGGCCTGAAAAATAAGTGAAGGTTCAGTTGTTTGTCTAAAATATGTAATTTTAAGCAATTTAGAACTTCAGGACATACCGGATGAAGGAAAAGATAAAATTGTTCAGCGATTCTCTGAGGCTTGTATGGAAGAGCGCACCAGGCTGGGCAACAGCCAATATTCTTATTTCGATTCTTCAGAGTTTCCTCCCGCTGGCATTGATATATCTCATTAAGCTTCTTATAGATGAGATCACAAAATCAGTTACATCCGGATCGGAGATTTCAGATGTAATCTGGATTATAGCATCAGTTGTAATAATATATTTTCTTGATGAAGTATCAGACAGTTCCGCCAATTTTATACGCAGGAATCAATCGATTAAGCTTGAAGCTTACATGTATGATCTGCTTCACTCAAAATCTGTAAAGCTTGATCTCATAAATTTTGAAGATCCTGAATATTACGATTGTCTCAACCGGGCCTCATCTGAGGCGCCGTGGAGGCCAAATAATATATTGAACAATATCATTTCAATGTTCAGGGGTTTTGTTTCCCTGCTTTTAATGGCCGGTCTTCTTCTGTCACTTCACTGGAGTCTTGCTTTATTGCTTATTCTGGTAAATATCCCCGGTGTATGGTTAAGGCTTCATTTTGCTGATTTGCTTTACAATTTCCACCGGAGCCAGACTCCCGAAGCCAGAAAATCTGCCTATTTCAACTGGCTGCTCACTGGCGACAGGCCGTCGAGGGAATTAAGATTGTTCGGGATTGGTAATTATTTTATCAGTCGTTTTAAGAAATCTTTCCGAAAACAGAAAGAAGAGGAAATAACCATTTTAAAGAAAAGGACACTTATTGAATCTGTTTCTGGGACAGTCAAGGCAGCTGCTGTTCTGTTCCTTTTGCTTTTTGTCACCAGAAAGACGGTTTCCGGAAATCTGACCCTTGGAGAGATGGCAATGTACATACTTGCTTTCAGGCAGGGTATGGCATATATAAAGGACCTATTCGGATCAATTGCCGGCCTTTATGAAGATAGTCTTTTTGTTGGTGATACTTTCGAATTCCTGAATCTTAAGGAAAAAATAGCTGCTGCAGCACCGGTGGTGATGCCTGCCCCTCTGAAAAAGAGTATTGAAGTTGAGAACATAAGTTTTACCTATCCGGGGAACGATTCACCAGCGCTCAGAAATATATCATTTGAGATAAGGTGTGGAGAGATTGTGGCTCTTGTAGGTCCGAATGGTGCCGGAAAAAGTACCCTGGTAAGGCTTCTTACAAGGCTTTATGATCCTGATTCCGGGTCAGTGAAGTATGACGGGACCGATATAAGACATATTGACCCTGAAATTTACAGAAAACAATTCTCAGTTGTATTTCAGGATTTTATGCTTTATAACCTTTCTGCCGGAGAAAATATCAGACTGGGTGACATTGATGCCGGGGATACAAAAAATAAGATAATTAATTCTGCCCAGGCAACAGGTGTTCATGATTTGATAAACAATCTTCCGGCAGGATATGATACTGTTATTGGAACTCTTTTTGATGACAGTCGCGAACTGAGCTGGGGGGAATGGCAAAAGATAGCATTAGCCAGGGCACTTTTCAGGGATGCGCCTGTCCTTATCCTAGATGAACCTGCCAGCGCACTTGATGCTGATACTGAATTTGAGATCTTTACAAGATTCAGAGAGATTGTAAAAGGCAGGACGACAATACTTATAAGTCACAGGTTTACAAATGTAACTCTGGCCGACAGGATAATTGTTATCTCGAATGGCACAATAGCGGAAACCGGTACTCATGAAGAGCTTCTAAGAAAAAGGGGAGTTTACTATCGGATGTACATAAGGCAAACCGGAAGGTTTGATAAATGAACCCATAGTAATTAATCCAAGAAAGAATAAATTGTAATTATTTTTCTAATAATCCTTAATTTCATTAACTTTTTTTAGCCTTTCATTTGGAGTTTCTTAGCATTTTTTTTATTTTTAGGTTGTCGGCAATATAATTCTATAAAACTCCAATAGTATGACTCGTTTTCAGAAAGAAAATAAGAAAGTCAGGATTCTGAAACTTGTTAACCGAAAGAGTACAGGAACTCCTGCAGAATTGGCTAACACACTGGACGTGAGTGCCAGAACAGCCAAGAGACTTATCCATGAGCTAAGGGAAGATGGTCATTTAATAAAGTACTGTCGGACCAGAGGAAGTTATATCTACGATTAAAAAAATATAGAAATTTTTACTAAAAATGGAATTTTGGCCCCGGGATTTTTTAATTTGCACGTGAAAGTTAAATTCTGAAATACTGTCTGAAATGGATGTGCTAAACCTGACACATAAAACCCAGACCGTTAGGAATTATAAAATGTAAGTTGTTCCAAGGAAAATCATCAGGCACTAATCGCTGCATTTTCATTAGTGCATGATTCTCGTTCGCCCCGAACGACAGGTCGCCCTGACCTAGGTCCCTGGCAGTGTGCTGATTTGCTGCCGGGGACATTTTTTTTGAAGAAGAGGGAGGACCGGTTACCGATGACCGGAGACGTAGTTTGAAGGGGAGAATGGGGGAAAGGGCGAGGAGGAGAATGGGAGACTAAGGGATTTAGGGACGAAGAGTGGTCATGCAATCATGAAGTCTTGCAGTCGTGCGGTCTTGCAGTCGTGCGGTCTTGCAGTCGTGCGGTCTTGCAGTCGTGCGGTCTTGC
>CAZEUL010000008.1:107277-131575 GCA_964514725.1 uncultured Rikenellaceae bacterium
AGTCGTGCGGTCTTGTAGTCAGGAACCTGGAATCTGTTTGATAGCAGGATTAAAACCAGGGGCGAATCAAAAATCAAACCCCGACTGACAGTCAGGGTAGATATTTGTAAATCTGAGGGGAACCAGTAAGTTCCAGAGTTCCATGGATCAAAGGTTCAACGGTTTTTGCTGTATCTTTGAAATCAGAATTCTCAAATCTAAAATTGCAAATCAAGAAAGCTTATATGAGATTTTTTGCTGATCAAAACCTGAATCCGAAAATGGGAGAAAAAGTAAGTCCTTCAAATCCGAGTGCCCAGATAACGTTGGTATCGGCGCGAAGGCCCATGAAAAATCCGGATTTGAATTGGTAATAATAATCGAGGCAGATAGTAAAGCCAAATTCATAGAAAATTTTACTATAACTTGTGTAATAAATTATCTGCCCATCATTATTTTGAATAGTTATATTTGGATAATAGCTGTATTCGCGTTTTAATTTAAATCCCAAGCTTGGCTCTAAAAAATGTTGATTAACAATCTTCAACTGTTTTGAAAAGGTTAAATCGATCATTTGTCTGATAGCCATGGTTCTATACCCTTTAAAAATTCCCTCACTTATTTTCCAGTCAATGGATGAAATTGAAATTCTTCCGTTTAAATAGAAACCAGTATTGAATCTAAAACCACTTTCCAGCCAATTCACTGGGCCATCATACATTCCCATTAAATCTGCATAGTAACCTACTCCTGTTCGGATTGTTAATTTACTTTCCTGTGGCAAAGCAATAACAATCGGGGAAAAAAGAAAAAATAAAAATGAAAAAAAATATTTCATATGTTAATAATTTTAAAACATAATCCCCCTCCGACCAAAAAGAAGGTTCCCCCATTTTTTAAATCTTGCATACTGGCATTGATTTTTATTCCCATTTTTTTTATAGGATAAAATGAAATATTGAGTCCAATTTGATAACCAAAATGATTCTCTTTTACTAATTGATAGTCCTTGAATAAATAAATTAATTTGTTCTCAATTAAACTATATTGATAATCAATCCCTTTATTATATAGACATTTTGATATATTATAAATTAATCCCAAATAAAGATTTGTTTCAATCCATTTATTATGAATTGGTCGTACCAAAGCTGACAAACCAGGTTGCTGCATAATAGCCATTTCCTCAATTGGTATCTGCAGAATTCCATTTATCTCTTCTATGGGTATGTGTAATAGATGTGTTGATTGTGATTGAAAATGACCAAAGCTTAAAATGAATCCATACCACTCTTTTAAGACCATTAAATCGCAAGTCAGCATATGTCCTCCACCATAAGTATCGGATAAGTCTTTATAATAACTAGTAGAAGTAATAACTTCGATGGGATTATATCCTTTTAAATTTAATCCAATTAAATTCAATAGAATTAATGCGATTAATCGTTCTTCATGGAACTTTCTCATAACATTTTCTCCGATATATTATTTGATAAATTTATATAACCGCAGAGTGTGCAGAGAAAGTGCAAAAAACATAATTAGCTATAATCTTTCCTAATTTGTTTACTTTGCATTCACTTTGACATCTCTGCGGTTTTTGTTAAATTATAAAGTTCTACATTTTAAACATTTAATAAATTGTTCTTGAAGGTGTTATTAACTTAAACTCAGCACATGTTTTACGAACAGTCCATCCATCTTTTGCTTCATCATAAGGACCAGGATAAGTATTTGTTGCAAAAAACCAATCCCTATCCCATTCGTTTATCCCCAGAAAATCCCCACTATAAGTTGTCTTAGCTGAAACAGTCAAAGATGTGTTACTATCTTCAGGTTTATATCCAACAGTTGCACTAACTGTTGTTTCTTTAACCTGGTCATATTCATAAGCAAGAATAGCCTGCTGAATTTTTGTAGTTCTCCAATTTGAATCCCAAGGAATGTTAACACTATACCAGCCACCATCACAATATATTGTCCAACCTTTGATTGCAGATTTAGCATAATCCCTAGGATATTTAATTGGTATGGCTGTTGAAAATGTACCATGAATCTGACCTGTTAAGAGATTATATTCAGGATAACCTCGAGTAATTCTTAATTCTAATTCTCCTTCAAAAAGACCTCCGCAATAATCAGCACATCTGACTTTTCCTATTCTTACCTCATAAACCGGATCTCCTTTTGATTCGACGTTTTTATCAAATGCAATGCTGTTATCTGCACTTTCCTTTTCATCAGGCGGCATTATTAATACGACAGGATTTTTATCAGCATACTCTTCATTTACCATGACCTGTTGTATCTTCCTGCCTTCAAACCTGTAACCCGGCCCTTCGATATCATTATCAATAGGGTGTGCTGCCACAGTCATCGATTTCGTACCTTTCGGATAAAAGCTTGAAGGATAGGGACAGTATATATATGAACCATTCTTTGCCAGAAAATTGGCCAGGTCCTGCCAGCTTCCTTTTGATCCCGAAGCACCGCATTTGTCAAGGAACTGTTCCCTGAGGCTGTTGAAGGAATTGCCGGTGCTTTTTGCCTCATCGAACAGATCTTCAAAAGAAAGCATGTAAAAGGCCCTGTCTTCATTGTAAAGAACAGAAACCTCATTCATTACAGATTCATCCTGCATAATTTCTGCAAGGATCCTGGCTGCCTGATCAAGATTTTCCTTCAATATTGTTTCAGAATCGCTCAACGTTTTCTTATTGATTTTCTGATTAATCTCCATAGAGTCATATTTTTCACAACCTGCCGCAATCAGACAGATTACTATTGCATATAAAATTTTTTTCATATCCTGTTTTTGTTTTTGAATTTAATAAGTGGGCTATTTACCCTTTGTTTATTTATCGATTCAGCCCGTCTTTCGTGTCCGGGGGACGGGCTGGTCTTTCCCCCGGAGTTTCATGGTTGGTTTTGTTTCATAGGCACGAGGTTTTTAAATGCAGTTAGACAATATTTTATTCCAGTAAAAAATTCTTTATTGCAGGCTTACAAATTTATACTCAAATAAATTAGAATTTTTAGGAGAAAAGTGACAGACAATAATCTGATTATATGTGTTTTCCCATATACTCATATCATTCTTAATCTTATATCCTACGATTCAGAACAGCAGAACTTTTAAGTCCCTGCATGTATTGCAATAACAATATTAAAGACCTTCGGGGCCAGAAAAAAGAAAAAGCAAAAAAAATTTAAAATTTTTTTTGCTTTTTTCCAAAAGTGATTGGGGGAATGAGGTTTAACACACCTCACCCATCTTCCCGAACCCTACCGTAACCCCGCTCATGGGAGATAGGAGGATGATACTTATCTCACGAGGTTTTTTATTTCATAATCTTATTTTTACCGTATATGCCATACTTTGTATGTTTTCTTAAAACCCATCTCCCATGGGAGAGGAATTGGGGTGAGGTGAAAAACATGGGTTTTGATGGGGAGTCAACTCAATGAAGCACTGTCACATTGCCAACAAGCTTATATGGTTTACCGTCGGCATATTTGCCCTCAACAAGCCATACATAAACACCCTGGGGGACGAGCTTACCCTGGTAATACCCGTTCCATGGCTTGTTAATATCATGACTTTCAAAAATCAGTACACCCCATCTGTTGAATATCTGCAGCTTATAGGTTAGCACCTGCTGACGTATCGGCGGGTAGAAGAACTGATCCACTTCATTTCCCCCTGAAGGCAGGTCAGAACGTTCAATCGGCCCTGTTGTATTCGGTCTGAAAACTGAAGGATACTTTAACTGACCTACAGGAATAACTGTTACAGCAGGAGACAGAACATACTTGTCCTCACAGCCGTTTGCAGAGTATGCCCATAGTGTTATATCGTAAACACCTTCTTCCATATATCTGTGGAAAGGTTCTTTAACGCTTGTTGTGTCACCGTCACCGAAATCCCAAAGATATTTGTCAGCGCCCTGGCTAAGGTTAAAACACCTGACTCTTTCATCGTTAACATAAACCAGATTCGGAGTAATCTCAAAATAAGCTTTCGGTGATGGATATGCATTTACAACCTGACTTTTCACTGATACACCACCAGGACCGGTAACCACCAGCTCGATACGGTAAGTACCGGGAGTAAAGTAGGTATATGTCGGATTTTTTGCCGTTGAAGTGCTTCCGTCGCCGAAATCCCATCTATAGGTTGTACCAGGTACATCAGAATTAATTGTTGTGTTATTGATACGTATATACAATGGGGAGCAACCTGATGGAATCGAATCGAAGTCAGCAACAGGTGCCGGCGGGGTAATATTTATGAAATGGGTTATGCTGTCAGTGCAATATGTATTACTAGCAATCAGTGTCACATAATACGTACCGACATCATTGTAATTGTGTACCGGATCTTTAACATTTGAAGTGCTTCCATCGCCGAATTTCCAGAGCCATGTCCAGTTTCCGGCATTCGTTGTATTAGTAAACGTGACAGCAGATGACGGAGGAGTGAAGATTTGTGAAACAGGTGCTGCTGTGAACTGAGCAACTGGTACCGGCATTACTGTTATGTCAAATGTAGCTACATCAGCACAATTATAGAATGACGTAGTTGTAAGTCTCACAGTATATCTGACAGGATCTGTAGTGAAGTTTGTATAAAGATGATTTGCAGTATAAGAGGAATATCCGCTTATGCCGTCCCCGTATTCCCAGAAATACCGGCTTGCGCCTGCTACTCCTGTAAATGTTATAATATCGCCGCTGCATATTATGCTGTCACTTGGTGAGAAAACTGCACTCACACCCGGATAAATTGTAACAGTTGAGCTGAAATCAGCGAAACATCCTCCTGAAGACTGAACCCTTAATCTGGCTGTATAATATTCTATTGATCCTGGTGTTACGTTTGTATAGGTATGTACAGGATTTGGATTGATTGAATCAACGGGAGACCCATCACCAAAGTTCCACCACCATTTTGATATACCTGTCATATCCTTTGTAAATCTCACTTCCAGAGGGCTGCATCCTAAATCAAAATCTTTTGTAAACAGTGCATCGGGACTGTCTACTGTTATTGTAACATCGCCTGTTCCCGTACAGCCACGGCTGTCAGTGACCCTGTAGTTCAGGTTATAACTGGCAGGTATCATTGAAGTGAACACCGGAGACTGGATAAAGTAATTATTGAGAGGTCCTATATCTCCTGTCCATCTGTGCTGGTTATATATACCCGATCCTCCTGAAGGATTTCCGTTAATTGTAATCGGAATTCCTCCACACGCATTGATTGTATCGCCAGGAGCTAAACCAACTATTGGATTCGAATATACAGTCAGTGTTGCCGGATTAGAATATGTAGTTGTACATGAACCTCTTAAGCCAAGCCGATACTGGTTGCCGTTCATCGCTGCAGTAACACTCATTATTGCAAGCATCTGGCTGTTGGTGCCCAGATAAACAGCATTGTCCGCAAGGTCGGTCCATGTACCTCCAGAGAATACCTGCCATTGCAATGAGGTATAACCTGTTCCGTTGGCAAAGAATGATGTTGTCGATCCGTCACAAACAGCCCTTACTTCAGGTTGTTGTGTAATTGTTGGCGGATTTATAACTCTCAGAACTGCAAAGCTTGTACTTACCGGCACTCCGCAGGCTCCTGTAGCAGTAGCCCTGAATATCCAGTTGTTGAAAGAAGGTGTCGCATTGGTTACCGATAAAGTTCTTGTCCCTGATCCGTTGAAGTTTGCATTATCTGCCACGGCAACAAATCCTGTTCCCCTGTTTACATACCACTGCCAGTTAACTGAAGTACCTGCAGCGTCTGCAGTGAAAGATGCATTCGATCCGGAACATATCGTGGAATCACGTGGTTGTAAAGTAATTTCGGGAGCAGTGTTCACACGAAATACAGCATCCGATGATGTAACGCTGCTGCCGCAACCCGAAACAACCACATGATAAATATTACCATCCATGGTTCGCACTGAATTGAATATCTGCAATGTTTGTGTAAGGGATCCGAAATAAGTTCCTCCATCGGTAACCGGAACAAAACCCGATCCTTCATTAACGTACCACTGATATGAAAGATTTGTACCTGATGCTGTTACATTGAAGGTTGCAAGTGTATATTCACATACCGGAGGAGAAGGGACAAATGATGTGATAGCCGGCAGTGTATTTACAGTAACCGTCGCTTCACCCGCAATGTTTGCGGAAGGACTTATCACTTCACAGTTATTTGCGTCTCTCACTCTTGTGATTCTGTATGTTGTGGTAACAGCCGGAGTGACTGAAATATCAGCTCCGCTTATATATCCTGTAACGGTTCCATGATTTGCAATATCCATAGTAAATGGCCCCGTTCCTGCAGGAAGGTTGACTCTGAGAACTGAGCTTTCTCCCGGACAGATAGTTCCGCCTCCGCTCAGTATTGCAACCGGCAAGGGATTTACGCGGACTTCAACAGTATCGCTGAACACCGGAGGACACACTCCTGATGTGACCATTCTCCTGTAAAACAATGTATATGTCGGATTTGCAGGTGGGGTAAAGACATTCGAATTTGCTCCTCCGATATTAATAAACGGGCCTGTCGAGCTCACTGCCGATTGCCACTGGTAAACATAGGATCCTGTACCACCGGAAGGTGCCGCACTTTCACTTATAACACCCGGATTAGCTCCAAGACACAACGACTGATCGCCTGAGATGCTTCCCGGAATAAGCAGCTGGGGTTCGTTGATATTGATAGTTACCTGTGCGATGCAGCCATTCAGATCTGTTACACTTACAGTCAGTGTTCCTGCCCCGGCATTGTAGATTGTCTGTGAATTGAATCCCGGAGGTGCCACAGTACCTCCTGTTGTGTTGGAGACAACAATGAAGGAGTATGGGAGAGTACCACCTGAAGCATAGAAGGTGGCAATGCCGTCCCTGTCGCCGTTGCAATCAAGTAAAATATTACCCGGTGATGTTAATGTAAGCGCCAGTGGTTCAGTAATAACCAGGCCAGGGTTAAGAATGGTATAACAGACCTGATTAGCTGCATCACGAATCCTCACATCATAGGTTCCGAGTGCCAGGTTGGTGAAACTGCCTGATCCTGACCATACCGCACCCCCGTTTATCGAATATTCGTAGGTCCCGTAGCCACCTGTTGGTGAAGTTATGCTTATTGAACCATCATGGTCACCATTGCAGGTCACATCAGTCTTTGCAACAACAGCAGAGATCATTGAAGGCTGGGTAATTGCATAAGCACTGTTCAGAACCACAATGCATCCTGTATGTGCTGCATCCCTGATCATTATATTATAGGAACCGGGGGTCAGTCCTGAGAAGATTCCCGTGGCGCTCCATGATCCTCCTCCATTTATACTATATTCATAGTTTCCATATCCTCCGGTAGCCCCGCTGATAGTAATTGAGCCATCATTACCTCCATAGCAGCTTACATTTGTGCTTGTTATTGAGGCATTTAGCCTTGATGGTTGAGTTATCGACAATCCTGAATTAAGTATAACCGAACAACCGGTATTTACTGCATCCCTTATTCTTACATTGTATGTTGCAGGAGCAAGATTGTTGAAAGTTCCCGTTCCCTGCCATGTCGTGCCACCATTAATGCTGTACATGTAAAAACCGGAGCCTCCCGATGGAGAAGAAATAACTATTGACCCGTCGCTTGCGCCAAAGCAGGAGACCATGGTTGATGATACTGTTGCATTGAGTACATCAGGCTCTGTTATTGTCAGTGCCGGATTCAGTATAATAACACATGCCGGATGATCAGCATCTCTGATCTGAACATTATAGGATCCCTGCCCAAGTCCGGTAAAGCTTCCTGAGGTGCTCCAGGCTGCACCGCCGTTAATTGTATATTCATATCTCCCATAACCGCCTGAAGCTCCAAATATGGTTATTGTTCCATCATTGCTTCCATAGCAGGTTATATTGGTCCTTGACACCATAGCTGAAATTACCGGGGGTTCTGTTATTCTCAATGATCCGTTGATAATCATTACACATGAAGGATAAACCGCATCCCGTATCTGTACATTGTAAAATCCAGATGACAATCCGGTGAAGTTGCCGGAAGACTGCCAGGAAGCACCTCCGTTTACAGAGTACTCATAACTGTTATGACCTCCTGACGGGGATGTGATTGTAATGGTTCCGTCGGAAGCTCCGGAACAAGTCACGTTTGTACCTGAAACGACAGCATTTAGTACCGGGGGCTCTGCAATTGATAATGGAGCCCTGAGTATTACATAACATGCAGGATTGGCAGCATCCCTTATTCTTACATCATATGAACCCGGGGCCAAATTGGTGAACAATCCGCCTGACTGCCATGTCGATCCTCCATTGATAGAGTATGAATAGGTCCCGTAACCTCCTGCCGGGGATGTTATGTTTATCGTACCGTCATTAGCACCGTTGCAGGTCACATTCGTGCCTGTCACTGTTGCACTTAGCACTGCCGGCTCGCTGATCACCAGTCCCGGATCAAGTACAACAACACATGCCGGTTGTGCCCTGTCCCTCATCCTTACTACATACGTCGCCGGTGACAGTGATGTGAAGGTCCCTGTTCCCTGCCATGTTGTCCCGTTTATGCTGTATTCATATGTTCCGTAGCCTCCTGAAGCCCCCGTTATTCTTATTATCCCGTCATTGGATCCATTACATGTCGCATTTACTGATGTAACTGTTGCGGTCAATGCTCCCGGCTCAGTTATGATAACCCCTGGATTAAGTGTTATGACACAGCCTGCATTGGCTGCATCTCTGATCCTTACATCATATGTCCCGGGAGCAAGGCCGCCAAATGTCCCTGATGGCTGCCATGTTGTACCGCCGGTTATGGAATATTCATAAGTTCCATATCCTCCTGTGGGAGATGTGATGGTTATTACTCCATTATTGGCACCGTTGCACGTGACCATTGTGAAGGTTACGGATGCATTCAGAACAGGTGGCTGGGTGATGGTGTATGATGAATTGAGCACTCTGACGCAGTTCCTGTAAGTGGCATCACGCATCTGAACATTATAGTTGCCGGGGCCAAGTCCTGTGAAGGTCCCTGAGCTCTGCCAGGATCCACCTCCATTTATTGAATATTCATAAGTGCCATAGCCTCCGGTTGGTGAGGTGATTGTTATTGATCCATCTCCCGCCCCAAAACATGAAATATTTGTCCTGGCCAGAGAAGCATTCAGTGCGGCAGGCTGTGTTATATTCAGAGCAGAATTAAGAATCAGTATACATGCAGGATTTGCCGCATCTCTTATCTGAACATTGTAGGTTCCCGGGCTGAGAGAAAAGAATGATCCTGAGTTTACCCAGGTGGTTCCCCCATTTATTGTATACTGATATGTTCCAGATCCGCCGGCTGCTCCTGAAACGATAATGGTGCCATCGTTAAGACCATTGCAGGTAACATCGGTACTGGTCACAGCGGCGTAAAGAATATTCGGTTCTGTAATTGTCAACGCTGGATTTAATATTATAAAACATCCTGTATTAGCTGCATCCCTTATTCTGACATCATAACTTGAGGGGGTCAATCCTGTAAAACTGCCATTTGATGACCAGGTTGCACCACCATTTATGCTATACTCGTATGTTCCATAACCGCCGGTTGGCAGAGTAACAGTGATTGTACCATCTGCGGCACCATTGCATGTAACATTTGTTGAAGCGACACTTGCTCCCAGAATTGCCGGTTCAGTGATTCTAAGTGAACTGTTAAGGATCCTGATACAACTGATGTTATCAGCATCACGCATCTGAACATTGTAGAATCCAGGATTAAGGGATAAAAATGTCCCTGATGATTGCCAGGTTGAGCCACCGTTAATTGTAAATTCATAATTTCCATAGCCGCCGGCAGGTGAAGAAATAACTATGGTACCATCTCCGACATTGAAGCAGGTTACGTTAGTCCTTGTTACAGTTGCTGAAAGGATTAATGGTTCTGTGATTGACAGGGACGGATTAAGTATTGCAAAGCATAAAATATTTGCTGCATCCCTGATCCTTACGTTATATGAACCGGGAGCAAGACCTGTGAATGATCCTGATGACTGCCATGAAACTCCGCCGTCAATACTGTATTGATAGGTGCCATAACCGCCTGCAGGAGCAGTGATGCTAATAGTTCCATTATTTGCGCCGTTACATGTAACATTTGTGTATGTTACTGTTCCGCTCAGGGCAGCAGGTTCGGTAATTGTGAGATTGTTATTTAAAATCTGTACACATGCAGGGTGAGCCCTGTCTCTTATCTGAACATTGTATATCCCAGCTGAAAGGTTTGTAAAGCTCCCTGCAGCCTGCCATGTCGTTCCACCATTTATTGAATAATCGTAAGTCCCATAGCCGCCTACAGGCATAGACACTGTGATTGTGCCATTTGTTAATCCGCTACAGGTAATATTGGTAAAGGCGACAGAGGCATTTAATTCAGATGGCTGTGTGATTGACAGGGAATTTCTCAGGATTATTGAGCATGCCGGATTCAGGGCATCTCTTATTCTGACGTCATAGGTGCCAGGAATCAGACTGGTAAAGAGCCCTGTTGCCTGCCAATTTGCTCCTCCATCAACAGTGTATTCATAAGTCCCATACCCACCTGTCGGATTAGTGATATTTATTATGCCATCGGCGGCTCCAAAACATGTTACCATTGTTGGTGTAACAACTGCGTTTAAGATTGAAGGCTGGGTTATGGTCAATGAATTATTCAGAACCCTTATGCAGGTTGGTTGAGCGGCATCCCTGATCTGCACATTGTAAACACCGGGACCAAGTCCTGTATAGGTGCCGTTTGGCTGCCATGAACCTCCCCCGTTTATTGAGTATTCATAAGTACCGTATCCGCCCGTTGGTGAAGAAATAGTTATGGTTCCATTCCCTGCACCGAAGCAGGTAATGTCTGTACTTGTCAGAGATGCACTGAGTGCATCAGGCTGTGTTAAACTAAGAGAAGAATTCAGAATCAGTATACATGAAATATGTGAAGCATCCCTGACCCTCACATCATAAACAGCGGGTGGAAGGTTTATAAAGTTCCCTGTTCCTGTCCAGGTTGAACCGCCGTTAATAGAATATTCATATGTACCATAACCTCCTGAAACACCTGAGATTGTTATGGTACCATTATCTGCCCCGAAGCAGGTCACATTTGTGTGACTCAATGTAGCTGACAGTGAAGCAGGTTCAGTAATTGTTAAAGATGCATTTAAAATGATGACGCATGACTGCTGTGCTGCATCGCGAATTCTGACATCATAAGTACCCTGAGGCAGATTGGTGAAGCTTCCCGAAGTTTGCCATGTTGTACCTCCGTTCACTGAAAATTCATAAGTTCCATATCCGCCAGTGGGTGATGTTATAATTATTGTTCCGTCATTAGCTCCGTTGCAGGTGATATTGGTCCTGGTAACGGTAGCATTAAGTACTGCAGGCTGAGTAATGCTTAAAGAGGCGTTTACTGTCAGGATACAGGCAGGATTCGAGGCATCTCTTAACAAGACATTATAGAATCCCGGAATTAATCCGGTAAAAATGTTGGAGGATTGCCAGGATGCACCGCCATTTACCGAATATTCATATAAACCGCTGCCACCGGCAGCTCCATTGACAGTTATTGTACCGTTCGAAGCACCAAAGCATGTCACATTGGTCCTGACTGCTGTTGCAGAAAGCGCTGCTGGCTGAGTAATTATCAGATTAGGATTCAGAACCAGAACACAACCTGTATTGACTGCATCCCTAACTCTTACATCATACGATGCAGGAGGAAGGTTTATATAATTTCCATTGCCCTCCCAGGTCGCTCCTCCATTAATTGTATATTGATATGATCCTGAGCCTCCCGCTGAGGAAGATATGGTTATACTGCCATTGTTTGAATTGAAACATGTAACATTAGTGCTTGTATATGAAGCTGTAAGGACGGCGGGTTCATTTATTGCAAGAGCCGGATTTAAAATAAGAACACAGTTTGTTCTTGATCTGTCCCTCATCCTTACATTATATGTCCCCTGTGATAAACCTGTGAATATATTTGACATTTGCCATGCAGTTCCACCATTAATGGTGTACTCATAGGTACCATATCCGCCAAGAGGATTCGTTATCATGATGCTTCCGTCATTTGCACCAAAGCAAGTTATATCTGATTTTACCAGTGTACCGCTCAGTGCAGGAGGTTCGGTTATTATCAGACCGCCGTTCAGGATGATTTCACAGGTTATGCTGTTTGCATCTCTTATTCTTACATCATAGCTTCCCGGTGGAAGAGCGGTGAAAAGACCTGATGATCCCCATGTTAAACCTCCGTTAATTGTAAATTCATAGGACCCTGATCCTCCCAAAGGATTTGTTATACTTATTGTACCGTCATTTTCGCCGTTGCAGGTTATCAGTGTTGATGCAACGGAAGCTCTTAAAACTGCCGGCTGGGAAATATTGAGCATCGGGTTCAGGACAATATAACAGGAAGGATACGCTGCATCCCTTATCTGGACATTATATGTGCCCGGGCCCAGTCCGGTGTATGTACCTGAATTCTGCCATGAACCGCCGCCATTAATACTGTATTGATATGTGCCATGACCTCCTGCCGGGTCAGAAATGATGATTGAGCCGTCGGTGAGACCAAAGCATGATACATTTGTGCTTGATACCGTAGCTGAAAGTACTGATGGCTCAGTAATGATTACCGGAGGATTTAGTTCCACA
This sequence comes from uncultured Rikenellaceae bacterium, assembly GCA_964514725.1. Taxonomy (GTDB): domain Bacteria; phylum Bacteroidota; class Bacteroidia; order Bacteroidales; family VadinHA17; genus LD21. The sequence continues at coordinate 119,986 of CAZEUL010000008.1, forward strand.
ACACATCCTGTATGTGCGGCATCTCTTATCCTTATATTATAAGTTCCCGGAAGAAGGTTAACAAAATTGCCTGATCCTTGCCAGGTAAGTCCGCCATTGATGGAATATCCATATGTTCCGAATCCTCCTGATGGATTTGAAATGGTTATTGAACCATTATTGGCTCCGTTGCATATTATATTTGTCGCTGCAACAGTTGCATTCAATACAGCAGGTCCGGTAAGAACAAGGGCACCGTTAAGTACTTTAAAACATACCGGATTCATCACATCGCGCATCCGTACATCATAGGTGCCGGGGTCGAGACCGGTAAAGCTTCCCGAAGTAACCCATGTTGTTCCGCCGTTGATTGTATATTCATAAATTCCTGATCCTCCAAAAGGAAGTGAAATCGTGATCGTTCCCTCGTGTGAACCATAACAATAAATATCAGTACTCGATAACAGGGCGTTTAGTGCTCCTGGTTCTGTGAGAGTGACTGATGCCGTTGAAACACATCCCTTAGTATCGGTAACAGTCACATTATAAGTACCCGCTTTTAATCCGGTGATATCTTCTGTGTTGGCAGCAAAACCATCGGGGCCGGTCCAGGAAAATCCAAAAGGACTGTTGCCGGTGACTGTAAGATTTACAGCTCCGGTATTATCCCCATTGCAGGTAAGATTTGTTCCTTCAATGGTAAGTGCAGGAGGTATATTGACAGTTACAATTGCTGAACCGGCCAGTGCACCTGAACAATTGTGCCCGTCTGTAACTGAGGTAAGAGTATATGTTGATGTAACAAGAGGTGAAACAGAGACAGTATACACTGAGTTAGGATAATTCGGAACTGTGAATGATGTTGTTCCGTCAGTATATATAAAGGTGTAGGGAGCGGTCCCTGTGAAAACCATTGTAAGGGTAGTGCTGGCACCCCTGCATAATTCAGCTCCTCCGCTTATTGTACCAGTTGGACGGACATAATATGTTATGAGTGCTGATCCGAACCCGGTATTTGTACACCCGGTCGCATCAGTGATATTGACTAAAGTGTATGTTCCGGCCTGGGTTGCATTCAACACATACGGGTCACTTGATGTATTTACCGGAGCCTGCGAAACACCATTAATTGCATAAGTAAAGCTGTACGGACCCGTCCCATTGAAATCAAAATTAACCGGAGCGGTTGTTCCTTCACAGATAGTTCCTCCGCCGCTGACAACTGCAGTCGGCAAAGGTCTTACAACAACATTCAGAGGATTATGATTGGTTATACAACCGGCAATATTGGTCTCTGACACTGTAATTGTCCCTCCTACGTTCCCGAAAATAACTGTTATTGAAGCAGCTGACGGATCCCCGATAATAGCAGCTCCTCCCGGAATAGTCCATTTGTAAGTTGAACCTGCTCGTGATGTCACACTGTACATGTGTGTGCTGTTGGCACAGACATCAGCCTGACCGGTTATGTTTTCAGGTAACGGCTGTGTATAAACCTGGACCGGCAGGGTTGTAACATCACCATCACACACAAATGAATTAGTTTCATAAACCGTTATGTTTCCCGAACCAGGAACGGTGGCTGCGTCAATCAGAATTGCATTAGTATTGAAGTCGAATGTCTTGGTCCCAACACCGGGTGATACGGTCCAATGGAAGGTAGAGCCCGGGGCAGATGGAACGGTATAGACAATATTTTTCTCACCCACGCAGATCCTGTCACGACCAGAAACAGGTTTGGCGGCAGGTTCAGGATTTATTGTTATAATAACAGGTATTGTCGCTCCTGCGCAATTGTAAGGGCTGCTTACAGGTGTCACATAATAGGTAGCTGTTATGGGGCCCGGTGAATAATTGTATATTATATCGTTGATATGAAGTTTACCTGCAGGGTCAGCAGCAACATTATTTCCGGCAGTGCCCTGAACTGACATGTCTGACATTGAAGGAGCGGGCCAGTTAAAGAGTGTTCCAGCCGGAATGTTTGCCGGCGAAAGCAAAATTTCTTTCCCGATTGCGACACCGCTGCAAACTGTTTTCGTTTGTGCAGGCAATATATAAGGCTGTGGTCTTATTGTGACAACGACATTAACACTGTCACCAATACAACCGGTAAGAGAATTTATCGGTTGAATTCGATATGTGACATTTTTATTTACTCCCGTGATATTGAGGAATCTGTCATTTGCAAGGTAGTTTGCAGGGGCCGACGGATTGGCTATTACTGCATTGCCTGAAAGCGCCGACAGACCACTTTCCAAAGTGATTTTTGAAATATTATAACTATCTGCACTAATACTTCCCGCTGCAACCCTGAGAATCAGTCCGATAGGTGTGCTGCTGCAAACGGTAAGATTAAGGCCGGGATCAAGGATTGGCTCAGGATTAACTGATACAACTATAGTTTGTGGGCTTCCGGCACATCCATCTTTAAATGGGGTAACAGTATAGGTTGCTGTTCCAACCGATCCTGTTCTGTTTATAAAACTATCAGCCAGATCATCACTTGAAGCTGAAGTTCTCGCAGTTCCGCCTGAAAAAGCAGGATTGGAAGGATTAAGAACTGGTTGTGACCAGGTAAATAATACGTTATCAGCTGGATTTGAGAAGTTATTAAGATTGATGTGATGACTTACGGTATTCCTTGAACATACAGTAGCTGTCTGTCCCGCTGTTATTACCGGTTCGGGTTTTACATTAACATTTACATTCTGGATGTTACTGCATCCATTGGCCCTGAGTGTATACTGATATGTTACCCCAAGTGTCGTATTTGTAAGATTTCTTAGAGTTTCATTCACATTTCCCGATCCTGATGTCGGACCGGCAGGGGTTATCCCTGCGACCACTCCTCTGACCCAGTCAAATGATGTTCCTGCCGTTGAACTGGCCGGTGCATAGCTAAAAACTGTGTTGCTGCATATATCGGGTAGTGCAAGCGGTGTTGTAAGAACCGGAGTAGGATTAACGGTAATTGTAAACGTTCTTGTTGTTCCCTGGCAACTTATGGTTCCGTTGGTAAATGTAGGAGTGACGCTAATTGTCGCAGATATAGGAACTGTGCCGGAGTTTGTTGCTGTAAATGTGAAACTGTCGGTACCTCCTGAAGCACCAAGACCAATTGCAGTATTGTTATTTGACCATGAATAGGTTGTTGTTCCGTTAGTGTTAAGAGTCGTAAATGTTACAGTTGTGCCGGCACCATTACAAACCGACAAATTCGCCGGTTGGTTTACCTGCCCGTTTGGATTGACCGTAATTGTAAAAGACCGTGGAGGACCTGTACAGCTTATCCCTCCATTGGCGAAGAGAGGAGTGACAGTTATGGTTCCGGTTATTGGCGAATTTGTACTATTTGAAGCAGTGAAAGAAATGTTTCCGTTTCCGCTGGCGCCAAGACCAATTGCTATATTATTATTTGTCCATGAGTATGTCGTTGTACCTATATCGTTCATTGTGCTGAATGCAACTGATACGGAAGAACCGTTGCACACAATTCTGTTTGCTGGTTGGTTTACCTGTGCGGTTGGATTAACTGTGATTGTAAATGTGACTGATGGACCCGGACAATTCAATGGTCCATTTGTAAAAGTAGGCGTAACAGTTATTGTTGCTGTTACAGGTATCGTATCAGGGTTGTTTGCTGTAAAAGTTGGCAGATTACCTGTTCCGGAACCAGCAAGCCCAATGGTTGAATTATCGTTGGTCCATGCATAGGTGGTCGTTCCACCAGTATTGGTGGTGGTGAAAACGGCAGGAGTAACAGATGCACCATTACATACAACAAGATTTGTCGGCTGATTAACCTGCCCTGAAGGATTATAACCTATTACAACAGTCTGACTGGTGCTGCAAAAACCTCCGTTGGAAATAGTCCATCTGAATGTGTATGCTCCGTATGTTGAAACCGTTGCTGTCGCTCCCGGAGTTTGTGCATTGGGAGTGAATCCAACAGTTCCCGGACCTGAGACAAGAGACCAGGTACCTGTACCCACAGCCGGTGCATTCCCGGCCAGAGTTGCCGAAAGTGTACCGCAAAGATTCTGTGCCGGACCTGCATTTGCAGAGCGTTCAAATGAAACGGCCTTCTCCGAGAAGCTCGAACAAATGCCGCCGTTTACCTCTGTCCATCTAAGAACATATACACCATAGGTGCTTACAGTAATTGTTGCTGTGGGAGAGTTTGCGTTCGGGCTGAAAGACACTGTTCCCGGACCACTTACAAGGGTCCATGTTCCTGTTCCAACACTTGGGATGGCTGAGAGATTTGCGCTTAATACTCCGCAAAGAGCCTGATCGGACCCGGCATTTGCAACAGGATTCTGATAAATACGGATTGTATGCGGTCCTGGTAAATTGGTATTCAGAATATTACCGCAATTATCACGGATCGATGTTATTTCGTATGTATAGCTACCAACAGCAAGAACACCCAGGCTGCGGTTTGTACCATTGGTATAATTTGTGATATCAGGCATATTGGACCCGTTCAGTCTGTAGCTGATTGTATAAGGTGAAGCGCCTCCGGTTATAGATATATTGATCCAGCTTGCTCCAGCCCCGAAGCATGCGTCTCCGCTTGAGGTCAGTGTTGCAGCCGTAGGCTTTGTACCAATTGCTATGGTTATGTCATCTGTTGCAGCTGGACATATACCATCCGGGTCATTCGTCCTAAGAATAAGCGTTACAGAATTGGCATCTCTCTCTGCCTGGCTAGGAGTGTAGGTGGCATTCAGGGTAGTATTATTGGGATTAAATGTCCCGGTACCGCCGGTCCAGGTTGCTGAGGTTGCGCTTCCTCCAATGCTTCCGGCCAGCACAACATTGGCATTTGCACATATAGACTGGTCTGGTCCGGCATTGGCCGTAGCAGCAAAACTCCAAGAAATTACCCGTGTGTCTGTTGAGTTTGAACCTGTGCATGCTCCTGTTCCGGTCAGAGATAGCCGGGCAGTAAAACTTCCATAGTTAGTTGTTGGTCTGAATGTTGCAAGGGCAGGATTTGGATTCTGAGTCCAAACGCCAAGTCCACCTCCTCCTGTCCATGTGGCATTTATATAGGTACCTGTTGCTGAAGCACCTGTCATTGTTATGTTTGCAAGGGGATTAAGGTCACATCGTTCTATGTCAGGACCGGCATCCGCAACAGGTGTCTGCCCCCAGGTTATGGTTCTTGTACTGGTAGGATTTGTACCTGTACATCCATCTTTGCCATAAACAGTGAGAGTAGCTGTAAATGAGCCGCTTGAGGTGCTTGGAGTAAAGGTTGCCAATGCCGGATCCGTAGTGTTCTGAGACCATGATCCAAGTCCCGAACCTCCTGTCCATGTGGCTGAACCAAAGCTGCCTCCTGCTACAGCCCCTGTCATGGCAATAGGGGCAAGTGGATTGGAACTGCACCGCGAAATATTGGAGCCTGCCTGGGCGGTCGGTGTCTGACTCCATGAAATGATCCTTGTACTTGTTGCATTCACTCCTGAGCATGCTGCCGTACCGGTCACAGTTAATGTTGCCGTGAAAGTTCCGCTGGGCACTGATGGAGTAAAATAAGCAAGTGCCGGATTACTGTTCTGGGTCCATGTACCAAGGCCCGCTCCTCCTGACCATATATCCGATGTAAAGGTACCACCAGCTGTGGCTCCCGTCATGTATATCGGATTCAGGGGAGTATTGCTGCAGATATTAATCGAAGAACCGGCACTGGCAGTTGGTAAGGCATCAACCGTCAGTCTTGCTGAAGCTGACTTAAATGCGCATCCACCCTGCCCGGGAGGAGTTTTTATTTCAACCCTGTATAAATATCCATTAAATGACGGAGGTGGATTCGTAATGGTCAGAGTATTGGTATTGAACCCATTGTAAGGTGGACCATTTCCAACTGTTGAGAAGCTGGCGCCTCCGTTTGTGCTGACTTCCCATTGCCAGTTCTGAACTTCATCGGTTGTGAAAGCTGAAAAAACAGCTGTCTGATTCTGGCAGATAGTAACCGGAACAGGATTTGTAAGGTTTGAAAGAGTATGGACTGTCACATACCAGGGGTCTGATTGAGGGCTTGGGCAATTTGAAGGAGGTACACCTATTGTTGATACTGTATAGGATCCCGTATGTGAAGGCTGGCTTAAAACAATCGTCTGTGATGTTTCGCCGGGTATTGCAACACCATCCTTGTACCATTGATATGAAGTTATTGCAGGAGGTGTTACAGGAACGGCTGTCATAGTATAGGTGGTTATTCCTCCATCGAAGCAGATATCATTTTTCGCTGGATGGTTAATTGAGGGTTTTAAAGGGATCGGGTTTATTGTAAGGGTAACTTGTGTTGCGGCACTCTGACAGCGCAATCCGGTTGTTGATCTGTCTACTACCCAGAAATTATAGCTGCCAACTGCAGTCTGAGAGGGAGTATAATTAATGCCTGTCCCGACCAAAGTGGTCAGGGTTGAGTTGGAGTACCATCTTATCTGTCCGACAGGAGTGCTGGTAACAGAAAGGGTCCTGTTTCCTCCGAAGCATATTGTTTTGTTTGGGGCAGTCGGAGCCGGTGGAGCAGCTACAACATTAATGTCGACATAAGTTGAAACAAAATCAGGATCTTCCCAGTTGCATTTGTTCCAGTTTTTCAGGTATACTCTGAAATATTGGCCTGCCTGGCATGTAGCGGGTATTGTAATTGCCTGACTTAATGAAGAAGGTCCGTAAGGAGTCGGAGATATACGGCCGCTGGTTTGTGGAGCGTTTCCTAAGGATGCTATAGTAACAGTACCGTTTATCGTGTTGAAAATTGCACCGGAAGGGTCCCGCCCATAGAGCCATTCTATATTTCTTGGATCGGTGTTGGGTACAGCGGCAAATCCGCCCGGAAGGACAGGGTTCTGGCAGTTCCAGATGCTGTTGTCGCGAAGTGTTATGACCGTCTGGGTGCCTTCGCACACCTGGATCACTGAACTGCCGTTGGCATTATTTACAATTCTCAACATTCCATCTCCGTCTGCCGGAATGTCTCTGCCGTGCACTACTGCAACATACTGAACAGAGCGGGTTTCCCCGCACGGATTGCGGACTGTATTTGAAAATATGTAGTTACAGTTTGTAACTGTTGTATAGGTATGTGTTCTGTAGGCGAGTAGTGGTGGAATATCGTTATCTGAAGCTGATGTATATGTTGCTGTTGTACCGTCGCCCCAGTCGAAGTACCAGGTTGTTCCCTTGAGGATTCCCGAGACCAGGGGATCAGGGTCGACAGCGACGTTGAAACGGGCAGTTGCTCCCTGAGTAACACAGATTGTTGGCTGGGAGAATCCTGTAAGTATGTCGATCTTGGGACAGGGAAGGGTGGTGGCATATATCCTTACTGAATTAGCCTGAATCACCCCGCTGCTGCTTTCTGCAGCAAAATAAATAGTATGGTTAGTATTAGCATTTATAACATCAAAGATCCTTTGTAGTGAACTTCCAGCCGTTACCGGTATCGCTATAGCAATAACTCTTCCACTTCCAACACCCATAAGGGCTCTTGACTTCACATCCGATCCAGAAAAAACAGTACTGGTAAAATAGTTGTATGCCAGTATATAAACTGTCCCATTCATATTAATTCCATAGTTGGTAGTGATTGTCAAAGGGCCTGTGGCAGGCACAGAAGGTAGCCCTGCTAACCATGATGGAGCTTGGCCTTTAGCTTGATGAAAAATGCATAAAAAAAATAATATTAAAAATAAATAACCAACTTTCTTTTTAATAAAAGATAATTTTTTATGATGGTTATTGCAGGGTTCCATTTTCAGGTATAATAAACAAGAAAATAAAATCAGTCAGCAGACAGATCAGCAAGTATAAATTTGCATATTATAAGCTCAATATCCGTTGGCAACTTTTTAACAGTTAGAACAATGTTATTAACGCAGTACTTTGAATAATATTTTGCACCACAGGGGTTAGGCCGCCCTGCTTACGCTTAATTGCAAAAAAAATCCCCATCATGGTTAAGAAGGGGATCCGAATCCTCAGGTTGCCGATTTAGAAATAATCTATCTGCTTTTTTGAGTTCCCTCCGCTACGCGTCGGGATGACACTTTGAATTTTACAATTCCGGCAATCAGCACACCAGAAATAACTCCAATTGCATTTGAAAGCATGTCGAAAATATTAAAGGACCTTGACGGAACCCATATCTGAATTAGCTCTGTGACAACCGCAAGCAGTAGAATGCTTACAAGGAATTTCCCTGCCGGCTTTGACTCAAATAGTTTCAGGCCGAATACCTTACCGGCGAGAAAATACAGGCCTATTAGAAAATATACTGTAAAATGCAGCAGATGATCAAGACGTACTTCAAATACATCGGGGCCCAGATGTATCTTTCTTGTACTTACACTTATAGGAAGAAAAGCAGCTATAAGGACAGCAAAATAGCCTGTCCAGAAAACATAACGGTATATCTTCTCATACCTTTCGCTTCTTTCCTGTGAAATTTTTAACATATTATCTTTCAGAGTAATTTTCAATAAAATTCGTAATAAACCCGGCTGCATTTATTTTGTCCTCAAGCATTCTTCTCCGCCTTGATCGCCATTCTTCCCTGATATCCGGCATGCTAACAAGCTCATTGACTGTTCTTAACAGCCTGTCTGCTTCGCCCGTAAGTATGCCAAACCCAAGCTGATATTTGTTCTCCAGTTCATTAAGATATCCGATCCTCCCGACAAAATCATTGAACCTTACAAACGGAACACCCAGAACTCCTGCCTCAGCTGCCATGGTCTGACTGTCGCCAATAAACATCGAAGCAAATGCAATAATATGATGTATCTCAAGAGGGTCAATATTCAACCTGTATTGCTCCAGGTCTTCATTTAGCTTTCTTTCAGATGTTATGTAAACATCTCCGAAAGGTTTCAGAATTTCTATAATTCTTAATGCCAGCTGATTACTTATCCCTCCTGAACTCCTGTCATGATACGCATTAAGTCCGGAAAACCTCATAAGGAAATATGGTTTACCGCCGGGGATATATTTTCTGACAATATCTTCAGAGGGTTTAAAATGATCCGGATGAAGATATGCAAGTTCATGATAACCATTATACTTGACAGATTTCCTTTCCCACCTGTCGTTATTGCATGCGGATGGTGATACAATACATGTTGACCATGGATAGCTGAGTTTTGCATAAAGCGGAACAGCAGAGGCATCATCTTCATTAACATTAAGGGATGGTATTCTTAAAACCGTTCCCACATGTCCAATCTCGACACTTGTGCCTATCATCAGCTGGGGGCGGTTCTGCAGGCAAAATTTAAAAAGTCTCCAGTCGCGTTTAAGTATTCCTGCTGCAATGCCCATTTTGCTGTCTTTCCGGCCTTCGGGGAGAATATTGTGGTATTTCATGCCGCTTCTCTGCAGAAGGTCTTCAAGTATATCCTTCTTTTTTATGAGGATGTCAACCTTATGGCCTCTCCCGGAAAGCTCAGCAATCACATTCTTAAAAAGGTGGTAATGTGCAGGATGTCCCATGTAGAATAGGATCTTCATGATGAAGCCTTTTTTTTACCACGGAGTTGCACAGAGTTTTGTACAGAGTTTCACAGCTTAATAATGAACTGTGTTACTCCGTGATAAACTCCGTGTTACTCTGTGGTTAAAATACTATACTATGTTTTTCAATTAACAAATAAAAATCGTGTATCTTTGGTCAGTCTCGCTAATATTTCAAAACATGGATTTTTTGTACCAGGAACTAACCGGTTCTATTTTGCGTTGTGCATATAAAGTTCATTCCAAACTGGGACCAGGCCTGCTTGAGTCAGCTTATGAGGAATGTCTTTATTACGAGCTTAAAAAATCAGGCCTTTTCGTAATCAAGCAAAAACCTATGCCACTTGTTTACGAAGAAAAAAGACTCGAATTGGGCTATAGGATCGATTTATTTGTTGATGATAAAATAATCCTGGAGGTTAAATCCGTTGATACTTTAAATCCGGTTCATCTTGCACAGCTGATGACTTACATGAAGTTGGCACAATGCAAAATCGGATTCCTCATTAATTTCAATGTGGTGTCTTTAAAAGATGGTATTAAAAGAGTAATCTTATGATGTGTGCTATAACTCCGTGAAACTCCTCTTTAACTCCGTGCAACTCCGTGGTTAAATTTTATTTATTTCAAACAGCAATCTTGCAAGAGCTGCCATCATCCATGCATTGCTCCAGCGCATAAAGATGGTTTTGTTAGTGCCGTAACAATACTTCCTGAAATAAAACCCTCCCTCGGGCGATTGCATGTTACGTATAGTATAAAGAGCAACTTTTTTTGCCATCTCCATATCTCCAAACCTGCAAAGAGTAATTATACTCTGTGCCGCTGCGGTGCAGTCAACCGGCCATTCTCTGCCCGCATAAAACCTGGGTTTACCCTCTCCGGTAAAAAAATTATTTCTGTAAAACAGGTACCCCGATCTTATATTATCCTCAAACTGCCTGTCACCGCAAAGCCGTGAGTATTCATCCAGACATTCCAGGACATACCCTGTATGATAATTATCTGTCCAGTCACCGGTTGATGCAAGCGAATAGGGCCATGATCCGTCTGATCTCTGCCTTGATGCAACAAATCCTGCAGCTTTTTCCGCCTCTTTTCTGAGGTTTTCATCTCCTGAAACTGAATATGCCTGAGCGAGTATCCTTACAGCTTTCATTGATGCATTCAGCACCTGCTGATGGTCGAACGGTGAATAGGAAAAAATAAAATAATCTCCAAAATATGTTCTTTTAAGGTCACTTAAAACAAACTGTGCCGAACTATTTACCAGTTCAGCACAGTCAGGATTTCCTGATAACTTGTACGTAATGAATAAAGCGTTTGTAATTATACCGGTTGCAACAATATTTGGCTGGTATGCAGGAATGGAAGCGTATCGGGCCTCCCACGGAAAGTCATAACCCCAACAGGCTCCACTGTATCCAGGTGATGTAACGTTCTTTAATTCTGAAATAAGAAATTTTATCTTATCTAAATAATAATCCCTTTGCTCCTGATCTGATATATTTTTTGTGGAGCCGGTATTTCCCATACTCTGTGCACTGTGCACTGAGCCACTGACGCTCACTGAGGCTCCTCCGTCGGTCAGTGTCTGCGACCTTCGTCGGTCAGTGCCAATGGTCTGTGCCCTTTGCTCCGTGCCCTGCGCCATATAAAGGTATCCCTGGAGACATAATCCGAGAGTAACGGGATTATACCCTTTTGGAACAGCAAGAAGGGGGCGGATATTGAAGGGAAGACGTTTAACAAGTTGTTGGGCAGTAAAACGTAAGGACTTATTTGATCTTAATAAGGGTAGTCTGAACAGAGGTGATTTTAATGCATCGTATGGATCGTATCCTTTATAGTCACGAAATTCAATATGTTTCAATAGTTTTTGAAGGCTATTGTTAATAAATTGACTATCTGTCATTTACGAAAATGTTTTTATGATAGCAGCATGGTTTGTTTCTAACCACAGAGTTGCACAGAGTTTTTCACGGAGTAACACGGTTATTGTTATTAAATTGATTATCTATTATTTACGAAAATGTTTTTATGATAGCAGCATGGTTTGTTTCTAACCACAGAGTTG